>NZ_JBXXZI010000007.1:0-242886 GCF_057369555.1 Comamonas sp. FUJ_7
CTTTTTTTATGGGCCAGCAGTAGGCTATGTTGTCGTGCATGAAGCCGTCTGTCTCAGTTCAAGCTGCTTTTGTCTGCCTCGGTTTGCAGCACAACAACCTCTGCCTTTCGAGGATGTTTTGTGCTCGCTAGCATCGGAACCCATCCGGGTGCAGGACAAGGGGCAAGACATATGGGCTGGTTGGTGGATCTGATTCGAGAGCATGGCTTTGGCATCGTGTTTCTCAATGTGCTGATTGAGCAGTTGGGGGCCCCTATTCCCGCCTATCCGGTGCTGGTGGTGACGGGTGCGCTGGAGGGAGGCAGCCTGGCGCGGCTGCTTTGGCTGACCGCCATTGCGGTCACGGCAGCCCTGATTGCCGATGTTTTCTGGTATCACGCGGGCAAGACTTATGGGCACCGGGTACTGGGCCGCATCTGCCGCATTTCTCTCTCGCCAGACGCCTGCATTCGCCAGACCGAATCCGTCTATGGCCGCTGGGGTGCCAAGTCCTTGCTGGTGGCCAAGTTTGTGCCAGGCTTTGCATCCATTGCCAGCGCTCTGGCTGGCGTGGTTGGCACGCCGCTGCGCACCTTTGTCTTGTTTGACACCGTGGGCGCGCTGATCTGGGTAGGCTCGGCTGTCTTTCTGGGCTCGCTGTTTTCCTCCACGGTGCAGGACTTGCTGGATGTGCTGACTGCGCTGGGCAAGTGGGGGCTGCTGCTGATCTCGATTGCCTTTGTGGTGTTTGTCGCCCGCAAGTGGTGGCAGCGCCAGCGCGTGGTGCGCTCGCTGAAGATGCCGCGCATTTCCGTGCAGGAGCTCGCGGGCCTGAACGCGCAAGGCATACACCCGACGGTGATTGATGTGCGCGAGCCCATGCTCTATGGCATGGGCCATATTCCGGGAGCGTACTCCTGGGCCCAGCGTCCCGAAAAGGGCAAGCCCGCCTATGACCGCTTGCTGCCGCGCGAGCAGCACCAGCATGGGCTGGTGGTGTATTGCGACTGCCCCAATGAAATATCTGCAGCACGCGTGGCGCGGCAGTTGCAGCGGGCGGGATTCACCAATGTGCGCCCCTTGGTGGGCGGTCTCACGGCTTGGGAAGCGGCAGGGCTGAATGTGGAGGCCCAGCCCGATCAGGTGGTGGATGCCCAGACATGAAAAAGCGGCAAGCCCTGATGGAGCTTGCCGCTTTTTTTGATGGGTGAACGTGAATGGGTTGCTTGCTTCTTATTTGCCGGCCGGCATGGAGCAATGCCCGCCCTGAGCCGCCTGGCCGGAGCCTGCAGCGATCAGCGGCGCTTCAAAGCGCAGATCAATGGCGGGCGAGCTGTGAAAATCCCAGGCCAGAAAAACGACAAGCGCGGTCCAGAACACAGCGCGCAAGGTAGTTTGTGTAGTCATTGCAATTCCCTTGCTCAGAAGCCAAAGTGGCGGCGAATGCGCAGGCCAAAGATGGTGCCCGCGAAGGCCAGCGGCACCCAGATCCAGCCATGGATGGAGCCTGTGGAGATGCCCGAGAGCATGGCGCCCACATTGCAGCCAAAGGCCAGGCGCGAGCTGTAACCCAGCACCAGGCCCGCGACCAACGCGACGATCCACTGCGTGCCAGTCAAGGCCTTGGCAGCCGTGGTCTTGCCAGCCGCAATCCACAGCGCGCCACCCAAAATGCCGATATTGGTAATGCTGGTCACATCCAGCAGCACGGTTTCGTGCAGGCGAGCGGCGTTGCCGGGCTGGCTCCAGAACCAGTTGTTGGCCAGATCGACAGCGCCCGTGGCATTGGCCACCTTGGCGGCCCACAGGCCAAAGCCATAGACCACACCCCAGGGCTGGCCCGCGATGATGAGGTTGAGCGTGGCCAAAATGGCCAGCAGCACGGCGCCCACCAACCACTTGCGTGCCAGCAGCGGCTTGGCTGGGCGGTTGAGCGCGGCATTGGCTTTTTTCACATACAAAGCCACGCCTGCAGCGACCACGGCCAGCGCCGCCAGTGTGGCGATCAGCGCGGGTGCCCAGCCCCATTCGGCGACCAGGCCTACGGGGGCGGTGTTGCCCAGGTCCAGCCACCAGCCCAGGTGCAGACTGCCCAGAAAGCTGCCAATGGCAAACATGGGCAGGATGGCGGTGTTCATGGGAATGCCCATGCCCGCCTTGTACAGCGTGCCGCTGCCGCAGCCGTCCGCAATCTGCATGCACAGGCCAAAGACAAAGGCCCCAACCAGCAGGCTGATGCTGGGTGGGCCGAGCGCTGCCGTCAGCTCAGGGAAGTGGCCAAGCAAAGGCATGGCCAGCGCAGCGGCCAGGGCCAGCAGCAGCAATTGGCCAAAGATGCCGCTGCCGTCTTTTTCCTCAACCAGCATGCGCCAGCCTGTGGTAAAGCCAAAGCGCTTGCCAGCCAGCACAGCACCCAGACCAATGCCCACGGCAAACAGAGCGGCCTGGCGTACAGACACTGACCACAGCAGCCAGCCAAAGAAAACGGCCAGCAGCGCCGTTATGGGAAGTCGTTTCATATTGGTTTTCTTGAATATCTGAACAGCTTCAGTGCGCGATGTTTAAAACGCCCATTCGCTAAGTCAGAGACGCCAAGCAAGCGCCGCCGCGAAGCGAAGGTGACGTCCCCTCAGGGGGAAGGCGCGAAGCGACTCAGGGGGTGTCATTTAAAAGTTTTTTCCCACCACTTCTTGGCATCGTAGGCAAGGGATTCGGCGCGGCCGGGTTGGTTGGCCATGCGCGGCGCATCCTTTTGCTGGGTCCAGTCCACCATGGAGCCAGCGTACAGCTTCACATTGGGCAGGCCCGCCATTTCGGACAGGCCAAACCAGTCGGTCGCCGCCCAGTGGCCAGTGTTGCAAAAGGCCACCATGTCCTGGCCCTGCTGGCGCTGGATTTTTGCGGCAATGTCCTTGGCCTTGCTGGCGTCTACAAACAAGGTGGTGCCGGGCACAAACCACTGGTTGAAGTCCAGCTGCTGGGCGCCGGGCAGCGTGCCCGACACCTTGGCAGCGGGGGCGCGTGTCTTGCCTTGATAGAACGCATCGGGGCGCGAGTCCACCAATGCTGCGTTGGACAGGTCGATGTGCTTGCCCACATCCTGCTGCGTGGCCAGCCAGCTGGCATCGAACGTCGGGGCGTAGGAGCTGGGGGCGATCTGCACCGTGGTCTTGCCCACGGGCTTGCCTGCGGCCTCCCAGGCCTTCATGCCGCCGTTGACGATGGACAGCTCCTTGAGGCCCAGGCTTTTGAGCGTCCAGTACACGCGGGCCATGGCGCCAAAGTCTGTGGCGTCGGCACCGCTGGAAATGACGATGGCGTGCGTCTCTGGCGTCAGACCCAGCGCCTGCACCAGGGCCACCAGCTTGGACTGGTCGGGCAGCTCGCCGGGATTGGTGGCAGGGCCGCGCCATTTGCCGTAAGGGGCGTTGGCGGCCTTGTCGATATGCCCGGCCTCAAAAGACTTGGGGTCGCGGATATCGATCAGGCGAACGTCGGCTTGCTGTAGCAGGGGCTGTAGCTGCTCCGGCGTGAGCAGAGGTTGTGCGGCAAGGGCGCAGCTGCTTGCGCCCAGGCTCAAGCCTAGGCCCAGTGCATAGATGGTCAGAGAGTTTTTCATGGCAGGAGTCGGCGCAGGCCGAGTCGTCAGAGGGCGTGGCTACGCCTGAGGGCTCTATTGTCCGGCCGGATGGCCGCGAGACCAACCAAGAAAAACTTGTCTGCTTATTGCCTGGAGTTATGAAAGATTCTGTTGCTATCTGTGGCAATAAACTCCATTGAAAAGCTTGCAAATGCTTTTGTATCAATCGTTTTCAGCTATTGAAATAGGAGTTTTAAGGGGTGCGGTGTTATCAAGAGCACCGCAATGGGCTGATGCCCATGTGGCTTGTACGGTCGAAAGTGCCAGCCGACTTATTCACCCAGCGTAATTCGTCCGAACTGGGTATCCACCGACGCTTCAATCACCTTGTCGCATAGCACACGCACTTTTTTGGCCTGACCGAATTTCAGCGTAAAAGGCATGTCCACGGGCACCATGACTTTTTGAATATGCGAGTGCTGGCAGTTGCCGCGATTGATTTCCAGATCGTAGATCATGAGTTCGTCGGCTCTTGAGCGGATGACCATGATGTAGTCCGGCTTGCCCGGCGTATACACATGCTCCAGCGTGATCGAGACCGGCTGGCCTTCACCGAACCAGGGCTCGGTGCCGGGCGCGGAATATGGCTCTTCGATGCCGGCGGCTTCACGGGCTGCGGCCTCTGCCTGCCCTCCGGTGACTGGCTCGTCGGGGGCAGGGTGTTCAAACTCAGGCTCTGGCGCACTGGCTGGAGTGGCCTGAGCGATGGTGTCCGTGCCAGCCAGTGCGCCTGTAGACGGGCTAGGCGGTGTTGTTTCCGGCTGGCAAGCTGCAAGAGTGAAGGTAACAGCGGCGGTGAGCCACAAAGAGCGCAGAGCAATCATGAGAAATTTCGAAGACTTGACAAGAAGGCCACAGGCAAAGTGGCCTCAAGAGGGCGAAGGTCTGCCGGGCCATCGCAGGCCCCCAAAAGCGTGAGAAGCCAGAGAAGAGGGGAACTAGCCCTCATGGTTGTTGGCGTAGTCGCTGCTTACTGCCCCGCACCCAAAGCTTTGGCGCGTTCGGCGCGGGCTTTGAGGTTGGCTTCGTCCTCGCGCTGCGTTGGCCAGCCTTGCAGGTGCTGCTGGGCAATGTCGCTGAGGGCGGTGATCCACGGCGCGCTGTCGTTGAGGCAGGCGATGTACTCGAACTGCTGTCCGCCCGCGTGCAAAAAGGCTTCGCGTGCCTCTTGGTTGATCTCTTCCAGCGTTTCCAGGCAGTCGCTGGTAAAGCCGGGGCAGACCACATCGACGCGTTTGGTTCCGCTCTGGGCCATAGCAATTAGGGATGGCTCGGTGTAAGGCTCCAGCCACTTGGCCTTGCCAAAGCGCGACTGAAAGGTGACCAGGTACTGGTCGGCATTGAGCTGAAGTCGCTCGGCCAGCAGGCGTGCCGTTTTGTGGGATTCGCAGTGATAGGGATCGCCAAGGTGCAGGGTGCGCTCGGGCACCCCGTGAAAGCTCATCACCAGCTTCTCGCCCCGGCCATGACCGCGCCAGTGCGCCTCAATGCGCTGAGCCAGCGCTTCGATATAGCCCGCATCATCGTGGTAGCGGTTGACAAAGCGCAGCTCGGGAATGTGACGCTGGGTCTTGGCCCAGTCATAGACGGCATCGAATACGCTGGCCGTGGTCGTGCCCGAGTACTGGGGGTAGAGCGGCAGAACAAGAATGCGCGTCACGCCTTCTTTTTTGAGGGCATCGAGTTGCGCCGCAACAGATGGTTTGCCATAGCGCATGGCCGGCAGCACATGCACGTTATGGCCGCGCTCGCCCAGCCAGCCGCGCAGCAGCGTGGCCTGGCGTGTGGTCCAGTGCAGCAGGGGAGAGCCTTCGGTCTCATCCCACACGGTGGCGTACTTGGCCGCTGACTTGGCAGGGCGGGTGCGCAAAATGATGCCATGCAAAATGGGCCACCAGGCCAGCTTGGGAATCTCGACTACGCGGTCGTCTCCCAGAAACTCTGCGAGATATGGGCGAACGGCTGCTGCAGTGGGCGCATCGGGAGTGCCCAGATTGCACAGCAGAATGCCGGTGCGGGCAGATTGATCGTGACGGAAAGGTGGTTCGGGCACAAAGCGTGAAGGCATGCGCTTATTGTCTCAGCTAAGAGGTAGGTCCAGTATTCCTGAGACTTTGCCGGCCAGCTATTCTTGAGGCCATGCATTTCCAAGAAAGACTTGAATCATCGCTGACTGCCTTGCAGGCGCTGCGTCACAACGGACAGATTCGTGCCATCAGCCTGGACCTTGATGACACCCTGTGGCCTATCTGGCCCACGATTGCCAAGGCCGAGGCCGCTTTGCTGCAATGGCTGCAAGCGCATGCACCTGCCACGGCATTGCACCTGGGAGATACGGTCAAGGTTCGGGCTTTGCGACAGGAGATCGTGAATCTGCGCCCCGACCTTCAAGCTGACTTGAGTGCTCTGCGGCGAGAATCGATCCGGCTGGCCTTGCAAAGAGCGGGAGATGATCCTGCGCTGGCTGAGCCCGCTTTTGATGTGTTCTTTGCGGCACGCCAGCGCGTCGACCTGTTTGAGGATGCCTTGCCAGCGTTGGAGTTTCTCTCGCAGCGCTGGCCTGTAGTGGCCTTGTCCAATGGGAATGCAGATGTGCATGTGGTGGGCATTGGTCAGCACTTCAAGGCCAGCCTGTCGGCTAGTGGCAGCGGAATGGCCAAACCGGAAACCCGTTTTTTTCATGCGGCGGCTGATGCGGCAGGAGTGGCTCCTGAACAGGTGCTGCATATTGGTGACGATGCTGCACTGGATGTCCAGGGAGCCATGGATGCGGGTATGCACGCGGTCTGGCTCAACCGCGGCCAGTTAGCATGGCCTTACGTGGGAGCTGAACCCCACGTCACAGTCGCCAGCCTTTGGCAGTTGTGTCAGGGGCTGGCAGATCGTTGACCGGGACGAGCGCAAGCTTTGCGGGTCAGCGAAAAGGAACAGCCTATGCCTACCTGCCTGTCTGCCCGCTTTCTCAATCCGCCGCCACTGGCTCCAGTGCAAACCATTGGCTGGCGTCAGCCTTTTGTATGGCTGTCCAGAGCTTTTCAGGACATCTCTAACGCTCCGTTAATCAGCCTGGCGCATGGTCTGGCCTTGATCCTGATTGGTGCAGCAATCCTGACCGTGGGGCACAATCGCTTCTGGCTGATGGCTGGAGCCTTGTCAGGCTTTCTGGTCGTAGGGCCACTGGTGGCGACCAGTCTCTATGCCGTAAGTCGGGCACTGGAGCGTGGCGAAGCGGCTGACTGGGGCCTGATAGCCCGCACCTGGACTCAATGGCAAAGCTGCCATGCCACAGGCCAGGGTGGCTACTGGTGCATGGTGAAGTTCGGCACCTTGCTTGCGCTGGCCGCGACGGGCTGGGTGATGGTTTCAGCCTCGCTGATTACCGTGATGTCGCCCGTGCCTGTGCAGACACCTCAGGATTTCATTGCGCATGTGGTGCTGGCAAAAGATGGCCAGTTGTTCATGCAATGGATGGCTTTGGGCAGCTTTCTGGCTGCTCCGATTTTTGCGTCCAGCGTGGTGGCCATGCCGCTGATGCTGGACAGGCGAGTGACCGTGCGCCAGGCCGTGTTGACCAGTTGGTCCGTGGTGCTGGCCAACCCGGGCCCTATGGCCTTGTGGGCGGTGCTGATTGTGATGTTGACTTTGCTGGGCCTTGGCAGCTATTTGCTGGGGCTGGTGCTTGTGATGCCTTTGCTGGGACATGCCAGCTGGCACGCCTATCGAGATCTGGTGGATGCTTCTGCATTCCCCGCAAGAGATGAAGAGATGGCGTCTGCTGCTTGAGCATTGAGCGACCAGGGTCCGGCAAGGCTGTAAGGACCTGGTTGTCGTGATATTCGGTTATACGGAAGAGCAGCTTGCCCACTTTTTCCTGACATGGGGCGTGGGCGCCTTCATCTTGTTCATGGTGTTCATCATCCTGCAGCTAGCGCGCCAGTCCAAGGCAGGCAAGTTCGGCACCTTTGTGATCTTTCTCGGTCTGGGAGTCGGCTTTGTAGGCTACCTGGCCAAGATCATTATTCAGTGGTGGATTGAACGTAATTGATGTCGGTACGCTCCTGCCCCATCTTCATGGGCATGGAAGAGAGGCAGGGGGCGCATTACGCATGTGCACTGATGGACCGGTCAGCTGCTAGGCTGTGAGAGCCGCTTACCGACACCAGCTTATGCCTTGAGAGCTTGCACTTTGCGGCTGGCTGGTCATGAGGCGCTGCCAGGGTGCTGCTTGAGCATGCACCGTACTTTCGGCCTCTTCGTCAGATACCCATGGCACTGAGATGCAGGCCGAGCCGTCAGGAAGGTGCTCATTGGCAGCCATAGATCCCGCACTGCTCAGCAGGTGGCGGCGCGAAATATTCAGAAATTCGCGTGTGGATGGATCAAGTGTGGATGCCATATTGTCTCCGTTGCTTCGTGTTTTATGAGGCTATGCGATTGCTTCGCTAGCCATGGTTGCAACTGTGACTGTCAAACGGCTGTCACACCTGATGCAGTAGGACTATCTGACGATCAGGATTGTCCCTATAGGGTTTCCTATGAGGAGCTCAATTCTGGTCCGCACGGACTAGCCCATCCACGGCCTGCAAGCCGGATCGCACGGCACCTTCCAAGGTGGCGGGATAGGGGCCTGCGATGTAGTCGCCGCAGGCCCAGAGCGAGCGCCCAAGCGCGATGCCGGGGCGCTCTATACCCGGTCTACAGGCGAAGGTGGCGCGCTTTTCCACCACGGTTTGCACGGCCTCAATGTCCTGCCAGCCCAACTGCTTCAAGGCTTGCTCCAGTACCTGCTGCTGCAGTGTTTCGCGGTCTGTGCGGCAGTCGCTGATCACAAAGGCCATCAAGCCTTGTTGATCTTCAGCGGAGGGGTGCAGGTGGCCTCGGTCAAACACAAATTGCGCGGGAGCCTTTTCGCTGGGGTGCAGTGCAGTCCATGGCAGGCCTTGAGCAAGGCGATGGCTGGTGCGGGCATACACCGTGGCAATAGCGGTGTGCTCCAGTGACTGCGCAGTCTGAGCCCAGTCCTGATAGCGCACGCCAATGCGAGCGGGCAGGCGCTCATCTTCGGCAGCTAGCAGAGCCAGGCGTGCAGCCTCTTGTGGCGAGCAGGCCAGCAGCACGGCATCAAAGCGCGACTGCTCTAACTCGGCAGCAATGGCGGTATTGGCGCTGCGCAGCAGCCATTGCTGGCCTTGAGGAATCAGCTCCTGAATGCGGCTTGCCGTGTGCACTGTGTGACCGCGGGCTTGTAGCCACTGGGCGGCAGGCACAGGAAAAAGATCACCCAGGCCGCAGAGAGGCACCAAAAAATGCGAGCCTCCCGTGCCCGCAAACAGAGCGTCTTGCAGCACGCGCAAGAAGATGCTGCCACTGGCTTGCGCGGCGGGCAGGTTGAGGGCGGAGACGCACAGTGGCTCAATGAATTCATCGAACAGGCGCTGTGGCAGGCCGCTGCAGATATCGGCCACCGTGGCGGTGTCTGCGCAGCGAAAGCCTTGCACACGCCAGCGTACGGCGCGCGCCAGTAGAGCGGCGCGTTCGCGCAGCGACCAGCCGCTGGCACTGGCAATGCCTGCCAGTGCATCGAGAGGTGCGGGCAGCTTGGGAAATGAAAGGCCGCTGCCATCGGCATAACGCATGGCCAGTGGCTTGCGCAGCATGGCTTGCTCGGGCTCTATGCCTACGGCGCGCATCAGCCGCAGGCTGTCGGTATAGGCACCAATCAGAATGTGCTGACCGTTGTCGACCACCGTGCCGTCCGCCAGTGCCAGATTGCGGGCACGGCCGCCCAGATGGCGGCTGGCTTCAAAAACCGTGGGGTGATGACCGCTGAGCGAGAGCTGTACTGCGGCGGCCATGCCGGCCCAGCCGCCACCGATGATGGCAACCTTCATGGTCACTTTTACATTCGGCCCAGCGCTTGCATCTTCCACACCAGCCACAGCTTGCGCAGCGGTGTGAGGCTGATGCGCTGGTGCAGCACCTGGAAGTTCTCGGATTCGATCTCGCGCAGCAGCGTGCGGTAGATGCTGGCCATCATCAGGCCGGGCTTTTGGGCGCGGCGGTCTGCTTCGGGCAGCATGGCCAGGGCCTTGTCATAAAGGCCGTGGGCGCGCTCGGCCTGAAAGCGCATCAGGGCGGTGAAGCGCTCGGAGTATTCGCGCTTGTTGATCTCGTGCGCCTTCACATCAAACTGTTGCAGCTCGCTGATGGGCAGGTAGATGCGGCCACGCATGGCGTCTTCGCCCACGTCGCGGATGATGTTGGTCAACTGCAGGGCCTGACCCAGTGTGTGGGCGTATTCGGTGGTGCGCTCGTCGGTCTGGCCGAAGATGCGGGCGGCGACTTCGCCGACCACGCCGGCAACCAGGTGGCAGTAGCGCTGCAAACCGGCATAGTCGAGGTAACGGGTCTGGTCCAGATCCATCTGGCAGCCTTCGATGACTCCTTGCAGGTGACGCTCTTCAATGCCATAGGTCTGGGCATGGGGCATCAGCGCCTGCATCACGGGGTGGGTTGACTGGCCAGCAAAGGCCTTGTGTACCTCGCTCTTCCACCAGGCCAGCTTGGTGGCGGCGACGCCGGGGTCGGTGACCTCATCGACTACATCATCCACTTCGCGGCAGAAAGCATAAAAAGCCGTGATAGCGGCGCGACGCTCCTTGGGCAAAAAGAGGAAGGCGTAATAGAAGCTGCTGCCAGAAGAGGCAGCTTTGTCTTGGACGTACTGATCCGGATTCATAGGGGAAGCATTGTCCCATGGTGCAGGCACTTGGCTGATGCAACCGTGAAATGCGCGGTATGCCTATCATCAAAAGTCTTTCGCTTTTTCAGTATTGATAGCTTGAGGCGCTGGTGTATCAAGGGTTTGAGGCTGTTTTAGCTTAATTTTTTTGAAGCAGACATGCGCCATGCGTTCCAAAGTAGCACGGGGATATCGGCCTTGCCCAGCTTGATGCGCTGGTAGAGGTTGCGGCCTTGCATGGCATCCAGTCTGTCCAGAATGCGCAGTCCCCCTTGAATGACCAGGCGCAACTCCCAGCCCACACGCCCTGGCAACTGGTGCACCAGCGGCGCGCCTTGATTCATCAGGCTGCGGGCTTGGTGATTGAGCTCGGCCAGCAGTGTTTTCAGTGCCGGTGTCAAGGCGCTTGCTTCGGGTTGGATAGCACTGCGTGCAATGTGGTGGCGGGCCAGGTCGGACTCAGTCAGGTAATGGCGCTGACGTGGCAAGTCCTGGCTCAGGTCCTGCCAGAAGTTGATGAGCTGCAGGGCGGTGCAAATGGCGTCGCTTTGCACCAGGGCTCTGGGGCTGACAACGCCATACAGGTGCAGCAGCAGGCGGCCCACGGGGTTGGCCGAGTGACGACAGTAGTCCAGCAACTGGGCCATGTCGGCGTAAGGCGTCTGGGCTGCCGTCATGCGCACGTCCTGCTTGAAGGCACTGAGCAGGTCCGCCAGCAGCGGCTTGGGCAATTGGTGGACCTGCATTTGCACGGCCAGAGGGGCAAAGACCTGAGGCCAGGCCGTATGGGCGAGCATGGTGGCCTCCCCTGCCGTGTTGAGCTGCTCCAGATCTTGGGTATATTGCTGCAGCAGTGTCAGGCGTTGCTCCGGGCTGCAGTCGCCCTCGTCGGCCAGATCATCCGCGGTGCGTGCAAAGTGATAAATGGCGGCGATGGGCGCCCGCAGGCGGGGCGGGCACAGCCAGGAGGCCACGGGAAAGTTCTCGTAATGCGTGATGCTGGCAGGAGTCTGCGAGGCGGTGCTTGCGGTAGGTACTTGGTTCACGGGCCCTATTGTGAACCGGGAGCGGGTGGGCAACGACTCTGGCCGGGGTGAGAGAAAAAGCCCGCATGAAAAATGCACGAGCGTGCACAATCAGCGCTGATTGATGTGCAGCAGCCCGCCGGGTGGCTGTGCTTTTTTAATTTACAAGCCCAGAGCACCATGGCTGTTTTGTCTTCTCGCCGTTTCGCAAATTTGTCTTTCTCGGGGCGCTCGGCTGCGCCCTTGCTGGCGCTGTCTCTTGTGGCGTCGGCCACCTTGCTGGCCGCCTGCTCCAAAAAGGAAGTTGCCCCCGAACCCGTGCGCGCCGTCAAACTGGTGACAGTGGGGCAGGGGCAGATCGAGTCGGCGCAAGAGTACACCGGCGATGTACGGGCCAGGGTGGAATCGCGCCTGGGCTTTCGCGTGGGTGGAAAGCTGACCAAGCGGGAGGTGGAGCTGGGTCAGCATGTCAAGGCGGGGCAAGTGCTGGCACGCCTGGATGCGCGTGACTATCAGCTCAGTGCCGAGGCGGCGCGCGCTCAGGTGAGCTCGGCCACCACACAGCGTGATCTGGCCGAGGCCAATGCCAAGCGCTTTCGCACGCTGCGTGCACAAAACTTCATCAGTGCGGCGGAGATGGAGCGTCATGAGGCCAATCTGAAGGCGGCCCAGGCCACGCTGGATCAGGCCCGGGCGCAGTTGTCGGGTCAATCCAATCAGGAAAACTACACCCAGCTGCTGGCTGATGCCGATGGCGTTGTCACCAGTGTGGATGCCGAGCCGGGCCAGGTCGTGGCCGCAGGTACGCCGGTGGTACGTATTGCGCAAGATGGTGCGCGTGATGCGGTGTTCAGCGTGCCTGAGGACAGGCGCTCAGCGATGAAGCCCGGCCAAAGCGTTCAGGTGCGGTTGTGGTCCGATGAGTCGAAGGTCCTGGCGGGCCGTATCCGTGAAGTGGCCGCCAGCGCAGATCCGGTGACCCGCACCTTTGTGGTCAAGGCGCAGCTAGATGCAACGCCATTGCCAGCTTTGGGCTCTACCGTGCATGTGACGCTGGAGAGCATGAGTGTGGATGGCGGTTCGGTGGGCGCCAAAGTCATCAAGCTGCCGACCACGGCTTTGCGTCAGGAGGGAGGTGGGGGGCAGGGAACAGCCGTCTGGCTCTATGACAAGGACAGCAGCACAGTAAAGATGCAAGCGGTGCAGATTGCCAGTGCGGACGGGAATGAGGCCATCATCGCCTCGGGACTGCAGCCCGGCATGCAGGTGGTGGCCACGGGCGTGCATGTGCTGACAGATGGACAGAAGGTGACGGTTTACCGGGATAAGTATGCCAAACCAGAGAAGGATTTAGCATCAAATCAGCCTCAAACGAATACAGGTAAAGCGCTGATAGCTCCTGAATCAGAAGCATCTCAGCCAGCCGGCTCTGTGGAGGCGGCTCAATGAGCGGCGCGGAGCACAAAAAGGCCACCGGCGCGCATTTCAACCTCTCTCGCTGGGCACTAGATCATGTGGCGCTGACGCGCTACTTCATGGTGGTGCTGATGCTGCTGGGCTTTGCGGCGTTCTTTCAGCTGGGGCAGGACGAAGATCCGCCGTTCACCTTTCGCGCCATGGTCATCAGAACCTACTGGCCCGGTGCCACTGCCGAGCAGGTCGCCCAGCAGGTGACGGACAAGATCGAGCGCACGCTGCAGGAGGTGCCTTATGCCGACAAGATCAGCAGCTACTCCAAGCCTGGTGAGTCGCAGGTCATCTTCCAGCTCAAGGACTACTCGCCGCCTAAAGAGGTTCCTCAGCTTTGGTACACGGTACGCAAAAAAGTAGGGGATATGCGCTACACCCTGCCGCAAGGGGTGCAAGGACCTTTCTTCAATGATGACTTTGGCGATGTCTATGGCGTGATCTATGCGCTGCAGGCCAAGGGCTTTAGCTATGCGGAGCTCAAAACACTGGCCGATGACGTGCGCCAGCAATTGCTGCAGGTGCCTGACGTTGCCAAGGTAGAGCAGTTTGGCGTGCAGGATGAGAAGGTCTATGTGGAGCTCTCGCAGCGAGCCACACAGATGGGGCTGAATCTCAAGCAGGTGCTCGATCAGCTCAACCAGCAAAACGCCGTGGTCTCTGCGGGCACTTTGCAGACGCCTGCCGAAACGATTGCCCTGAGGGTGCAGGGCCAGTTCAACGATCTGGAGCAGTTGCGCGCCATGCCCATCATTGGCCAGGGCGGGGCACAGCTGCGCCTGGGAGATATTGCCGAGGTGCACCGGGGTTATGCCGATCCGGCCAATGTCATGGTGCGTTTTCAAGGTGAGCCCACGCTGGCCTTGGGCGTTTCCATGGTCAAGGGCGGGGACATCATTGCGCTAGGAAAGGCTTTGACGCAGGCGACGGACCGCATTGCCAAAAGCCTGCCTGTGGGGGTGACGCTGAGCAATATGCAAAATCAGCCCAAGGCGGTGGCAGATTCGGTCAGCGAGTTTCTGCATGTGCTGATCGAGGCTGTGGTCGTGGTGCTGGCCGTGAGCTTCTTAAGCCTGGGGCTGCACAAGCGCGAGGGCCAGCATCCGCTGTGGAAGCGCTGGTATATCGACCCTCGCCCGGGTCTGGTGGTGGGCATCACCATCCCTTTGGTGCTGGCGGCCACCTTCTTGGCCATGTGGTACTGGGATATCGGGCTGCACAAGGTGTCGCTGGGCTCGCTCATCATTGCGCTGGGATTGCTCGTGGATGACGCCATCATCGCCGTGGAGATGATGGTGAGAAAGATGGAAGAAGGCTACGACAGGTACAGAGCCGCCACCTTTGCCTACGAAATCACGGCCAAGCCCATGCTGACTGGTACGCTGATTACAGCAGCAGGCTTCTTGCCCATAGGCATGGCCAAGTCCATGACGGGGGAGTACACCTTTGCCATCTTCGCGGTCACGGTGATTGCGCTGGTGCTCAGCTGGTTTGCCTCGGTGTATTTCGTGCCCTATCTGGGCTTGCTGCTGCTGAAAAAACCGCCGCATGCGGCCAAGCTGCCGCCTGAAGTGGCTTCGGGTGAAGTCTCTGCCGAAGAGGCGGGCATCAATACCAATGCCGGTGAGCACGAGCTGTTTGACACCCCTTTCTACAACCGCTTTCGCCGCATGGTGAATTGGTGCGTGCAGCACCGCTGGCTGACGATTGGCGCAACGGTGCTGGTCTTTGTGCTGGGCTTGGCTGGTATGGGCAAGGTGCAGCAGCAGTTCTTCCCGGATTCCAGCCGGCCCGAGGTGTTGATGGATATCTGGTTCCCCGAAGGCACTTCGCTTCAGGCCAACAAAGAGGTGACTTTGCGGGTCGAGCAGCGCATGTTGCAGCTCGAAGGCGTGGAGTCGGTCAGCGAGTGGATTGGCTCGGGCGTGCCGCGTTTTTACCTGCCGCTCGATCAGGTCTTTCCGCAAAACAATGTCTCGCAGTTCATTCTGGTCGCCAAGGACTTGAAAGCGCGCGAGGCGATTCGGAAGATGCTTCCGGCGCTGATGGCCGAGGAATTCCCGGAGGTGCGTGCGCGCTCCAAGCTGCTGCCCAATGGCCCTCCCGTGCAGTATCCGGTGCAGTTCCGGGTTCTGGGCTCTGATCCGGCCAAGCTGCGCAGCTATGCCGATGACGTAAAAAAGCTCATGCAGAGCAGCGCCAATATGCGCGGAGTGAATGACAACTGGAATGAGTCCGTCAAGGTTATCCGTTTGCAGGTCGATCAGGACAAAGCCCGAGCCTTGGGCGTGAGCAGTCAATCCATTGCAGAGGCCACCGGTGCCAGCTTTAGCGGGACTACGGTTGGGCAGTTCAGAGAGGGTGACAAACTCATCGATATCGTGATGCGTGCGCCCAAGCTGGACAGAGATGAGATTACCGATGTGGCAGGTGTCTATGTGACGGCAGCCAGCGGGCAGTCGATTGCGCTGACGCAGATTGCCAAACCTGTCATGGTCTGGGAGCCGGGGGTCATGTGGCGTGAAAAGCGCAACTTCGCGATTACCGTGCAAGGCGATGTACGAGAGGGAATGCAGGGCGCAACGGTGACCAATGAATTGCTGCCGGCTTTGCGCAAGATGGAGGAGGGCTGGCACATGGCCGGTGACAGCGCTTACCGCATTGAGGTGGCTGGCGCAGTGGAAGAAAGCTCCAAGGGGTCGGGCGCCATCGTGGCCGGTATCCCGGTTCTGCTGTTTCTGACCTTCACGCTGCTCATGCTGCAGTTGCGCAGCGTCAGCCGCTCTTTGCTGGTCTTTATTACCGGGCCATTGGGCATTCCGGGAGTGGCGGCGGCTTTGCTATTGCTCAATCGCCCCTTCGGTTTTGTAGCCTTGCTGGGGGTGGTGGCTTTGATGGGCATGATTCAGCGCAATTCGGTGATTTTGATTGACCAGATCGAATCGGGCCGTGCACGCGGGGTGCCAGCCTGGGAGGCGATTGTGGAGGCTGCGGTGCACCGCCTGCGCCCCATTGTCTTGACGGCGGCAGCGGCTGTGTTGGCCATGATCCCGCTCTCGCGCAGCGTGTTCTGGGGGCCTATGGCTGTCGCCATCATGGGCGGGCTGATTGTGGCGACGGTATTGACCCTGCTGGCATTGCCTGCCATGTATGCCGCAGCGTTCAGAATCCGAAAGGAGAGGGCCTGAGCGCGCTTTGTGCGGAAGGCTGCTAATTTGCGGCTAGAATCTGCGTCTTGACCTCAGTAAGCGTAAATTTGCGCATTACTGACCGCGCGGGTGGCGAAATTGGTAGACGCACCAGGTTTAGGTCCTGACGGTGGCAACACCGTGCCGGTTCGAGTCCGGCTCCGCGCACCAGACATTGGTAGCTTCTGCTGCTTAAGGCCCGTAACCTCAATCAGTTACGGGCTTTTTCTTTGCAGCGTTAGCCTATAAAGGCAAACCCCCTGATGTGTGACGACGGAGCCTGCGCAGCGCCTCGTTATAATGGTCGGCTTCGCCTGCTCCTGATTTGAATAAATGCCCAGCGCCAGACGCTGATGCACATGCCGGGGCTGGCTCTGGAAAATTTGTGGTGCCGCATGTCGCCTGATGTGCGCGCACTGTGACTTTGCGCAATACGGTGTGGGTTGCTCGGCAATCTGCACGGTCCTCATCCCTCTTAGGAAAAATCATGGCCGTTAACGTTGAAACTCTTGAAAAGCTCGAGCGCAAGATCACGCTGAGCGTGCCCCTGTCCTCTATCCAGTCCGAAGTGGATGCTCGCCTGAAGAAGGTGGCGCGCACTGTGAAGATGGACGGCTTCCGTCCCGGTAAGGTGCCCATGAGCGTTGTGGCTCAGCGCTATGGCTACTCCGTGCAGTACGAAGTGCTCAACGACAAGGTGGGTGAGGCTTTTGCTGCTGCCGTGAACGAAGCAGATCTGCGCGTTGCAGGCCAGCCCAAGATCACTGAAAAGGAAGGCGCTCCTGAGGGCGAAGCACAATTCGAAGCTGTGTTTGAAGTGATGCCTGAAGTGAAGATTGGCGACTTGGCTGCTGCTGAAGTGGAAAAGCTGGTCGCCAATGTGGACGATGCTGCTATTGACAAGACCGTGGATATTCTGCGTAAGCAGCGCCGCACCTTTGTGGAGCGTGCCGCTGGTGAAGCCGCTGTGGACGGCGACCGCGTGACCGTGGACTTCGAAGGCAAGATCGACGGTGAGACTTTCTCTGGTGGCAAGGCTGAAGACTTCCAGTTCCTGGTCGGAGAAGGCCAGATGCTCAAGGAATTCGAAGACGCAACTCGCGGTATGAAGGCCGGAGAGTCCAAGACTTTCCCTCTGGCTTTCCCTGCCGACTACCACGGCGAAGACGTGGCCGGCAAGACCGCCGACTTCCTCGTGACACTGAAGAAGGTTGAAGCTGCTGAATTGCCCGAAGTCAACGAAGAATTCGTGAAGACTCTGGGCGTGGAAGGCGGCTCCGTGGAAGCCCTGCGCGACGACATCAAGAAGAACCTGGAGCGCGAAGTGAAGTTCCGTGTTCAAGGTCGCAACAAGCAGGCTGTGATGGATGCTCTGGTGTCCGTGTCCGAGCTGGACCTGCCCAAGGCTTCCGTGCAAGCGGAAGTGGGTCGTCTGCTGGAAGGCGCTCGTGCCGAGCTGCAGCAGCGTGGTATCAAGGATGCAGCCAAGGCTGAAATTCCTGAAGACATCTTCCTGCCCCAAGCCGAGCGTCGCGTGCGTCTTGGCCTGGTGGTGGCTGAGCTGGTCAAGGCTAACAATCTGCAAGCTACAACCGAGCAGATCAAGTCTCATGTGGACGAGCTGGCTTCCAGCTACGAAAAGCCTGAAGACGTGGTGCGCTGGTACTTCGGCGACCGCAACCGTCTGGCCGAAGTGGAAGCCGTTGTGATCGAAAACAACGTGACCGAGTTCGTGCTGGGCAAGGCCAAGGTTTCGGAAAAGACAGTGTCCTTCGACGAACTGATGGGCCAGGCCTAATACCTGACCTGTCGCCAGTACATGCCCTACTAGGGCATGTGCGGATAAGTTGAATGGCGGGGCTTGTGCTTTTACGCGCAAGCCCCATTTTCATTTCAGAATGCGGCTACAGTAGGCGCATAGCACTGGAGAAAACATGAGCGCATTGGATACATTGGGTCTGGGCATGGTGCCCATGGTCGTTGAACAGTCGGGTCGCGGTGAGCGCTCCTATGATATTTATTCGCGCCTGCTCAAGGAGCGTGTGATTTTCCTGGTGGGTGAGGTCAATGACCAGACGGCCAATCTGGTGGTGGCGCAGTTGTTGTTCCTGGAAAGTGAAAATCCTGACAAGGACATTTCCTTCTATATCAACTCCCCCGGCGGTAGTGTTTCGGCAGGCATGGCGATTTTTGACACCATGAACTTCATCAAGCCCGATGTGTCTACGCTGTGCACAGGCATGGCTGCCAGCATGGGTGCTTTCCTGTTGTCTGCTGGCGCCAAGGGCAAGCGCTATGCTCTGCCCAATGCTCAGGTCATGATTCACCAGCCTCTGGGTGGTGCACGTGGTCAGGCAACCGAAATCGAAATTCACGCCCGTGAAATTCTCAAGACGCGCGAGCGCTTGAACAAAATTCTGGCAGAGCAGACCGGCCAGCCGCTGGAGCGCATCCAGCGGGACACCGAGCGTGACTATTACCTTTCCGCTGAAGAGGCCAAGGACTATGGCCTGGTTGATCAGGTAATCAGCAAGCGTTCTTGAAATGCATAGCACCACCCCTAGGCTCTGCTTGGGCTAGAGGTTGATTGCATTGAAAAAATTGGGAGTGCTTGATGGACTCCCTACACTTGCTCGGCGGCGTTGGCCCCTGAAAGGCAGCGCCGCCTTGTCTTTGGTTATCATTAATTTTCGTTTTTTCGTAACGAGGCACAGCCCCCATGGCCGATAAAAAAGGCTCTTCCACCGAAAAGAATTTGTATTGCACCTTCTGCGGCAAAAGCCAGCACGAGGTCAAAAAGCTGATCGCCGGCCCGTCCGTGTTCATCTGCGACGAGTGCATCGACTTGTGCAATGAGATCATTCGTGACGAACAGCCTGCTGCTGATGCCAAAGAGGGACGCGGCGATCTGCCTACGCCTGCCGAAATCAAGGCCAATCTCGACAACTATGTGATTGGTCAGGAGCAGGCCAAGCGCACACTGGCCGTGGCGGTCTATAACCACTACAAGCGTCTGAATCACAAAGACAAGGCTGGCAAGGATGATGTGGAGCTGAGCAAGAGCAATATCTTGCTGATTGGCCCCACAGGCTCCGGTAAGACCTTGCTGGCGCAAACGCTGGCGCGTCAGCTCAATGTGCCTTTTGTGATGGCCGATGCCACCACATTGACCGAAGCCGGTTATGTGGGCGAAGACGTTGAAAACATCATCCAGAAGCTGCTGCAAAGCTGTGAGTACGACGTGGAACGTGCGCAGCGCGGCATTGTCTACATTGATGAGATCGACAAGATTTCGCGCAAGTCGGACAACCCCAGCATCACCCGTGACGTATCGGGCGAGGGCGTGCAGCAGGCGTTGCTCAAGCTGATTGAAGGCACGATGGCCAGCATCCCCCCGCAGGGCGGCCGCAAGCATCCCAATCAGGATTTTCTGCAGATCGATACAACGAACATTCTGTTTATCTGTAGCGGTGCGTTTGCAGGGCTGGAAAAAGTCATCGAGAACCGCACGGAGGCGTCCGGTATCGGCTTTGGAGCCACCGTTAAGAGCAAGAAGCAGCGCTCCATCTCCGAGATGTTCCTGGAAATCGAGCCAGAGGATCTGATCAAGTTCGGCATCATCCCTGAACTGGTGGGCCGCATGCCTGTGGTGACTGCATTGGCAGAGCTCAGCGAAGATGCTTTGGTGCAGATTCTGACCGAGCCCAAGAATGCGCTGGTCAAGCAATACAGCAAGCTGCTGGCCATGGAGGGGGTTGAGCTGGAAATTCGCCCCGCAGCTCTGAAGGCCATTGCCCGCAAGGCGCTGGCCCGCAAGACAGGTGCTCGTGGCTTGCGCTCCATCGTTGAGCAATCTCTGATCAGCACCATGTTTGAGCTACCTACCGCTGAAAACGTGGAAAAAGTGGTGGTTGAAGAAGCCACCATTGAAGACGGTAAAGAGCCGTTGCTGGTCTATCGCGAGGCGGCTAAAAAGGCCTGATGCTGCTCTGATGTGCAAAGTACCTTTGAGGGGGCTTTGCCGTTTGAACTCTCAAAGGCAATACCCCTGTTTTAGCAAAACCATTTGCAGGCGGGGGTTGAAATACACCGGTAAGCGGACCATCTTCCGCTGAGAAACCGAGGATATCTATGTCTGGACAAACCCCTTTGCCTTCTACCGAGCTGAACCTGCCACTGTTGCCTTTGCGCGATGTTGTGGTGTTTCCGCACATGGTGATTCCGCTGTTCGTGGGGCGGGCCAAGAGCATCAAGGCTCTGGAACTGGCCATGGAAGGCGACCGCCGCATCATGCTGGTGGCGCAAAAAACGGCCTCCAAGGATGAACCGGCTGCCGAAGATATGTTTGATGTGGGCTGTGTGTCCACTATCTTGCAGATGCTCAAATTACCCGACGGTACCGTGAAGGTGCTGGTCGAGGGGCAGCAGCGTGCGAACGTCAAGCAAGTTGAGGATGAGGACTCTCACTTCACCGCTACAGTGATGCCTGTGGAGCCGGAAGATGGTGCCCATGAGCAAAGCGAAATTGAAGCGCTGCGTCGTGCTGTCACCCAGCAGTTTGATCAGTACGTCAAGCTCAATAAGAAAATTCCTCAGGAAATTCTGACTTCCATCGCCAGCATTGACGATGCAGGTCGCCTGACCGACACCATTGCAGCGCATCTGCCTCTCAAATTGGAGAGCAAGCAAGCAGTGCTGGATTTGGTGGATATCAAGGCCCGTCTGGAAAACCTGTTCGAGCAACTCGAGCGTGAAGTAGATATCCTCAACGTCGACAAGCGCATCCGTGGTCGCGTCAAGCGTCAGATGGAAAAGAACCAGCGCGACTTCTATCTGAATGAGCAGGTCAAGGCCATTCAGAAAGAGTTGGGCGAGGGCGAAGATGGCGCAGACATCGAAGAGATCGAGAAAAAGATCAAGCTCGCCAAGATGCCTGCCGAGGCTCGTAAAAAGGCCGAGGCTGAGCTCAAGAAGCTCAAGCTGATGTCGCCCATGTCGGCTGAAGCATCGGTTGTGCGCAATTACATAGAAGTGCTGACGGGCCTGCCCTGGGCCAAGAAGACCAAGATCAAGCACGACCTGACCAATGCCGAGGAAGTGCTGAACGAAGATCACTTCGGCCTGGAAAAGGTCAAGGACCGTATTCTTGAATATCTTGCCGTGCAGCAGCGCGTGGACAAGGTCAAGGCGCCGATTCTGTGTCTGGTAGGCCCTCCTGGTGTGGGCAAGACCTCGCTGGGGCAATCCATTGCTAAGGCTACGGGCCGCAAGTACGTGCGCATGGCGCTGGGTGGCATGCGTGACGAGGCAGAGATTCGTGGCCACCGCCGCACCTATATCGGAGCCATGCCCGGCAAGGTGCTGCAGAGCCTGGAAAAGGTGGGTACGCGCAATCCTCTGTTCCTGCTTGATGAGATCGACAAGCTGGGCATGGATTTCCGTGGTGATCCATCGAGCGCACTGCTGGAGGTGCTGGACCCCGAGCAGAACAACAAGTTTGGCGACCACTATGTGGAAGTCGACTTTGACTTGTCCGATGTGATGTTTGTGGCGACCTCCAACTCCATGAACATTCCTTCGGCGCTGCTGGACCGTATGGAAGTCATTCGTCTGTCGGGTTACACCGAAGATGAAAAAACCAATATCGCTATCCGATACCTGCTGCCCAAGCAACTCACCAACAACGGTGTGAAGGAAGGCGAGCTGGAGGTGACCGAAGCTGCGATTCGCGACATCGTGCGCTATTACACCCGTGAAGCCGGTGTGCGTTCGCTGGAGCGTGAACTGTCCAAAATCTGCCGCAAGGTGGTCAAGGGTCTGCAGCTCAAGAAGCTGGAACCCAAGGTTGTGGTGTCTGCTGACAACCTGAATGACTATTTGGGTGTGCGCAAGTTCAGCTATGGCCGTGCCGAACATGCCAATCAGGTTGGTCAGGTGGTTGGCCTGGCCTGGACGGAGGTGGGCGGCGATCTGCTGACCATCGAAGCTGCCACTATGCCCGGCAAGGGCGTCATTACACGCACAGGCTCTTTGGGTGATGTGATGAAGGAGTCGGTGGAAGCCGCTCGCACCGTGGTGCGCAGCCGTTCGCGTCTGCTGGGTATCAAGGATGAGGCTTTTGAGAAAAAGGATATCCACGTCCACGTGCCAGATGGTGCAACGCCCAAGGATGGTCCTAGCGCAGGTGCAGCCATGACTACGGCTTTTGTCTCCGCCCTGACAGGTATCCCTGTACGCGCCGATGTCGCAATGACCGGTGAAATCACTCTGCGTGGTGAAGTCACTGCGATTGGTGGCCTCAAGGAAAAGCTGCTGGCAGCTTTGCGTGGCGGCATCAAGACGGTGCTTATTCCTGAAGAGAATGCCAAGGACTTGCAGGACATTCCGGATAACGTGAAGAGTGGCCTGGAGATCGTTCCTGTGAAGTGGATTGATCAGGTTCTCAAGGTGGCGCTGGAGCGTATGCCCGAGCCTTTGCCGGAAGATGCGGTGCCAGCTGTTGCGGCGGAGAATGCGAAGCCGACGGAGGCTGCCATCAAGCATTGACCTGATTTTTTTGAAAATTGTGGCGTTTTTCCTGAGTGGGCTTGGAACTGCGCTACAATTCACTTCATCGCAGCAAACGACGTTGTAGAATGTCAGGCTTCGGTAGATATGCGGGAATAGCTCAGTTGGTAGAGCGATACCTTGCCAAGGTATAGGTCGACGGTTCGAACCCGTTTTCCCGCTCCAGGTTTTCAGAATCTGTAGCAATGCAGGTTCGCATCAGAAAGCGAAAGCTTTTTGAATGCGGGAATAGCTCAGTTGGTAGAGCGATACCTTGCCAAGGTATAGGTCGACGGTTCGAACCCGTTTTCCCGCTCCAGGTTTTTAGAATCTGTAGCAATACAGGTTCGCATCAGAAAGCGAAAGCTTTTTGAATGCGGGAATAGCTCAGTTGGTAGAGCGATACCTTGCCAAGGTATAGGTCGACGGTTCGAACCCGTTTTCCCGCTCCAGGTTTTTGTGATAGCGGCGCGATAGCAAAGCGGTTATGCCCCGGATTGCAAATCCGGTTAGACCAGTTCGACTCTGGTTCGCGCCTCCAGATTTTCTTCGGAAAATCAGCAAAAAGGCCTCCCTTTTGGGAGGCCTTTTTGTTTTGTCTTTGTCCATGAAAGAGATGCCTTGTGCTTCGGCTTGATGCAGTCGATTCTCGGTGCTTGCCTGAGAGCTGCTTCAGGCTCAGCTTGCCAAAGCCATGGGATGACAGCTGTCTCTGAGGGGGTGCAAAACTCTTTAATTGATAGCTTTCAACGCTTGCCTGGAAAGGGCTTAAGCTTATTTTTATTAAATATTTACTGGGCTGAGTGGTCTGGGCTTCTGTTTTGCGATGGGGATAAGCCCCGTGTGCACTGATGGGGCTCGCTTTATGCGTTAAGTTCCAAGCCACTGCCCCTGAGTGTGTACATGCTTTGTGGGCGCATGTTTTCCTGGAATTTGTCTTGAAAGGTGCCCATCGTGCACAAGCGTTTTCTCGTAAAAGCTCTGGCTGCAGCCGCTTTCTTCCCTTTTTCCTTCGTGGCCCAGGCGCAGGATCTGGCTGTGACTATTGGAGTGACGGCCGGCCCTCACGCCCAGATTGCAGAAGTGGCCAAGCAGGTAGCGGCCAAGCAGGGGCTGAAGGTCAAGCTGGTCGAGTTTGGTGACTTCATCCAGCCCAATGCGGCGCTGTCCACCGGCGATATCGATGCCAATATCTACCAGCATCAGCCTTTTCTGGATGCGCAGAACAAGGATAGAGGCTACAAGCTTGTGCCCGTAGCCAAGGCTGTGAACCAGCAAATGGGTGTGTACTCCAAGAAGGTCAAGAATCTGGCCGACCTCAAGAGCGGCGCACGCGTGGGCATTCCCAATGACCCGACCAATGGATCGCGTGCGCTGATGGTGCTGGCCAAGCAGGGCCTGATCACGCTCAAGGCCAATGCCGGTGCACGCGCTTCGGTGCTGGACATCACGGCAAACCCCAAGAAGCTCAAGTTCATCGAGCTGGAAGCCGCCCAGTTGGCTCGTGCGCTGGACGATCTGGACGCTGGTGCGGTCAACAGCAGCTACGCAGTGGCAGCAGGCCTGTCGCCCCAGGCCGATTCGCTGGCACTGGAAGATGTGAACACACCTTATGTGACCGTGCTTATCGTCACGCGCGCCGGTCATGAGCAGCACAAGGGGCTGCCAGCCTTTGTGAAGGCCTACCAGTCGCCTGAGGTCAAAGCCTTTGTCGAAAAGACCTTCAAGGGCGCCTACACAACCGCCTGGTGATGCCCATGACTTTGCCTTTCAATGCATTGCAAGCCGATCTCTTCGAGCGGGCCAAGGCCTTGCTGGATGAGGAATGGCTGAGCCGTGATGCCGATCTGGCGCCGCTGCTGCCCGTGGTCCTGGCCCGCGGCGTGGGCCAGGACTGGCACAAGGCCGGAACGTTTCGCCACCATCTGGTCGGCGTGGCGCGCTCTTTGGCGCTGTGGCAGCAGCCCAGAGAGGTGCGCCTGCTGGGCCTGCTGCACAGCGTGTATGGCAATGCTTTTGTGGACCTGGTCAAGTTCGATGCGAGCAATGAGCGTGAGCATCTGAAAAGCCTGATCGGCGAGCAAGCCGAGCATCTGGTCTATCTGTTTTGCACCATGAGCCGCACCCAGTTCGTGCAAAAGCTGCTGGCTGGCGATATCGCGGCGGATGGCAGCATGCAGATTGAACGCAACGGCCCCGAGCCGCGCCAGAGTCTGACTCTGAGTGCCTATGAAGTGGCCGCGTTTGCAGTTGTCAGCATGGCCGACAGCATGGAGCAGTGGTTCAGCTGGCAGGAAGACATTTACTCGCGTTTTCCCGCCGTGGACAACAGCCGCCAGCAAGCGGTGCACTGGGCTGCTTCGCTGTGGCCTGGCCCCATGCGGCCTAGCAGCCGCATGCTCAGCCAGATCAGCGGTCTGGGTCATGCGCTACAGCACGCTGCGCTCAAAACTCAGCTGCCATTGCCGCCGGTATTTGCCAGCTGCAGTCAGTTGCTCAGTGCGGACAGCGAGGCCGCGGCAGTGGCGCTGTACTGGTCGGTGATTCAGCTCAATCAGCCCCTGGTGGATCTGGATGCGGCTACAGCGACGCTGGAGCAGGCAGTAGCACTCAACCCCTGGGTGGGTGAGCCGCAAATGGTGCTGGCCCAGCTCTACCTCAGTGCAGGCCGCCATGCCGAGGCGGCCCAGGCGGCGGAGAGTGCTTTGCAGTGCTTTAGCTGCTGGGGCAATGCCTGGGACAAGCGTGTGCAATGGGATGCCTGGATGGCCTGGACGCGGATTTTGCGGCAGTCAGCAGAGCAGGGAAGCTGGCCTGCTCGTCTGGATAAGCTCAACAACATGGCTCTGCGCTAGCCGCTAGCGCGTGTTAAAGGCCGAGGTCTTGAAGGATCTCGGCCTTTTTTGTTTGGACGTTTGTTGGGTTGTTGCATGCATCGGCCACAAGAGTTGCTGACAAAAAACCTATTTTGAGGAGTTCAGAGGTTTTGATGCAAAAGCGAGGCCGGACTGACGCTGCTCTCGCTACTGCTTTCAATGGCCTTGAGAAATGAGCCCACCAGCAAGCTCTCGCTGCGCTCTTTCATGCAATAGACATAAGTTGTAGTGCTGGCCGGGTTGCCAGAAATGCGAACGGGTCTGAAGCGTGGGTCTGCAATGAACTCGGCTTCTGACACGGCACCAATGCCCAGGCCGCGGGCCACGGCCTCGCGTATGGCTTCGCGGCTGCCGATTTCTAGCTGAGTACGAGGCTTCACGCCTGCCGCTTGCAGTGCTTTTTCGATGGCTGTTCGGGTGGTGGAGCCTTGCTCACGCAGCAGCAGTGGCAGGCCGTTCAACTCTTCAATGCCTACCTGCTCGCGTCTGGCCAGAGGGTGGTCTACATGGGCAAACAAGATGATGGCGTGGCGGGCGTATTCACGCACCAGCAGCTCGGGGCGTTCATACAGACCGGCCAGTACGGCTACGTCCGTGGTGTAGTTCTCCAAGTCGTGCAGAACCTGCTGAGAGTTGCCCATGCGAATCGACAGCTTCATGCCTGGGTGGCGGGTGCTATAGGCCGCCACCATCTCGATGACATGAAATGGCCCCACGGCTCCGATCTTGAGCTCGCCCTGGTTGAGCTGGCCAGAGTCGCGCAAAAAAAATTCGGTTTCGGACTCCAGCGCCAGCAGCTTTTGTGCCAGTGTCATCAGCTTGTGGCCCGCTTGCGAGAGCGTCATGCGATAGCCCTGGCGGTGAAACAGCTCTATCTGGCTCTGGCGCTCCAGCGTGGCGATCTGACTGGAAATGGTGGGCTGACTTACGCCCAGAGCGCGGGCAGCTGCGCTCAGGCTGCCTTGCTGGGCCACGGCGATAAAGGCTCGGTAACGGGCGGTGCTCATGCAAATCTCATCTCAAGGTTTGATCTATGGAAGCTGTCAAAACTGATTCTGAAGCTTTCACATGACAGTCACATGTCGTCCCTAACATTTGCATCAAAGCACTGCATTGACGGTGCGAAGGCCACAAAAACAGGTGCATTGCAAGACGCAATTCAAGACACACCTGACCATGCATTTGCAAAGGATGACTTCATGACGATGACCCGCAAAACTTGGCTCAAAACCGCAGCCGCCAGCCTGACTCTGGTCGCCACCACTGGCGTGATGGCGCAGCAGCCCACGGAGCTGCGCGTGGGCTTGATTCCCTCCGAAGATGCGCAGGCCATGATGCGCGCCAGCCAGCAGGTGATGGACCAGCTGGCTGCCAAGACCGGCATGAAGGTCAAGCCTTTTGTGGCCAATGACTACAACGGTGTGATCGAGGCCATGCGCTCGGGCAAGATTGATGTGGCTTACTTTGGCCCCTTCTCCTATGTGCTGGCCAGCCAGCTGGCGAATGCCGAGGCCTTTGCCATTCCTGTGGCCAAGAAGTCGGGGCGCAGTGCTTACAACAGCATCATCATCAGCAAAAAAGACAAGGGCCTGAGCACCGTTGCCCAGCTGCAGGGCAAGACCTTTGCCTTTGTCGATCCCAGCTCGGCATCGGGTCACCTGTTTCCCAAGGCGGGGCTCAAGGTCGATGGCATTGATACCGACAAATACTTCTCCCGCGTAATCTTCTCGGGCTCGCATGACGCCAGCATCATGGCCGTGGCCAACGGCAAGGTGGATGCAGCGGCCGTGGCCGATCCCATCTTCCAGACGGCTGTGGCCAAAGGCCATGTGAAGGCGGAAGACTTCCAGATCATCTGGCGCTCCAAGGACATCCCCGAGTCGCCCATGGCCTGGCGCAAGAACCTTGATGAAGCCACCAAGAAAAAAGTGGCGGCTGCTCTGGCCGACATCAAAGGCCTTCCCTGGGGTGACCGTGGCGAGCTGAACGGTTTTGCGCCCACCAACGATCAAGCTTATGACGTGGTGCGCCAGACGGCCAAGGCGCTGAATCTGGACCTGGGGAAGATGAAATGATCACCATCCGCAATCTGCGCAAAAGCTATGGCAGCAACCATGTGCTGCACGGTATCGACATGGATGTGAAGGCCGGCGAGTTTGTGGTGATGCTGGGCCTGTCCGGTGCAGGCAAGTCCACCTTGCTGCGCTGCATGAATGGACTGAACCAGCCCGACAGCGGCACCTTGCAGGTGGGGGATATCAACCTCATGCAAAAGCATTCACGTCGCGAGCTGGCCCGCCATGTGGCCATGGTCTTCCAGCACCACAACCTGGTGCAGCGCCTGTCGGTGCGCAAGAACGTGCTCACAGGGCGGCTGGGGCAGGTGGGGACGCTGGCCTCGGTACTGCAACTGTTCAGGCAAAGTGATATTGATCTGGCCGACGAATGCCTGCAGCGTGTGGGTCTGGCCCACAAGGCCGACGAGCGCACCGAGGCGTTGTCTGGCGGGCAGATGCAGCGCGTGGGCATTGCACGGGCTCTTGCCCAGCAGCCTCAGGTGATTCTGGCTGACGAACCTGTAGCCAGCCTGGACCCCAAGACTGCACGCAGCGTGCTGCAGTACCTGCGCGATGCTACGCGTGAGCTGGGCATTGCTGTGGTCTGCAATCTGCACCAGGTGGATTACGCCAAAGAGTTTGGCGATCGCATCGTCGGCCTGTCCCAAGGGCGCATGGTGTTTGACGGTGTGCCAGCCCAGCTTGATGAGGCCGCACTGAATGCCATCTACAGCCACGAGCCGCAGGCTGCAGGTCACTCTGCCGAGCAGGGCGAAGTGGTGCCGACAGGTGGTGCCGGAGCAGGTCATTGGTTGCCTGGAGCGATGGCGCCCGTGATGACTCCCGTGACTCCCGCAGGAGGTCTGCAATGACTCATACCTTGAAACAAGCAGATCGCTGGCAGTGGACCGCAGGGCGACCTGAAGGCACGGGCGGCTGGCTGGGTTATGCCGCGCTGGCACTGGCCATTGGCTGGGTGCTGCACTGGAGTGCAGGTGGCGCGCAAATGAGCTGGGGTGAGCTGGCTGGCGGCATGCCGCAGATTGCGGACTTTCTGGCGCGCTCCGTACCGCCGGACTGGGAAATTCTGCCGCGCCTGTGGGCTCCTGCGCTGGAGACGATTCAGATCGCCATCTGGGGTACTTTGCTCAGCGTGATTCTGGCATTGCCGCTGGCCTTTATTGCCGCCAGCAATCTGCACAGCTGGCACTGGTTGCGCCGCATCACACGCCAGTTCATGAATGTGGTGCGCAGCATCAACGAGCTGATTCTGGCCCTGGTATTTGTCTCAGCCGTTGGCCTGGGCCCTTTCCCCGGTGTGCTGGCACTGGCTCTGCACGGCATGGGCATGCTGGCCAAGTTCTTTGCCGAGGCGATTGAGGAGATCGACGACGGCCCGCTGCAAGCCTTGCGCAGCGCCGGTGCCAGTCAGTTGCAAGTCATTGCCTTCGGCGTGGTGCCTCAGGTCATCACCGCCTGGATTGCCGTGGTTCTCTACCGCTTCGAGGTCAATCTGCGCTCTGCCACTGTTCTGGGCATGGTGGGGGCGGGCGGTCTGGGCTTTGAGCTGGTCAGCAGCCTCAAGCTGTTCCGCTATCAAGAGACCGCGACCTGCATCATCGTCATCACGGTGATGGTGATTGCGGCCGACATGGCTTCCAACTGGCTGCGCAGCCGCATTCAGCAAGGCGCACGCCACTGATGCCGCCGAGCGACTGAAACAGACCGGCTGAGCACTTGCTGCTCAGTCGTTCGAACTCCTGAAATATGAGCTGTAAGCGCTTGATGGATAAGCGCTTGGGGCTGATTTTGCCCAAAATTCTTTTGAAAGCTACTCCTGTGTGGACTTATCACAACCCCGTGCACATCACTGCTGGCAATGGCAGCCTGAACCAGCTGCCCGCGCTGCTGGCCGGACGCAAGTGTCTGCTGGTCACTTTCCCCGAGGCGCAAACCCTGGGTCTGGTCCAGCGCATGCAAGAAATGCTCGGAGCGCAACTCAAGGGTGTGATCGACTGCATCCAGCCCAACCCTGATGTGCAGTGGCTGGAGTCGCTGTACGAGCAGGTGCAGCGCGATCATGCCGATGTGCCGGTCATCGTTGCACTGGGTGGTGGCAGCGCTATTGATTCGGCCAAGGCTCTGATTTGCGCCACACCCGGCGGGCGCTTTGCCGACCTGCTCGCCGTGCTGAAGCAGGGGGCGCAGCTCGAGCCGGGAATGCACAAAGCCTTGATCGCCATTCCGACGACGGCGGGCACGGGCAGCGAAGTCACGCCCTGGGCCACGATCTGGGATCAGGCCGGGGAGCAAAAGTACTCGCTGCACCAGGCTTGCACCTGGCCCGAGGTCGCCATCATTGACGCAGAGCTGATGGCCAGTCTGCCCGCTGCTGCCACGCTGGCGTCGGGTCTGGATGCACTCTCGCATGCGCTGGAGTCGATCTGGAATGTGAACCGCAATGCGGTCTCCATGGCGCTGGCGGTTCAGTCGGCCCGCCGCACCATGGCCACGCTGCCTGCGCTGATGCAAGACCTGTCCAACGTGCAACTGCGTGCCGACATGGCGCAGGCCGCCTTGCTGGCAGGACTGGCCTTCTCCAACACCAAGACGGCGCTGGCGCATTCTTTGTCCTATGACATCACCTTGCAGCATGGTGTGCCCCATGGCCTGGCCTGCTCATTCAGCCTGCCACTGGTGCTGGAGATGGCACAGGGCGCGGACCCCGTTGCCGATGCGGCGCTGCTCTCCATCTTCGATGCCATGACGGCCGCCGTGGCGATTGAGCGCTTGCAAGGCTTTTTGCAAAGCCTGGGCGTTGCCACCGACCCTGCGCACTACGGCGTGCTGCCCGATGCCTGGCAGGCCATGGTGCAAAAAGCAGCCAGTGGCCCGCGCGGTCGCAACTTCATCCGCTCCCTTTAAACCCAAGCGTCACCACGATGTCTCCCTCTTGTTTGCTGCCATTGCCTGTTCAGAGTCAGGGCAAGACATCTTTCACCTTGTACAACCGTGATCCACTCTCAAGCCATGAACTCCAACGTCAACACCGAAACACAAGCCCTGTCCACAGTGTCCAGCGCCGCTGGGCTCGCAAGTTCCGCCGACTTGTCGCCGCTGCAAGCCGTCATTTTTGACTGGGCCGGTACGCTGGTGGACTTTGGCTCGCTCGCGCCTACACAGATTTTTGTCGAGGCATTTGCTACCTTCGGCATCACCATCACGCTGGAGCAAGCGCGTGGCCCCATGGGTCTGTCCAAGTGGGACCATATCCACCAGTTGCTGCAGGACGAAAGCATTGCAGCGCAGTGGCAGACAGCATTTGGTCGTGCGCCCAGCAATGAAGATGTGGATGCCATCTACGCCCGCTTCATGCCCATGCAGATTGCCAAGGTGGGCGAATTCTCGGCTCCCATAGCAGGCGCGGTACAGACACTGCAATGGCTGCGCGCCAATGGCCTGAAGATTGGCTCTTGCTCGGGCTATCCCCGTGAAGTGCTCAAGCAGCTGCTGCCGCAGGCCGAGGCCGCCGGCGTCAAGCCCGACTATGTGGTGGCGGGTGACGAGCTGGAAGCCGGTGGTCGCCCCGGTCCCTTCATGGCCCTGGCCAATGTGCTGGCGTTGGGCATTGGTGATGTACGTGCCTGTGTGAAGGTGGACGACACCGTGCCCGGCATTGAAGAAGGTCTGCGCGCAGGCATGTGGACCGTGGGTCTGAGCTTGTCGGGCAATGAAGTGGGTTATAGCGTGGCAGAGTTTGCCCAGGCTCCCAGAGAAGAGGTTGATGCCCGCGTGGCCGTAGCCGAAGCCAAACTCAAAAAGGCGGGGGCCCATTACGTGGTGCGCAGCGTGGCCGATCTGCCAGCAGTGCTGGCGCAGATTTCTGCCGATATGCGTGCAGGCAAGATGCCCTTCTGAGCATTGCTGGAGTAGGGGAGAAAAGCCTCAGCCTTTGGGCTGGGGCTTTTTTGATGGTGGGCTCAGCGGTTTCGGTCGATTTTGCTGGGCAGGATGGATTGAACTGCGTGCCACTGGCCGGCAGGCCGTGGACGAATCCGACACAATTCGCCCATGACTTCTCAAGAACAACCGCGCAACCCTCTGCATGGGCTGACGCTGGAGCGCATTCTCACCGACCTGGTCGATTACTACGGCTGGCGCGAGCTGGGACGGCGGGTGCCGGTGCGCTGCTTTACTTCGGACCCCAGCATTTCATCGAGCCTGAAATTTTTGCGCAAGACGCCCTGGGCGCGCGAGAAAGTCGAGCAGCTTTATGTGCAGACCCAGCGCGAATATGAGCGCTCGCAGCAGCGCCGCTCATACTGATTGAGCGTCCTGCCGACGCTGGCCTGTTAGAACTGGTGACGCATGCCCAGGCCCATGGTGCGGAAGCTGTTGAACTGAGCGGCCCAGAGGCCGGGGAGGCTTTGCATGCCGGGGCCACTGTTATCGTGGCCATAGAAGGCATAAACCTTGGTGCGACGGCTCAGGTTGTAGTGGTATGCCAGCAGCCACTGGGTGCTGCTGTATTTTGCGTGCTCGGTGGCGGGCAGGCGGCCATCCATAGCTTCGATGGTGTAGGAGCCTTTTCTGTAACCGATGCTGGCGTGAAAATCTGACGCTCCCGAGACATATTTGCCTGCGATGCGCAGCGTATTGCGGTGGTTGTGACTGCGCTCGATGCCAGGCCAGTTGTCACGGCCTTCGTCGCGCTGGTAGTAGGCACCTAGCGCCCAGACACCGTTGTCATAACTGGCACGCAGAGAGTAGGTCTTGTCCTTGATGCTGTCTCCGTACACATCCCCTTTGAGCTGGCTCTGAGAGTAGCCCAGACCCAGACCCCAGGGCCCCAGGTCATAGCGCAGCCCCAGATCCACCCCGTCGCGGTGCTTGAGGTCGTCGACCCAGACTTTTTTTTCACCAAAACGGTATTGCAGCTCGGCGCTCAGCCCCGCCAGATTGGGTGTGCGATAGGCCAGTACATTGGAGTGAGAGCTGGTGTTGGCGAAGCTGTCCATGGTGGAGCCTGCGTTGTCGTTGTGCCAGCTAATTGCCTGTGCAGTTGCCTCGTACGATGCGCGCTTGAAGGAGCCCAGTCGCAAGGCGCCGAAGCCGCCAGCCAGATTCACCTCGCTGCGGCGCTTGAAGTTGAGAGTGTCATCCGAGCCGTATTGGTCAGCGCCGCTGCCGCTGTCAACATTGATGGCTGACTCCAGCACAAAGCCAGCCTTGAGACCACCGCCCAGATCTTCCTGTCCGCGCAAGCCTAGGTATGAGCCATTGCTGGCCAGGCCCGATGCTTTTTTGCTGCCGTGTTTTTGGTGCTCAACCGAGACGTCGATAAGGCCGTAGAGTGAAACATGGCTCTGTGCCAGCGCTGCGCCTGCGGTGCAGAAGGCAGCCAGTGCCAAAGAAGTACGAGAGATGGCTTTCATGGATTCCTCTGAAGGACTTTGGGGTATGCCGGACGCAGGCGTGAGCGGCGCCAGGAAAAGTACAAAAAGGAATTGTAGAAATTGGATTGTTTTGTAACATTCGTCCCGTTTCGTCGCTTTCAATCTCAGGCTGACTTGGGCAAAGGTGCTTAACGCTGCAGACACCAGCCTGGAGGACATCATGCGCCGTGCAGATCAGGCCTTGTACGGCGCCAAGGCGCAGCAGGGTAGACGTCGGATGTTCATGGACAGCCAGCGCGCAGCTGATCGTGCTCAGCTTTGAGCCTGTCTTGGTACTTGCTCTTTGAGCGCGCCCCTGTGATCGCTTTGAAGCGAGCGCTGCCAAAGCGATATTGAAAAAGGGCACCCTCAGGTGCCCCGGTAACTTCAGCAGATCAGATGCCGGAATCAGGCGCCGAGCTGCTGCGCGTGGTGGCGCAGATGGTCGTCGATAAAGCTCTGAATGAAGTAGTAGCCGTGGTCGTAGCCCGCATGCTGGCGCAGCGTGAGTGGTTGGGCGGCTTTGGCGCAGGCGGCCTCAAAGGCTTCGGGTAGCAGCTGCTTTTCGATCAGGAATTTGTCGGCCAATCCCTGGTCGATCAAGATGCCTGCGGGGTAGGGAGCCGACGTCTGTGCAGCCATCAGCTCGCTGGCGTCATGCTTGGCCCACTCGGCTTTGTCCTCGCCCAGGTAACCTGTGAAAGCCTTTTGGCCCCAAGGGCAGTTGACAGGATTGGTGATCGGCGCGAAAGCAGACACCGACTTGAACTTGCCGGGATGGCGCAGTGCCAGGGTCAGCGCACCATGGCCGCCCATGCTGTGGCCAAAGATGCCCAGGCGCTTCAGATCCACAGGCAGCTTGCTGCCCACCAGGGGCAGCAAGTCGTTGAGGATGTAGCTTTCCATGCGCCAGTGCAGTGCCCAAGGCTTGGTGCTGGCATCCAGATAAAAACCTGCACCTACACCAAAGTCCCAGCTGTCGGCCTCGCCCGCCAGACCTGCACCGCGTGGGCTGGTGTCGGGGCAAATCAGCGCGACGTTCAGCTCGGCCGCCAGACGCTGGGCTCCGGCCTTGATCATGAACGTCTCTTCGGTACAGGTCAGCCCCGCCAGATAGAGCAGCGCAGGAACCTTCTCACCCATGACAGCTTTGGGCGGCAGGTAGACCGAGAACTTCATGTTCAGACCGATCTCACTGGAGAAGTGCTCGTAATAGCGCTGTGCACCGCCAAAGCAGGCGTGGGCGTTCTTGAGTTCCATGGTGGCTACTCCTAAAAGAAAAGCTGCTTGCGCTTATTAATAAAGCGTTTGCAGCAGTTTTGTATCTGAAAACCAATCAAAGCATGCGCAAGCAGCTATGAAATTTAAAGTGCTTAAAACTGGCGCTACCCAAGCCAAGGACAGCGAGCAAGGGGCGCCCCGCAGCGAGGCTGTCGTCCCCCTCCCGTAGCGCGCAGCGCGTAGAGAGAGGGGGAAGGCGCAAAGCGCCTCAGGGGGAGCTAGTTACTCCGCGTCAGCGTAGTTAACAACGCTTCGAATCGACTTGCCTTCGTGCATCAGATCAAACGCTTCGTTGATCTTGGCCAGCCCCATGGTGTGGGTGACAAAGGGTTCGAGCTGGATCTTGCCGCTCATGGCGTCTTCCACCATGCCGGGCAGTTCGCTGCGGCCCTTGACGCCACCAAAGGCAGTGCCCATCCACTTGCGGCCGGTGACCAGCTGGAAGGGGCGGGTAGAGATTTCCTGGCCCGCACCGGCCACGCCGATGATGACCGACTGGCCCCAGCCGCGGTGCGCGCATTCCAGCGCGGCACGCATGACTTGTGTGTTGCCGATGCACTCGAAGCTGTGGTCCACACCCCAGCCCGTCATCTCGACGATGACTTGCTGGATGGGCTTGTCAAAGTCCTTGGGGTTGATGCAGTCGGTCGCACCAAAAGTCTTGGCCAGCTCGAACTTGCTGGGGTTGGTGTCGATGGCGATGATGCGGCCAGCCTTGGCCATCTTGGCACCCTGGATCACAGCCAGGCCGATGCCGCCCAGACCGAACACGGCCACGGTGTCACCTTCTTGCACCTTGGCGGTGTTCTTGACGGCACCCAGGCCGGTGGTCACACCGCAGCCCAGCAGGCAGACCTGCTCGGGGTTGGCGTCGGGGTTGATCTTGGCCAGCGACACAGCGGCCACCACGGTGTATTCAGAGAAGGTGGAGCAGCCCATGTAGTGGTAGATGGGCTCGCCGTTGTAGCTGAAACGGGTGGTGCCGTCGGGCATCACACCCTTGCCCTGCGTGGCGCGCACGGCGGTGCACAGGTTGGTCTTGCCGCTCTTGCAGAACAGGCATTCGCCGCATTCGGCGGTGTAGAGGGGGATGACGTGGTCGCCGGGCTGGACGCTGGTCACGCCTTCGCCCACTTCCACCACAATGCCGGCGCCTTCGTGGCCCAGCACGGCGGGAAAGATGCCTTCGGGGTCATCACCACTCAGGGTAAAGGCATCGGTGTGGCAGACGCCGGTGTGGGTGATCTTGACCAGCACTTCGCCGGCCTTGGGGGGAGCCACGTCGATTTCGACGATTTGCAGAGGTTCTCCGGCTTTGAAGGCTACGGCGGCGCGTGATTTCATGATGGTCTTTCTATGGAAGGCGGGGAGGGCGAGGCACATGGCTGTGCGTCGCTTTGCGAAAGCCCAACTTTAGAGCATGTGGCAGTGCCTATGAATGCGGATGGCCGCAGGGGCGGGTTCGTTGGCCGCAGATCAAGGTGCGAGGCTGGGTTTTAGAGCGGTTAACACAGCCCAGCAAATCGAAGATTTGCGGTTGAGACGAGGCGCGAAGCCGCAGGCAGTACAAAAGTACGACAAGGCGAAGCAACGATGTATCAAGGGCTGTGTGAGCGGGGCTTAGTCTTCGTTGCTGGGCTGCAGCGGCCCCCAGACCTGGGCTTGAGCCTCGGCCGGGCCTGTCTCGGTATAGGCGGGCTTGACCTCGATGGGGCCCTGATGGTTGCACTCCACCACCGCCCACTGGCTGGGCTTGAAGCGTGCGTCAGGCCCGTCGGGCTCGGGCTTGCCAAATTCAGCCACGATGTCGTAGTCGATCAGTGGCACATTGAAGCGCGCCAGCTGGCCTTTTTTGCAGTCGAGGTAAGGGCGGGATGGGTCAAGCACCCAGGCGCCATAGCCGTCATTGACCGTGCCGTCGAAATGAAACACCGGGCTGATGCGCTGGTCGCGGTCCAGCTCCAGTTCATGTCCATTCATCGCAATGGCCCAGACCCCCGCTACCTGCACCGGATGGGCAAAGCGCACCGCATCCAGTCGGTTCATGCGCAGCGGGCGCTGGGGCTCGCCGTTGTCAAAGGCGTCATAGCGGTTGATCAGGCTGCCCTTGGGAATTAGCAGCTCGCCATATTGAAAGTCCTGCGGCAGCACAAACTGCTGGCGGCTTTGGCGGTAGTGGGTCTCCAGCGTGAATTGGCGGTCGAACTCATAGGTCTTGTACAGCAAAAACAAGCCCCAGATGCCACCGGCGGCCACCAGCAGCGCCACCGTGATGGTGCTGGCACGCCAAAAGCGTCGGCGTTGCGCTTTGGGTAGATGGTGATTGCGGGACCGCCAAAGCGCGGCATAGCTCAATAGGCCGACGCCCAGCAACAGGGCCAGAAATGGCGACAGCAGCAGCAAAAGCTGGGGCCAGGAAAATAACGGACCAGGAATCATGAGTTTTTCGCGTTGCAGATCGGGATTCCCCAACTGTAGCGATGGTTGCCTTGTCTCTAGGGAAGGTGAGAGGCACGGTCTGCGTATAGTCGGAGCAATCTGCTGCGGTGTGTTTCATGAAAATGACCTGCAGCGCAATATCCACCTGCGTTTTAAGCTCTCTTTTTGATATGGAACATCGCCACGCTGGTGCCCATCGCATTGATCTGATTGTCTATCCCGGTTTCAAATCGCTGGAAGCCATTGGCCCCATGTCGGTGTTTGATTACGCCAATATTCATCTGCGAGCCCGAGGGCAGCAGGACGGTTATGAAGTGCGCATCACTGCGGCGGAACAAGGCCCTGTTCCATCGGACACGCTGATGACGCTGCAGGCCACGCAGTCTTTGGCGGGCCTGACCGAGCAGGGCACGGGCTGTACGGTCATCGTCGTGGGCTCGCGCCATATCGAGCAGGTGCTCGATAGTTCTGCGCAACTGGTGCAATGGCTCAAGGCGATGGCAGCCCAGGTGCCGCGTCTGATTGCACTGTGCTCGGGCAGCTTTTTTTTGGCGGAGGCCGGCTTACTGGATGGCCGCCGTGCGGCCACGCACTGGAGTGTGGCCAAGACCCTTGCCCAGCGCTATCCGCGTGTGCAGGTGGACGCCGATGCCATTTATGTGCGCGATGACGTCAAGGATGCTGATGGAGAGCGCCAGCTGTGGACTTCGGCGGGAGTGACCGCTGGCATCGACCTGGCGCTGGCGGTGGTGGAGCAGGATTTTGGCCACGCGCTGGCGCTGGAGGTGGCGCGCGATCTGGTGATGTATCTCAAGCGCCCCGGTGGTCAATCACAGTTCAGTGTTCCCCTTGCGGCGCAGTCCACCCAGCACCGCGGAGTACAGGCGGTGCAGCAATGGGTGCTCACTCACATGGATCAGCGCTTGACCCTGGCGCAGATGGCGGAGCAGGCGGCGATGAGCGAGCGGCACTTCCGCCGGGTGTTTCAGCAGGAAACGGGGCAGAGCCCGTCTGCCTTTGTGGAAAACGCCCGGCTGGAGGCCGCCAAGCAGTTGCTGGAGACGCAAAGCCAGTGGCCATTGAAAACGGTGGCTGCGCATATCGGTCTGGGGTCGGAGCAGGCGCTGCGCCATTTGTTTGTCAAAAAACTGGGCATTACTCCGGTGGCCTATCGGGAACGCTTTGGCGATTAGGGCTAGTTTGCTTTAACAGCCATAAAAAGCCGGTTCACAAGGACGGCTTTCTATATATGTGATTGACGCTCATGGGTAAGTGAGCATGCGCATCTGTTGCTGATTGCAACTTCTATAATCGCGACGCCATCGCTGCAGGTGGTTTTGATTCTCTGCGGCGATACACGCGAGAGACCGGTGACTCAGGAGCAGCGCCGACATCTGCCCTCATCGATGCGATGAGCGCGTGTCACGAATTCCAGCTATCTAAAAATTACCATGAGCAGTATTGCTATTTCATCCATTCTGGTGGTCCTCAGCATTGTGGCCATCATCTACCTCACCTCCAAGGTGAAGTTCAGCGTCTTCGGGTCGCTGTTCGCTGTGTCTCTGGCGCTGGCGCTGGGTTCGGGCATGCCGCTGGACAAGGTGATCAATACCTTGAAGAGCAGCTTTGGCAATACGCTTGGCGGCATCTCCTTTATCATTATTTTTGGTGCGGCCATTGCGGTGTGCATGCAAAAAAGCGGCGGTGCCCTGAGCATTGCCAGCCACATTCTGAAACTGGCGGGCAAGGGCAATGCCAAGGCCGCCATGGCATGGACGGGCTTCATCCCCGGCCTGACCATCTTCTGTGACACCGGCTACATCATCCTGAGCGGCATTGCGCGCAGCGTCAGTGCCAACTCCAAGACCTCGATGCCCTTGATTGCGGCCGTCATGGGCTCTTCCCTGTTCGTGGTGCACTGCCTGGTGCCTACCCACCCTGGTGCGCTGGCAGCGGCGACTACGCTGAACGCGAATCTGGGCCTGCTGGTGCTGGCCTCTATCGCTTTTGCCATTCCCGGCATGCTGGCCGCTTATTACTGGGCTGGCCTGATGGACAAGGGCCAGAACTACGCCCCTGCCGAAGCTGATGAAGGTACTGATGAACTGTCGCAGCGCGATCTGCCCAAGTTCTCGCATGCTCTGCTGCCCGTGGTGCTGCCCCTGGTGCTGATTTCGATCTCCACACTGCTGACCACACTGGGCATGAAGGACGGCGCGGCCACCTTCTTCCACTTCCTGGGCAACCCCGTGATGGCTCTGCTGGTGGGCATGCTGTGCGGCATCTGGCTGCTGATGCAGCATGGTGGCAAAAAGGGTGACTTCACCAACGTGCTGGAAGAGGCCATCGTCAAGGCCGGCCCCATTCTGATCATCACCGCTGCTGGCGGCATGTTTGGTGCCGTGATCAAGGAAACCGGTGTGGGCAACGCACTGGGTGAAGTGCTGGGTGGAGCCTCCGTGGGCCTGCTGGTGCCTTTCATCATTGCGGCACTGCTCAAGACTGCGCAGGGCTCCTCCACTGTGGCAGCGCTGACCAGCGCGGCCATCATCGCTCCCAGCATGGCCACGTTTGGCCTGGATTCCGAACTGGGTCGCATGTTCGCCGTGCTGGCCATTGGCGCCGGCTCCATGGTGGCATCGCACGCCAATGACTCCTACTTCTGGGTGGTGACCAAGTTCTCCAACATCGAGATGCAGCAATCGCTGCGCGTGTTCTCCTCCTCGACCATGGTGATGGGGGGGGTGACCTTTGCCTGCATCTGGCTGGCCAGCGCCTTCATGCTGTAAGCCTGCCACCGTTCTTTGCGCTGCACGCATGTCGCTTGTGGTGCATGGCCTGCGGCTTCGAGTCTGACTTTCTCTGTGTAATGAGCAAGGCAAGCGTTCGAAGCCGCAGCCGTTTGCGAAAGCCGAATTCATGAAAATCGTCATTGCCCCCGACTCCTACAAGGAAAGCCTGTCCGCGCTGGAAGTGGCCACGCAGATTGAACTGGGCTTCAAGGAAATCTTCCCCAACGCCCAATATGTCAAAGTGCCCATGGCCGATGGCGGCGAAGGCACGGTGCAGGCCATGGTTGAAGCCACACAGGGCCGCCGCATCGAAGTGGAGGTGACCGACCCGCTGGGCCGGCGCATCACCGGTTTCTATGGCCTGACCGGTAATGGCCAGACCGCCATGATCGAAATGGCGGCAGCCAGCGGTCTGGCTCTGGTGCCCCCGGCGCAGCGCAACCCCAACGTGACGACCAGCTATGGCACGGGCGAGCTGATTACCGCTGCACTTGATGCCGGTGCGCGACATCTGATTCTGGGCATTGGCGGCAGCGCCACCAACGACGCTGGTGCAGGCATGTTGCAGGCGCTAGGTGTCAAGCTGCTGGATGCAAAAGGTGCCGAGCTGGCCCGTGGTGGCGCAGCGCTGGCGCAACTGGCAAGCATTGATGTGACGGCGCTGGATGCCCGTCTGGCTCAGTGTCAGATCGAGGTGGCCTGCGACGTGGACAACCCGCTGACCGGTGAGCGCGGTGCATCGGCCATCTTTGGCCCGCAAAAAGGCGCAACGCCAGAGATGGTGCAGTCGCTGGATGCCGCACTCAAACATTTCGCCAACATCATCCAGAGTGATCTGGGTGTGGATGTCGACGCTGTGGCTGGCGCTGGAGCTGCAGGCGGCATGGGTGCGGCCATGATGGCTTTCTTGAAGGGGCAACTGCGCCCCGGCTGCGAGATCATCGCCAAGGCCGTGGGCTTGGATGAGGTGGTGCGGGACGCCGATCTGGTCATCACTGGCGAAGGTCGCATCGATCACCAGACCATCTTTGGCAAGACACCGCACGGCGTGGCCACGGTGGCCAAGCGCCATGGCAAGCCGGTGATCGGCATTGCGGGCAGCCTGGGTGCGAATGCTCATGTGGTGCATGAGCACGGCCTTGACGCCATCACCAGTGTGCTGGCCAGTATCTGTGATCTGTCGCAGGCCCTGGCAGAGGCAGAGCACAACGTGCGCTCCAGCGCGCGCAATGTGGCGGCCTTGCTGGCCATGGGGCAGGGCCTGGGACTGACGCGCTGACGCTGGAGACAGTCCCCCTGAAAATAAAACCCCGACCAGAAATGGCCGGGGTTTTTTGCAAGCGCTGCAGGACTGGGAGCAAAGAATCTAAACCAGGGGGCTTTTGAAAAAGTCCAGCGCGGCCTTGGCGGCTGCAAAATTGCGCTCGATTTGTTGCTGATGCTCCATGTCGAGGTCAGCCTTGGCCTGCGGCAAGTGTTTTGGTTTGAGGGGTTTTTGTGCGTCAGCCCTTTTGCTGTCAGTGGCTGCTGCTATGGATTTTGCGGATTCCTGCGCCTCAGTCGCATGGGGCAGGAGCCGGGTGAGATCCAGTTCGGGGTTGAGCTGCCACAGGCAGGAAATATAGGTGGCCATGGTGACCGCCGGGTCGCCCCGTTCGACCCTGGCCATGGTGGGCTGAGAAATTCCCAGCCTGGTTGCCCACTGCGCCTGTGTCTCGCCCCGCTGCTTGCGCTCGGTGACGATGCGCTGCGCCAGTTGCTCTATCTGCAAAAGAATGGCGGGAGGAAACTCTGCGGGACTGGTGTTCTGGCGAGGCATGACCTCGATGGTATTTCGGTTTCGCAGTGAGAAAGTGAAAACAGCAGGTTTATGCCGTTGGAGTGTTGCCAGACTGGCTTGCAGCGGCTGCAGCCCGCAGCTTGTCTTTCTTGCTGGGGCGGCGGCCCTTGATGCCGCCATTGCCGTCTTGAGCCACCGGCGGGGGCGGCACTTCTTCGGTGGGCTCAAAACCTTCGAGCTGCTCCAGTGCGATGTCTAACTGGTTGCGTTTGCAGATCAGCTTCCAGTGCGCCGTGTCTGCAGGCATGACAAAAGTAATAGCTGCACCCGCATGTCCGGCGCGGCCTGTGCGGCCAATTCTATGAATATAGTCGGCGGGCGAGCGCGGCAGGTCGTAGTTGATGACGGTGGGCAGCTGTGCAATATCGATGCCGCGAGCGGCCAGATCGGTGGTGATCAGCAACTGCCAGCGCTTGGCCTTGAACTGGTCGAGCACATCCTTGCGCGCACCCTGGCTCATGTCGCCGTGGAAGGTGGTGGCATAGATGCCAGCTTTGTAGAGCTTGTCGGCCAGCATTTCGGCGGTGTGGCGCTTGGCCACAAAGACCAGGGCCCGTTCCCACTCGGGCTGGTCTTCGCCATCTTTGACGAGCTGGCGCAGCAACTGGGTGCGGCGCGTGCTGTCCACGGCAATGGCGCGCTGGCTGATATTTTCGGGGCTGGATGAATGTTCGGCCTCAGCGCCTGCATCGACTTGCACGCGCACAGGGTCTTGCAGCATTTGGGCCGCCAGTGCTTCCACGTTCTGCGGGAAGGTAGCCGAGAACAGCAGGGTCTGGCGCTTGGCGGGCAGCAGGGCAAGCACGCGGTTCAGTTCTTCGGCAAAGCCTTGGTCGAGCAGACGGTCGGCTTCATCCAGCACCAGCTGCTGCACGGTATTCAGGCGCACGGCATTGCTGTCCACCAGATCCAGCAGGCGACCCGGAGTAGCCACCAAAAAGTCGGCGCTGCCGCGCAACTGCATCATCTGCGGGTTGATGGAAACACCGCCGTACACCACCCGGCTGCGGGGTTGATCGTGCAGCTTGCGCGTGAGGTCGCTCAGGCTCTCGTGCACCTGCTGGGCCAGCTCGCGAGTGGGCACCAGGATTAGGGTGGACAGAGGGCGCACAAAGCCAGAGTGAGAGCGCTTTTGCGCCATCCAGCGCTGCAGCAGCGGCAGCAAATAGGCCATGGTCTTGCCCGAGCCCGTGGGCGCACAAGCCCAGAGGTCGCGTCCGGCCAGCACGGCAGGGATGGCCTGAGCCTGGATCGGCGTGGCATCACGCAGGCCCAGATCAAGAGTGGCATCCAGAAGCTCGGCGCGCAGGCCTAGGGGGGCAAAAGACATAAAAGATTCAACCGTCAATAGCGTTGTGCAGGAGGCGCATTGTGCGGGAATTGCCGCGTCGCAGCGAGGCGCAGGGACAAGGCCTGCGACTTGCCGATGAAGAAGGGCGCAGTGAGCGCTGCAGGAGAAGGCTTTGCCTGCTATTGATAAAAGAGCTGCTTGCGCTTGTTAAGTAAAGATTTAAGGTAATAAACAGTCTGAAATCACTGCTTGGAAGGCGCTATGCGCTTTTGTTTTGATAGCTATCGCTATCTATTAAAAAAAGCCCGCAGGCTTTGCAGTCTGCGGGCTTTTGTCACCTCCAGACCCGGTAAGCCGGGCCTGAATGCATCGATTAACGCTCAGCGATAGGCTTGACGTCGCGCGACACGGAGCCGGTGAACAGCTGGCGAGGACGGCCGATCTTGTACTCGGGGTCAGCCATTTGTTCGTTCAGTTGAGCGATCCAGCCCACGGTACGGGCCAGGGCAAAGATGCCGGTGAACAGGTTCACAGGAATGCCGATGGCGCGCTGAACGATGCCGGAGTAGAAGTCCACGTTGGGGTAGAGCTTGCGCTGGACGAAATAGTCGTCTTCCAGAGCAATCTTTTCCAGCTTCTTGGCCAGAGCGAACATGGGGTCGTTTTCCAGGCCCAGCTCGGACAGGATTTCGTTGCAGGTTTCCTGCATCAGCTTGGCGCGGGGGTCGTAGTTCTTGTAGACGCGGTGGCCAAAGCCCATCAGCTTGACGCCGCTGGTCTTGTCCTTGACCTGCTCCATGAACTCGCCGACCTTGGCGATGCCGCCGTTGGCCTGGATGTTCTCCAGCATGTTCAGGCAGGCTTCGTTGGCGCCACCGTGGGCAGGGCCCCACAGGCAGGCCACACCAGCGGAGATGGCGGCGAAGGGGTTGGTGCCCGACGAGCCGCACAGACGCACCGTGGATGTGGAGGCGTTTTGCTCGTGGTCTGCGTGCAGGATGAAGATGCGGTCCAGAGCGCGCTCAACCACGGGGTTGACCTTGTACTCTTCGCAAGGGTTGCCGAACATCATGCGCATGAAGTTGCCTGCATACGACAGATCGTTCTTGGGGTACATGTAGGGCTGGCCCAGACCGTACTTGTATGCCATGGCGACCAGCGTAGGCATCTTGGCGATCAGGCGGATCGCGGCGATGTTGCGGTGCTCGGGGTTGGTGATGTCGGTGCTGTCGTGATAGAAGGCCGACATGCCGCCCACCAGGCCGGTCAGCACAGCCATGGGGTGTGCATCGCGGCGGAAGCCACGCAGGAAGAACTGCATCTGCTCGTTGACCATGGTGTGCTGGGTCACGGTCTCTTCAAACTTGGCCTTTTCGGCTTCGTTGGGCAGCTCGCCGTACAGCAGCAGGTAGCAGGTTTCCAGGAAGTTGCAGTTCTTGGCCAGTTGTTCGATGGGGTAGCCGCGGTACAGCAGCTCGCCCTTGTCGCCATCGATGTAGGTGATGGCGGATTGGCAGGCAGCGGTAGAGAGGAAGCCTGGGTCGTACGTGAACATGCCTGTTTGGGCATAGAGCTTGCGGATGTCGATCACATCCGGGCCGATGCTGCCCTGGTAAACGGGCATCTCCACACTGGGTGCACCATTGCTGAAAGACAGCGTTGCTTTGTTGTCAGCGAGTTTCATTTCCAAACTTCCTTCTCTAGTTTGCCTAGCCTACTGGGGACAGTTACCGGGCTGGCGCTTGCGCACCATCTCCAGTACTTCCCTGACTTCTTGGGTATCGAGTTGTCCTTCTGGCTCCTTGCGGCGCAAGAAGAGATCCATCAGGTCGTTGTCTGCCAGATCCATCAAGGCAGACAGGCCAGTCGCGTGTCTCCGCGTGAGCTGGCTTCCGTAGGTGGCGAAGAACTGCTCGATGAACAGATCGTTCTCAACCAGCCCACGGCGGCTGCGCCACCTCAGCAGGTCGCGCTCACGTTCTTCGAGCAGAGTATTCGTCATCAGCATCAGACGGTTCGACGAACCATCAGCTCCTTGATCTTGCCAATGGCTGCAGTGGGGTTCAGGTGCTTGGGGCACACGTCCACGCAGTTCATGATGGTGTGGCAGCGGAAGAGGCGGTACGGATCTTCCAAGTTATCAAGGCGCTCGCCCGTGGCCGTGTCGCGGCTGTCCGCGATGAAGCGGTATGCCTGCAGCAGGCCGGCCGGGCCCACGAACTTGTCGGGGTTCCACCAGAACGAGGGGCAGCTGGTGGAGCAGCTGGCGCACAGAATGCACTCGTACAGGCCGTTGAGCTCTTCGCGCTCTTCGGGCGACTGCAGGCGCTCCTTGCTGGGGGCGGCATAGATGTCGCTTTGCAGGTAGGGCTTGATCGAGTGGTACTGCTTGAAGAACTGCGTCATGTCCACGATCAGGTCGCGGATCACGGGCAGGCCGGGCAGGGGCTTGAGAACGATGTCGCCCTTGAGGGTGTTCATGTTCGTCAGGCAGGCCAGACCGTTCTTGCCGTTGATGTTCATGGCGTCAGAGCCGCACACGCCTTCACGGCAGGAGCGACGGAAGGCGATGGAGGGGTCCATGGCCTTGAGCTTGACCAGTGCGTCCAGCAGCATGCGTTCGTGGCCGTCCAGCTCCACTTGCACGGTTTGCATGTAGGGCTTGGCGTCCACATCGGGATCGTAGCGGTAGATTTTGAATGTGCGCTTCATGTTGATCTTCTCTCGTGGGCTGCTGGATTAGAACGTACGAACCTTGGGGGGGATGCTGTCCACCGTCAGAGGCTTCATGTTCACGGGCTTGTAGGTCAAGCTGTTGGTGGCGCTGTGCCACAGGGTGTGCTTGAGCCATTCCTTGTCGTTGCGACCCAGCGGGAATTCGGCGTGGTCGGCAGGGTGCTCGTAGTCGTACACGGTGTGTGCACCACGGCATTCCTTGCGGGCAGCGGCCGAGGTCATGGTGGCTTGTGCCACTTCGATCAGGTTGTCCACTTCCAGCGCTTCCATGCGGGCGGTATTCCAGACCTTGGACTTGTCCTTCAGGGTCACGGAGCCGACCTTTTCACGCAGAGCATTGATCTTGACCACGCCTTCATCCATGCCCTTTTGGGTACGGAACACGCCGGCGTGCTGCTGCATGCTGGCGCGGATTTCGCCGGCCAGATCCTGGGCGTAGATACCTTCCTTGGAATTGTCCAGCTGGTTCAGGCGCTCCAGAGTGCGGTCTGCGCCATCGGCAGGCAGGTCCTGGAATTCACCGTAGCCGCCCACGAACTGAACAATGTGCTTGCCAGCCGACTTGCCAAAGACCAGCAGGTCCAGCAGCGAGTTCGTGCCCAGGCGGTTGGCGCCGTGCACGGACACGGCAGCGCATTCACCCACGGCGTAGAGGCCGTTGACCACGTTGTTCTTCTCGCCATCCCAGGACACGACCTGGCCGTGGATGTTGGTGGGGATGCCACCCATCTGGTAGTGGATGGTGGGAACCACGGGGATGGGTTCCTTGGTGATGTCCACGTTGGCAAAGTTGTGGCCGATCTCTTCCACCGAAGGCAGGCGCTTGCGGATGGTGTCGGCACCCAGGTGGTCCAACTTCATCAGGATGTAGTCCTTGTTGGGACCGCAGCCGCGACCTTCCTTGATTTCCTGGTCCATGGAGCGCGAGACGAAGTCGCGTGGAGCCAGGTCCTTCAGGGTAGGCGCGTAACGCTCCATGAAGCGCTCGCCTTCGCTATTCAAAAGAATAGCGCCTTCGCCGCGGCAGCCTTCGGTCAGCAGCACGCCGGCACCGGCCACGCCAGTGGGGTGGAACTGCCAGAACTCCAGGTCCTGCAGAGGAATGCCGGCGCGAGCGGCCATGCCCAGGCCGTCACCGGTGTTGATGAAGGCGTTGGTCGAAGCCTGGAAGATGCGGCCTGCACCGCCGGTCGCCAGCAGCACTGCCTTGGCGTGCAGCTCGTACAGATCACCAGTTTCCAGTTCGATCGCGGTGACACCCACGACATCGCCTTGTTGGTTGCGAATCAGGTCCAGAGCCATCCACTCCACGAAGAAATTGGTCTTGGACTTGACGTTTTGCTGGTACAGCGTGTGCAGCATGGCGTGACCGGTACGGTCAGCTGCAGCACAGGCGCGCTGCACGGGCTTTTCACCATAGTTGGCGGTATGGCCGCCGAAAGGACGCTGATAGATGGTGCCGTCGGCATTGCGGTCAAACGGCATGCCGAAGTGTTCCAGCTCCACCACAACCTTGGGGGCTTCACGGCACATGAATTCCACGGCGTCCTGGTCGGACAGCCAGTCGCCGCCCTTAATGGTGTCGTAGAAGTGATAGTGCCAGTTGTCTTCCGACATATTGCCCAGCGAGGCGGACACGCCACCTTGGGCGGCCACGGTGTGCGAGCGGGTGGGGAAAACCTTGGACAGCGAGGCGACCGACAGACCGGCACGCGACAGTTCCAGCGCAGCGCGCAGGCCGGAGCCGCCGGCACCGACGATCACGACGTCAAACTTGCGCTTGGTGATATTTGCTTTGGAGTAGCTCATTCTTAACCTTCAATCGTGGAGACTGTGTCTCGATCAGAGACGCCACAGAACCTGGATGCCCCAGCCGATGCAGCCCACCAGCCAGACGATGGTGACCACTTGCAAAGAGAGGCGCAGAGCGACAGACTTGACGTAGTCCATCCAGATGTCACGCACACCGATCCAGGCGTGCCAGCCCAGCGCCACGAACAGGGCCAGGGTCAGAAACTTCATCCACTGGGGGGCAAAAATGCCAGCCCACATTTCGTAGCCCACGGGGCCACCCATGAAGAAGCGCACCAGCAGCACAACGGTATACAGGGCCATCAGGACGGCTGTGGAGCGTTGGGCCAGAAAGTCGCGAGTGCCATAGTGCGCACCGACAACAGTGCGCTTGGAGCCGTAATTCACGGACATGCTTGTTTCCTTATCGTGAGGTGTTATTGGCCGCGGGCTGCTTAGAACAGGCCAAACAGCTTTGCGCCCAGAACCACGGTCAGAGCAACGCTGATGACCAGTGTGACAACGGCGGTGGACTTGCCTGTCTGCTTGTTCACGGCGTGATGGTTGATGTCCATCACCAGGTGACGCACGCCAGCGCAGAAGTGGTGCAGATAGGCCCAGATCAGAGCCAGGCAGACAAGCTTGGCAAACCAGCCAAATTGACCTGCAAACACCGAGGTAAAGGAGTCAAACGAAATTTCCGACGAAATCGACTTGTCGAACATCCAGATGATGAAGGGCAAGAGGAGCGCCATCAGCAATCCGCTGATGCGGTGCAGGATGGACACAATACCTGCCAGGGGCAGGCGGTAGGTCGGTAGATCCGTGAAGAAGTTGATATTGCGGAACTCTGGCCGCTGTTTTGCTTTTTGCTCTGTCATGGCAGGGTACTTTCGTGGATGTAACTGCGTTGTAATCGCTAGTGCGAAGCGACACAAAATTCTATTGCAATGCAGCAGAATCCGTTAGTCCAAATTGCTTAGCGTTGATTGGGAATTGGCGCAATCAACACTTTTCCGGAGGGATTCAGTTCAACGCATTGCGGTAATGGTGGGTGTCGGTGCGGTACAAACCGCGTCGTAACTCCATGGGAACATCGTTATAGGTGTAAGCCGTGCGCTCTACGCTCAGCAATGGGGTCGTGCTGGGGATGTTCAGCAACTGAGCTTGTTCGGCATCGGGCAAAACAGCGCGAATCTTTTCATCGGCACGCACCATGCGCACGCCGTAGTCGAGCTCGAACATGGCGTAGGTGGGCCCTTGGTAACTGGACATCTGCTCGGCAGTCAGGCCCTTGAAGGCATTTCCAGGTAGCCAGATGTCTTCCAAAATAGTCGGGATTCCAGCAAAAGACAGGGTGCGGCGCACATGCATCACTGCGTCTCCGGTGCGCAGCGCAAGAGAGCGGGCCACTTCGGCAGGTGCGCGCAGGCGGCGGCATTCAAGAATGTGGCGCTCGGCACGGCCTTCGCCTTGAAGGTCACCTGCGTCGGGGCGCAGGTTCAGGAAGCGGTATTGCACTTGCTGTGCAGCGTGAGTGGCCACAAATGTGCCCTTGCCTTGGCGGCGCATGACTAGGTTTTCTGCGGCCAGCTCATCGATGGCCTTGCGCACCGTGCCCTGACTCACTTTGAAGCGCGCTGCCAGTTCCATTTCACTGGGTATCAGCTCTCCGGGACGCCATTCACCTGCCTCCAGGCTTTGCAGAATCAGTCCCTTGATCTGCTGGTACAGAGGGCTGAAGGCCGGGGTGGAGACGCCGGCGCCACCGCTATGGTTGGCTGGATTGTCCGGGGCTGTGTTGTGAGGGGTTGACATAGTAAATCTTGAAGGTGTTGCCTCCGCGATGCGAAACACAAAACGGTCATTTGACTCTGGTTGCTATATGCGGATCATATCTTATATAAGACATAAGACAAATTGACCGGGATTTGATTTCAGCAGTACACTTGCCGCATGTTTGCGGAGCTTGGGCTACTAGTGGTTACGCTAGTGCCGACAGGCACCTCTAACATCCCACTTTTTTCCAATATTGGAGTCTCACCATGAGCAAGAAGCCCGTCCGTGTCGCCGTTACCGGCGCAGCTGGCCAAATCGGTTACGCCCTGCTGTTTCGCATCGCCTCTGGCGAAATGCTGGGTAAGGATCAACCCGTTATTCTGCAACTGCTGGAAATCCCCGACGAAAAGGCTCAAAACGCTCTGAAGGGCGTGATCATGGAGCTGGAAGACTGTGCTTTCCCCTTGCTGGCTGGTATCGAAGCTCATTCCGACCCCATGACCGCCTTCAAGGACACAGACTACGCTTTGCTGGTTGGTGCCCGTCCTCGTGGCCCCGGCATGGAGCGTGCTGACCTGCTGGCCGCCAACGCCCAGATCTTCACCACCCAGGGCAAGGCTCTGAACGCCGTGGCTTCGCGCAATGTCAAGGTTCTGGTTGTGGGCAACCCTGCCAACACCAATGCCTACATTGCCATGAAGTCGGCACCTGATCTGCCTGCCAAGAACTTCACCGCCATGCTGCGTCTGGACCACAATCGCGCTGCTTCCCAGCTGGCTGCCAAGGCGAACTTCGCTGTGGGCGATATCAAGCACCTGACCGTGTGGGGCAACCACTCTCCCACCATGTATGCGGACTACCGTTTCGCTACTGTGGACGGCAAGTCGGTCAAGGAAATGATCAACGACCAAGCGTGGAACAAGGACGTGTTCCTGCCCACGGTTGGCAAGCGTGGCGCCGCCATCATTGCTGCTCGTGGCCTGTCCTCGGCTGCTTCGGCTGCCAACGCTGCCATTGACCACATGCGCGACTGGGCCCTGGGCTCCAACGGCGAATGGGTCACCATGGGCGTGCCTTCCAACGGCGAGTACGGCATTCCTGCTGGCATCGTGTTCGGCTTCCCCGTCACTACAGCCAACGGCGAATACAAGATCGTCGAAGGCCTGGAAATCGACGCTTTCTCGCAAGAGTGCATCGACAAGACCCTGGCTGAGCTGCAAGGCGAGCAAGACGGCGTCAAGCACCTGCTGTAATTAGGCGCCTATGCAAGACTGGAATCCTGCGCTGTATCTGCGCTTTGCAAACGAGCGCACGCGCCCGGCTGCAGAGTTGCTGGCACGGGTGCCAGACTTGCAACCGGCTCGCCGCCCCCACATTGTGGATCTGGGCTGCGGGCCGGGTAACTCTACCGAATTGCTGGTGGAACGTTTCCCGGATGCCGATGTCCTGGGCATCGACAACTCCGAAGCCATGCTGGACGTTGCGCGCAAACAGTTGCCGCAGGCCCGGTTTGAGGCTGCAGATATTGCCTCCTGGTCACCTGCCGAAGGTGGGCCAGCACCTGATTTGATTTATGCCAATGCCTCCATCCAGTGGGTGGGCGAGCATGAGGCCCTGATTCCTCGTCTGTTGTCGCTGTTGGCCCCTGGTGGCGTGCTGGCGATTCAGATGCCTGATAACCGTCAGGAACCCTCGCACCGAAACATGCGTGAAATTGCGCAGCTGCCCCAGTTTGTGAGGCACATCGGTGACGCGAGCAAGGTAAGAAACGATATTTTGCCCATTGGGGTGTATTACGACTTGCTGGCGGCCCCCGCCAATGAGGTTGCCAGCGTGGATGTGTGGCACACCGTCTACCAGCATCCCATGGAGTCGGCATCCGCGATTGTGCAGTGGCTGCGCGGCACAGGTCTCAAGCCCTTTGTGGAAGGCCTGTCGCAGGAGCTGCAGACAGAGTTTTTGACGGAATACCAGCGCCGCATTGATGCGGCCTATCCCGAGCGAGCGGACGGCAAGCGTCTGCTGGCTTTCCCCCGACTTTTCATGGTGGCTCAGCGCAAGTCATGACGAAAGAAATGGTTCACCCCGCAACTGTGCTGCTGGACGCCCAGGGTGGCGCCACACGCCTTACCGTGTGTGATCACTACAGCGGTGTAGAAGTGCGCATGCGCAAAAGCCTGCAATTGCAGGCCGAGATGATGGCCGAGTTCGGCACCTGCGTGTTTGATGTCACGCTCGACTGCGAGGATGGCGCGCCTGTGGGCCATGAAGCCGAGCACGCCCGTCTGGTGATGGAGCTGGCGAACTCCGCAGCGCCCGGTGCCCGTGTCGCAGCCCGCGTGCATGCGGTGGACCACGCGCATTTCCAGGCGGATATGGACATCATCGCCGGTGGTGCGGCGGGCAAGCTCTGCCACATCATGATTCCCAAAGTGGAATCGGTCGATGACGTGATTTTTGCTGAAAAAGCTCTGCAGCGCGCTACAGATAAGCGCGTGCCGCTACATGTTTTGATTGAGTCGCCTGCCGCTGTGCAGCAGGCCTTCGAGATCGCGGCGCACCCTGCAGTGCAGAGCATCTCGTTCGGGCTGATGGACTTTGTCTCGGCCCACGGTGGAGCCATTCCCGCATCGGCCATGACGGCGCAAGGCCAGTTCGAGCATCCCTTGGTCGTGCGCGCCAAGCTGGAAATTGCCGCCGCCTGCCATGCCCACGGCAAGGTGCCGTCGCACTGCGTGGTCACAGAATTCAAAAATCCTGAGGCTTTGGAGGCTTGCGCGCAAAAAGCCTCGCGAGAGCTCGGCTACACACGCATGTGGAGCATTCATCCTGACCAGATTCGACCGATTTTGCGAGCTTTTTCGCCCGCAGAGGACGAAGTGAAGCAGGCAGCACAAATACTTACTGCTGCGGCGGTGCAGAATTGGGCGCCCATCAGTTTTGGTGGTGTACTACACGACCGCGCCAGCTACCGCTATTTCTGGCAGTTGCTTGAGCGCGCTCATCAGACGGGGCAGGCCTTGCCGGTTGATGTGCAACCCTGGTTTGCCTTGGCTCCAACCCATTGAACTCATAACAAGTCTGCAGGAGCTATTCCTATGAAGACCCTGATCGCTACTTTGATGATTGCCCTTCCTCTGGTCGCAGTCAGCCACACGGCTGCCGCCCAGACATCCTCCAAGGCCAAGGCTGCGGCAACCAAGAAGGCCCCTGCCAAAAAAGCGCCAGCCAAAAAAGGCAAGGCCGCTGCTGCTGCGGCCGCCGGAGTTGGCGCTGCTGCTGTAGCCGCGGCTGCCGTCCCGCTGGGTGCGCAAGAGCTGGCTGTGGCCGAGCGTGTGCACAAGGGCCGTATTCCCTGCGAGCTGGGCGCTTACGTGAACGTGAACGCCGATGCTGCCAACCCCGGTTACTTCATCGTGGACGGCCGTGGCTTCAAGTACCACATGTCGCCTGTGGCAACGACCACCGGCACCGTGCGCCTGGAAGACAAGGCCGCCGGTGCGGTCTGGCTGCAGATCGCCAACAAGTCCATGCTGATGAACCAGAAGGCGGGTCAGCGTCTGGCCGACGAGTGCATGGCACCTGAGCAACAGCAAGTGGCAGAAGCCATTCGCAAAAACCCACCTCCTAGCCTGCTGGGCAACTGATCCAGCAAGGCTCAGAGATGCTGCTGCCTCGCACTCAGCGGCATCTGCGTGATTCGCGCCTCAATGCGCAGCCTTTTTCAAAAACCATTGGAGAGAACCCATGTTGAAAGCCTATCGTGACCATGTGGCAGAACGTGCCGCACTGGGCATCCCACCGCTGCCTCTGGATGCCAAGCAGGTCGCTGAGCTGATCGAGCTGATCAAGAACCCGCCCGCCGGCGAAGAAGAGTTTCTGCTGGATCTGCTGACCCACCGCGTGCCACCCGGAGTGGACGACGCGGCCAAGGTCAAGGCTTCCTTCCTGGCTGCCGTCGCTCACGGCGACCTGAGCGTGGCGCTGATCTCCAAGTCCAAGGCCACCGAGCTGCTGGGCACCATGGTGGGCGGCTACAACGTTCACTCTCTGATCGAGCTGCTGGACGATGCCGAAGTCGCTGGCGTGGCTGCTGACGCGCTGAAGAAGACACTGCTGATGTTCGACTTCTTCAACGACGTGGCAGACAAGGCCAAGGCCGGCAACGCCAAGGCCAAGGAAGTGATGCAAAGCTGGGCGGATGCCGAGTGGTTCACTTCGCGCCCCAAGGTCGAAGAAAAGATCACCGTCACCGTCTTCAAGGTGCCTGGCGAAACCAATACCGACGACCTGTCGCCCGCTCCCGACGCCTGGAGCCGTCCCGACATTCCTCTGCACTACCTGGCCATGCTCAAGAACACGCGTGCTGACGCGGCGTTCAAGCCTGAAGAAGACGGCAAGCGCGGCCCCATGAAGTTCATCGAAGACCTGAAGGCCAAGGGCCACATGGTTGCCTACGTGGGTGACGTGGTCGGTACCGGTTCTTCGCGCAAGTCCGCCACCAACTCCATCATCTGGGCCACCGGCATGGACATTCCCTTTGTGCCTAACAAGCGCTTTGGTGGTGTGACCCTGGGCGGCAAGATCGCTCCTATCTTCTTCAACACGCAAGAAGACTCCGGCGCGCTGCCTATCGAAGTCGATGTGTCCAAGCTGGAAATGGGTGACGTGATCGACGTCTACCCCTACGCTGGAAAGATCGAAAAGAACGGTGAAACCGTCGCTAACTTCCAGCTGAAGTCTGACGTGCTGCTGGACGAAGTGCAAGCTGGTGGCCGTATCAACCTGATCATCGGTCGTTCGCTCACTGCCAAGGCTCGTGAAGCCCTGGGTCTGCCCGCATCCACTGCTTTCCGTCTGCCCCAGGCTCCTGCAGAGTCCAATGCCGGTTTCACGCTCGCCCAAAAGATGGTGGGCCGTGCCTGCGGTCTGCCTGAAGGCCAGGGCGTGCGCCCCGGTACTTACTGCGAACCTCGCATGACCACCGTGGGTTCCCAAGACACTACCGGCCCCATGACCCGTGATGAGCTGAAGGACCTGGCTTGCCTGGGCTTCTCGGCCGACATGGTGATGCAGTCCTTCTGCCACACAGCCGCTTACCCCAAGCCTGTGGACGTGAAGACCCACCGTGAACTGCCTGATTTCATCAGCAACCGTGGCGGCGTGGCCCTGCGTCCTGGTGACGGTGTGATCCACAGCTGGCTCAACCGTCTGCTGCTGCCCGATACCGTAGGTACCGGCGGTGACTCGCACACCCGTTTCCCTATCGGTATCTCCTTCCCAGCAGGCTCGGGTCTGGTGGCTTTCGGGGCTGCGACGGGCGTGATGCCTCTGGACATGCCTGAGTCCATCCTGGTGCGCTTCAAGGGTCAAATGCAGCCTGGCGTGACCCTGCGCGACCTGGTGCACGCCATTCCTCTGTACGCCATCAAGCAAGGTCTGCTGACCGTTGCCAAGGCCGGCAAGATCAACGAATTTTCGGGTCGCATCCTGGAAATCGAAGGTCTGCCAGACCTGAAGGTCGAGCAAGCATTCGAGCTGTCCGACGCCTCTGCCGAGCGTTCTGCCGCCGGTTGCACGATCAAGCTCAATCCTGAGCCGATCAAGGAATACCTGACTTCGAACATCGTTCTGATGAAGAACATGATCGCCGACGGTTACCAGGACGCCAAGACGCTGCAGCGCCGCATTGAGAAGGTCGAAGCCTGGCTGGCCCAGCCCGACCTGATGGAAGCCGACAAAAACGCCGAGTACGCCCACATCATCGAAATTGATCTGGCCGACATCACGGAACCTATCGTCTGCTGCCCCAACGACCCTGATGACGCCAAGTTCCTGTCCGACGTGGCCGGCACCAAGATCGATGAAGCCTTCATCGGCTCTTGCATGACCAACATCGGTCACTTCCGCGCCGCAGCCAAGCTGCTGGGCGGCCAGCGTGACATCCCCGTCAAGCTGTGGGTGGCTCCTCCCACCAAGATGGATCAGAACGAGCTGATCAAGGAAGGCCACTATTCGGCTTTCGGCACCGCCGGTGCGCGTACCGAAATGCCCGGCTGCTCGCTGTGCATGGGTAACCAGGCTCAGGTGCGTGAAGGTGCGACCGTGATCTCGACTTCCACCCGTAACTTCCCCAACCGCCTGGGCAAGAACACGCAAGTGTTCCTGGGCTCGGCCGAGCTGGCAGCCATCGCTTCGCGTCTGGGCTACCTGCCTTCCAAGGAAGAGTACCTGAAGGAAATGGGCGTGATCGATGCCGACAAGGCCTCCGTCTACCGCTACATGAACTTCAACGAAATCGCTGAGTACGCTGAAGTGGCCGCCAAGGTTTAATCAAGCCTCATGAGTCAGCCGGATTGCTCCGGCCTCTCATGCCAAAAGCCCGTGCATTCTTTGCGCGGGCTTTTTTATTGCCTTTGTTTTGATAGCTGGGAGCGCTCAGGAATCAATACTTTCAGGCTAAAAAGTGTCTGAGGTTCTTTATTGACAGGCGCAATGCGCTATTGTTTTTATAGATTTGTATGTTCATGCACTGCCATGAAAAAGGCGCAGAAAGGCCGACGGGCACAGCGTGTATGGATGAAAGTATTCCGTCCCACATCACGCAGTCAGCGCTTATGTGCACAATGCAAGAGAACAAGTGCTTCCCTGTGTCTCATTGATGGAGAGTCTCACGATGCCTCATGCTTTTGCTAAAACGCTGAAGTCTTTTGAAACCGAAGATGGCAAGAAAGGAAAGTTCTATTCCTTGCCAGCGCTGGCCAAGCAATTTCCTGAAATCAAGCGGCTGCCGGTATCCATTCGGATTGTTCTCGAATCTGTGCTGCGCAACTGCGATGGCCAGAAGATCACCGAAGAACATGTGGCGCAGCTGGCGCGCTGGCAGCCTAGGGCAGAGCGTGTAGAGGAAATTCCATTTGTCGTCTCGCGCGTGGTGCTGCAGGACTTTACGGGCGTGCCCCTGCTGGCCGATCTAGCCGCCATGCGCAGCACCGCCGCCAAGCTGGGCAAGAAGCCCAAGTCCATTGAGCCGCTGGTGCCCGTGGACCTGGTGGTCGATCACTCCATCATGGTCGATTACTTCGGCACCAAGAAGGCGCTGGACCTGAACATGAAGCTGGAATTTCAGCGCAACCAGGAGCGCTATCAGTTCATGAAATGGGGCATGCAGGCCTTTGATACCTTTGGCGTGGTGCCGCCGGGCTTTGGCATTGTTCACCAGGTCAACCTGGAGTATCTGGCGCGCGGCGTGCACAAGACCAAGGGGGGCAAGGACGGTGATGTTTACTACCCCGACACCCTGGTCGGCACCGACAGCCACACCACCATGATCAACGGCATTGGCGTGGTGGCCTGGGGTGTGGGCGGCATCGAGGCCGAAGCGGCCATGTTGGGCCAGCCCGTGTACTTCCTCACGCCCGACGTGGTGGGCTTTGAGCTCACAGGGCAGCTGCGCGAAGGTGTGACGGCGACCGACCTGGTGCTCACCGTCACGGAAATCCTGCGCAAGGAAAAAGTGGTTGGCAAGTTTGTCGAGTTCTTTGGGGAAGGCACGCGCAGTCTGTCGCTGCCCGACCGCGCCACCATCGGCAATATGGCGCCCGAATATGGGGCGACCATGGGCTTCTTCCCGGTCGATGAAAAGACCATCGAGTACTTCAAGGGCACGGGCCGTACCAAGAGCGAGATTCAGGCCTTCGAAGCCTATTTCAAGGCCCAGAACCTGTTTGGGGTCCCCAAGGCGGGCGAGATCGATTACTCGCAGGTGGTCAAACTCGACTTGGGCAAGGTGGCCCCCAGCCTGGCCGGGCCCAAACGCCCGCAGGACCGCATCGAAATCGGCCATGTGGCCGGGCAGTTTGATGAGCTGTTCAGCGCTCCTGTGGCACAAAATGGCTTCAACCTGCCCGCCGACCAACTGACGCGCCGTCATCTGGTGACGCCTGATAGTCCCGAAGCCTTGCAGCCAGAGAGCAAGCCGCTGCCCACCGATGCCGAGCGCAACAAGGCCGAGATGGTGAGTAATACGCCCAAGACTGGCAAGGCCGAAGCCAGTGCCATTGCCGCAGAGGCCAGCCAGGCGGTAAAGCCCCGAGAAAAGAGCTTTGATATCGGCAGCGGCGATGTGCTGATTGCGGCCATCACCAGCTGCACCAACACTTCCAACCCCAGCGTCATGCTGGCGGCAGGCCTGCTGGCCAAAAAGGCGGTGGAGGCTGGCCTCAAGGTCAAACCGCATATCAAGACCTCGCTGGCCCCAGGCTCGCGCCTGGTCACGAAGTATCTGAGCGAAGCGGGTCTACTGCCCTATCTGGAAAAACTGGGCTTTGCGTTGGCCGGCTATGGCTGCACCACCTGCATCGGCAATGCGGGTGATCTCACCCCCGAGATCAATGCCACCATCACGCAGAACAACCTGGTCTGCGCTGCCGTGCTCTCGGGCAACCGCAACTTCGAGGCGCGCATTCACCCCAATATCAAGGCCAACTTTCTGGCCAGCCCTCCGTTGGTGGTTGCCTATGCGATAGCGGGCACGGTACGCAAGGACCTGATGACCGAGCCGGTGGGCCAGGGCAAGGGGGGCAAGGACGTGTATCTGGGCGACATCTGGCCCAGTAGCGAGGAGATACAAGCCCTGATCAAGTTCGCCATGAACGGCAAGGCGTTCCGTAGCAACTACGAGCAAGTGGCCAGCGAGCCGGGCAAGCTCTGGGAAAAAATCCAGGGCGTGACGGGGTCTACCTACACTTGGCCTCAGAGCACCTATATCGCCGAGCCGCCATTTTTTGCCGATTTTGCTCTGGAATTGAAAGCGCCTGGCGCAGGTGAACCAAGCGTTGCAGCTGAAAAAAGCTCAAACGCCTATGCCGTGCATGGGGCCCGCATCATGGCTTTGTTCGGGGATTCCATCACCACCGATCACATTTCACCCGCAGGCTCTATCAAAGAGACATCGCCCGCTGGAAAGTGGCTGCTTGAGCACGGAGTGCAAAAGGCCGATTTCAACAGTTATGGTTCGCGCCGGGGCAACCATGAGGTGATGATGCGTGGCACTTTTGCCAACGTGCGCATCAAGAATCTGATAATTCCGGCTGCGGCCGATGGATCTCGCGAGGAGGGCGGTTTGACGCTCTACCGCGACGATCACGGCAAGAGCGAAAAAATGGCGATTTACGACGCCGCCATGAAGTACCAGGCAGCAGGCCGGGCCACCGTGGTGCTGGCGGGTGAGGAGTACGGCACGGGGTCCAGCCGCGACTGGGCGGCCAAGGGGACGCAACTGCTGGGCATCAAGGCCGTGGTGGCACGCAGCTTCGAGCGCATTCACCGCTCCAATCTGGTGGGCATGGGTGTCTTGCCGCTGCAATTCAAAGGCAAGGACAGCTGGCAAAGTCTGGGTCTGACGGGCGAAGAGTTCATCGACGTGATTCCTGCCGAAGACCTGGCGCCACAAAGCGATGCCGAGCTGATCATCACAAGGCCTGATGGCAGCAAGCAGTCGGTGACAGTCAAGCTGCGTATCGATACGCCGATCGAGGTGGACTACTACCGCCATGGCGGCATCCTGCCTTATGTGCTGAGACAGCTGCTGAGCTGATGGCTCTGAGTCGCCCATCAAAAAACCGTGCTTTCAGGGCACGGTTTTTTATGGGCGGTTGGCGTGGTTTCACCAACCATTAGAAGGTATTACTTGGCTGGGCCAGAAATAGACACGGTTTGTGCTGTTTCACCATTTTCGGAGTCTTTCAAAATGATGATTTTGTAGCCATTCACCATGTAGGCAGCACCCCACATGGTGAAGCCGGGCTCGGGAGACCAGCCCTTGGCGCTGAACAGCTGTGCTGTGTCGACGACCATGCCCTCTGAGGATTTAACGCTGCCATCGGCGGCCACAATGAATGCTGCGGTATCGCCATTGATGCCCTCGATTCCGCAGGAGAACTCATCATAAGAGCCAGCCATTTCGGCCAGGCTGGCTGGCTTGGTTGCTGCTGCGCTGACGGCGATATTGGTGTATTTGTCCCAAGTGCCAGCGCAAGCCATCAGCACCGCTTCATCTGCAAAGAACTTGCTGCGAGCTGTTGGCAGTGTGCCGCTCCAGGTTGCGTTATTGCCTCCATCATTCGAGCTCAATTTGATGTCGCCGAGGTCAATGCTCCAAATGGTGGCATCGCCATAGCGTTGACCATTCAGGGTCATCACAGAATGATCTTGCTTATGCAGCGTATAGGTGACGGGAGCGACCTTGTCGCCGTACTGGCTCTTTGTGGTGGCGTCCTCAGCCACTGTCTTTTCGCTCGAGGGCGTGAACTTCGGGCTGTTGTCCGAACCACTGCCGCTGTTGCTGCCACCACCAGGCTGTTCGGTGCTGGGCTTTTTGTCGCCGTCACTACCACCACCACCGCAAGCGGCCAGCATGGAAGCGCAAGCAATGGCAATCGAAATCTGAGCCAGTTTGGCGGTAAAAGTCTGCTGCATTGGTTTTCTCCTATTGTGGGTCATCAAAATGCCGCTGCCTGAGAATCAAGCTCATTTCAAAGAAATGTGCGGTTACCCCCTTATTCGTTGGCAGGCTCACAAAGGTTCAAACTTTTTGACACATTCTTTGCATTTGCTGTGTGTGTCTTACGCTCCACTGTGGTTAACGGCTATGATTGCCGCAGTTATTTTTGTTACCCCTAGATTTAAATATGGTCATGGAGCGTTCTCGGTCGGTGCAAGATTTATTGCATGCCATGCATCTAGGGGATCAAAAGGCATTACGCACTGTCTGGCAGCAATGGGCTGGCAAGGTTCAGGCCTTTGTTCACATGCAATTGGCAATATGCGGAGATGAAGCAGTAATGCTTTCGCAAGAAGTAACCGCTGACGTCTTTCACGATATTTGGACCGACCCTTTGCGTTATGACGGGCGCGTTGCCTTTAATACATGGCTATATACGCTGGCGCGAAACAAAGCGGTGGATTGCCGGCGAAGCTGGCAGCGCCGAGTGCAGGTGGAGCAGGCTGCAGGTGATGATGATTTCACTTCAGTGACCGATGACACGCCAGGCCCTGAAGAGCGGCTCAATGCTGCTCAGGATAAAAAAGCCGTGCTGTATTGCCTGATGCGTTTACGTAACCCCCTGCAGCGAGAGGCTCTGATGCTCTGGGCGGTGGAAGACATGCCCTTGGTCGATATTGCACAGACGCAGCAATGTCCTGAAAACACCGTCAAGACCCGTTTGTTTCATGGACGCAAGAATCTGCGCACCTGCCTGCAGCAATGGCTGAGGCTGGAGGTGAACTGAAATGACTGCCTATCAAAACTCAGAGCCAAGCTCGCAGGAGCAAGAGCGTTTTGACAGTGAACTGCCTGCCTGGCTTGCGGGTCAGCTCAGTGACGATTCTGCTGCCTGGATGGAAGATATGCAGGCTAAGCATAAGACGCTTGCTTTGCAGGCGTTGTGGCTCAGAGACGCGCGTGCAGCCATTCGAGATGAGGCTGCCAGCCAGAACACGGATGCAGCATGGGCGTTGCTGGAAAAGCGTATGCAGGCCGATAGTTTTGTGCAGCCAGTATCGCCACGACCCAGCAAAGAGGCTGCTGCACGCGAGCCCAAGGTTGCGCGCTGGCTGCAATGGTTGCTGGGGCATCCTGGCTGGGCCAATGCAGCTGCGGCAATGGCCGTAGTGCTGGTGGTGGGGCAGGCCGCGTGGATTGCGGCTGGGCCGGGCTCAGGCCAGCCTGTGGTTGAGGCGGATGCCGATACACCAGCCTGGCGCTCGCTGGATTTGGATGATCTTCAAGCCAGCGGTGTACGCATTCAGCTGCGACTGAAGGCGCAGAGTCTGAGCACTGACCTGACCACCATTGCCCGCGACTTGAGCGCTGATGTACCTGCAGCGTGGCTGGCACAAGCCGATGGCTCGTGGCTGTTGCAGCTAGGGGGCAAAAATGCCGATGCACAGGTGTTGCTGGCCAAGCTCAAGGCGCACCCGCAAGTGGAGCAAGCACAGCTGCTGCCATGAAGCGTAGAGCCTTGTTGCAAGCAGGGGGCGCTGCCAGTGTGTCCCTGCAGAGTTTTTTGCTTCAGGCTGCGCAGGCACCGCGCCGCCATGCATTGCTGATTGGCGTCAGCGCTTTGCTCAATCAGCCGCGGCGCTTCTGGCTGAAGGGGCCGGTCAATGATGTGGTGCTGGTGCGGCAATCTTTGCAGGCGCATGGCTTCAAACCCGCTGACATCAAGACACTGGCCGACAACGCCATGGCGCAGCCTGCTGCTTTGCCTGATGCGCACATGCCCTCGCGCGCAAGCATTCTCAAAGCCTTTGCAGATCTGCGCCAGCGCATTCGCCCCGGTGATGCCGTGATGCTGTACTGGTCAGGCCATGCTGTGCGTGCGCCAGGGCCGAAAAAAGCGGCGGCGGAGGTAGATGGTAGAAGCACTTTTTTGCTGGCCTCAGATGCTGTGCGTCAGTCAGGTTTAGACGGCTGGCCCTTGCGCGGAGCCGTGGCCGATGCCGAACTGGGTGCGGCGATTGATGATTTTCTGGCGCTGGGTGCACATGTGTTTACCGTCATGGACGTGTGCTATGCCTCATCGGCCACGCGCTCAGTGACTGAAGATGTGCAGTGGCGCGGGCTGAGAGTGAGTGAGCTGGAAGAGCTGGAGGAAAGCCGCAGGCCTGCAAGCAATCATTCGGGCGATGCCTTGCCCGCTGTATTACCGCCGGCAAGGCCGCGGCCTGCGGGGTTTGTGGGCCTTTATGCCTGTGATGACATGCAGCGCACGCCGGAGTGGACGCTGAACGGCCAGCCGCAAGGCGTATTCACCTATGCGATGGTGCAGGCACTGACGAGTGCTGCAGCGGCGGAGCGTTACTCATCGCTGGCTCAGCGTACGCTGGATTTGCATGCACAGCTGGCACGCAGTGGGCCGGTGGCGCAGTCTCAATGGCCTTCGCCTGTGTTTGAGGGCAGCTTGCAGGCACCGCTGTGGACTCGGGCGAGCCTGCCAGGCTGGAGCAAACCTGCATCGCTCGCCAACCACGGGCAGTCATGGAGCTTGCCAGCCGGTCTGCAACTGCTGCTGACGGTGCAAGAGCCAAGCAAGCCCATCAATCGCATGGATCTGGTAAAGCTGGCGGCTGGGCGACAGTTTCTGGGGCAACTGGCTTTAGGGACGCGGTTTGATTTGCAGCTCGTCAACTCGGCTGCGCAGGCCTTGTATGTGCGCATTTTTTACGAAAGCAGCCAAGGCCGCTGGCAAGCGCTTTACCCCGAGCGTGCAGCTGACGCTGCCCTGCTGCCGCAGGGACTTCCGGGTCGCCCGGCCAGCTGGCAAAAAACACTGCTGATCAACCAGCCAGAGAAGCGGCCTGAGTCATTGATCTGGGTGGTGGCACCGGCAGACTCCAGGCGCTGGATTGAAGATGCCTCAGCCGTCTTGCCCAGCCACTCCTGGCAGATGGAGCTGGGCTGGCAGTCGGTGAAGTAGCTTTGATTGGTATGGCGTGTAAAGGCTCTTACTGCGCCGCAGCCAGCAGCACAAAGCCGCTCCAGTAATACGGGTGGGCCAGCGTGTCACCGCTGCCGTGGGTTGTGCTGGTAACAAGGCCCCGGGTCTGGGCCTGAGAAGCTTTGCCTTCAGACGACAGCAGTGCCAGCTGAGCAGCGCGCAGAGCCTGGGCATGTGGCATGCCCTGGGTCAGAGCGCTGTAGAAGGCGTGCATCAGCTCCTGTGTTCCCTCATCTGCCACGGCCCACAGGCTGGCCAGGACATTGCGTGCGCCGCGTGCCTGCGCCATCCAGGCCAGGCTGTCCACGGCCAAGCCTTGCTCTGAAGGGCCTGATGGCAAAGCGGTTTCGCAGGCGGAGAGGGTCAGCAGATCCAGCCCGTCAAAGCGAAAGCTGGGATCGTTGAGTTCGCCCAGCGTCAGCAACTGCCCATTGCCCAGATACAGGCCCGATGCCTGGCCATTGCCCGGCAGCAGTCGGAAGTGGCTGGCCAGATGCACCACCTTGCGCGACTGCAAGGCTGCTCGCAGGCTGTCGGCGGTGAAGGCATCATCTTGGCTCGCATCGTGCTCAATGCCGCTGGTGGTGGCCAACTGGGCCAGTCCATTAATTTCTTCCCTCACCTTGGGCAGGGGGGGTAAATCTGCGGCAGCGCGGCTTGAGCTTTGCAGGCTCCAGCCTTTGCGGGTCAACGCCGTCTTTGGTACAGGGTTGACTTCCGCGCTGGCGGTGACGCCTGTGTCTTGCGGTAGTGCATAGGATTCGCCCAGCCAATGCTGACCATCATGCAATGCGGCCATGGGCAGGTAGCGCAGCGCTCCTTCAAGATGCACGCGCACTTCAGGGGCCTGCCCGGCGGCAGCCTCAGGCATGGGTTGCGGCAGCCACTGCATCAGCGGTTGCCACAGCTGGCGGTAGAGCTTCTGGGCCTGAGCTTGTGGGTTGCTGCCGGGCTGCTGCAGCTCGCGTCGCAGCAGGGCAATGTCTTGCGTCAGCTGCTTTTGCGCGAGTGGCAGGCGCAGATGCTGCTCAGGCTGGTGGCCGCGGCGGATGACCACATAAATATGCTCATGGGCGGGCAGATACCGCACCTCAGTCTGATTGGCGGCCAGCGTACTCAGGCGGGTCGCGGGTGCTTGATTGGTGGAGGATTCAGGCAGGCGCTGATCCAGAATCTTTGCAGCTTGGGCCAGTGTTTTTGGCAGCTGTTTGCTATTGTTTTCTCTGTCGAGCCAGGCTGCCTGCAGCGAGGTCTGCAGCGGCTGGATGGCTGCGTCGTGGGCTTGTTCGGCAGGGGTGAACTCCAGCGCGCTTTGCGTGGATTGATAGCTGCGAACCAGTCGGTGATAGCTTTGCTCGCGGGCCAGTGTCAGGGCTTTTTCGGCCTCTGCAAAGCGCTGGTATTGCAGCAGCCATTCGGCCAAGTCCTCATACATGGCGCCACCAGCGCGCAGTATGGATTCATATTGATTGGTAGGAAGATTCTTGGCGTTGCGCAGCAGGCGTTGCTGTGCATTGATGGCCTGCTTGGTGTAGTAAATCGCTTCGGGATAGCGCTCCCGGTCGGCCATGGTCTCACCAATGATTTTGGGTGCCACCCATTGCCAGTGGTCAATTTGCCGGGCGATGCCGATGGCCCAGGCCTGCGCCGCGGCCAGTCCAGCTTCCGCATAGCGCTCCTGTCTGCCAAAGTTCTCAGCCTGCTGCAAAAACAGATAGGCGTGACCATCGCTGCCCGCGCCGCGCAGCTTGATCTCTTGCGCTATCAGGCGCTGAAACTGCTTGTCATCGGTTTTGGGGCCGGTCATGCACTGGGCTACGGCTCGGTTCACACCTTCCATATCTCGAAATTCCGGGCGCTTGCTCATGGCCTTGGCCTGTGCGCACCAGTGCTGGTATTCCTTGCTCAGCTTCAGGTGCTTGGTCAGGTACATCAGGTGATAGACGTTCCAGGCAGCATGGTGCGGGTCGTTTTTCAGTCCGGGCATCAGCTCTTTGGACATTCGCAGAGCCAGTTCTGGCTCGCCCATGGACCCCGCCAGACTGGCGCGCTGAAAGCGAAAGCTGCGGCACAGGTCTTCCACACAGCGCTTCAGTGGCTGGGGTAGCTGTGGCTCCAGTTCATTAGCCAGTTGCAGCGCCAGTGGGTAGTTGCCCACGGTAATGGCGTCGTACATGCGCAAATACAGCAGCCACTGGGTGCTGCGGTGGCTCGGCCCCAGCGCCTGCAGTGCAACGGCGTAACTCTGGTCGCGGCTGGCATCGCGCTGCTCTTTCTGGGCTTGCGCATCGTACAGATTGGCTTGCATATGCAGCGCAAGAGCGTAAGCCTGGCCATGGTCTGGCGTTGCAGCCTGCTCCCACTGCTGCTTTAGTTTTGAGAGCGCCTCTCGCAATATGGGAGAGCCTTGTAGCGGTTTTTTATCATGGATGAGAACCGCAGCCTGAAACACCCCGAAGAGCGGCATGCTGTCGGGGTCACGCTCTTGCTCTAACTGGTGCACCAGTGTTCGCAGCGCTGCGAAATCGCCCTTGTCGTGCAGGTCTGCAAGGCGGTTTCGCTGTGCGATGGTAATGGCCGGGCGTTTAGTTGCTGCAGCTGCAGCCGTCGCGCGGGCTTCTTCGGCTGACGAGGCAGGCACCATCGCAGACGCCAGCAGCCCTACCGTGATCCAGAGACTTGCAAGGCGTTTGATGTGAGGCACCTGCTTCATGGCTTAGAAGTCCTTTTCCAGCATGATGGCTGCAGACCAGAAGCGCTTGGCGCGAATCTGCATGGTCTGGGCGACGACTTCGGGTTCATAGACTTCGCCGCGAGGAACGGGGTAGTAGGTCGAGCGCCAGTCATTACCCAGGCCTGATAGCTGCGCGCGCAGGCGAGTGCTGCTGTCCAGCTTCCACATGCTGTTCAGGTGCAGATTCGCCATGGGCTTGATCTTGGCCCACATTTCAGGGTTTACACGGGACTTGTAGCCAGCCTCAAGGCGCAGCGTGGCACCCATGCGGTCGGGCAGCGGGCCTGCGCCCCGGGTGTTGACATCAAAGCCCAGGTCCAGCGTCGCGGGCGTCTGGCCCATGAGTCTTGAGGGAGAGGCCTGACCTGTGACGCGAGACTGGGTCAGGGTCAGGTCGGCACGCAGGCTGACGGGCAAGCCGTACGACTTTGGCAGGTCATAGCGCACGCCGGTTTCCAGACCCCAGATGCGAGTTTTGCCACGGTTGACAGGTGTCAGCATCCAGCGCTCTTGCATCATTCCATTCCAACCTTCAGCGAGGTAGGAGGTCAGCTCCTTGGTCAGACCATTGGAGATATCGCGGGCAAACACGTTGGCGCGGAACTGGCCCGCATTGCGTTCACCCTGCATGAGCGTCTGGCTGAATCCCAGTTCCAGGCCGACTGCCGTTTCGTTGCGAAGATAGGGGTTGCCGCCCAGATCCGGCTGAGTGAAATTGCCGTCACGCTCGCGTACATAGGCACTCAGGTCACTGAATTTTGGGGCGCGATAAGTCTTGGCCAGTTGCAGGTACCAGCGCTGCAGGGTATTGGGGCTGTAGCCAATATTGAGGGAAGGCAGCCACAGGTTTTGAGTGCGGCGGTCCAGTTCGGACTCGGCAGGAGGCGTCAGCGCAATACGTTCATGACGCAGGCCAGCCTCAACGTTCCACTGTGCAGAAGGCGACCAGTTGAACTGGGTGAAAGCCGCACTGGTATTGCGCTTGAGCTTGTCGTCAAAGCTCTCGGCTTCTTCAAAATACGTGGTGTTGCTGCGCTCGGTGCGGTACTGGGCACCCAGCATCACACGAGTGGCCGCATTGAGCGGCTGTGTCCACTTGAAGCCTGTGTGATAGTCGCGCTGGCGGTGGTGGCTGAGTTCGTCGCTACCGCCTATAAAGCCGCCTTCCAGAGTGCGAAATTGATAGCTTTCGTGGCTGCCCTGCTGCCTGCTGCCGGCTTCGGCCTGGAATGCACCTCCGCCTTGTAACTGGTGATCCCAGCGTAGCGTAGGCATGAAGCTCCAGGAGGGAGATGCACTTTCTTTGGCCTGCCAGCGTGAGCGGTAGATGTCTATGTAGTCATAGGCCGGTGCTTCTGTGATCTGGCGAAAATCACCTTCTGTGCTGCGCTTTTCCGGCAGGATCTCAGCGGTCCATGACAGGCCGATGCGATCTTGCCTTGTGGGGCGCAATGCCACTTCGCCTGCCAGTACGGCCTGGGTCGTGCGCACCAGACTTTTTTCGCCGCTGTAGCTGTTGGCGAAGGCTTCGTCGCCAACGTATACCTTGTGGTCGTGCGCCAGTGAATCGATTTTCTTCTCACCATTCGCTACCGATGCATTGAGTTGCCATTCCAGCTGCTCGGAGCGCCCGCCTGTTGCCAGTGCTGCCTGATGATGAAACGCACCGCGTGGCGAGAAGCTGGCGCGGACGCTGGCTTTGCGCTCTACCGGGCCAGTGGCCTGGCGGGTAATGATACGAATGGTGCCCGCAATACCTGCGCCGCTATCGGCGGCAGATGCACCGCGCACAATTTCCACCCGCTCGATCATCTCCATGCTGATGCCTTCCAGCATTGAGCCACCATCGAGTGCGCCGACTTGCTGGCCATTGAGCAGCACCTGCGTATAGCCCTCGCCCATGCCGCGCAGCGAGATAAACCCTTGGGAGTCCACGCTCACGCCGGGTTGACGGCGGAGGAATTCGTCCAGACTGCCATCGCCTTCATTGGTCAGCGCAGAACGGTCATAGGCCGTGGTTAGCGTATCGAGTACAGACTCGTGTTGTCCAAAAACTTTGACTTCAGGAAGCTCAGCGGCCTGAGCCATAGAGCCAGCCAGAATGGAGAGAACTGCGCTCAGCTGCAGTGATAAGCGGGAGAGAGGGTAAGCGGGAGTGAAGTGCACGATGGATAAATGCGGGTTACAAAAAAGTGCATCGCAAGCCGGGCTATGCGATGCACTCTGGAGAAACTGAAACGATTGATCTGTGCTGAATCTATGGCGTGGATTTATCTTTGATAACCCAATATCGCTAGAGATTCATGCTATGTAGGCAGGTACTTAATGTTTGTAACTTTGAGTAATCCGAATAATTCTATGAGTGGAGATTTGATTTTTGATATCCAGCATCTAAATTTATTGAACTTTTTTGAGATTCGTTATCTTTGGCCTATAGATTGATTTCATAAATTCCAAGATTTATGAAAGTGTGCGCAAACATATTCAGTGTTGAAAATTGACTTGGATCATTTATTGGGGCAAATGAATATTTGCTTTGAAATAAAACGATGGATTCGATGTGCTTGCGCCAATGTGAAGGTTGGGCACAACAAAAAGGGGCACCAATCGGTGCCCCTTTGCAGTAAATAGACGATGCGTGCTGTTTACCCAAGCAAAGTCGCTTTGCGTTTCATGCTGGCCAGTGCTGCCGCTACAGCCAGCCCGCCGATGACGCTGACATGGTCTTGGACCAGCGCTTTTTCCAGAAAGGCGACCATGCCTTCCATTTCCCAGAAACGGTGGGCCAGGGGAATGGTAGATAGCGTAAAGACTGCCAGAGCGCCAGCTCCCAGCCAGGCCCAGCGGCTGGCGGTGATGATGGCCAGAGAGCCCAGCAGTTGCACCGCAATGGTTGCCACTGCGAACAAGGCTGTGGGGCGCAGCCCGAAATGCTCCATCTCTGCCATGGCTCCGGCAAAGTCAAAGACTTTGTTCAGCCCGCTCCACCAGAAGATATAGGTCAGCACAGCAGTTGCCAGGGTGTAGTAGATGCGCGATTGCAGCAGGGTGTTGAGCATGGTGATCTTCTTGCAGTGTTGAATGGATGGGCGGTTGGGGGCAGTACTCAGTGGGCAGCGCTTCCGCTGGCTTTGGCCTTGGCGGGGTGCGCATGCTTGTGGGCATGAGCATGGGGCTTGGCAGAGCCTCGCTGGCTGAGCATCAGGCCGCCCATCACCAAAGCTGCGCCCACCAGTTGCAAGTTGCTGGGTTGCACGCCTTTGACCAGTGCATCAAGCACAAAGGCGGTCACAGGGGTCAGCAGCATGAAGGGGGCCACGGCCACGGCACCGGCGCGCTCAATCGCGCCAAACCACAGGGCGAAGGGGACAGCAGTGAGTGCCACAGCCAGCAGAACCAGACCCAGGATGTTGCTGTTGCTCAGGCCAGAAGGCAGGTCTTGCATGACCAGGGCCACCACGGCCAGTTCCACACCGGCAATCAGCAGCTGCCAGCCGGTAAAGCCCAGCAAAGGCATACGAGGGGCGCCCCACTTGTTGAGCATCACACCGCCAGCGGCGATGGAGAGCATGCTGCCCACGGCGGCGGCAATGCCGATGGAGTCCAGCACGGCGGAGCTGGTAAGCACCACCAGCGAAACGCCCAGTGCACCCAGAATCACAGCGGCAATCTTGATCATGGGGGGCTTTGCACCCAGCACGCCCCAGGCGATGAAGATCACCGCCAGTGGCGTCAGCGCCTGAAAGGTGGCTGCAACACCACCGGGCAGGCGGGTGGCGGCGACAAAGAACAGGCTGAAGAACAGACCGGCGTTCAAGGTGCCCAGAACCAGCAGGCGGGTCCACCAGGCGCGTTCAGGCACGCAGCGGACGATGGCCAGCAGCACCAAAGCACCGCCCAGAGCGCGGAAGGCGGCAAGGAACAAAGGATTGGGGGGCAGCCAGGAGGTGGTCAGAACATAGGTAAAGCCCCAGAGGATGGCGGCTGCGGCGGCTGAGAGTTTTGCGTTCATGGCTTGTTCTTCGTTCAAAGAGAAAGCAAGTGCCAGAGGTCTTGCTTGAATCAGGAATGACTCAAATTTATGAGGATTGAGACATGCTGAGTAGCCGGCAAAATTTGTTATCAGCGTTCTATAAGTGGAACGATATAGCTATTTGTCGTTTGTTGAGATCTGCCATAGCAAGCGCAATTGCATTGCTTGTGAGGGAGTCAGATGCGCCAAAAAACACAAAAGCCATCCGCAGATGGCTTTTTCGCCGCAAAGGCTCAATGGATCGCGGCGCAAGCGCTTATGACTCGCAGCCTATGACTCAGGGGTTGAGTTCGCCCTCATCCCCAATCGGGGCGGACAGTGGGTGGATGCTGGAAGGCGCAAATTCCTGCCCCAGAAAATCCAGCAGCGCCCGCACCGAAGGCAGCAGGCCGCGGCGCGAGGGAAAGACTGCATGCACCAGCCCGGCACGGGGCTTCCAGCCCGGGGCAATGTCCAGCAGGCGGCCGGCGCGGAGGTCGTCCTGTACAAACATGGCCGGCATCTGCACCACGCCCACGCCATGCAGTGCTGCATGCAGCAGGGCACGGCGGTCTTCGCAGACCAGGCGCGGCTGATAGGCAATCTCGCGCATTTCGCCCTTGGCGTTTTGCAGCAGCCAGCTGGGGTTGCGCTGGCTGGGCGTGTCGCTGACGCTGGGCCAGTCGCTCAGTGCTTCCAGCTCTGGCATGCCGCCCATGGATTGCACCAGCTGCGGGCTGGCCACCAGATGCTGCGTGCTCTCGCCCAGCACTTTCATGACCAGGCCGCTGTCCTCCAGCGGCGGAAAGCGCACGCGCAGCGCTACGTCAACCCCCTCGCGGATCACGTCCACACGGCGGTTGGTGCTCTCAAGATGCAGTTGCACGCGCGGGTGCAACACCATGAAGCGGGCCAGCATCTCGCCGATCTGGTAGTCCAGCAGTGCATGGGGGCAGCTCAGGCGCACCAGCCCTTGGGGCTCGACCTGGGTGCGGTCAATGACTTCCTGGGCGGACTCTGCTTCCACCAGCATGGCCAGGCAGCGTTGGTAGTACTCCGTGCCGATGTCGGTGACGGCAAAGCGGCGGCTAGATCGCTGTATGAGGCGTACGCCCAGATCTTCCTCCAGCAGCGCAATGCGTCGACTGAGCTTGGATTTGGGAATGCCCAGCTTGCGCCCGGCCGGGGCAAAGCCGCTGTGATCTACCACCTGAACAAAGTAGTACAGATCATTGAGGTCACGCATGGGTTGGAGGTCCTGAGTCAACGGTAAGCCCCAAGTCTGCCTGAACCTCGGCGGGTCAGCGCTGTGGCGAGGGTACTTGCAGATATTTCGCTTCAGAGGCTTGTCAAAAAGTTTGAACCTGATGCAAAGCCGATACGAAAAAGAGAACGGAAAGCAGCACTGCTTCAAGTTTTACCGCAACGGTCACGCAATCACGCAATTCATCGAAGGAGACAAACCATGGCTCAATCTTTCTGGCAGGCGTTTCACGCCGTATTGGCTCGCGAGAGCCTGACCGCCGTCGCCTTGTGCGGCCTGTGCGCACCCGCAGTCTGGGCGCAGGAGGTGGTGCCAGCGCTGCAGATCACGCCCCACCAGATCATGCAAGTGGTCGTAGGTGCTGAAGACGGGCAAACCTATGTGATGAGTACCTTGCAGCCATTGAGCTCGGATGTGGTGCTGGTCACGCCTGCCATGGCTCAGGCGGCCAAGCCATTTTCCGTGGTGCACAGTACTTTTACGCCGGTGGAGAGCCTGTCACAAGTACCGGCCAACCGTGCGCGGGAGGGCGGCAAGCTGGTGTTGGCGCCCGGCGTCAAGGAAGTGCAGGCGCATTCCTTCAACACGGTGTACGAAGTGATTTACCAGCACGACGGTCGCTGGATGGCGGTGGAGACAAACCAGGCTCCGGAAAACGGCCAGCTGATGCTGACGGATTCGGTCAAAAAGGCATCGCGCACGCTCTGGGCTTCATGAGCATCGCGCCAATCTTGGCAGGCAACAAAAAAGGCGAGACAGATGTCTCGCCTTTTTGCATGGGGCTTCTGGCTGGAGGCTGGATCAGCCTTGCTCGGCCAGCAGCTCCTGCAGGGTCTTGACCTGCATGCGCAGGCGCTCGTTTTCGGCCTCCAGCTCGGTCACGCGGGCTTGCAGCTCTTCGGCGCTGGCTGCGGGCGCAGCGTCTGCCGATTCTTCGGCTGCAGGCTTTTCGGCCTTGGGCTTTTTCTTGGCATCGCGCACGCGCTTGGCGGCTTGCTTGAGGCCATTGGCGCCTTCGGCGGCGACGGCCTGTTGCTCTTCCATGGGCAGGGTGGCGACCACGGCAGCGGCGTTTAGCGACAGCTCGCCGGCCTTGACGGCGGCGACCACTTCGGGGGCGGCCTTTTCCTGAATCGTCTCGATCATCTTGACCTGACCGGCCGACAGGCGGGCAGCGCGGGCCAGCGCTTCACGGGTGTCCAGCGCATCGTCAGGTACTTTGGCTACGCTGGCCAGGGCCTGGGCAACAGCCGGGTCGGTCTCGCCTTCCCAGGGAGCCTCTTCGCTCGCGGGCTGGGCGGCCTTGGCAGCGTTCACGGCGGCAGCGGCTGCGGCACGGCGCTCGGCAATGATTTCGCGCTTGCGCAGGGCCAGCACGCCGCGCTGGAAGTCGGACACTGAGCGGCGGCCCAGGTGCTGGTCGATCATCCACAGGTGCACATCGTCCATGTTCTTGAACTGCGTGGCCTGCACGGTGTTGAAGGGCAGGCCGTGCTTTTGGCAGATGCCGTAGCGGTTGTGGCCGTCAATGAGCAGGTCGCCCCAGACGACCAGAGAGTCGCGGCAGCCTTCGGCGAGGATGCTGCGCTCCAGCGCTTCGTGCTCGTCGGGAGTCAGGGGGTCGATATAGGCCTTGAGGCCTTCGTCAATGCGAAGTTCCATGGTGTTTGTTCTTCAAATTGAGGAGCTGCTGGCGCTTGCTGTCATTGGTTTTCAGCATGAATTCAATATAAATTCAAGAGAGGGCGCGCGGAAGCAGCTATAAAAAAAGAGCAACGCCCCAGCGTATGGGGCGTTGGAAAAGCAAAGTTGACCGAGCTTACAGCAGGCGCGAAATCAGCGCACCTTCGACCGGGCCTTCCAGCGGAATGCGCACGCGCACAGGGTTGCCCTGGGCGACTTCCACGGGCTGGCCTTCAAGGTTGAACATCTTCTCGAGCTTGACCTGGCGGTTGCCCTGGGGGTGAATCACTTCGATGGTGTCGCCCACCGCAAAGCGGTTCATGGTTTCAATCTCGGCCATGCCGTCGGCATAACCGCGCACCGCGCCCACAAAGTGGCTGCGCTGCAGCACGCTGTGACCAGTTTCGTAGTTCTGGTAATCGTTGGCGGGGCGGCGCTCGAGCAGACCGCCGGTGTAGCCGCGATTGGCCAGACCTTCCAGCTCGGTAATCAGATTCGGGTTGAAGGGGCGACCGGCCACGGCATCGTCAATGGCGCGGCGGTAGGTCTGGGCCGTGCGGGCCACGTAGTACAGGCTCTTGGTGCGGCCTTCGATCTTGAGCGAGTCCACGCCGATCTTGGTCAGGCGCTCTACGTGCTCCACGGCGCGCAGGTCCTTGGAGTTCATGATGTAGGTGCCATGCTCATCTTCCATGATGGGCATCATCTCGCCAGGACGGCCTTTTTCCTCCAGCAGGTAGATGGCATCGGCCTTGGGGTGGCGCTTCTGGTCGCCGCAGGTGCTGGTGAACTGGTTGTCCAGGTCGTTCTTGGCGTCTTCAAAGTTGAAGCCCTTGTCCATGGCCACGCCCAGCGCTTCGCCGGTGTTGGGGTCTACTTGCGCATCGTGCGTCTTGTACTCCCAGCGGCAGGCGTTGGTGCAAGTGCCCTGGTTGGGGTCACGGCGGTTGAAGTAGCCCGACAGCAGGCAGCGGCCCGAGTAAGCAATACACAGCGCGCCGTGCACGAAGACTTCAATCTCCATGTCGGGGCACTCGTTGCGGATTTTTTCGATCTCGTCCAGCGACAACTCGCGCGACAGGATGATGCGCGAGACGCCCATCTTCTGCCAGAACTTCACGGTGGCCGAGTTGGTGGTGTTGGCCTGCACGGACAGGTGAATTTCCTGCTCGGGCCACTTCTCCTTGACCATCATGATGAGGCCGGGGTCGGCCATGATCATGGCGTCGGGCTTCATCGCAATGATGGGCTCAATGTCGCGGATATAGGTGCGCACCTTGTCGTTGTGCGCAATCAGATTGCTGGTCAGAAAGAACTTCTTGCCGCGCGCATGCGCCTCGGCAATGCCCTGGCCGATCTGCTCCAGGCGGAATTCATTGTTGCGAGCGCGCAGGCTGTAGCGCGGCTGGCCGGCGTAGACAGCGTCGGCACCAAAGTCGTAGGCGGCACGCATCTTGTCGAGCGAGCCGGCAGGCAGCAGAAGTTCAGGGGCTTTGAGGGTCATGATCCCCGTATTGTCCAGCAACATGCTTTTCACTGCGAGTTGCTAAGGCTACGCAGCCTGCAGCAACTGGCGCTTCGCCCAGTCACCCGACAGCGGCAGGGCCACCACGCCGGTGGCGGTTTCGTGGCGCTGCACTGCGACCAGTGGCAGTACGGGGTGCCCACGCCTTGGCACACCAGCTGGCACAGCCCCTCGAAATACTGCAGCTGGGCCTGGGTGTGAAGCAGACTGTCGTTGATTTTGAAGGCCTGCTTTTGCGGCAATTGCTGCAGAGCCGACTCACGCGCCAAGCTGACCCTGTTCTCGTGCAACAGCACTCCTGCAGCTTCAGCGCAATCGGCAGGTGTTGGGTGTTTACCTGTGTGCCTGAACATTCAGGTGGGCTTAAACCTTGATGAATATTGGCTTGGGGGAATGCGCCTAGTTCATTCAGACGATGGGTTGGACTATTCCGAATCCAAGAATGAATTGACTGTCATCAGGGCACAGACAACGGCCTGCCCGGTGACAGCTGGCTGCTGCCACGCCGCAGCACATTTCATCAACAGGGTGCAAATGCCTCAGTGCAGGCTGGGCAAAGGAGACAGGCAAGATGGGGATACAGAAAATCGTGATTCCTGTGATGGCGGGCCTGATGAGTGGTCTGATGGGGGGGCTGCCACAGCCAAGGCAACGCCGGAGGAGCTGGAGAAACTGGGCAAGTCCTTGACCTGCGTGGGGGCCGAGAAGGCCGGCACCGCCAGCGGCGTGCCCGAGTTCACGGGGAAGTGGCTGGGCACACCGCCAGGCATCAATTACCCGCCGCATGAGGGCAAGCATCCGGTAGACCCTTATGCCAGCGAGAAGCCGCTGTTCACCATCACGGCCGAGAACATGGGGCAATATGCAGACAAGCTGACCGAAGGGCAGAAGGCCTTGTTCAAAGCCCATCCCAAAACGTACCGCATGCCGGTCTACACGGGGCACAGAGACTTCCGCTATCCGGATTTTGTCTGTGAGGCTGCCCGCAAAAATGCCCAGGATGCCGTGATGAATAGCGATGGCATGGGCGTCACGGGGGTGAAGGGATCCATGCCCTTTCCGCTGCCCAAGTCTGGGTTGGAGCTCGCGTTTAACAACCTGCTGCCATTTCGGGCGCATACGGAACACACTTTGCGCGATAGCGCCAATGTCCTGGTTGATGGCTCCATCGTCTGGGGGCGTGCAGACAACTATGCCTATGCCGCCATTTATGAGCCCAAGGAAGCGGGCAAGCCGCTGGAGGGGTTGATGTCGCAGGGTATGAATCGCACTTTGCTGCCAGAGCGGGATAAAGGGGGTGTCAACGTCAATGCGGAGCCGGTGGACTTTGGCAAAAACAAGCGTTTGGCCTGGAGTTACGACCCCGGCACGCGCCGTGTGCGCCAGGTGCCGGACTTCGGCTTCGATTCGCCCATGCCTGGCACCGGTGGCAAGATGACGATTGACTCTGACCGGCTTTTCAATGGCTCGCCCGAGCGGTACAACTGGAAAAGCCTTGGCAAGAGAGAGATCTATATTCCCGCCAATGCGTACAAGATTCACGGAAGCGGCGTGAAATACGCCGACTTGCTCAAGCCCGGTCATGAAAACCCGGACTTCACCCGCTATGAGCTGCGCCGTGTCTGGGTCGTGGAGGCAACCCTGAAAGAGGGGTACCGACATCTCTACGGAAAACGTGTTCTTTTTCTGGATGAAGACACAGGGCAGGCGGTCATGAGTGACTATTACGACACCAGAGGCCAGCTCTGGCAGCAGGCTGCCGTGCATTACTATTACGCTTTTGATGCACAGCTCTGGCATGCCGGCACCAGCTTCTATCACGACTTGTTGTCGGGTTCTTACGTGGCCTACAACCTGTTTCAGGAGCGTCCGCTGGGGCCCATTCTCAACAAGGGAGACTTGAACGCTTCCATGTTCACGCCTGCGGCAGCGCGCAACGCGGGTAATTGAGTCCCTCGCATCAAAACAAAGGGCTTGAAGGTTTTTAGCCTTCAAGCCCTTTGCTGTATTTCGCAAGCAGCTATGTTTTTCATAGCTGCTTGCCCGGAGGGGAATCCCTGTGAGTCCCTTAGTCCTGGGGCCTGAAGCCGATGACCAAGTCGGATGGCACCTTGCCGTCGATATCTCGCGGCAGCTTGTCAGTCTTGTGCAGAGCGCGAACCACGGCTTCATCCCAGGCCGCGTTGCCGCTGGACTTGGAGATCGTGGCACTGGTGATGGTGCCGTCCGGCGCCGTGCGCACGCGCACTTCGGCACGCGGGTTGCCGCTGAGCGCATCGGGGTAGACGATGTTGGGCTTGACGCGCGCTGCCACCTTGGCGGCGTAGCCAGCCGATGGCCCACCGCTGGCGCTGCTGCCGGCGCCGCCGGTTCTGCTGCCGCCGGCACCACTGCGATCGCTGCCGCCTGAGCCGCCCGCGCTACCTGCCAGCCCTTGCAGGCGTGCCAGCTCGGCCTTGCGACGGTCGTCAGCCGCTTTGGCGTCCTTAGCGGCTTTTTCCTTGGCAGCCTTTTCTTTGGCCTCCTTGGCGGCTTTGTCTTTCTCGGCCTTCTCTTTGGCTGCCTTTTCCTTGGCGGCTTTTTCTTTTTCCGCTTTTTCCTTTTCAAGCTTGTCGGCTTTTTCCTTGGCAGCCTTCTCGGCCTTTTCCTGCTTCTCGCGCTCCAGCTTTTCCTTGCGGTCCTTTTCTGCTTTTTCCGCCTTTTGCTTGTCCAGCTTGTCTTGGTGCGCCTTTTCAGCCTTCTCCTTTTCCACCTTGTCCTTGCGCTCTTTTTCCTTGCGCTCTTTTTCCTTGCGCTCTTTTTCCTTGCGCTCTTTTTCGCGCTCCTTCTCTCGTTGCTCCCGGGCCTCTTGCTCTGCCTTTTCCTTCTTCAATTGCTCTTGTTTTTTCTTTTTGGCAAGGGCGATCTCAGCCTCGTGCTCATCGTCATGGGCTTGAGTCTTGGGGGCGGGCGCTGGCACCGGTGCCACCACGGGCTCTGGCGGAGGAGGTGGAGGTGGAGGCTCAGGAGTCGGCTCTGGTGTTGGGTCGGGAGGTGGAAGAGGTGTCACGGCTGCGGCCGCAGGAGCAGAGCTGCTCCAGACCTCGGCTTCGACCATGGCTTCATCGGCTTCTTTGGGGGGGCGCACTGTCCACAGCAGGGCAGCAATCAGCAGCCCGTGCGCGGCCAGGGCGAGCGACCAGGAACGCGCCAGGCCTTTGGGGCGGGGCGGTGCAAACTGATCGCGATCTTGCTGGTTAGGCATGGTGTGTGGTGGTCTGTGCGGGCTGAGCCTTCAGCGCTTCAAAAAGGCTGCGTGCGGCAGAGCGTCCTGAAAATGAAATCAATGACTGGAAGATGAGACAACGCCAAAAGCAATGCGTTTGACGCCGGACTGGGACAAGGTGCTGTGCGCCTTCATGACGTCATCAAAGGGCAGGCCCTTGTCCGCGAGGATTTGGATGGCACTGTCTTCGCCCTGACCTTCTTGCCAGGATTGGGCCAGGCCCTTGAGATCATCGAGCTTGATAGTCTGGGTGTTAGGGCCGTTTCGGAACTGGATGCTGCCATCCTTGTCCAGCATCACGTAGGCAATGTTTTTGGTGGGTGGGCGCGAGGACTTGCCTGCACTTGGCACATTGATGGAGCCGGGCGTGAGCATGGGCGCTGTCACCATGAAGATGATGAGTAGCACCAGCATCACGTCGATGAAGGGCACCATATTGATTTCGTTGACGGTGCGGCGATTGCGACCACCGCGTGAACTCATGGCTGGCATGGAGTGCACTCCTTACAAATAGTTTGCTCAGCGCGCAGCAGATGCGGCTGGGCAAGGCTCGAGTCGGAGACACCAAGCAAGAGTCGCGCCGTAGCGAGGGCGTCATTCAACTTCGAGGTGGATGGCGCGAAGCGACTCTGCGGGTGCTTCATTTCAGTGACCGGAGGCAGAGCTGCTGGCTGTTGCGCCGACATTGCGCTGCAAGATGTTGGAGAACTCTTCGATGAAGGTCTCTTCTTGGCTGGCAATGCGGTCGATGTTGTGGGCGTAGCGGTTGTAGGCGGTCACGGCAGGAATGGCGGCAAACAGACCCATGGCGGTGGCCACCAGAGCCTCGGCAATGCCGGGGGCCACGGTGGCCAGCGTGATCTGCTCCATATTGGCAAAGCCGGTGAAAGCGTGCATCACGCCCCAGACGGTGCCAAACAGACCCACATAAGGCGAGACCGAAGCCACGGTGCCCAGAAAGGACAGGCCAGATTCGATCTCGTCGAGTTCACGCTGGAAGCTGGCGCGCATGGCACGGCGCGTGCCGTCCATCAGCGTGGCGACATCGCCGATACGGCGCTCACGCAGCTTCTGGTATTCGCGCATGCCGCTGGCAAAAATGCGCTCCATGGGGCCGCCATTCTTGGCGTTATGTGCCGCTGAGGCATAGAGGTCGTTGAGGCTGGTGCCCGACCAGAAATCCTGCTCGAAATTGTCGTTGAGCGCGCGCACGCGCTTGAGCGTCTGCGCCTTGCGGAGAATGGTGGCCCAGCTGGCAATCGATGCGACCACCAGGATCAGCATGACCAGTTGCACCACCCAGCTGGCCTGCATGATGAGGCTGAGGATGGACATGTCTTGGGAGTTCATGAAAGTTGCTCCAGGATATGGTTTGGAATTCTCGTGGGGCGCATGGTCTGTCCATCCACCCAGCCAATGCGAATGCTGCCTTCGCACAAAAGCGTAGGCCCATTGGCTTGAGGGTCAGCATTGACCAGCAGTGCCTGCTGCGCAATTGTGAGCGAAGCTCGGCCAGAACTTTGCAGCTTTGCAGTAACAATCAGTTGGTCATCCAGCCGGGCCGGGCGTTGATATTCAAGTTGCGCAGACGTTACGACAAAGATACCGCCCGTTTGTTCCCGCAGCTTTTGCTGGGCGATACCCAGCGAACGCAACCACTCGGTGCGGGCGCGTTCGAAAAACTTGAGGTAGTTGGCGTAGAACACGACGCCGCCGGCGTCGGTGTCTTCCCAGTACACCCGTATTGGAAACTCAAAAGCCATGGTCATCAGCCCAGTAATTTGCGCAGACGCGCAATCGCTTCTTGCAACTGTTCCATGGAGTTGGCTGTTGAGAAACGCACGTAGTTGGCCGTTTCGGCCTGACCAAAGTCGCGGCCGGGGGTGATGGCCAAGTGGGCTTGATCGACCAGCGCATAGGCAAAGTCCCAACTCCCCTTGACACCCAGCTTGTCAGCCGCAGCGCGGCAGTCGGCCCAGGCGTAGAAAGCACCATCGGGTTTGACGGGCACGGGCAGGCCCACGGACTCCAGCGCCGGAATGAAGTAGTCGCGGCGGGCCTTGAACTCGGCGCGGCGGCGTTCGTATTCGGCAATGCTCTCGGGCTCGAAGCAGGCCAGGGCCGCATATTGCGACACAGTGCTGGCGCAGATGAAAAGGTGCTGGGCCAGCATCTCGATGGGGGCGACCAGTGACTCCGGTACGACCATCCAGCCCAGGCGCCAGCCCGTCATATTGAAGTACTTGCTGAAGCTGTTGATGGAGATGATGTCATCGCCCAGCTCCAGAGCCGATTGGCCAAAGGCCTCGTCATGCGACAGGCCCAGATAGATTTCATCGACGATGGTCAGGCCGCCCTTGGCGCGCACGACGTCGTGGATGCGGCGCAGCTCATCGGGAGCAATCGAAGTGCCTGTGGGGTTGGAGGGCGAGGCCAGCATCACGCCGCGTGTTCGCTCGCCCCAGGCCGCTTCGACCTTGGCGGCGCTGAGCTGAAAGCGCTCGGCTGCCGACGAAGGAATCAGCACCGGCTTGCCTTCGGCGGCCGAGACAAAGTGGCGGTTGCAGGGGTAGCTGGGGTCGGGCATCAGCACCTCGTCGCCCTCATCGATCAGTGCCAGGCAGGCCAGTTGCAAAGCGGCCGAGGCACCGGCGGTGATGATGATGCGGCGCGCAGGCACATTGATGCCAAAACGGCTGGCGTACCAGGCGCTGATGCGCTCGCGCAGCTCGGGCAGGCCAGGTGCCTGGGTGTATTGGGTGCGTCCGTCGCGAATGGCGCGCTCTGCAGCTTGCTGCACCAGAGGCGGCGCACTGAAGTCGGGCTCACCAATGTTCAGGTAGATCATGGGTGAGCCGCTGGCGCTGGACTGGCGGGCCACTTCCTGTGCGTGTTTGGCCATTTCCATGACGTAGAAAGGCTCGATGCGCTGGGCGCGGCGGGAAAGCTCAATAACGGACATGGATGGAGAAGCTCTTTCAAACAATCAATCAGCGGCGTGCTTGTGGGCGACGGGCACAGCACCCATAAAAAAACTGCAACCAGCCAGCGGATGCACGATAGCACCCGCGGCCCTGTTGCAGTGTTTGCATTGACTATGCATGTGGCAGCGACAGGGCCGTGCAGGCACGGCTCTGCTGCACCAGGCTTTTAGCTGGCAGACTTGCTGGCGCGGTCGTGCGTCACTTCGGCAGCGCGCAGCTCCGGGGCCAGACCGTTGAGCACGGCGTTCACATACTTGTGGCCGTCAGTGCCGCCAAATTCCTTGGCCAGCTCGATGCACTCGTTGAGCACCACGCGCCAGGGCACATCAGGGCAGTTCTGGAACTCATACACGCCAATCCACATGCAGGCATGTTCGATGGGCGAGATTTCGGCCAGGCCACGATCGAGCTTGGGCGTGATCAGTGCGTCCAGTGCTGCTTCATTTTCCACGCAGCCTCGCAGCAGTGCGTCGTAATGCACCACGTCGGCTTTGTGAAAGCCAGCCAGGTCGCGTGTGAAGCGGTCGATTTCCAGCACTTCGTTGCGGCCCACAATGTGCTGATACAGGCCTTGCAGCGCGAACTCACGTGCGCGGCTGCGGTTGGACTTGGAGCCTGCCTTGCGTGCGCCGGTGCTGGTCAGACCGGTGCGGCTTTGGCGAGGGGGTCGGCTTGAAGCCGACGAGCTGGATTGTTCGTCACTCATGATCGTCGTAGGAGTTGAGCAGATTGGCCATTTCCACGGCGACCTGAGCGGCATCGCGCCCCTTCTCGACCTGGCGGGCAATGGCTTGCTCCATGTTTTCTGTGGTGATGATCGCGTTGGCGATCGGCAGGCGGTAGTCCAGGGACAGACGAGTCACGCCTGCGCCCGATTCATTGGCTACCAGCTCGAAGTGGTATGTCTCCCCACGGATGATGCAGCCCAGCGCCACCAGGGCGTCGTACTGATCGGTGTCAGCCAGTGTCTGCAGGGCCACGGGCACTTCCAGTGCGCCGGGGACCGTGACATGGTCGATGTTCTCGTTCTTCACGCCCAGCGCCAGCAGCTCGTCACGGCAAGAGGCAAACAGGGTGTTGGTAATGCTTTCATTGAAGCGTGCTTGCACGATGCCGATCTTCAGATCAGCGCCGTTCATGTTCTGGCCTTGGCCTTTTTCTGCGTTCTGCATGCTTGGTATTCCGTCTCTTTATTGTTTGGGGATGTAGCCCGTGATCTCCAGGCCATAACCGGCCATGCTGGGCATGCGGCGGGGTTGGCCCATGAGCTGCATTTTGCCCACACCCAGCTCGCGCAGAATCTGTGCGCCCACACCGTAGGTGCGCAGATCCATGCGGCCACGTTCGGGGGCCTGGGCCGAGCGGGCCTTGCCTTCGAACTGGGCCAGCAATTGATCGCCCGACTCGCTGCAGTTAAGCAGCACGGCCACGCCCTGGCCGTTGTCGGCGATGTATTTGAGACTTTCATCCAGGCACCACGAGTGCTGGTTGCGGCCCACTTCCAGCACGTCCAGCACGGACAGAGGCTCGTGCACACGCACGGGAACAATGGTGCCGGCCTGCCATTCACCCTTGACTAGTGCCAGGTGCACGGAGCCGCTGGGCACGTCACGGAAGGCATGGGCGATGAATTCGCCGTGGGCGGTCTGCATGGTGCGGCTGCCGGCCTTTTGTAGCAGCGATTCATTGCGGCTGCGGTATTCGATCAGGTCGGCAATGGTGCCGATCTTGATGCCATGCTCGGCGCAGAACAGCTGCAGATCGGGCAGGCGGGCCATGGTGCCGTCGTCCTTCATGATCTCGCAGATCACGGCTGAAGGCGAGCAGCCAGCCAGCGCGGCCAGATCGCAGCCAGCTTCTGTATGACCGGCACGCATCAGCACGCCGCCATCTACAGCCTGCAGCGGAAAGACATGGCCGGGTTGCACCAGATCGGTGGGCTGGCTGTCCTTGTTGACCGCAACCTGAATGGTGCGGGCACGGTCGGCGGCAGAGATGCCGGTGGTCACGCCTTCGGCGGCTTCGATGGAGATGGTGAACGCTGTGCTGTACACCGTGCCGTTGCGCGCTGCCATGGGCGGGAGCTTGAGAAATTCGCAGCGCTCGCGTGTCAGCGTCAGGCAGATCAGGCCGCGGCCGAACTTGGCCATGAAGTTGATGGCTTCGGGCGTGACATGGTCGGATGCCAGAACCAGGTCGCCTTCGTTTTCGCGGTCTTCCTCATCAACGAGAACGACCATGCGGCCAGCACGCATTTCCGCCACGATGTCTTCGACGGGCGAGATGGGCACGGGTTGGAGGGAGCTGTTCATGGATTGCCTTCTTGGACGTGATCTTGGTGCGATGCAAGCAGTCAGGGCTGGCGCAGGACACGCACCAGTAAGGCATTGCCAGCGCCTAAGAAGAGGCAATGGCAGGACTTCCAAAGAACGTGTGACGCGGTGAGCCGCTGTCTGCAAGGCAAGGCCTTGCGTAAAGCGCCCATTCTATTGCAGTGCGGGCTTTGCTTGCGGCAGTTAGCCCTGAAACCATGATCCAGTGCAAAGCGCTAAGGTTAGAGCTAGCGCGATGCACCTCAGAGGCAGCAAGCAAGAGCTGCCTTGCGGCGATGCTGCCGTCCCCTATGGGTGAAGCGGAGCAGCCGCTCAGGGGGCATCCTTTAGCACCACGTCGCTATCTGGATAAGCGCAGCAGGGCAGCACATAGCCCTCGGCCTTTTCTTCGGCAGTCAGGCCCGGCCAGTCAATCTCATAGTGCACGTTGCCCGAAACCAGCTGGCCCAGGCATGTGCGGCAAGTGCCGTTGCGGCAGGAGCTGGGCCAGTCCACGCCGCCGCTCTCCAGCGAGTCCAGCAGCGGTTGGTCAGCCCAAGCATCGACCTGGTGGCCGCTGGGCTCGCACTTGGCAATGAAAAACGGAGGGGCGAAAGCAGAGTCGTTGGACATGGATCAGACAAGGCAAGCATGCAAAACCCGTGTTTGTAGCCGGTTTGCCAAGGCCGTGGGTAGACCAAGGATTGCCTTGTTTTTCATCAATTGTTTTTTAGCTATTTGAAATCAATGGCTTAAGTGACTTATGCCGAAGGTTGTGGGAGTTGTTCACAAGGATGTGCAGCGCAGGGATGAATAACTGGTTTGGCTTTCCGAAACGACTGACTAAAAAACAAGCAGTTTTAAAAATATTTTTTATATCAATGGTTTAAGTGCTTGTTGCAGAAGCTATTCAAGCTTGTCCACAAGCTTGTTGCGCAGAAATGGGGACAACTGTGCAAAAGCGCAGAGCCATCAATGATCGCTATGAATAGAGAAGCGCATGGCGATGGTTATGCAATGATTTCATTGAAGTTTTTCTCTGAAATCAAGTTAGGTTGAGTGCTATGCGCTTCTGTAATAAGAGCGAATGAATAAGAGACTACAGAGTTACCCGAGGACAGTCGCCAAAGATACGCTGCACTGCAACATGCTCTCGTACATTGCAAAAACACAGAAGACAACTGCATCAACCAACAGGAGCAAGACAGCATGGCAATCGACTTTCAAGGCCGCGTGGCCATCGTGACGGGTGCAGGCGGCGGACTGGGGCGCTTGCATGCGCTGGCGCTGGCGCAGCGTGGAGCCAAGGTGGTGGTCAACGATCTGGGTGGTGCGGTCGATGGCTCGGGCGGCTCGGCCACAGCCGCGCAAAAGGTGGTCGATGAAATCCGTGCGGCGGGCGGCGAGGCGATGGCCAATGCGGCGTCGGTGACCGACTTTGACGCCGTGCAGGCCATGGTGCAGCAGGCCGTCGATACCTGGGGCCGGGTGGACATTCTGGTCAACAACGCCGGCATTTTGCGCGACAAGAGCTTTGCCAAGATGGACATGGCGGACTTTCGCCTGGTCGTCGATGTGCACCTGATGGGCTCGGCCAACTGCTGCAAGGCCGTGTGGCCGCATATGCAGGCCCAGAACTATGGTCGCATCGTGATGACGACCTCGTCCACGGGCCTCTACGGCAATTTCGGCCAGGCCAACTATGGCGCGGCCAAGTTGGCCCAGGTGGGCCTGATGCAGACGCTGGCCATCGAAGGGGCCAAACACAATATCCGGGTCAACGCGCTGGCCCCCACGGCGGCCACACGCATGACAGCAGGGCTGCTGCCCGAGCCTGTGCTCGAAGCCCTAAAGCCCGAAGCCGTGGTGCCCGCCATGCTGGTGCTGGCTCATGAAAGCGCACCCACACGCACCATCCTCTGTGCAGGCGCGGGCGGTTTTGAGGCCGCTCATATCACCATGACTGAAGGCCTGTATCTGGGCATGGGCGATGCCGTGCCCGAGGAGCTGGCTGCACGACTGGCGGAAGTCACGGCCCGCGAAGGTGATCAGGTGCCGGGCAGTGGTTCGGTACAAGGCCAGGTGGAGGTAGACAAGGCGATGAAGGCCCATGGCCATGGATGAAAGTGCATCAATTTGAGGTGGCTGCAAGCCATCAAGAGGATGCAAATCACGAATAGCACAGCTGAAAAAAGCCCTCTGCAGAGGGCTTTTTCTGTGTTGGAGTGAGCATGCGCTTGGCGTGTTTTGCGCATCAAGCTGACAGTTTTCTGGCAAAGCGCACAGCTTGCCGTTGCTCAACAGGTCGAAAAACGTGGTTAAGCGGCCAGCTCACATCGCGTCTGGGCTTGTTTCTCTATGATTCGCCGATCTGGGCGCGATCGGGCAGACGAAGTTTGTCGTCAGCGTCTTCACCAAGAAGGTAAGAACAATGAAGACATCGCAGGCCGCCATCCACATGCCCTCAGCCGACAGGCTGTTGGGTATTCGCCGCGGCATCGAGAAAGAGGGGCTGCGCGCACTGGCAACAGGCTCGCTGGCCTTGACGCCGCATCCGGCCGAGCTGGGCTCGGCCCTCACACATCCGCACATCACCACCGACTACAGCGAGTCTCAGCTCGAACTCATCACCGGCGCACGTCTGGGTGTGCAAGAGTGCTTGGACGAGCTGACCGAAGTTCATCAGTTTGTGCTGCGTAACCTCAGCGAAAGCGGCGAGCTGATGTGGAACTCCAGCATGCCCTGCCGTCTGCCCACGGATGAAACCATTCCGCTGGGGCGCTATGGCAGCTCGCACTCGGGCCGCTCCAAGAGCGTGTACCGCATGGGCCTGGGCCACCGCTATGGCCGCCGCATGCAGACCATCTCGGGCATCCACTACAACTGGTCGCTGCCCGGTGTCAGCAGCGATGAATACTTTGCGCTGATTCGCAACTTCCGCCGCAATGCCTTTGTGCTGCTGTATCTGTATGGCGCATCGCCCGCGCTGTGTCCCTGCTTTGTTGAGGGGCGCGAGCACCGCTTGCAGGCGCTGGGCGATGGCAAGCGTGCGCTGTACCTGCCTTATGCCACCTCGCTGCGCATGGGCCGACTAGGCTACCAGAGCGATGCACAGTCCAGCATCAACGTCAGCTACAACGGGCTGGATGGCTATGCCGATTCGCTGCATGAGGCGCTGACGCGTCCCTATCCTGCCTACGAGCAGCTGGGCGTGCGCAACCCCGGTGGTGATTACAACCAGCTGGGCACGGGGCTACTGCAGATCGAGAACGAGTTCTACGGCACCATCCGCCCCAAGCGCACCGTGAAAAGCGGTGAGCGTCCGTTGCACGCATTGCGTGAGCGCGGGGTGGAGTATGTGGAAGTGCGCCTGATGGACATCGATCCGTATGAAACGGTGGGCATTGCCCCGGCCACCATGCGCATGATTGATGTCTTCTTGCTGCACTGTCTGTACAGCGAAAGCCCGCAAGATACACCGCAGGAAATTGCCGACCTCAAGCACAACCAGCACCTGGCTGCAGAGCAGGGCCGCGAGCCAGGTTTGAAGCTGGTGCGCAATGGCCAGCAAGTGCTGCTGACCGACTGGGCGCAGGAAGTGCTGGAGCAGTGCCGCCCCTATGCCCAGGCGCTGGATGCCGCGCATAGCAGCAGCGATTACACCGCTGCGCTGGAGCAGGCTCTGGCCCGCGTGCAGAACCCGCAGACCACGCCTTCGGCCCATGTGCTGCAGGAGTTGACGGGCGACTATGACAACCACTTTATCGACTTCATGACCACGCAGTCTGCCAAGGCCCGCGATGCCTTGCTGGCCATGCCATGGACGGCCGAGCAGCAGGCTCGCTTTGAGCAGATGAGCCAGGAGTCGGTGGCCGAGCAGCGTCGCATTGAGGCGGCGGATACGCTGAGCTTTGAAGAGTGGCGCCAGCGTTACATGGACCCAGCAGCCTTGCTGTAAGTCCCAGGTCTTCTTTAAAGACTATCGTTTTTGATAGCTGAAAGCGCTTGTGGCATATGGGCTACAGGCGCTTTTTATTGCTAATCATGACACTGTCACAGTGCTGTCATCTGTGTTTCATATCGTAACGGTCAACGGGGCGCAGCGCCCCGTGCTTGATCGGCGGTGTGTTCATGTTGTTGAAGAAATTCCAGAACCTTTCGGTGGCCCGCAAGATGTGGGTTCTGTTCCTGGGGCTGTTGTTGTGCAATGTGCTGGTGGCAGGAGGCTTGTTCAGCTATTTGCGGAATGTGGAGCAGCGCGTCAGCACGGCGGTGCAGGCAACAGACAAGCGCATCAATCTTGCGCTGCGCTGGCAGGCACTGACGCTGCAAAGCGTGGAGGCGGCGCTGGCCAGCGTGTTTTCGTCCGAAAAGCATTTGATAGCCCATCTCTCGCAAAAGGCGCGTGCCCTGATGCAACAGGCTGCCAGCCTGCAGCAGCAAGTGCAGGCCGAGGCGCGTGAGGAGACTGATCGCAACGGCCTGGCCCGGGTGGAGGCAGAGCGCAAAGCCGTGCTCGGTATCTACGAGCAGGCTTATCAGGCGCGTGACCTGGGCAAGGCCTGGGAGGCGCAAAAGCTGGTCGATGAGCAGCTGATTCCAGCTGCGCAACGTTATGTGCAGGCGCAAGATGGGTTGATTGATGTTCAGCAAAGGCAGCGCCTGGAGGCGGAGCAGCAGGGGGGTGAGCAGACCCGCATTGCCAAGCGCATGGCATTGGCAGTTGGCCTGTTCGTGGCGCTGGCGGGCGCCTTGCTGTCATTGGCCACGATTCGCTCCATCACGACTCCCCTGGGCCAGGCCGTGCAACTGGCGCAGACCATTTCCGCCGGCAATCTCAGCGAAGCCCCGCCAGCAGAGCAGCAGGCTCGCAGCGATGAGCTGGGGCTGCTCATGCAGTCGTTGGCATTGATGACGCGTCAGTTGCGCACCCTGGTGGGAGAGGTGCAGGGCGGCGTGGAGGCAGTGGCCGCCACATCCAGCCAGATGGCACAGGACAATAACGAACTGTCAGAGCGCACGGCCCAGGCCACGGCGCAGCTCAAGGCCACCGTGAGCAGCATTGAAAGCATGGTCACGCTGGTCACCCGCTCGGCCGATAGCGCCAGCCATGCCGATCAAAGTGCGCGCAGCGTCGCCGAGGCAGCGGCCGGTGGCGGCAGCGTGGTGCAGGAGGTGGTGCGCAATATGGAGCAGATGGCGCAAAGCAGTCAGCAGGTGGCGGCCATTGTGGGAGTGATAGACGGGGTTGCCTTTCAGGCCAATATCCTGGCGCTCAATGCCGCGGTGGAGGCGGCGCGGGCCGGGCCACAAGGCCGCGGCTTTGCCGTGGTGGCGGCCGAGGTGCGCGAGCTGGCCCAGCGCAGTGCCGAGGCGGCCAAGCAGATTCGCCAGCTCATGGAGCATTCCAGCCAGCAGATGAAGTCGGGCCAGGCGCTGGCGCTGCAAGCCGGTCAGCGCATGGATCACATCGTGCGTGATGTGCGCACGGTCAGCGGCCTGATCGCCTCGATCACCGAGGCGGAACAGGCGCAGAACCAGGGTATTGCCCAGATCAGCGAGGCGGTGCAGGCACTCGATCACATGACCAGCCAGAACGCAGGCCTGGTGGCAGAGTCCAGTGCGGCGGCGCACAATCTGTTTCAGCAGGCGCAAAGGCTGGAGTCGGGGGTGGGACGCTTTCGCCTCAGTCCGGCGCTTGGTGGCAGCAGGCAGCTTTTGCCAGTTGCTATGAAAAAAGAACCGCTACCCATTGCTGCATCTGCGCTGCAGGGCGAAACATCCTCAATTTGAAAGAGGGATGATGAAAAAGGGGTGAGCCAGGCTTCAGACGCAGGCCAGCGCCTGCTGTGCATCTTCCAGCCAGAAGCTCAGCGCGTCGTAATAGCCTTCCCAGACGCAGCCATTGCAGCCGCGCCCGCAGCAACTGCTGGGCTCTGGCGGAGGATTGCGCAGTTGTATACCTGCATCAGCGGCGCGGCCCTGCCATAGCGCAATCTGGCTGCGAGCCTGTGTCAGCGGCTGCAGCAATGCGGTATTGATCATTTCTTCAAGCGCAGCCACAGGTGCTGGCCGATAAAGGCCAGGCCGAGCACCAGCGCAAACCAGCCCACGATATGGGACTGGGCAAACAGCTGGGCAATGCCGCTGTCGGGCTTGAAGACCGGGGCCAGCAAGATGATCAGGCCTATGAGTGCAATCGTCAGGCCCTTGATGAGAACTTCATTGCGGGATTTGGACTTTTGAGGGGCAGAAGGCAGGGGCATAACAGGGCGCACAGGTCAGAAAATCAGAGGGCGATTATCCTCGGGTTGCTTCGCCAAGGGGGCGGTGGCCGTGTATTCAGCCCGGCTGCGCTGCCGCAGAGCCGTTGCACAAAGGCATGAGCACATGCTGCAATAGCCACGCCCCAGCTATATGGCGCTACTGATTCCACCCAATAAGAAAGAAAACTCCTTATGGCCATCCAATGGTTCCCCGGTCACATGCACCTGACGCGTCAGGCCATCATGGAGCGCATCAAGGAAATCGATGTGGTCATCGAGGTTCTGGACGCGCGCCTGCCCGGCTCCAGTGCCAATCCGCTGCTGCAGGAGATGACGGGCCACAAGCCACGCCTGAAGATTCTCAACAAGCAGGATATGGCCGATCCTGCACGGACCAAGGACTGGATGGACTGGTACAACGCTCAGAGCGAGACACGCGCGATCGCGCTGGATGCTTCGGAGGCAGCCCCGACCAAACGCCTGATCGAGCAGTGCAAGCTGCTGGCGCCTAATCGCGGAGGCATGGCCAAGCCCATGCGCGTGCTGATCTGTGGCGTGCCCAATGTGGGTAAATCGACGCTGATCAACTCCATGAGCAGCAAGACCCAGGCCAAGACCGGCAATGAGGCGGGTGTGACCAAGCTGGAGCAGCGCATTGTGCTGGCGGACGACTTCTACCTTTGGGATACGCCCGGCATGCTGTGGCCGCGCATCATCGTTGAAAAAAGTGGTTACAACCTGGCGGCCAGCGGTGCCGTAGGTCGCAATGCTTACGACGAAGAGCTGGTGGCGCTGGAGCTGCTGCTGTATCTGCAAAAGAACTATGCATCCATGCTGGAGGCGCGTTACAAGCTGGGCATTGATGCGCAGGAAATTGCTGCTTTGCACGACGATGAGCTGCTGACGCTGATTGGTAAAAAACGCGGTGCCGTCATGAGTGGCGGCCGTGTGAATCTGCAAAAGGCAGCCGAGCTGGTGCTGACGGACTTTCGCGATGTCAGCATTGGCCGCATCACGCTGGAGACCCCGGCCGAGTTCGAAGTCTGGCTGGCCGAGGGGCAGCAAAAGGATGCCGAGCGCCAAGCCAAGAAAGATGCCCAAGCCAAGGCCCGAAAGAGCGCACGCCGCCAGCAGCCGCAGGCGGGGGCGGCGACGGATTCCAAATCAGCCAAGGCAGTGAAGCCCCGCGCCTGAGCTGAATCTGAGGCACAGGGCTGATGCGCGTGAGAGTGCATGCTCTTGCGTGCCGATTGACGTCTGTGTCTCATGTTGTCTGGCTTGAAGGATGAGCCGCCAGCCTCTAGCATTCATTACTTTCATTGAATGCCAGAGGGCTTGCATGCAGCGCCATTTCGTCGAGGCTAGATACCGACTTCCCATGCGGCGCATGGTGTGGCTGGGCTGCCTTTGGATGCTGGGCCTGGCCCTTTTGATGCTGCTGGCAGCCATACTGGGCCCTGTCATTGACACCCCTGGCCTGATTCTCACTGCCACCATGGCACTGCTTCAACTGGGATGCATGGCGCTGGCCCGCTGTGGCCTGTGGGGCTGGATGTTGCGCAGCTTTGTCTGGGGCAACTGGCTGTTGGCGATTTTGTTTGTAGGCCATGCCGGAGGTCTCTACACACCAGCGGTGATTGCCTTGCCGGTTTGGCTGGTGGTGACTATCTGGGCTCAGGGGACGCGGGCTGCCTTGTTGATGCTGGGGGCATCTCTGGCTGCATTGGCACTGTCTTGGTGGCAGCTTGGCGTTATGCCCGTTCCTGCGGAACGGCAGGCTACGGCTTCTCTCATGGCCATGATCTACGTGCCGGGCATGATGGTGCTGGGGCTTCTGGTGAGCTTGCAGGCTCGCCTGAGTCTGGGGCGGCGCGTACAGAAAGGGCAGGAGATGCTTGCTTCTCTGGAAGCCAGTCAGAACGAGTTGCGCAAGTTCTACCGTGCCGTGGAGCAAAGCCCTGTAAGCATTGTCATTACCAACCCAGAACTGAAGGTTGAGTACGTCAACGAGGCCTTCCTCGCACGCACGGGCTATGTGCGTGAGCAGGTGCTGGGCCAGTCCACGGAGCTGGTATCGACCATGGGGCTCGATCGTGCGCATAGGCAGCGGGCGCTGACGCAACTGGCGGCAGGTATGCTGTGGCGTGGTGAGATGACCAACCGTGGGTGCAATGGCGAGCCGCTGCGCGAGGCGGTACTGGTGGCGCCGATTCGCACGCCCCAGGGGGAGGTGGTCAATTATGTGGAACTCAAGCGCGACCTGTCCGAGCAGATACTGGCCGAGCGTCGCATCCACGACCTCGTCTATCTGGATGCTTTGACGGGCCTGCCCAACCGCCACTCCCTGAATTTGCATTTGCGTGAGCTGGCTCTAACTCAGAAGGAGGCCCACCACGGGCTGCTGCTGCTGGATGTGGACCGGTTTTCCGTTTTCAATGACGTTCACGGCGTCAAGCACAGCGATGAACTGGTGCAAGCATTGAGTGCTCGCTTGGTTGAAAAGCTGCCCGATGATGTTTGGATTGCCCGTATAGCCGCAGCGGAATTTGCGATTGTTTTTGATTGCTTGAGTCACAGCCGAGAAGGCGTCGAGCAGCAACTGCTGCTGTATGCGCAGAGCTTGAAGAAAGCGGTGCAAAAGCCTTTCAGCCTTAACAGCTGGGAGCAAACCGAACTGGTCAGCTGCTGCATGGGCGGTGTGGTGCTGGAGCCTGCATCGAGCGGCGGTGATGGCTCTGAGGTGCTGCGCTTTGCCAGCGTGGCCTTGCATGAGGCCAAACAGCAGGGGCCCGGCAGTGTGTGTTTGTTTGAGCCCCGTATGGCCGAGGATCTGGACCGCCGGCTGCGCATTGCCAGGGACTTGCACAATGGCATTCCGCTGGGGGAGCTGCGTCTGTATCTGCAGACCCAGACCGATGTTCGTGGGCGCTGTGTGGGAGCGGAGGTATTGGTGCGCTGGCAGCATCCGCGCTGGGGGCTGGTCAGTCCTGCCGAATTCATTCCCGTCGCGGAAGAGTCCGAGCTGATTGTCCGGCTGGGTGACTGGGTGCTGCGCCAGGCTTGCCAGTTGCTGGCCATGCCAGAGATGGTCGAGCGCGGCCTCAGGCTTTCGGTGAACGTCAGCGCTCTGCAGCTAGGGCATGAGGACTTCATGGCCACGCTGGAGCAGGTGCTGCGGGAAACGGGTGCTCGCCCGAATCAGCTGACGCTGGAGATCACCGAGCGAACGGCGGTAAGAGACCTCGATCTTGCGCGCCAGCGTATAGAGCAATTGGGCCGTATGGGGATGGAGACTTCGCTGGATGACTTCGGCACTGGCTACTCCAGCATGTATAGCTTGCAGCATTTGCCGATTCATGAACTCAAGATCGATCAAAGCTTTGTGCGCTCCAGCCATCATTCCGGCAAGACGGCGGCCTTGGTGGAGGCCATGCTGCTGATGGCGCGGCGCCTTCAGCTGCGTGTCGTGGCCGAAGGGGTGGAGTTTCCCGAGCAGGTGTCGCAGCTGGCGCAGTGGAACCCGGACATTGTGCTGCAGGGCATGTTGCTGGGAAAACCTGTGCCGCAGCAGCAGTGGATGGCCGAGGTGCTGGGCATGACAGCAGAAGACGGCTATTCAGGGGAAGATTAAGCATCAAAAAAGCCCATAACCATTGCTGGTCATGGGCTGGCAGCTATGAATAGCGTAGTTCTTGACGCTTAAGCGGCGGGCTGCTCGAAGTAGCGACGAGCCAGCAGATCCCAGAACCTGGAGCCGCGGCCGATATTGTCGTCGTTGAAGTCGTAAGCCGGGTTGTGCAGGCTCACACCGGGCTGGCCGTTGGCAGGGCCGTTGCCGATCCAGCCATAGGCACCGGGCACAGCTTCCAGCATGAAGCCGAAGTCCTCGGCCGTCATGGCGGGCAGCACGTCGTCATGGGCATTGGCGTCGCCCACCACTTCGCGCATCACGGCAGCCATGAACTTGGCTTCCTTGGCATGGTTGGTGGTGTTGGGGTAGGCACCGGGGCGCAGCGTGAACTCGGCCTGGCACAGGTGGGCCGCAGCGACATGGCTGCTGATGCGCTTGATGCCTTCGACAAACATCTCGCGCGTTTCCTTCTTCAGGGTGCGCACGGTGCCGGCGATGATGGCCTCGTCGGGAATGATGTTCTCCACCGTGCCGCTGGTGATCTTGCCCACGGTGAGTACGGCAGAGTCCAATGGGTCGGTGCTGCGCGAGACCAGGGTCTGCAGCTGGCTGACGATGGCGCAGGCCACGGGAATCGGGTCCAGCGTGGTGTGGGGCATGGCCGCGTGGCCGCCCTTGCCGATGACCTTGATCTGAAAGCGCAGGGTGGAGGCCATGATGGGGCCCACGCGCACGGCCATCTGGCCGGCGGGCAGCGAAGGCCAGTTGTGCAGGGCAAACACGGCTTCGCAGGGGAATTGCTCGAACAGACCGTCATCCATCATGGCCTTGGCGCCAGCGCCGCCTTCTTCACCGGGCTGGAAGATCAGGTGCACCGTGCCGTCAAAGTCATTGTGCTGCGCCAGTGTGGTGGCCGCGCCCAGCAGCATGGTGGTGTGGCCGTCATGGCCGCAGGCGTGCATGCGGCCCTTGTTCTGGCTGATGTGCTCGAAGGTGTTGATTTCCGTGACGGGCAGGGCATCCATGTCGGCGCGGATGCCGATGCTGCGGCCGGGGTTGTCCTTGCTGCGGCCCTTGCCGTAAATGCTGGCGACAACGCCAGTCTGGCCTAGGCCGCGATGCACCTTGAGGCCCAAGGCGGTGAGGTATGCGGCGACCTTGTCGCCAGTGCGGTGCTCTTCGTACTTGAGCTCAGGGTTGGCGTGCAGATCGCGACGGAAGCTGAGCAGGGTGCCGAGGTGAGGAGTGATGTCGGGTGTAGATCGCATACAGGGGCCGCGGAGCACCCAGCGCTTTAACTGTCGTGGCAGGAAAGCCTTGCGGACCTGCCGGTGACCGCAGCATTTCAATAGCAAGACCCCCATCATAGGCGTATGCGAAGGCAGGGGACTTAGGTAGATACCGAAATCAGGGATTTCAACGCTTGTGTTAACTGAGCAAAAAGCAAGCAGTGACTCACAAAAGTATGGGGTGGAGAGTCGCCAAGGGATAAGGAGCAAGGCAGACTGACTAAAGCCAGAGCAGGCAAATGCAGGGGCAGCGCCTGACAATGCCCTGCCTGCGTCGTTGGGCGCGGCAAGCGGCGAAAATACGGCCCTATGACCGCACAGAACGCCAAAATTTCCCTGTTCCAGCAGTTGCTGGTGCGTCCCGATCGCAACGATCCCAACCCCCTCATCCTCTATCATGGCCGCCGCTGTCCCGATGGTTTTGGCGCGGCGCTGGCTGCCTGGCTGTTCTATGAAGGTCAGGCGGAGTTTCGCGGGCTGGATCACGGCGAGATCCAGACGGCCGATGACCTGGGTGATCTGGCAGGTCGCGCTGTCTATGTGCTTGACTTTGCTTTTGAGCCCGTGCTGATGGCTGAAATCGAGTCGCGTGTCGCCAAACTGGTGGTGCTGGATCACCACAAGAGCGCGGCTGAAAAACTCAGCGGCTACCAGTGCCAGTGCGGCGTGGTGCACTTTGATATGAATAAATCCGGCGCGCGACTGGCTTGGGAGTTCTTCCACCCTGAAAAGCCTGTGCCCGGCCTGATTCGCTACATCGAGGATCGCGATATCTGGAAATGGGCGTTCCCCGAAAGCGCGGCCTTTCTGGCTGCGCTGGACATGGAGCCGGTGCGCACGTTCGAGCGCTGGGCCGAAATTGCCGCCTTCACGCCCGAGCAGGAGACGGTGTACATGGCCCGTGGCGGAGCCATGGACGAGAAGTTCCAGAAGCTCTGCGCCGATATTGCCGATGGCGCCCAGGTGCTGGTCTTCAACGGCCAGCAGGGCCTGATGGTCAACTGTCCCGGCATGTTCCACAGCCAGGTGGGTGACCTGCTGGCGCGCCAAAGCGGCAGCTTTGCGCTGATGTGGCATGCCAATCACAAGGGGACCAAGGTGGGCCTGCGCTCGCGCTCGGAATTCAACTGCATTCCGCTGGCTGAGAGTTTTGGCGGTGGTGGCCATGCCCAGGCCTGTGGCTTCAAGATGCCCAATGAGCGTCTGGTCGAGCTGCTGCAGGGCGAGCTCAAGGCCGATCCCGAAGCTCAGTATGAATTCGTCGCTGCGCCCACACTGACGTTTGACGAAGAAGGTAAGTGGGTTCGCGAGACGCCCAAGTCGGCATAAGAGCTTGCTTGTGGCTTCGAGTTAGCTCGGATGCTGGCAATAAAAGGAGCAGGTAGCGCTCTGCAGTCTTGAGTTTCAGATGGTTTTGTATCTGAAATCAAGGATTGACAAGCGCTCGTAGCTCCTTTTTTTATGCCAGAGCCTGCCAGCCTGGAAGTGCCAGCAATCTTTGCCAGTCCTGCGCTTCCTGCAGTTCGGGAAGGGCTGTCCAGTCCGCCTCAAAGCGCAGAGGTGTGCGGCTCATGGGATGGGCAATCTCCAGCGACTGGGCATGCAGCCACAGGCGCTGCAGGCCCAGGCGCTGGGCCCACCAGCGATTCAGCGGCCCTTTGCCGTGCGTCGCATCGCCAATGATGGGGTGGGCCACATGCTTCAAATGGCGGCGAATCTGGTGCCGGCGGCCTGTGGTGGGCAGGGCCTGAACCAGGCTGATGCGGGTTTCGGGGTGGCGACCGTCATAGCTCTCGGGCCAGGACAGGCGCGCCAGGCAAAGCAGGCGGGTGTGGGCTTCCTGCACCGGAGCATCTTCGGCTGCGTCGTCGGGCTTGAGCGCGTGATCCACCTCGACCGCGTCAGGCAGCCAGCCACGCACCAGAGCCCGATATTCCTTGCGCGTTTCATGCGCGGCAAAGCTGGCCGCCAGAGCGTGAGCCGCTTCCTTGTGCAGGGCCATCACCAGCACGCCACAAGTGCCCTTGTCCAGCCGGTGCACGGGCCAGACATGCTGGCCCAGCTGATCGCGCAGCGCCTGCATGACAAACCGGGTTTCATGGGCATCCAGCCCTGTGCGATGCACCAGCCAGCCGGCAGGTTTGTAGACCGCCACCAGATGTTCGTCCTGCCAGAGGATCTGCAAAGGAGGATGGGTGATCTGAGGGGATTCAGGCATTGGTGCAGCGGAGGGCGGAGGGGTAAACAAGAGAGGGCATAGGCCGGGCGAGCCGCACTCTACCCCAGCTCCAGATTTTCCGTACATGTACCTGACATTCCAGGTGCCCAGGGTTGGCATGGCCGCTCTGCCGCACGTCGCGGAGGGCGTTCACGGACAATAAAGCCTCTGGTTTGCAGCACTCATAAATGGCTGCATTGCTTCCTTATTCATAGCTTCTAGCGCTTTATGCATAAGCGCTAGAGGCTGTTTTTATTGTTTTTTCGTGATGTTCAAGGGCGTTCTCGTCTCGGTTTTGGCGTCCTTTCTGTTCGCTTGCCTTTATTACCTCTCTCCCTTTCTGGTTCCTCTGGACGGTGAACAGATCTTTGGCTGGCGCGTGCTGGTTACGCTTCCCTTCACCACAGTCTTGCTGTTTGCGCGCAAGGAAGTGGCTGCCGTGCGCGCATTGCTGATGCGCGCCATGAAGCAGCCTCGATTGGGGGGCTTATTGCTGCTGAGCGCTGCGCTGCTGGGTGTGCAGCTATGGATTTTCATGTGGGCCCCTATGAACGGAGCGGCGCTGCCGGTGTCGCTGGGCTATTTCTTGCTGCCGCTGGTGATGGTGATAGCTGGGCGTTTGCTGTTTGCCGAACGGCTGACGATGGGGCAGATGACCGCCACGCTGGTTGCTGGGGCGGGCGTGGCGCATGAGTTTTGGCAGGCTGGCGGAATGTCCTGGGAGACCTGGGTGGTTGCGCTGGGCTACACGGCCTATTTTTCGCTGCGCCGCTGGCTGAAGACCGATACCCTGGCCGGTCATTGGGTGGATATGGTTTTGCTGCTGCCTGTGGCGCTGGGCTTTACTTTGCGTGGCCCCAATAGCTGGTCACTGGTGGCGCAGCATTCCGAGCTTTGGATGTTGCTGGCGCTGCTGGGCGTTGTCAGTGCCGTGGCGCTGGCGCTGTACATGATTGCCAGCCGCTGGCTGCCTCTGGGGCTGTTCGGGCTGCTGTCCTATGTGGAGCCTGCACTGCTGGTGGCGGTGGCCTGGCTGCTGGGCGAGAGCATTGCGCCGCAGCAGGTGATGACGTATGCGCTGATTTTTGTGGCCGTAGGCCTGCTAATCGTCGATGGCATCTGGCATTTATGGCGCTTGCGTTCACACAGAGTGCACTGAGGGCGATTAAGGATGCGTGCTCTAACAAGGCAATAATTGCTGCTTTGTCTCTTTGAAGGAATTGCTCGTCATGGCATCGACCCCATCCCCTATCCGCGTTGGCATTGTCGGTTACGGCAATCTGGGGCGCGGCGTGGAAGCCGCAGTCGCCAAGAACCCCGATATGCAACTGACGGGTATTTACACTCGCCGCGATCCCACCCAGCTCAAGCCTTTGCACGCTGGCACCCCTGTCTACGCCATGGATGATTTGCTGTCGCACAAAGGCCAGGTCGATGTGCTGGTCCTGTGCGGCGGCTCCAAGGACGACCTGCCCAAGCAGACTCCTGAGCTGGCTGCTCACTTCAATCTGGTGGACAGCTTTGACACCCATGCCCGCATCCCCGAGCACTTTGCCAATGTGGACAAGGCTGCTCAGGGCGGCCAGTGCACGGCGCTGATCTCGGCCGGCTGGGACCCCGGCATGTTCTCCATCAACCGCGTGATGGGCGAAGCCCTGCTGCCCGACGGCGCGACCTACACCTTCTGGGGCAAGGGCCTGAGCCAGGGCCACTCCGACGCGATTCGCCGCGTCGAAGGCGTGGCGGGCGGCGTGCAGTACACCATTCCCGTGGAAGAAGCCGTCAACAAGGTGCGCTCCGGTGTGCGCCCCGAGCTGAGCACGCGCGAAAAGCACCAGCGTGACTGCTATGTGGTGCTCAAGGAAGGTGCGGATGCAGAAGCCGTGCGCCGGACCATTGTGGAAATGCCCCACTATTTTGACCAGTACGACACCACCGTGAACTTCATCACGGCCGAAGAACTGGCCCGCGACCACGCTGCCATGCCTCACGGCGGTTTTGTGATCCGCAGCGGCAACACCAGCGCAGAGAACAAGCAAGTCATCGAATACCGCCTGCAACTGGACAGCAACCCCGAGTTCACCTCCAGTGTGCTGGTAGCCTATGCCCGTGCCGTGCACCGCATGGCCCAGGCCGGTCAGCACGGCTGCAAGACCGTGTTTGATGTGGCCCCTGGCATGCTGTCGCCCAAGAGCGCTGCCGAGCTGCGCGCCGAGCTGCTGTAAACCTTCAGCGCCTCATGCAAAAAGCCTCATCAGTTTGATGAGGCTTTTTTTTTGAGTCAAATATGCCTGAAGTGCATGTATATCAAGCGCTGTTAGCTATCAAATCAGGAATTTTCGCCGCCATTTTTTCCGGTGCCCACACGCTCCGCGTCTTCCAGTCGATCCACATCGCGCAGCGGCTTGAACAGTGACATCCAGCCGCCCACTACGCCCAGCGTGCACAAGCTGCCCACAATGGCGGCGGGCACCGCGCCCAGCCAGGCGGCGCTGCTGCCTGCACGGAACTCGCCTAGTTCGTTGGATGAGCCAATGAACAGCATGTTTACGGCATTGACGCGGCCGCGCATGAAGTCTGGCGTGGAGAACTGCACCAGAGCGCTGCGAATGTAGACGCTGACCATATCGGCAGCACCCGCCACGGCCAGCATCAGCATGGACAGCACAAACCAGTGCGAAAGCGCAAACACCAGATTGGCCAGGCCGAAGACGGCCACGGCCGCAAACATCACCTTGCCAACGCGGCGCTTGATGGGGCGCGAGGCCAGCCACAGACCCATGCAGACTTCGCCCACGGCCATGGACGAGCGCAGCAGACCCAGGCCCTCGGGGCCGACCTTGAGGACTTCATGCGCATAGACGGGAAGCAGAGCCACCACGCCGCCCAGTAACACGGCAAACAGGTCGAGCGAGATGGTGCCCAGAATAATGGGGTGAGTGCGCATGAAGTGCAGCCCTTCGCCAAAGCGCTTCCACATGGTGCTATGTGCATCGGCAATGGCTTGGGGACTGGCAAAGCGCACGGGCACCTGACTGAGCAGAGCCGCCCCGACAAGCAAGGCAAGCCCGCACACCGCATATGTCAGCACGCCCCCACCGAGTGCATAGAGCAGGCCGCCCAGCACGGGAGCTGTAATGGCCGAGATACGCATCAGCATGCTGTTGGTGGCCAGGGCCTTGGCCAGTTGCTCACGGGCCACGATCTGCGGCAGCAGGCTTTGCAGGGCTGGCCCGCTGAAGGCGCGGCTGCAACCAAACAGCACCAGCACGGCATAAATCCCGTGCACATTGTGTGCGCCGTTCTGGGCCATCAACCAGAGCAGCCCCGAGCACACTGCAGCCACCAGCCAGCTCATGCCGAGCAGACGTTTGCGGCTCATGCGATCGCTGAGATCGCCTGCGGGAATCAACAGTCCCGCCATGGGCAGAAACTGCGCCAGCCCCACATAGGCCAGGGACAGCGGATCACGTGTGATGTCGTACACCTGCCAGGCCACCACCACGGCCTGCATTTGCTGCGCAAACATGGCCAGCATGCGTGCCAGTACAAAGTGAATGAACGCCGGGTCTTTCAGAGGAGGGCGAGTCGGTGGCTGAGTGTTTGGGCTTGCAGAGCAAGAGGAAGCGAGCTGAGACAAGATAAGTTCCGTGAAGCAGCAGTGGAGCTTGCGTGCCGGGATGGGTTACACGCGGATCCAGCTAAGAGTCTGGCTGCCGAGTATGAGCGATGGAGCTGAATGCCGAGCGCCTGCTTTGCGATAGTGCGGCTGCCGTGCGTGCTATGCGAAGCCGGCAAAGAAAGAGCCATGAAACACCGCAGCAAACGTGCTGGTTTTGTCAAAAAATGTTCACCGACGATGGCATGCGCTTCTTTCCCACAAGGAAAGGACGGGTGTCGATTCACCATAGCTTCATGCAAATAGTTTGGCGTTGTGCATAGCGACGCTTTCACTCAAGGAGCTCATCATGTCCATGCTTTCGATGCAATACGCAGGAACTCTTTTGGGGCGGGATGCAGTGATTGAATTTCCTGACAGCAAGGCGGAAGTGCGTTACACGGCCAATGGGCAGATGCGCTGGCGTGTCGTGGATTCTCTGGGCCATGTCTCGGAAGGTTGCGAAAAACTCGGCTATCTGCAGCTGAGCGATCATCTGCATTTTTTGAACTGGATCGAGAAAACCGGCTTCACGGTCAGCCAGGTCATCGATTCGGCCAAAGGCACGGTGCAGGCGTTCTGGTCATATGCTGATGATCAGTGCGATACAGGCCACCGCTCCTCCATGTTCGTGGAAGGGCGCTTTCAACTGCGCTGAATGGTTTCGTGTGTGAGGACTGTGTCTCTCCTCTCTTGCCGGCATCCCAAGGGTGCCGGCTTTTTTATCTGTGAAACATCAATGAGACAGGCAGTCATTGCATATTTTTTGATCGCTTTGCCTGAATCCAGTACCTGTGCGGGTTTGCAGCGTTTCCCTGTGGGTTGTCCACAGGCAGCTCCACAGTTGATGGGCATAAAGCGGTGATTGCAGTGGTCGCAAGCATGTCTATGAATATGTTTTCTAACTGTTTGTTGTAGAAGACATTTTTGTGCGAAGCAAGGCGCAGCTTTCTGCTGCAAAGCCGTGAAACATTCTTGATGTTCCAAAACTTGAGGCAATAAAAATAGCCGGCTCGATGCCGGCTTTTTTATATCAGAGGGCAAATTTACTTGCGCTTGTCGACGATGGCAGTGGACACCACCATGTCCAGTACATAGGCATAGCTCGATGCATCGGCAGGAACGTTCTTGCGCTTGAAGCGGTTGATGCGAAGAATATTGCTCACGCCGGCTTCATGCTTGTAGCCCTGGATCTCGTCGTAGAAGTTCTCCCATTGACCCGTATAGGTCTTGACACCGTTATCAGCGTAGCGAATTTCACGCACTTGCAGACACTGGTAATCCTTGGCAACGCCATTGCTGCAGGTTTTACGCTCAGGGGCTACTTCAAGAAAGATGCGTTCGGGCGCACTGCCGTACTGTGTCTGTGCGGTGGGGTTGCCGTTGAGCTGCCAGCGGGTGCCGTCGATGAACTGCAGTGTCAGACGAGGCTGCTCTTCGGTGTTTCCTCCCAGTTGAACATTCCACTGTTTGGCGGTGGGCAGAATACGAGCGACTTTTTGCTCCAGCATCATCAGCTGACTGTCATTGCATGCGCGCAAGGTGCTCATGCCACGTTGCAAATTCAGGCGCTGGCCTTCGACGCTATAGGGCGATGAGATGGTGTTGCACAGGTTTTTGACGACAACGCGCTGCTCCACAAAATCCAGCTCGATAGGAGCCTGGCTGGAGCTGAGAAACCAGGACTGGTCTTCATTGCCCGCAGGGTTAAAAGCTTGCTGAAGCTTCCAGTGGTAAGCCGTCAGAGAGGTGGCATCGCCGGCCGGGCCAGTAGGGCCGGGCTTGGCTGCTCCGCCGCCGCTAGAGGTGCCGCAGGCTGCCAGAGTCATGGATGCAACGAGAGGAAGGCACCAGGTCCAACGAAAAGTCATAAAGCGTCCTTGAAGATATGAGCAAGGTTTGAGAAAAGCGATGGCAAATGGCGTCCACGCTATCAGTTCTGTGCTGACCATATCAGCTTCTGCGACTGGCTCACGAGCTTTCGAAGGCGAAAGAAGCCATATTTGTGCGCCAGAAGGCGAAAGTGTCAGCAGGTGCTGCTCCATGAAAATGGAAAAAGGCTGTCGTCACACAAACTTGCGCGCATCACGCAAGAGGCCTTGTGAAGTCTCTGTAAAGATAGAAAAAATCCGTGTAGGCGATATGCTGATTCCCCGAGGGGAAGTTTGTCGGGTGCTACTCTTGACGCAAATGGTTTGCGAATGGCGTAGCTAGGGTGTCAAGGAGGTTATGTGCGATCAGCGAATGCTGCTTTGTTGGCAAAAAGTGCAGTGCGGTTGGTATGGGGTGGGGTATTGGCAGGTGTTCTGAGTGCTTGCTCTATGACCAAGGCTTCTCATACCCCTTTGGAGGAAACTTTCGATTCCAGCGCCACATTCTCTCGGGGTTTTGATGCCACGCCTGCGCAGACTTGTGAAGCTGCTCGGCGAGCTTTGCTCAGTCAGGGGTATATCGCCACGGCCAGAACGAATGAGTTGATCGAGGGGCGCAAGAACTTCCAGCCCAATGTCGAAACCAATCTGGAAATCAATTTCCGCGTAGTCTGTGTGCCGCAAAGCTCGGATGGCAAGGTCAGCCTGGGCTTTGTGACCGCGCTGCAAGATCGCTACACGATCAAGAAAAGCGCCAACTCTGCCAGTGTGGGGGTGAGTGCTCTAGGATCCTTGTCCTTGCCGTTTTCGTCCAGCAGTGAATCACTGGTCAAGGTGGGCAGTGAAACGATCTCCAAACGCAGCTTTTATGACAGCTTTTTCGAGCTGCTTGAAAATTATCTGCAGCAAGACAAGGAAGCGCCATAACGCAGTATTAAGCGGTCGAGATTCATAAAAAAAGCGGCGAGTGAGGCCGCTTTTTGTTTCTATGCCTCTGTTTTAGAGGAACAGCGCTGGGTCTACCATGGTGCGATTGAGCATCACGCCCCAGTGCAGGTGCGGCCCCGTCACACGCCCTGTCGCGCCTACTTTGCAAAAAGCATCTCCTGTCTGCAGCCGGTCGCCGAGCTTGCAGTCGATCTGGCTCAGGTGGCAATACATGGACAGCAAGCCGCCTCCATGGTCCAGCCAAACAGTGCCGCCATTAAAAAAATAATCGCCAATATCAATGACTTTTCCGGGGAGTGGGGAGCGCACTGGAGTACCGGTTGCGGCCGCAATGTCCATGCCGCTGTGTGGATTGCGGGGCTGTCCGTTGAAGATGCGGCGCAGCCCAAAAGAGCTGGAGCGGCGTCCCGGCACAGGGACACGCATTTGCAGGCTACCCAGCGCAGGAGGCTCGCTGAGAGTCGCCATGACCGTCTTTTGATGGGCGGCTTCGCGTTCGTAGCGTGCGTTGTCTTCGGGGGAGAGGTCTACGGTCTTCGGTGAGACCTTGAGGCGCTGCTCTACATATTTTTTAGTTTGAACAATGAAGCGCTTTTGCTGTGACTGGCCGTCGATTTCAACGGGCAGGCTGTATTCGCCAGGAGCGGTGGCCAGAGGAAGGCCGATCAAAGCAGTCCATTCAATCATGTCGCCGGTCACAAGCACTGGGGCTTCGTTAAAACGCAGGCGCGGACGCTCGGGGGATGGACCTAACGAAAGACGTGCAATGCCGCCAGGGACTCGGCTGTCTTGTGGCCAGACGTGGCTATCGGCACCAGCAGGGGTAGCCCAGCTGGGAATGCTGGCAAGGCCGGTTGCCATGCCCAAAGACTGAAGGAGTTTGCGCCTGTCGAAAGTGCTGTGGAAAGTCATGGTTTTAGGCATCAAAAAGGCTTCTAGACTATATGTATCAAGCGCTTTAAGTTACTAGAACCATAGCATGAATTGACAGTCATGAGCTTTGATGCGCGCGAGCCTTGCGCCAGGCTCATGCGAATGAACGTGTCTCGCAGCACACGCGGTATGGACGTGTGCTGCAGAGGCGCAGCTAGCGCATGATCAAAAAGACAATGACCAGCACCAGGATCAATATGGCGAGAACGGTCAGCATCCAGGTTGCAAGGCCTTATTCCAGCGCTTCGCCCATCAGCACTGCGGATCCTTCGGGGTTGAGTGGCTTGCCATTGACGTGGAACTCACCCTTTGTAAAGGCAATATCAGTGCGCATTTTTCCATCCTGCTCGGCAAAAATCCCTTGCTCTGTGAGCATTTCAAGACTGGCCTGAGCTTGCACTTTGGCCGCTTCTTCAAGGTCTTCGCTGCTGTAGTCGCCATCACCTTCGAAAGCAGCCAGCAAGCTGGAGCGCTTGCGAGAAAGCAGCATGTTTTCCATGAAGGGCTTTGGCATATCGGCCTTGAGGCTGACCTTCAGGTCCTGCATCAGGTTGCCCATGGTTTGGCCATCGCCCAGATATTGAATCGCGGCCGAAAACTCACTCACTCCGTCGGGCGTGCGCATGGACAGACGTTTGAACTCGATCTCAGGGTGACGGGCCAGTGCTTGCGTCAGTGACTTGAGCATGTTGGTGCGCAGGTCAAGCGTGGACTCGTCATCGGAGCGAGCTTCGTCGGACTCCTCATCGCTTGAGCCAAGCAGCGGATTATTGCGCTTGCTCATTTCCATGACCTGGTTGATCCAGTTGGTATCGATATTGTTGAAGGCCATGTCCAGCACCAGATCGTCGGCCTGCTTGTCTTCTAGCTTGGCCGTTTTGATGCTTGTTTTCAAAGACATCTGAACGACATCCCCTTGGAGAACGGTGTCTGAATCCATGGAGATCTCTGCAAACTGGCTGGAAGAGGTCTTGCCTTCCTCCTCCTGTTTGGAGGCTGCAATCTTGGCAATCGTCATCGCAAAGGGGCCGGTCCAAAATTTCTGGCCCTGAGGCTGCTTGACGTCAAAGCGCATCTCGGCTTTGTCCAGGCTCACACTGCCTTCTTCATCCTTAAATTGCAGGCCGGCGAAATGAGCATTTCCTTTCGCGGCTTTCATATCCGCTGGCATGTCCCAGATGACTTTCATGCCGCCCCAGTTCATCTCGCTGTCCTTGAACTGTGTGTTGACGGCTGGCGAAGTCATCACGCTGGTGCTGGCGCGGCTCCACCCGACCTTGGTTTCGACCTCCAGAGGTGAGCGGCCATTGAGAGCGGTCTTCAGCGCGGGATCGGTGTCGTCTGGAAGATTGAAGCGAGTATGGATTTCTGCAGCATGGCCCATAGGCAAGGGGCCGTGGTTGATTTTGTGCTCTGCGGTGAACTGTACGGGGTCACTGCTGTTGTTCAGGGTCCAGATGGTTTTTGCTGTGGAAGAGAAGGCCCCGCGCTCATAGCTGGCGATCTGGATCTTGACGCCGTGCTCTTCCCCTTTGGCAAGCCCTTCGGTGAAGCTTTGCTGCAGCTTTGTGCCCATGTAGTAGCTAGTGCCCAATGTGCCTGCCACGATGACGGCGATGGCTGCCGCAATTCCTGCGCCTGCTTTCTTATTCATTACGTTCCTTGGATGGTTTCAAACTCTTTTGGCCATCAATATTTTTAGATGGCGTTATTCAGTGATCTAAAAGAAAAACGAGAGCTTATAGAGGGATATCAGTGCGGAAGTTGATGCATATTGCTGGTATCTGCTCAAAGTACTGAAGGTACTGCATAAATGAGTGCAAACAAAAAAAGGCTGCCGAAAAACGGCAGCCTTTGATGGCTCAGGACGGGGTACTACTTGCCCCAGCTGTCCTTGAGACCGGTAATCTTGTTGAACACCGGCTTGTCTGTCGTGTGATCGTGACGGTCTGCCACAAAGTAGCCAAAGCGCTCGAACTGGAACTTGTCATCAGGCTGTGCGACCTTGAGCGAAGGCTCGACATAAGCGGTCACGACCTTGAGACTGTCGGGGTTCAGCAGGGTCAGGAAGTCCTTGCCACCGGCATCAGGCTGGGGATCGGTGAACAGGCGGTCATACATGCGCACTTCCGCTTGCACGCCATCGGCCACACCCACCCATGTGATGGCGGCCTTGACCTTGACGCTGTCGGCACCAGGAGTGCCGCTCTTGGTGTCGGGCACCACAGTGGCAAGGACTTTGCTCACATTGCCATCTGCATCCTTTTCGGCGCCCGTGCACTCGATCACATAGCCGCCTTTGAGGCGCACCTTGTTGCCGGGAAAGAGGCGCTTATAGCCCTTGGGCGGCACTTCTGCAAAGTCTTCGCGCTCGATCCAGACCTCGCGACCCAGAGTGAAGTGGCGCTCGGGCACTGCTTCACCTTCCGCTGCGTGAGGCAGGGCAGGCAAAGAGCATTGCTCCAGGTGATCGGCATTGCCAAAAACTTCGGCCCAGTTGGTGAGCTCAAGTTTGACCGGGTCCAGCACCACCATGGCGCGGTGTGCCTTGCTTTCCAGGTCTTCTCGGAGGCAGCCGTCCAGCGTGCCGTAGTCGATCCAGGCGTAGTCCTTGGTCACACCAATGCGTTCGCAGAAGTTACGGATGGATGCCGGTGTGTAGCCACGACGGCGCAGGCCGACCACGGTAGGCATGCGGGGGTCATCCCAGCCGGTGACAAAGTTGTTGTCCACCAGATGCTTGAGCTTGCGCTTGCTGGTGATGACATAGGTCAGGTTCAAGCGCGAGAACTCGTACTGACGAGGCTGAGGCGCATCGATCAGGCCGCCTTCGCGCAGGTGATTCAGCAGCCAGTCGTAGAAGGGACGCTGGTCTTCAAACTCCAGCGTGCATATGGAGTGGGTGATGTGCTCGTAGGCATCCTCAATGGGGTGCGCAAAGGTATACATCGGGTAGATGCACCACTGGTTGCCGGTGTTGTGGTGCTCGGCATGGCGCACGCGGTAGATGGCTGGGTCGCGCAGATTGATATTGGGCGCAGCCATGTCGATCTTGGCGCGCAGCACGGCGGCGCCATCGGGCAGCTTGCCCTCCTTCATGTCGGCAAAGCGCTGCAGGTTTTCGGCCACGGAGCGGTCGCGGAAGGGACTGTTCACGCCGGGGCGAGTGAAGTCGCCGCGATTGGTTTTCATGTCCTCGGCAGACTGCTCGTCCACATAGGCCAGACCTTGCTCGATCAGGTAGACCGCGCAGCGGTGCATGAATTCGAAGTAGTTACTGGCAAAGTAGAGGTTCTCGTGACCATCTGCATCCTTCCAGTCAAAGCCCAGCCATTTGACAGCATCAATGATGCCGTCCACGTATTCCTGATCTTCTTTTTCAGGGTTGGTGTCGTCAAAGCGCAGGTGGCAGACGCCGCCAAAGTCGCGTGCCAGACCGAAGTTCAGGCAGATAGACTTGGCATGACCGACGTGCAGGTAGCCATTGGGCTCCGGCGGAAAGCGGGTGCGAATCTTGGCTTCATCCACCTGGCCGCTCTGGTGATGCTGGGCATCGCCGGGCGTGCCACCCCAGTGACGGGAGGCATAAGTGCCCTTGTCCAGATCCGATTCAATAATCTGGCGCAGGAAGTTGGTGGGCTTGACCGCTTCGGGAGCGGCGTTGTGGGATTTGGAGGCGTCAGCAGAGCTCATCGCAGCATTTTAGGCTGGCTGTCATGACCTCATATTGTCCTGCGGACACTGCTGTTTTGCAGGATGTGCATTTGGACACAATCTTTTTGAGGAACTATGCCATCCTGACAGGAGTCTGAAACGTTAGAAGCCAAGGCGGCTTGAGCGCATGTGCTCGTTGGCTCGCTCAATGAATTTCATCCATAGAGGAGAGATTGTGATGTACGGAAGCACTTCCCCCCGCGTAGCCCGCTGGCTGGCCATGGGTTCATTGGCTGTTGCAGGCCTGATGGCAGCAGCGGGTGCACATGCCCATGGCGGCGTCAGCTTCTCCGTTGGTATTGGTGTGCCAGGCGTGGCTGTGGGTGTTGGTGCTCCTGTCTATGCCACACCATATATGGCTCCGGCTCCGGTCTATGTGCCCCCGCGTCCTGTTTACTATGCGCCGCCTGCACCTGTGTATTACGCTCCGCCGCCCCCGGTGTACCGGCCCGCTCCTGTAATGGTGGTGCCGGGACCAGGCTATTACCGAGGAGGGCCGCGCTGGCATGGACATCGACACCATCACCACCACCACCATCGTCGGTAATGCGCGTGAACAATCGTGCTCCACTTAACGGCTGCTCTTGCAGCCGTTTTTTATGCCTGCATGCAGGGCTCTGCAATCGCATAATCCGGAGCAGTCATAACAACAGGAGTGCTTTCCCGTGAAAACCGTTTATGTCCTCAATGGTCCCAATCTCAATTTGCTGGGGATGCGTGAGCCGGCTATTTACGGCTCTGCGACGTTGGCAGATGTGCAGAAGCTTTGTGAAGATGCTTGCACGCGCCACGGCCTCAGCCTGGAGTTCCGACAAAGCAACCATGAAGGGCAACTGGTGGACTGGATTCACGAAGCCGGCCGTCTGCACGCACAGGGGCAATTGCAGGCATTGGTCCTCAATGCTGCTGCTTACACCCATACCAGTGTGGCTATTCTCGATGCCGTCAAGGGAACGGCTGTGCCGTTGGTGGAGCTGCATATCAGCAATGTTCATGCGCGTGAAAGCTTTAGGCACCACTCCTACCTGTCGGCCACGGCGCGGGCTGTGATGTGTGGTTTTGGCGTGGCTGGCTACGGCTTGGCCATTGATGCGGTGGCCCAGTGGTGAGCGTGGCTGCGGAACAGGCCTGTTCGCTAGAGCAGGTATCGCATGAGCTGGGGATTGCCGTGCCGCCTGCGATTGCCCGCTTGAAAGCGCAGGCGCAGCGTGTGCAGACTCGCCTTGGCTCAGAAGCCGACAGCGGAGCCATGGTCTGGCATGGCTGGCAGCCTCCTGAAGGTGTTGTGCGCAAGGGTTTGCCACTGGTAATGCTGCATGGTGGCAGCGGAAGCTGGACGCATTGGCTGCGCGTGATTGAGCCGTTGACCGAGGCTGGATATACCCTGTGGCTGGCCGACTTGCCCGGTTTCGGCGAGTCCGATCGTGTGCCTGGCGGCATGGATGTGGATACGTTGCTGCAGCCTCTGGCTTGTGGCATTGAGCAGTTGCTGGGTAATGTGGGTGAAGGGGCGAATACCGGGCCCGTCTGTGACTTGGTGGGCTTTTCTTTTGGCGGCATGGCGGCTGGTCTGCTGGCTGCGGAGTTTCCAGAGCTGGTGCAGCGTCTGCTTGTGGTGGGCGCTCCCGGCATGGGGATGACCGAGGGTCGAACCGTGCGCTTGCTGGGATGGCGGCACTTGGAGGGCCAGCAGGCGCAGATGCGTGCCCATCATCACAATATTGCGGCTCTCATGCTGCATGACGAGAGCCTGATTGATGACGAGACGCTGGCGCTGCATGCACTCAATGTCGCTCGCGATCGCTTGCCGCGCAGAAGGCTGTCACGCACCGATGTGCTGAGCCAGGCTCTGGCTCACATCAAACTACCAGTTGCAGCTATTTACGGCGAGCACGACCCACTGTATGAGGGGCGTCTTGACGAGTTGCAGAGCCTGATGCGCAGCAAGTGCTCCGGTGTATTGCATTGGCAGGTCATGGCTGGTGCGGGGCACTGGGCACAGCATGAAAACCCAGCAGCCTTTTGCGTTGCATTGCAGCGGGCTCTGCCATGAGCAATCCTCTGGTTTTTGAGTTGACCGAGGATGACGTGCAGTGGAGTGCTGTGCGCTCGCAGGGGCCGGGAGGGCAGAACGTCAACAAGGTTGCCAGTGCCGTGCATTTGCGCTTTGACATCCGGGCTTCGCGTTTGCCGGCCGATGTTCAGCAGCGCCTGCTGTCGCTGGGCGATTCGCGTATCTCGACCGAAGGTGTGCTTGTCATCAAGGCGCAGAAATACCGCACGCAGGAACACAATCTGTGGGATGGCTTGGAGCGCCTGAATGCACTGGTAGCCACTGTGGCTCTTCCTCCCAAACCACGCAAGGCAACCAAGCCAACCTGGGGCTCGCAGCAAAGGCGCTTGCAAAGCAAGAGCTTGCGCTCGGGCGTCAAGGCACTGAGGGCAAGAGTGCTCGATTGAGCGCGGGCGTGCGATCTCGAAACAGTGTCTTAAAAACCATCAAAGCTCAAATAATAGGAGCACATGGTGCTTGTTAATACTTGTTTTTAGATGGTTTTTGAGATGAAAACAAGAGATGGCTGGCGCTAAATGCTCTTTTTTTGATGATTTTGCGAATTTTCGGTTGTTGTTACAAGCACTGTATGACGTGTGCCGGCGGGTCTGCGCTATATTGATTTGATAGCTATAAGCGCAGAATACAAAAGCGCTACAGCCTGTTTTTTCAAAATTTATTCCATATCAAGCTGCCTTCGGAGTGTGTCATGAACACCTTGCCTTTGACTTATCTGGAGCGACCCGCGCAAGCCGTAGCCGGTCAGCAGACCTGGCTGCTGGTGCTGATGCATGGAGTGGGAAGCAATGAGCAGGACCTGTTTGGACTGGCTCCCTATGTCCCACCTCAGTTCCATGTACTCAGTCTGCGTGCACCTTTTGCCATGGGCATGGGTGCCTATGCTTGGTTCCAGTTCACGGTAGATGCTGATGGCACGCGCCATATCAATGTGCCTCAGGAGCAGCAGGCGCGAATCCTGGTGCAGCAGACGGTGGAGACCGCCGCCTCGCAACTGGGCATTCCGCCAGAACGCATTGTGCTGGGTGGCTTTAGTCAGGGCGGCATCATGGCACTGAGCCAGTTGCTGACCCAGCCACAGTCCTTGCGTGGGGTGGTGGTCTGGCATAGCCGTTTGCTGCCCGAGATTGCATCGCTGCATGCGCCTGCTGCGGCTTTTGCAGGCAAGTCGGCTTGGGTCAGTCACGGCAGTTATGACAATGTGATCCCTTTGACCAGTGCGCATGCTGTGCGTGACCGCCTTGCAGCACTGCCTCTGCAACTGAGCTATCACGAGTATCCAGGCGCTCATGAAATCCGCCCTGAGGAGTTGCGAGCGAGCATGCAGTGGTTGCAGGACTTGACGGTATCTGCGAATGACTTTGGCGACGAATCCGATCAGTGACCCGCAGTGCTCGAGAACAGATTGATCACAAGGACGCCGCCCACAATCATGGCCATGCCAGCCAGAGCCGGGGCATCGAGCTTCTGGCCTTGCCAGAAATAGGCAACTGCAGTCACCAACACGATGCCGACACCGGACCAGATGGCATAGGCCACGCCAGTCGGTACGGTTCGCAGCGTCAATGACAGCAGATAAAAGGAAATGGAATAGCCGGTGAGAGCGATGGCGGTAGGAGGTAGTTTGGTGAAGCCGTCCGAGCGAGCCAGAAACGACGTGGCAATCACTTCGCAGATGATGGCCAGCCCCAGGTACAGGTAATTTGTCATGGTGGTGACTGTAGAACCTGTTGGGGCAGCCGCAGCCTGATCGATATGCAAAGCCCTATGCGCATTTGGCGCAGCCTTGTCAAAGGCTGCAGGCTGTGCGAACAGGTGATGCGTCAAAATGGCCCCCACAGCCTGTGGGTTCGGTTGCTTAGATAGCCGGGTAGTCGCCCGTGCCTTCTGGCCAGGCGGTCAATACATCAAAGCCGGTTTCGGTGACCACGACCATATGCTCCCACTGTGCAGAAAGAGCCTTGTCATTGGTGATGACCGTCCAGCCATCGGACAGCTCGCGTGTGGCAGCCTTGCCTGCGTTGAGCATGGGCTCAATGGTAAAGATCATGCCGGGCTGCAGCACCAGCCCCTGGCCGGGGGTGCCGTAGTGCAGCACCTGTGGCTCGTCGTGGTAGACCTTGCCAATGCCGTGACCGCAATAGTCGCGCACGATAGAAAAGCGCTCGCGCTGGGCTACTGACTGAATGGCGTGCCCCACATCGCCCAGTGTGGCGCCTGGCTTGACAGCATGAATGCCAGCGACCAGCGCCTCATAAGTCGTATTGACCAGACGCCTGGCCAGATTGCTGGGCTGGCCGACGTAGTACATGCGGCTCGTGTCCCCTATCCAGCCTTCGGGTGTTGTCACAGCAACGTCTACGTTGACGATGTCTCCCTCCTTGAGGATTTGCCCTGCGTCCGGTATCCCGTGGCAGACCACGTGGTTCACGGAAGTGCACACCGTTTTGGGAAAGCCGTAGTAGCCCACGTTGGTCGGTACGCATTTCAGCTCGTTGACGATGTAGTCGTGGCAGAGCTTGTCCAGGTGTTCGGTGCTGACGCCGGGCTGGACATGAGGTGTCAGCATGGCCAGCACTTTGGCAGCCAGACCCCCAGCCTTGCGAGAGAGGTAAATATCGGATGCGTCGTTGATGGGGACGACTTTTTGCTTGCCGCGCTTCATTGCAGGCCTCCTGACAAACGTTCGGTGCGAGGGCGGCGAATGCTGCGATCGACTTCAAAACCGGGCTCTGCCTGTGCAACCAGACTCTGGGCCTCTTGCAAGAGCAGGGCGCAAATGCCCTCGTAATTGAGCTGAGGGTGATGCTCTGCTAGTTGGCCTACACGCAGCCAATGCTCGACTTGGGCGTTAATGGAACGACCCAGGGCCGCACTGGAAACACGAATCTGGTCGTGCAAGTGATCTGAAATTTTGACGATTCCCATGCGGAGGGATCATAGGTGGAATATATGTTTCATATATTGACAAAAGAAAAATTCATGGTTGCGACAGCGGTTTTGTAATGCATTGGCAAGCGTCTCTTGCTCAAGTGCTTTTCGAGCCTTTTAGAAATGCAAGGCAGTGAATAAATTGATAGCTAACCAGCAATGTGTGGCAATGGTATTGGCCTCTTTTTGTAAGACCAAGGCAATACATGGGTGCTCAGACTTGCGTTCGTACGGTACAAGTCTTATAAAAGATATATTTTAGCTGTTTAGTCCTTAACCCTATTGGTTTTCTTGCTATAAAAATTGAAGAACAATCAATGCGAGCCAGACAAGCGAAGTGATCTGGCATTTCGTCAATTCAGGCGTATGGTAGGGGCGTTCATGGAAATTGCAGGCAATCAAGCAGAGCGGAGCGAGCAGCTCTTACCGCAGGAGCAAGAGAAGGGGCATGCGCTGCCTCGTCAGGCTCGAAACGGGGGCGCGCGGATTGTGGTTGTGGGGGGCGGCGTTGCCGGGCTGGAAGTGGCGACTGCATTTGGCAAGCTCAAAAGCACATGTGTGGATACCGTGACGCTGGTGGACAGTGACTCCGCCCATGTCTGGAAGCCCATGCTGCACACCATTGCGGCTGGTACTAGGGATCTGGCACAGCAGCAGACTACCTATCTGGCCCAAGCTGCAGACGCCAAATTTGCCTATCAGCCTGGCGAGATGTGTGGCTTGGATCGAGAAGCGCACGAAATATTGCTGGCTCCTATCCACGCTCCTGATGGTCGTGTCCTTGTGGCTGGCAGGCGCTTGCCTTATGACAAGCTGGTTATTGCTGTAGGCAGTGGGGCCAATGACTTTGGAACGCCGGGAGTGAATGAGCATTGCTTCATGATCGATTCCCGCCGCAAGGCGGATGCCTTCAATCAGGAAATACGCTTGCGCATGCTGCGGTGCATGACCAGCGGTGAGCAACTCCAGGTTGCCATTGTGGGTGGTGGTGCCACAGGGGTGGAGTTGGCCGCTGAGCTTGTGCAGTTGGCAGAAAGTGCTCGGGCTTATGGCGTGCTGGGGGCGGCAGCGAAGTTTCGCATTGTGCTGATTGAGGCTGGCTTGCGTTTGCTGCCCAGCTTTCCGGAAGAGATATCGGAAGCGACTCGCGTGCGCCTGCAGGCGCTCGGTGTCTCGGTTGTGCTGGGAGGGCGTGTCAGCCGTGCAACGACTGAAGGCTTTGAATTGGCTAATGGTGAGCTCATCCCTGCAGGCTTAAGAGTCTGGGCAGCAGGTGTGAAAGCTCCGGAATTCCTGACGCAACTGGGCTTGCAGACCACGCGCAGCAATCAACTCCTGGTCAATGACGAGATGCAGACCAGTGATCCGGATATTTATGCGCTGGGCGATTGCGCAAGCTACACCTTGCCGGGTCATGAGGTGCCTTTGCCTCCTACGGCTCAGGTGGCACATCAGCAGGCCCGTTATTTGATTGAGACCTTGCCTCATGTGCTGGAACGTCCGGGGGCCAAGTCCGTGGGGTTTGCCTACAGAGACTTCGGTGCGCTGGTGTCGCTTGCGCATTACGACGCCTATGGTTCTCTGGGCAAGTTCGGCCTGTTCAATGGTGGTGTGATCCGGGGGCGGTTGGCCATGCTCAGTCACATCATGCTGTACCGATCACACCAGGCACGCATTTACGGCTTTTGGCGCGGCGGTCTGCTCTGGCTGATTGATCTGATGAATGCGCGACTGAGGCCGTCGATTCGACTGGACTGAAGTGAACTCAAGAAGGCTGCGGGCGTCACAGCCTTCCGTCCATGGGCTATGGGCTGTCAGAGCAGACCTTCGATGGGGAGCCAGCTCATGATGCGAACCATCAATCTCTTGAACCAACTCGTACCAGGGTCTGTGTCAAAGCGCTGGATTTCATGGGGGGCTTGCGGGTTCTGACCAGTCCAGGTCAGCCTGTTGCTTTCATTAAGCTCGACCTTGTAGGCCATTAGCGGCAGGTGCTTGTCCAGGTTTTGTGAGATCTGCTGGCTCAGCTCGGGGTCTTTGATGACGACCCCCATTTCGGTATTGATGACGGCCGAGCGTGGATCGAAATTGAATGAGCCGACAAACAGGCGCTGGCCATCAATGGCAAAAGTCTTGGCGTGCAGGCTGGCGCCTGAGCTGCCGGGAGTGGAATTGGCACCGCTGCCGCTCAACGCTGCTGGCGAAGGCGAATTGCGACGGGGCTGCTGGGGAGTCGAGGCGGACCGGGCTGCCTTGGGGCGCAGTTCAATCTGGCTGCGCATTTCATAAAGCTCTACGCCAGTTTTCAGCAAGGGCTTGCGGTACTTTTCATAGCCTGCATGGACTGCGACGACATCGGTGGCTTCAAGGCTGTTGGTCAGAATGCGTACGCGTATGCCTTGCTGACGCAATTTGCCAAAAGCATCGACCCCTGTTTGTGTGGGTACGAAATAGGGGGAAACCACCTCCAAAAGCTGATGCGGCTCACCGATGACTGGTGTTAGCTGGGAGAGCATCAGGTCTTCAGGGCGTGCATGACGCAGTACCTTGGCAGGGTCGTCGCTGACCAGTGAGGTCTCAGCCCATTGCATGGGCAGGTTTCCTGCCAGCAGGTCGGTGCTGAAGCGGCTGTTGTGCACGGCTTCGGCATAAGCCTGGGATTCTGAGCGCTGAACATCCGTACGAAGGCCCTCATAGACTTTTTCCTTGGCCTGCTGGGGCATGTCGGGAAGCAGGCTGGAAGTCGAATATGCCGACGGACTGTTCCAGTAGCGGTCGAAATCGGCCGCGATCTCTTTGACGACACTTCCTGCGGCCACCACGTCAAGATCAGCAAACAGTACGCCGTCGGTGGCGGCAAAGTACTCATCGCCAATATTGCGCCCGCCAACGATAGAGATCGTGGAATCGGCGGTATAGCTTTTGTTGTGCATGCGCCGCTGAGTTCGCGCGAAGTCAGTCAGGTAGCCAATGGCTTTGGGCGTGCGCAACACAAAGGGGTTGAACAAACGTACTTCGATATTGGGGTGCTGATCCAGAGCGGACAAGATGGCGTCCATGCCACTGGTGCCGCCATCGTCCAGAAGCAGGCGTACACGCACGTCGCGGTCGGCTGCGTGCAGCAACTCGTTGAGCAGAAGGTGGCCCGTGGTGTCGTTGCGCCAGATGTAGTACTGAACGTCCAGTGTGCGCTCTGCTGTGCGGGCCAGCAGGGCGCGAGCGGCATAGGCATCATGGGCATCCGCCAGCATATGAATGCCACTTTTTCCTGGATGCTGTTGTTGCAGAGGCTCCAGGGCTTGTCCCAGGCGGGTTTGCAGAGCCTGCTCGCTGCTCAAGGCGTGCGATGAAGGACGATCCGTTTGAGGGGGAAGGCTGCAGGCGCTCAGCGCCAGGCTCAGCAGGGCAGCCCACAGCAAGCGCTTTGTTGATGGCTGCTGCTGTGAGGGTGCGGAGCGGGAAGCCAGTATCTGTTGCATGGCAGGAGTATGCCGCAGTGCTTTGGCGAACTGAGGGCGCGCTCCATTGCCTTGAGCGGCTTGCTTTGCCCTGAGTTGACGGGTGTGTAGAGGCGCTTGTCAGCCCGTCAGGAGGTCTTTAGGTGTTGACCAGTACCAGCTTGCCCTGCACCTGGCGTGAGCCCATGCGCTCATAGGCGGCGAACAGCTCGCTCATGGGCATGGTGCGGTCGATCACAGGCTTGATCTTGCCCTGTGCGTACCATTGGGCCAGCTCCTGCATCATGGCCGCGTTGTTCTGTGGCTCGCGCTTGGCGAAGTCGCCCCAGAACACGCCGACCAGTGAGGCACCCTTGAGCAGCGGCAGATTCAGCGGCAGCGAGGGAATGGGGCCGGAGGCAAAGCCGATCACCAGATAGCGACCGCGCCAGGCGATCGAGCGAAACGCGGGCTCGGCAAAATCACCACCCACGGGGTCGTAGATCACATCGGGGCCTTTGCCATCGGTGGCGGCCTTGATGGCTTCGCGCAGATCTCCCTGGCTGTAGTTGATTGTGGCGTCCGCTCCTTGTTTCTTGCACAGCGCGCATTTTTCGTCGCTCGATGCGGCGGCAATCACGCGGGCACCGGCGGCCTTGGCAATCTGGATGGCAGCCGTGCCCACACCGCCTGCTGCGCCCAGCACCAGCACAGTCTCGCCCGCCTTGAGCTGGGCGCGGTCGATCAGCGCATGGTGGCTGGTGGCATAGGTCATGATGAAGGCTGCGGCATCTACAAACGGAAAATTGCCTGGAAGCGGCATGCACATTGCGGCAGGTGCTAGCGTATGGGTAGCAAAGCCGCCTGTGCCCGAAAGGCAGGCCACAGGCTGGCCCACCTTGAGATGCTCGATCCCTTCGCCCACGGCCTGTACTACGCCCGCGTATTCCGAGCCGGGCACAAAGGGCAGAGGGGGCTTGATCTGGTACTTGTTCTGCACGATCAGCAGGTCGGGAAAGTTCAGGCTGGCGGCCTTGACCTCCAGCAGTACCTGGCCGGGGCCTGGCTGGGGTGTGGGCTGCTCGGTCCATTGCAGGGTCTCGACCCCGGTTGGGGTGGTGCAAAGCCATGCATGCATATCGTGTCTCCGGATCTTCTGAGTGTGAGATGGGGGATGGAATTGTCCAGCCGATGATAGAAGTGTGGTGCGAATGCAGCGTGTCTCTGTTGTGACCTTGGAGCCGCCTACAATCCGCCTCATCCATGAAGATTCTTATTTGCAATGACGACGGCTTTCAGGCCCCCGGTATCGTGGCTTTGCACGATGCGCTGCGCACCGTGGCGGACGTGGAGGTGGTGGCTCCCGAGCACAACAACAGTGCCAAGTCGAACGCTTTGACGCTCAATGCGCCACTGTATGTGCACAAGGCCTATAACGGCTTTCGCTATGTGAACGGCACGCCCGCCGACTGCGTGCATATTGCGCTGACGGGCTTGCTGGGCTACCGGCCTGATCTGGTGGTCTCGGGCATCAATAACGGCGCCAATATGGGTGACGACACGATTTACTCGGGCACCGTTGGCGCTGCCATGGAAGGCTATCTTTTTGGCATTCCGTCGATTGCCTTCTCGCAGGTCGACAAAGGCTGGGCCGAGCTGGAGGCTGCAGCGGCCACCGCGCGCCAGATGGTGCAGGACATGCAAAGCCAGCAGTTGATTGGTGCTTTGCCTTGGCTGTTGAATGTGAATATTCCCAATATGCCGCTGGATGCACTCAAGAGCGTCAAGCTGTGCCGTCTGGGGCGGCGTCACTCGGCTGAGCAGGCCGTGGTGCAGCAAAGCCCGCGTGGTGAGACCATGTACTGGATCGGCAGCGCGGGCGCGGCCAAGGATGATTCCGAAGGCACGGACTTTCATGCCACGGCCCATGGTCATGTGGCCATGACGCCGCTGAAGGTCGATTTGACCGATCATGAAAACCTCGGTTACTGGGCTCAGACTGCCAGCAAGCTGATGGGGCAGGTTGAAAAACAGGCGGCAGCATCGTGAGTGAGCGTCGTTCGCCCCAGGTGCCTGGCTGGATTGCGCGTTCCGTTCAGACGGGAATGGGCGCTGCTCGTTCGCCCCAGGCCCCTCGGTCTATCAATCCGCTTCGCGTGGCTGCTGCGCCAGCGGGGGTCGGGCTGGACTCTTCGACCGTGAGAGCCCGCATGGCTCAGCGCATTGGTGCTTCAGGCGTGAAAAATGCTGCGGTGCTACAGGCAATGGCTACGGTGGAGCGCCACCGCTTCGTCGATAGTGCCCTAGTCAATCAGGCGTATGAAGACACGAGTTTGCCCATTGGTCTAGGGCAGACCATCTCCAAGCCCAGTGTGGTGGCTCGCATGATTGAGCTGCTGCTAGATAGTGATGCTGCCCGTAGCGGACAGGGGCGTGTGCTGGAGGTCGGCACGGGCTGCGGCTATCAGGCGGCTGTCTTGTCCATGGTGACCAAAGAGGTTTATTCGATAGAACGTTTGCGTGGATTGCATGAAAAGGCGCGAGCCAATCTGCGTCCCATGCGCCTGTCCAATGTGCACCTGATCCTTGGGGATGGTATGGCGGGCTTCGCGACCGGAGCTCCTTACGCTGGCATTATTTCTGCAGCTGGCGGTGACGCAGTTCCGCTGCAGTGGTGTGAGCAGCTGGCTGTGGGAGGACGACTGGTCGCGCCGGTGGTGGTGGGAGCAGGCAAGCAGGCTCTGCTGGTGATTGACAAGAGTTCACACGGGTTTACGCAGACAGTTTTGGAAGCAGTCAACTTTGTCCCTCTAAAATCGGGGATCGCCTAGAAGGGAATAGCTTATGTTGGTATCGCGAAGTCTTGGTGCATTGGGAACGGCTGTGCTGGCGGGTGTCATCCTGGCCGGTTGCTCTACCCAAGCAAACAGGGCTCCTGTGGAGGATCGCGGACAGTCGGCCTCCTCATCGTCCACTGTGGACGTCAAATCGCTGCCTGGTGCAGAAAACGCGGGCAAGCCAGGTTACTACACCATCAAGCCCGGTGACACGCTGATCAGAGTCGGCCTCGAACATGGTCAGAGCTGGAAAGACATTGCTCGCTGGAGCAATCTGGACAATCCGAATGTGATCGAAGTCGGTCAGGTGGTGCGCGTAGTGCCACCAGGACGTGATGCATCCGTCGGCTCGAGCGGCTCCGGACGCGCCGTGGCTCCTGTGGTGGTGGGCAGCGGAAGTACGGCGGCGACGACAGCGCCGGCAGCTACTGCAGCGCCTGTGCCATCGACACCGGCGACTACTACGCCTGTGGCCAAGGGTGCAGACGATGTGAATTTCATCTGGCCAGCCAGCGGTTCTCTGATTGCTGGTTTTGACGAAGCGCGCAACAAGGGTTACGACATCGCTGGAAAGGCCGGTGACCCCGTGGTTGCAGCGGCTGATGGTCGCGTTGTGTATGCAGGTGCAGGCCTGCGTGGCTACGGCAACCTGATCATCCTCAAGCACAACAACACCTATCTGACGGCCTATGCCCACAACCAGTCGCTGCTGGTCAAGGAAGATCAATCGGTGAAAAAGGGCCAGAAGATTGCCGAGATGGGCAGCACCGACGCCGACCGCGTCAAGCTGCACTTTGAAGTGCGTCGCCAGGGCAAGCCTGTTGACCCATCGCGTTACCTGCCTTCGCGCTGAGCATGGCTGGACAACGTAAACAAGCCTCTCAAGCCCCTGCCCTGCAGGGGCTTGTGTCTTCTGAGGCGCAGAGCATGACAGATACCGCTGAATCCAGCTGGGACGAGTCGGCCGAAGACGCTGTTGGCGGACCAGAGGTCGAGCAGCGCGAGCTGAGTGTCACAGCCGAGCTTCACGGCCAGCGTGCCGACAAGGCGCTGGCGCAGGGCGTGTCAGAGTTCTCGCGCAGCTATCTGCAGCAACTGCTGGCCGATGGAGCAGTCACCCTCAACGGAAAGGTGCTGGTCAAGCCCTCGGCCAAGGTGGCTGTGGGCGACAAGCTCTGCGTGGAAATGCGGCCCACCCAGCAATCCATGGCCTTCCAGCCCGAAGCCATGGATTTGCAGGTGGTCTATGAAGACGACGATCTGCTGGTCATCAACAAGCCTGCGGGTCTGGTGGTGCACCCCGCGCCAGGTAACTGGACGGGTACGCTGCTTAACGGCCTGCTGGCGCGCGACGAAAAAGCGCGCCAGGTGCCGCGTGCGGGCATTGTTCATCGGCTGGACAAGGACACCAGCGGCCTCATGGTGGTGGCGCGCAACCGCAGCACCATGGATGCGCTTATCAAAATGATTGCGGCGCGTGATGTGAGTCGTCAGTACCTGGCCATTGCTCACAAGGACTGGGGTGCACGCAAGCACCGCGAAGTCAGCGCACCCATTGGCCGCGACCCGCGCAACCGCCTGCGCATGGCCGTGGTGGACCTGAGTCTGCACCCCGGCAAGGCCGCACAGACGGACTTTGATCTGCTGGATGGTGACGCAACGCATAGCCTGGTGCGCTGCACGCTGCACACGGGCCGCACGCACCAGATTCGCGTGCACATGGCATCGCTGGGGCACCCGCTGATTGCCGATGCGTTGTATGGCGGCCATCCCGAAGGGGGGCTGGAGCGTCAGGCGCTGCATGCATTCAGGCTGGCTTTTGAGCATCCTGTGACGAAACAGCCGATGGTTCACTACGCGCCATTGCCGCAAGACATGGCTGCAGCACTGGATTTATGGGGTCTGCGTTACAATCTGCCCGAAAGCCTCTGACCATCACTCGCATGGCAACTCTGGGGCGCTTCCCTCACTTCTTAGAATCTGGCGTCCCACCACACTTGGTGCGACAGCCGCTCCCGAAACGCTGCGCCCATGAATACGGTAGATGCCAAGCGGGTTCTTGAAACAGCATTGATTTGTGCACCGCAGCCTGCGACGCTGCGGGAACTGCGCTCACTTTTTGATGATGTGCTGGGCTCGGATACGATCAAGGATTTGCTGCTGGACTTGCAAAAGGACTGGGCCCTCAAGGGCGTGGAACTGGTGCAGGTGGCTTCGGGCTGGCGTTTTCAAAGCCGCCCCGAAATGCGTGTGTATCTGGATAAGCTGCACCCCGAAAAGCCGCCCAAGTACACGCGTGCAACGCTGGAGACGCTGGCCATCATTGCCTACCGTCAGCCGGTCACGCGGGGTGATATCGAGGACATTCGCGGCGTGACCGTGAACAGCCTGATCATCAAGCAGCTTGAAGACCGGGGCTGGATTGAAGTCATTGGCCACCGGGAAACCGTGGGCCGTCCGGCCTTGTTTGCTACCACTCGCCAGTTTCTCGATGATCTGGGGCTGCAGTCGCTGGATCAGCTGCCCATGCTGGAAGAAACCCAGGCCCAGCAAAGCCTGTTCAAGGCGCTGGATGGGGAAGAGGGCGAAGCGGTTGAAGGCGCAGAAGCAGGCGAGGGTGTGGAAGTGGATGCACAGGTGCAAGCTGGCGAAGCCTCTGCCGACGAGCAAGATGCCGAGGCTGCTGAAGTTGTGCAGACTGAAGCTGAATTTGTACAGTCTGTTGTTGCAGAAGCAGCGGCAGAACAAGTGGCTGAATCAGAGCTGCCTGCATTTGAGGCGAGCGCTGCAGACTTGCTGACGCAGCCAGAGTTGCTTGCAGCAGCTGAAGAGCTTGAGTCTGCGCAGGGTGCAGCGCGAGAACTTGCCGAAGAGTTTGAGTTAAATGCGGTTCAAACGCAGGATGAGCAAGCGCAACCAGCTATCGAAAGCATAGAGCTGGAGCCGCAGGAAACGAAGGTGGAAGCGGGGCCAGAGCCAGCTGTCAAACCGGCTAGCAAACCGAGGCCCAAGCCTTCAGCGCTGGCTAAAGCCAAAGAGGCAGAGTCCAAGCCGGCAGCCAATAAAACAGGTCGCGCCGAATGGGTGGGGCTCAAGGCGTTTCTCGAAGATGACTACGGTGACGAAGAGGACGAGACCGTACAGGACAAGAACAATTCGCTGGCAGTCGATGACGATGTGCCAGCCCATGATCGAACTGTGGAGGATGACGATGGCGTCATCCCCGAAGGAAAACCGGAATGAACAACGAGACATCGAACCCGATGCCAGAGTCCGCAGCTGCTTCGCCAGAAGCCGAGCCGGCCAAAAAAGTACGCAAGCCCCGCGTGGCCAAGCCCAAGGACGCATCAGCGAGCAAGCCTGCACCCGTGCGCAAGCAGGGGGTGAAAAAGACCCAGGCTGCTGAAGCCAAGCTGGCTCGCAAGCATGCAGAAGAAGCCCGTGCCGAAGCCGCGCAAGCTGCAGCAGAGCAGGGCGCGGAAGCCATCGCTGATGATGCTGCAGATTTAGTAGCTGACGGCGCAGACGTACAAAGTGCTGCGCCCCAAAAAGACTCCAAGTCCTCCAAAGGTCAGAACATCGACTTTGCCGATGTGATCTCGGGCGACTTCGACGACGAAGAAGAAAACGGCAGCGCCATGCCCGCCAAGCGTGTGCTGGCCCCACAAGTCGATTCGCCGAAGCTGCACAAAGTGCTGGCCCAGGCCGGCATGGGCTCGCGTTTGGAGATGGAACAGTTGATTCTCGAAGGCCGTATCTCGGTCAACAACGAACCCGCTCACGTCGGCCAGCGCATTCAGTTTGGCGACATCGTCAAGGTCAACGGCCAGCCCATCCGCTTCCGTATCGATCCACCGCCCGCACGCGTGATTGCCTATCACAAGCCTGTAGGCGAAGTGGTGACTCACGACGATCCGCAAAACCGCCCCACCGTGTTCCGCAAGCTGCCTAAGCTGCAGCACGGCAAATGGCAATCGGTCGGCCGTCTGGATCTGAACACCGAAGGTCTGCTTCTGTTCACCAGCTCGGGTGAGCTGGCAAATTCGCTGATGCACCCCCGTTTCGGTCTGGAGCGTGAATATGCGGCCCGCGTGCTGGGCGCGCTGAGCAAGGAAGAAAAGCAGCGTCTGCTGGATGGTGTGCAGCTTGAAGACGGTGAAGCCAGCTTTGGCACGGTGGAAGACGGCGGTGGCGAAGGAGCCAATTGCTGGTACCGCGTGACCATTTCTGAAGGCCGCAACCGCGAAGTGCGACGCATGTTCGAGGCTGTGGGCCATGCGGTCAGCCGCCTGATCCGTATTCGTTACGGCGCCATGATGCTGCCGCGTGGCCTCAAGCGCGGCGCATGGGTGGAGCTCGATCAGGCTGATATCCAAGCCTTGATGTCGGCTGCCGGCGTCAAAGAGCGCTCTCCCGTCGAGCGCAGCAATGCCGGTTCTCGCGGAGCAAATAACCGAGGCAACCGCAGCAATGCGGCTCGTGGCGGTGCGCGAGGCAACGGACTTGGGGCTGCGTCTCAAGGTCGCCGCGAAGGCGGTGGTCAGCGCCGCGGTGAGTGGGATGGCAATCGTCCAGCACCCAGTGGCATCTTCGGTCAGAACCCTCGCGACGGTCAGCGCGGCAACAAGGGGGGCAACCGCTCTGGTGGGAGTGCTGCTCAGCCCGATCCCATGCGCACCTCGGTGGGCTATATCGGCAGCGACAGCCTTTCGCGCGCCCGACAGAACGCCAAGCGCCGCCCTGGAGGCGGCGGTGGAGGTCGTCGCGGCGGCCGCTAAAGCGTCTGCTGTCAGTATTTCAGTGCAGCCCGGCCTACAAGGTCTCTGGCAGCACCGCTAAAATCAACCGTTTTGCTCTTTTGGCAAAAAACCATAGTAACCCTGATTAGGAATTAATCATCATGGCTATCGAACGTACCCTCTCCATCATCAAGCCCGACGCAGTTGCCAAGAACGTGATCGGCCAAATCTACGCCCGCTTCGAAGCTGCTGGCCTGAAGATCGTGGCTGCCAAGCTGGTGCACCTGTCGCGTCAAGAAGCCGAGCAGTTCTACGCGGTCCACAAGGAGCGTCCTTTCTTCAAGGATCTGGTTGACTTCATGGTCTCCGGTCCCGTGATGATCCAGGCTCTGGAAGGCGAAAACGCCATCCTGAAAAACCGCGAACTGATGGGCGCTACCGATCCTAAGAAGGCAGAGAAGGGCACCATCCGCGCCGACTTCGCCGACAGCATCGACGCCAACGCCGTGCACGGCTCTGACGCTGCTGAAACTGCTGCTGTGGAAGTTGCCTTCTTCTTCCCCGGCATGAACGTGTACTCGCGTTAATTCCACGCTCGCTTTACAGCATGCATTCGCTGATGCCTGTGCCGCGCTATTGCGGGGCCGGTGTCAGCGAAGAGATGCTGGCCACGGCGTGGCAACACCCGTTCACAAGACGCCTCGCCACTTGCCGATATGACGACTAATTTGCTTGATTTTGACCTCGAAGGACTGACCGCTTATTGCGAGCAGCTCGGGGAGAAGCGTTTCCGTGCGACGCAGCTGTTCCGCTGGATTCACCAGCGTGGCGCATCCGACTTTGATCAGATGACTGATCTGGCCAAGTCCTTGCGCGAAAAGCTCAAAAGCCGGGCCCATATCACCGCACTGCCTGTGGTGACCGAGCATGTCTCGGCCGACGGCACCGTGAAGTGGCTGTTCGATGTGGGTGACGGCAATGCCGTTGAATCCGTTTTTATTCCTGAGGACGACCGCGGCACGTTGTGTGTTTCGTCCCAGGCCGGTTGTGCGGTGGGCTGCCGCTTTTGCTCGACGGGGCATCAGGGCTTTAGCCGCAATCTGACCACAGGCGAAATCCTCGCCCAGCTGTGGTTTGCCGAACATTCGCTGCGCAAGCGCTTTGGCACCGATGAGCGCGTCATCTCCAACGTGGTGATGATGGGTATGGGCGAGCCGCTGCAGAACTACAGTGCCCTGGTTCCTGCGCTCAAGGTCATGTTGGATGACCACGGCTATGGCATGTCGCGCCGCCGCGTGACGGTGTCCACCTCGGGTGTTGTGCCCATGATGGATCGCCTGTCGCAGGACTGCGCCGTGGCGTTGGCGGTGTCGCTGCACGCACCTAATGATCCGCTGCGCGACAACCTGGTGCCGCTAAACAAGAAGTATCCGATTGCCGAGTTGCTGGATGCCTGCGTTCGCTATCTGGACTTCGCGCCGCGCGACTTTCTGACTTTTGAATATTGCATGCTCGACGGCGTCAATGACCAGCCGGAGCATGCGCGCCAGCTGATAGAGTTGGTGCGCGCGCGTGGCGATGGCAAGAGCTGGTGCAAGTTCAACTTGATCCCGTTCAACCCTTTCCCGGCTTCGGGGCTGCTGCGCTCGCCTTCGGCACGAGTGACGGAGTTTGCCTCCATCCTCAGCAACGCCGGCATTGTGACCACGGTGCGCAAAACCCGTGGCGACGATATCGATGCAGCCTGCGGACAGCTGGCCGGAGATGTGAAAGACAGAACGCGTGCTGCCGAGCGTATGGCCAAGCAGCGCACCATCCCGCTCAAGCAGGTGTCTTGACGGAGCTTTGAATAAAGGACGGTATATGAGGGCAGTGGCACAGCGACTGGTTGAACAACATTGGGGTCGGTGGGCCCAGTGGGGAGTGCCGGTTGCGGTCGCTGCACTTGTGGGCTGCACCTCGACCACGACCACCACCACGTCCTCTACGTCAGTGCCCCAGGCCGCTGTCGTTGGCACCACGGCCAATCAAGTGGCAGATGCCAGCCGGCGCGCACAGATTCGGCTGGAGCTGGCTGCCAATTATTTCCAGGCGGGTCGTCTGGAAGTGGCCATGGATGAAGTCGGCCAAGCTTTGGCTGCCAAACCAGACTACGCGGACGCCTACGGCTTGCTGGGTCTGATCCTCATGCAGAACCGCGACTGGGCTCAGGCCGAGATCGCCATGCGCAAGGCCGTAGACCTCAATCCGCGCGATGGAAATCAGATTCATAACTATGGCTGGATGCAGTGCCAGCAAAAGCATTTCGATCTGGCCCAGCAGTGGTTTGACCGGGCTTTGCAGGCACCGGGCTACCGTGAGCAGCCCAAGACGCTGTTGGCTAAAGGCATGTGCTACCAGCAGCAAGGGCAGCTGGATGCGGCCTACCAGAACATGTTTCGCGCCTACGAAATGGATGTGAGCAATCCGGCTGCGGGCTACAACCTCGCGAACGTACTTTGGCTCAAGGGTGATCTGAAAAAAGCCCAGTTCTACATTCGTCGCTTGAATAACAATAGCAACCAGGCCAGTGCTGAAAGCCTCTGGCTGGGAATCAAGATCGACAAAGCATTGCATGACGACATCGGAGTGCGTCAGCAGGCGGATCAATTGCGCGAGCGCTTTCCGCAATCGCGCCAGTGGTTAGCCTATGAGCGCGGAGCCTTCAATGAGTGAGAGTGCAGTGGAAGAGAAAACGATGCAAAGCGAAGAGCTTGAGCCAGTCCAGGCGCAGACGACAGCCGGGACGCTGCTGCGACAAGCGCGAGAAGCGGCGCGCATGCAGCTGCCAGTGATGGCCGCCACTTTGAAGGTGCCTCAGCACAAGCTGGAAGCGCTGGAGGCGGATGACTATGCCGCCTTTCCCGATCATGTCTTCATGCGCGCTCTGGCCATGAGCATGTGCCGCTCGCTGCATATCGATGCCGAGCCGGTTCTGGCTTTGCTGCCGCATCGCGAAATCAAGAGTTTGGCTGGCAAGGGCGCTGGTATCAATGAAGCCGTGAAAGTGCGCAGCAACTTCAAGGGTGCGGGCACGCCCCTGGATTCTGGCAGCAATGGCACGCGCAAAATTGTGGCTGGCGTGCTGGTGTTGCTGGCGGCTGCAGCCGCCGTTTATTTTGTGCCTTTTCATCAGCCTGCGGACAACGCAGGAGGGAGCGCTGTGCCGGTAGCGGTGCACGAGCAGGCCGGCGACGCGGTGCAAGAGAGTGCCTTGGTGGCCCAGCCTGCTGCCCAGGTGACGGAAAGTGTGGAGACTCCTTTGGGCTCGGCTGCTGCAGTGAATGGTCCGCCGACGGACTCTGTACCCGCTGCGCCGGCTGAAGGTACTGCTTCGCTGGCCTCCTCTGGCGCAGCAGTTGCAGCGCCTGATTCTGGCGCTCAGGCAGCCACTGCCGCTACGGATGCTGTGGCCTCTGCAAGTACTGCAGCAGGTTTGCTGGTGCTGAAGGTCAATACCGGCCAGTCCTGGGTCAAGGTCAAGGATGGAGCAGGCAAAGTGGTCTTGGAAAAGACGCTGAACAAGGATGAAACTGCGACTGCCGAAGGCCAGTTGCCTCTGTCGGTGATTGTGGGCAACGCCAAGGGAACGCAGGTGACAGTACGTGGCGAACCCCTCGATATCTCGAACACACGTGACAACGTGGCGCGTTTCGAAGTGAAGTGATGAAGCACCCCCTGAGCGGCTTCGCCGCTTCCTCCTCTCTCTACGCGCTGCGCGCTAGGGGTGGGGAACGACAGCCTCGGTGCGGGGCGGCCCTTCCTCGCTGTCTCTTGCTGAAGGCTGCGCTGGTTTTGTAAGCAGCGCTTGGATAATTGAAATATGACAGTGCAAGATTCTGAAAAGGCGATTGCCATCGCCAGCCCGCTGCCGCGCAAATCGCGTCAGGCCCGGGTGGTGTGGCGCAACAACGTGGTCACCGTGGGTGGCGACGCGCCCGTGCGCGTGCAGTCCATGACCAATACCGACACCGTGGATGCCGTGGAAACGGCCATCCAGGTGCGCCAGCTGGCCCAGGCCGGCTCGGAGATGGTGCGTATCACCGTCAACACGCCCGAAGCCGCAGCCGCCGTGCCCTATATCCGCGAGCAGCTCGACAAGATGGGCGAGTACGTGCCTCTGGTGGGTGACTTCCACTACAACGGTCACCGCCTGCTGACGGATTACCCCGACTGCGCTCAGGCGCTGTCCAAGTACCGCATCAACCCCGGCAACGTGGGCAAGGGCGATAAAAAGGACAAGCAGTTCGGCCAGATGATCGAGATTGCTGCTAAGTACGACAAGGCCGTGCGCATCGGTGTGAACTGGGGCTCGCTCGACCAGGAAATCATGGCCGAGCTGATGGATCAAAACAGCAAGCGCGCCCACCCCTGGGATACGCGCCAAGTCATGTACGAGGCGCTGATCACCTCGGCCATTACCTCGGCCGAGCTGGCCAAGAACATCGGCCTTAACCCCGACAACATCATTCTGTCCTGCAAGGTCAGCGGTGTGCAGGATTTGATTTCTGTCTACCGCGAGCTGGCGCGTCGCTGCGATTACGCGCTGCACCTGGGGCTGACCGAGGCTGGCATGGGCACCAAGGGTACGGTGGCATCGACCGCTGCATTGTCAGTGCTGCTGCAAGAAGGTATTGGCGACACGATTCGTGTCTCGCTCACGCCTCAGCCCGGCGAAGCACGCACGCAGGAAGTCGTGGTGGCTTCCGAAATTTTGCAGGCTCTGGGGCTGCGCGTGTTCGTGCCCAGCGTCACGGCCTGCCCGGGCTGTGGCCGCACCACCAGCACCACCTTTCAGGAGCTGGCCAAGAAGATCGACGACTTTCTGCGCGGTGAAATGCCGGTGTGGCGTACTCAGTACCCAGGCGTGGAAGCGATGAAAGTGGCCGTGATGGGCTGCATCGTCAACGGCCCCGGTGAGAGCAAGCATGCCGACATCGGTATCAGCCTGCCCGGCAATGGCGAAGCGCCTGCGGCACCGGTGTTCATCGATGGTGAAAAAGCCCTGACGCTGCGGGGCGAGCATATCGCCGAAGAGTTTCAGGGGCTGGTGCTGGACTATGTGCAGCGTCGCTACGGTCAGAAAGCCTGAGCGCTGGTTGCATCTATAGCGGCCCGAAATGTGGGTGGTCATTGCGCTTGCTGGCACAATGCCAGCGAGCCAAGACATTGGAATTGATAGCTGCTTGCGCACTATCTGTATGGATTTGAATAAGGTTTCTAGGTGAAGAGCATAGTTGCCAAGCGCAGTATGCTCTTGTTTTGCTAGCGGCCTCAAGGTGAGATTTCACGTGGCAAAGAACGACAAACTGACCGCCGTCAAAGGCATGAACGATATCCTCCCGCCCGACTCGGCGCGCTGGGAGTGGTTCGAAGACAAGGTGCGCAATCTCATGGGCCGCTTTGCCTATCGCAATATCCGCACGCCCATTGTCGAGCCCACAGCCCTGTTTGTGCGCGGCCTGGGTGAGGTGACCGATATCGTCGAGAAGGAGATGTACTCCTTCGAAGACAAGCTCAACGGTGAACACCTGACGCTGCGTCCCGAAGGCACGGCCGGCGTGGTGCGGTCGGTGGTGGAAAACAATCTGCTGTACGAAGGCGGCAAGCGCCTGTTCTACATCGGCCAGATGTTCCGTCACGAGCGACCCCAGCGTGGTCGCTATCGCCAGTTTCATCAGGTGGGCGTGGAAGCCATGGGTTTTGCCGGCCCCGAGCTGGATGCCGAGGTGATCCTGCTGGCCGCGCAGCTCTGGAAAGAACTGGGCATCGACGGCGTACGCCTGGAGCTCAACAGCCTGGGCCAGCCCGACGAGCGCAAGGCGCACCGCGAGGCATTGATTGCCTACTTTGAGCAACACACCGATGTGATGGATGAGGAGGCCAAGCGCCGCATGTACAGCAACCCGCTGCGCGTGCTGGACACCAAGAACCCTGCGATGCAGGAGATGGTGAACGCCGCGCCCAAGCTGATGGATTATTTGGGCGATGCTTCCAAGGCTCACCTGAAAGCCGTGCAGGACATTCTGGACGCCAACGATGTGGCCTGGAGCCTGAACCCGCGCCTGGTGCGCGGCATGGACTACTACAACCTCACGGTGTTCGAGTTCATTACCGACAAGCTGGGATCGCAAGGCACCATCTGTGGCGGCGGTCGTTATGACTACCTGATCGAGGAAATCGGTGGCAAGCCCGCACCGGCCGTGGGCTGGGGTATGGGTGTCGAGCGCGTGCTCGAAGTGCTCAAGGAAATCGGTGCCGAAGTGCCGCTGCCCGCCGCCGATGTCTACGCCATTATTCCCGATGCTTCGGCACTGCCTCAGGTCTTCAAGACCGTACAGCAGCTGCGCGCCGCCGGTGTGGCCGTGCAGATGCACGCTGCGGCTGGCGGCTCTGCCGAGGGCATGGGCTCGATGAAATCCCAGTTCAAAAAGGCCGATGGTTCGGGCGCACGCTTTGCCCTGATCTTTGGCGCTGACGAGCTGGCCCAAGGCAAGGTGACGGTGAAGTCGCTGCGCGATGGAGAAGGCCAGCAGGTGCTGCAGGCGCTGGGCGATGTGGCCCAGTGGGCCGACAGCCTAAAATCGTCGGTCTGATTCCGCCTCTCGTTTTCCGACCCGTGTTCCATTCAATCTAAGTAGCCATGGCAAACCATTTCGATCTTGAAGAACAAGAGCAAATCGAGCAGCTCAAGCATTTCTGGAGTTCCTGGGGAACCTTGATCACCAGTGTTCTGTTGGTCGTCTTTTTGGGGCTGGCTGGCTGGAATGGCTGGCAGTACTGGCAAAAACGCCAGGCTGTTCAGGCTTCGGCACTGGAGTTCGCTGTCGATGAGGCGCTGACAGCCAAGGATGCAGGCCGTGCAGACCAGGCGTTTGAAGAGCTCAAGGAAAAATACGCCGGCACGCATCAGGCGGCTCAGGCTGCTTTGCTGATGGCCAAGGCCTCGGTAGAGGCTGGCAAGCTTGACGATGCCAAGGCTCAGTTGAGCTGGGTGGCGGAAAAGGGTGATGAGAGCTTCAAGGCTCTGGCTCGTCTTCGCCTGTCGTCCGTGCTCGAGCAGCAGAAGAACTATGACGAAGGCCTGAAGGTGTTGGAGGCAGCCATGCCTGAGTCGTTTGCAGCCTTGCAGGCAGACCGTCGTGGTGACTTGTACGCAGCTTTGGACAAGAAATCTGAAGCCATTGCGCAATACCAGACTGCCTTCAAGGCGCTGGACAAGGATCTGGACTATCGTCACCTGGTGGAATTCAAGCTCAATGCGCTGGGTGTGGCTCCTGAAACGGTAGCCCTGGTGAAGACAACGCCGACGGAGAACTAATCTTGAAGACTTTTGCCCATCAAGTGAAATCCGCTGCACCCGCAGCGCAATCTGCAGCCCGAGCGCTGATGCTGACGGTCGTGGCGGCATCGCTGGCCGCTTGCTCGATGTTCGGCGGCAAGGACAAGCCCAAGCCTCTGGATCTGGGGCCTAATCCGGGCAAGATCGCTGTGCATCAGGCTTGGTCGGTCAAACTGGGCGCTGCAGTGCCTCTGGCCATGCCGGCTCTGGTTCAAGGCAATACCGTTACCGTGGTAACCAAGGATGGCAGCGTGACCACGCTGGATGGCAGCACAGGCAGCCAGGTGGGTAAATTTAGTGCAGGTGAGCCGCTGACCACGGGCGTTGGTAGTGATGGGCAGCGTACGGCGGTAGTTACGCGCAGCAACCAGCTCATGGTGTTTTCCGAAGGCAAGCAGCTGTGGAAGAGCCATTTGACCGCTGCTGTCTATACGCCGCCTTTAGTGGCCGGTGGTCGTGTGTTTGTGATGGCAGCTGACCGATCCTTGGCTGCGTACGATGCCATTACGGGGCGTGAGTTGTGGTCGGTTGAAGGCCCCAGCAATGAACCGCTTATTTTGCGCCAGCCCGGCGTTTTGCAGGCCGTTGGTAATAATCTGGTCGTAGGTGTCTCGGGCCGTTTGGCAGGTGTGGATCCTGATAACGGAGCCGTTCGCTGGATGGCGCCCTTGGCAGCTCCGCGTGGTACCAATGATGTGGAGCGACTGGTGGATTTGGTCGGGCCTGTCAGTCGGGTGGACAGCAGCATTTGCGCACGAGCCTTCCAGGCCACTGTGGGGTGCGTGGATGTGAGCACGGCCAATGTGCGCTGGACTCAGACTGCCAAGGGCAGTGAAGGCGTAGCGGGTGACGAGCAAGCCGTGTTTGGCGCCGAAGGCAATGGCACGGTTCAGGCGTGGAGCCGAGCAGATGGTCAACGACTGTGGTCCATCGACAAGCTGCAGTACCGCAAGCTGACCGCGCCGCTGGTGCTGGGCCGCTCGGTGGTGCTGGCTGATGATTTGGGGACTGTGCACATGCTGTCGCGCGAAGATGGCTCTGCATTGGCCCGTTTGCAAACTGACAAGGCGGGAGTCGCCACTGTGCCGGTTGTGGCTGCCAATACTCTGGTGGTCGTTAGCCGTAGCGGAACGGTGTATGGCTTCAAGCCTGATTGATAGATTGTTTTTGGAATGAAGCCAGTTATTGCCCTGGTAGGGCGCCCGAATGTGGGCAAGTCGACGCTGTTCAACCGGCTCACGAAGTCGAGGGATGCCATCGTCGCCGACTTTGCAGGGCTGACGCGTGATCGTCACTATGGTCAAGGTCGTCAGGGCAAGCACGAGTACATCGTTATTGATACCGGAGGCTTTGAGCCTGATGCATCACGTGGCATCTTCAAGGAGATGGCCAAGCAGACGCAGCAGGCAGTGGCTGAAGCCGATGTCGTGATCTTTGTGTTGGATGCCCGCGCGGGTTTGTCTGGGCAGGATCACGAAATCGGCAAATACTTGCGTCGCTTGGGCAAGCCTACCGTGCTGGTGGCCAACAAGGCCGAAGGCATGAAGGACGGTGTGCAGCTGACCGAGTTCTATGAGTTGGGACTGGGTGAAGTCATGCCGGTTTCTGCGGCTCATGGACAAGGTGTGCGCAGTCTGGTGGATGCCGCTCTTGGTCTGCTGAATTTGCCCGAGACCGAGGACGAGGCTTTTGGTGAAGAGGATCAAAAGCCGGTGCGCTTGGCAGTGGCGGGGCGCCCTAATGCTGGTAAATCCACATTGATCAACACCTGGCTGGGTGAAGAGCGCCTGGTGGCATTCGACATGCCGGGGACTACGCGTGACGCGATCACTGTTCCTTTTGAGCGTAATGGTCAGAAGTTTGAGCTGATCGATACCGCTGGCCTGCGCCGCAAGGGCAAGGTGTTTGAGGCCATCGAAAAGTTTTCGGTGGTCAAGACGCTGCAGGCGATTGAGGGTGCCAATGTGGTGGTGTTGCTGATTGATGCCACACAAGGGGTGACGGATCAGGATGCGCACATCGCTGGCTACATTCTGGAGAGTGGCCGTTCGGTGGTCCTGGGGATTAACAAATGGGATGCGGTTGACGACTACCAGCGCCAGATGCTGGAGCGCTCTATCGAGACACGTCTGTCATTTCTGAAGTTCGCTCCTTTGCATTTCATCTCTGCGCAAAAGCGTCAGGGTTTGGAGCCTTTGTGGAAGTCCATCATTCAGGCGCATCGTGCTGCGACCTGCAAGATGCCTACGCCAGTGCTGACGCGCATCTTGCTGGAAGCCTTGCAATTTCAGACACCCAAGAAGGTGGGGGCTTACCGTCCTAAGATGCGCTACGCCCATCAAGGCGGTATGAATCCTCCGATTATCGTGATCCACGGCAATTCATTGGATCTGGTTACCGATGCCTACAAACGTTTTCTAGAAGGGCGCTTTCGCAAGGAGTTCAATCTTGTCGGAACCCCGTTGCGCATCGACTTGAAAACCTCCCATAATCCTTACGCCGACAAGGATTAATAGCGGGTTTTCATAGGTCAAGGGAAAACCCTTTTCAAGGTTTTTCTCGCCTCCTGTGGTAACGTGTCGATTTACAACAACACTCTTCGAACACGGAGAATATCGTGAGCAATAAAGGTCAACTCCTCCAAGATCCGTTCCTGAACGCACTGCGTCGTGAACATGTGCCTGTTTCCATTTATCTGGTGAACGGTATCAAGCTGCAAGGCCAAATCGAGTCGTTTGACCAATATGTGGTGCTGCTGCGCAACACCGTGACACAAATGGTTTACAAGCACGCCATTTCCACCATCGTTCCCGGCCGCGCCGTGAACTTCTCGGCCGCTCCTGCGGCAGACGGCGACGCTGCTGCCTAAGCTTTTGCGTCCATGCATGCCACGCCGGTTGATTCGGCGTGGCTTATTACCTTACGGGACAGGTATTTGAGTTCTGAATCCTTTGAGCGTTCCGCGTCGGCGCCAGTGTTGCTGGTCGGCGTGGATTTTGGCGTTCCCCATTTTGACGATGAGCTGGAAGAGTTGGGCCTTTTGGTTCAGACTGCTGGCTTGCAACCTGTAGCGCGTTTGATCTGCAAGCGCAAAGCTCCCGATCCCGCTTTGTTTGTAGGCAGCGGTAAGGCGGATGAGATCCGCATGCTGGCTCAGATGCATGGGGCCAAAGAGGTCTGGTTCGACCAGGCTCTGAGTCCTGCTCAGCAGCGCAATCTGGAGCGCCATATCCAGATGCCGGTCAATGATCGGACCATGCTGATCCTGGAGATCTTTGCTCAGCGTGCACGTAGCCACGAAGGCAAGTTGCAGGTTGAGTTGGCTCGCTTGCAGTACATCAGTACGCGCCTAGTGCGGCGCTGGAGTCACCTTGAGCGTCAGGCCGGTGGTATTGGTGGTCGCGGTGGACCTGGAGAAAAGCAGATTGAGCTGGATCGCCGCATGATTGACGAGGCCATCAAGCGCACCAAGGAGCGACTGAAAAAGGTCAAGAAGCAGCGTGCGACACAGCGTCGCCAGCGCTCGCGCCGGGATGTTTTCAATATTTCGCTGGTTGGTTACACCAATGCTGGCAAATCCACGCTGTTCAATGCCATGGTGAAGGCGCGAGCCTACGCTGCGGACCAGCTGTTTGCTACCTTGGATACGACCACCCGGCAAATGTATTTGACGGACGCCGAGGAGTCGGTTTCTCTGTCGGATACCGTCGGCTTTATTCGCGACTTGCCGCACGGTCTGGTGGATGCTTTCCAGGCCACCTTGCAGGAGGCCATTGATGCCGATCTGCTACTGCATGTCGTGGATGCATCGAATCCCGGCTTCCCGGAACAAATTCAACAAGTTCAAAAAGTTCTGGGTGAAATCGGGGCCGATGATGTGCCTCAGATTCTGGTCTTCAACAAGCTGGATGCCATTGAGCCCGAGCGTCAACCTGCTGCATTGCAGGATACGTACGAGCTGGATGGTGTTGCAGTGCCTCGCGTGTTTGTCAGTGCTCGTTCCGGGCAGGGGCTGGCACAGCTGCGGCAGTTGTTGGCTGACCGGGTTTTGCAGGTACGAGAAGAGGCGGCACGCGAAGCGGTTGAGGGGCAGGATCATGTATCCTGGATGTCCCCTGACAGCGACGCGCAATACTAGGGGCTTGTGCCCCTATTGGGCACAATGCTTGCCATGGTCCATGTCTTTTTGAAAACGCAGAGACGTCTCGCATGAATTTTTCACAACGCGTACATCGCCTGGCGGTGTTGCCGCAACGCATTCGCGGGATGTTCAACTTGAACGACCCGCGCTGGGGGCGTGGCGACAATAACAATGATGAGGGTGCCAAGCCTGAAAGCTCTGGCTCCGAAGGAGAGCGCCCTATGCCTCCTCCTGCTCCGGAGCAGCGTCCTCGTCCTTCTTCTTCCTCGCAGCAAGGTCAACCGCCTGATTTGGAAGAGGTATGGCGGGATCTCAACCGCAAGCTCTCAGGCTTGTTTGGCGGAGGCTCGGGCAATGGCCGAGGTGTGCCGCCTAGCCGTGGTGGAGGCCAGCCGACAGAACCCTTCAATCCGGGCAAGGGCGTCTTCCTGATTGCTGGTGTGGCTGTGCTGATCTGGCTGGGTACCGGATTCTTTATCGTGCAGGAAGGCCAGCAGGCCGTCATAACGCAATTCGGTAAATACAAGAGCACCGTTGGCGCTGGCTTCAACTGGCGTCTGCCTTACCCGTTGCAAAAGCATGAGTTGGTCTATGTTTCGCAAATCCGCTCTGTGGATGTGGGCAGCGACAACATTGTGCGTAGCACCGGTTTGCGTGAATCGGCCATGCTGACTGAAGACGAAAACATCGTCGAAATCAAGTTTGCTGTGCAGTACCGTCTTAATGACGCACGTGCATGGTTGTTTGAAAGCCGCAGTCCTTCAGAGGCCGTGATTCAGGTTGCTGAATCTGCTGTGCGGGAGGTGGTCGGCAAGATGCGCATGGACACTGCTCTGGCAGAAGAGCGCGATCAGATTGCTCCGCGTGTCCGTGACCTGATGCAGTCCATTTTGGATCGCTACAAGGTGGGCGTTGAAGTCGTGGGCATCAACATGCAGCAAGGTGGTGTGCGGCCACCCGAGCAGGTGCAGGCTTCGTTCGATGATGTGCTCAAGGCTGGTCAGGAGCGTGAGCGTGCCAAGAATGAAGCTCAGGCTTATGCTAATGATGTGGTGCCACGTGCCTCGGGTACTGCCGCTCGCCTGGCTGAAGAGGCGCAGGCCTATAAATCCAAGATTGTGGCCCAGGCACAAGGTGATGCCGGACGCTTCAGCTCGCTGTACGCCGAGTATCAGAAGGCGCCTCAAGTCACCAGAGACCGTCTTTACATCGATGCCATGCAGCAGGTATATACCAACGTGACCAAGGTCATGGTGGAGTCGCGTCAAGGCTCGAATCTGCTGTATTTGCCTTTGGACAAGATCATGCAGAACGTGGGTGGTCATGTCGCAGCGCCTGCAGCATCTGGCGATGCAGCAGCGAATACCGCAGCGCCTGCGGCCAATGTGCGCTTAGCACCCAACCCCGCAGGTGACGCCCGTAGCCGCGATGCGCGCAGCCGTGACCGCGACGCACGCTAGGAGACAACGCAGTGAATCGAATTGGATTTTTTGTCACCAGCATTCTCGTGGTGCTGGCCTTACTGAGCTCCACCCTGTTTGTGGTAGATCAGCGTCAGTTTGGTGTGGTCTATGCTCTGGGGCAGATCAAGGAAGTGATTACCGAGCCAGGTCTTAACTTCAAGTGGCCGCCGCCTTTCCAGAACGTGCGCTACATCGACAAGCGACTGCTGACGCTCGATAGCACAGACACCGAGCCCATGCTCACTGCTGAAAAGCAGCGCGTGGTCATCGACTGGTATGTGCGTTGGCGCATTTCCGAGCCATCGGAATACATCCGCAACGTGGGCCTGGATGAGTCCGCTGGTGCCATGCAGCTCAATCGAGTGGTGCGAAACGCCTTCCAGGAAGAAATCAACCGCCGCACCGTGCGCGAATTGCTGTCTTCCAAGCGTGAAACGCTGATGGCCGATGTCAAGCGTGAGGTGCTGGAGGCGGTGCGTGGTGCCAAGCCCTGGGGCGTGGATATTGTGGACGTGCGTATCACCCGCGTGGACTACGCCGAGACCATTACCGAGTCCGTCTATCGCCGCATGGAGGCCGAGCGTAAGCGCGTAGCCAACGAGTTGCGCTCTACCGGTGCTGCTGAAGGCGAAAAGATTCGCGCCGAGGCCGATCGTCAGCGTGACATCACCATTGCCAACGCCTACCGTGATGCCCAGAAGATCAAGGGTGAGGGCGATGCCGAGGCGGCGCGTGTCTATGCCGATGCCTTTGGTAAGGATCCGCAGTTTGCGCAGTTCTATCGCAGCCTGGACGCCTACAAGGAGAGCTTCTCCAAGAAGAGTGATGTGCTGGTGCTGGACCCCTCGCAAACCGATTTCTTCAAGGCATATCGCAGCGGTGGATCTGCTGGCAAATAAGCGCTGATTGCGATAAACACAATGGCCCCTTGAGGGCCATTGTTTATTGGGGGATGGTTATGGATTGGATGGGTTCTCTGGGGCTGGCCATGGGGTTGCTGCTGGTGATAGAGGGGATGCTGCCCTTGCTGGCTCCACAGCGGTGGCGGCGTCTTTTCACGCAGCTGTTGGCGCTCAAGGATGGGCAACTGCGCTTTTGCGGCCTGCTCTGTATCGCAGCAGGGCTCATCACGCTGGCACTGCTGTAAATACCGTCGATACTGGCTAGGCCTTAGCGGTCAAATTGGGCGGAGTCGGCAAAGCCGGTAGAATCGCATTTTTAACAGCCTCCCCATTTCTCCATGTCCGCTTGGGTCCTGCCGGATCACATTGCCGATGTTTTGCCTTCCGAGGCACGGCACATCGAAGAATTGCGTCGAGGACTGCTCGATACTGCGCGCAGCTATGGCTATGAGCTTGTCATGCCACCCATGCTGGAGTATCTGGAGTCCTTGTTGACGGGTACAGGCGAAGCTCTTGCCCTTCAAACTTCCAAACTGATTGATCAGCTCTCTGGTCGCACCATGGGTCTGCGCGCCGATATGACGCAGCAAGTCGCCCGTATTGATGCGCACCTGCTCAATCGCAAGGGTGTCACCCGTCTGTGCTATTGCGGCCCCGTCGTTCATGCCCGCCCTGACCGCCCCCGTGCGACGCGCGAACCCTTCCAGTTCGGTGCTGAGCTTTACGGTCATGAAGGCCTGGAGGCTGATCTCGAAGCTCTGCATCTGGCGCTGGATTGCCTCAAGGGCGCGGGTGTCAAGGACATCATCGTGGACCTGGCGGATGTGCGCATTGTGCGCAGCTTGCTGGCAGGCGTGATGGCGGATGAGCAAGTGCTGCGCAACGTGCATGCGGCTCTGGCCTCCAAGGATGCAACCGAGCTGGACGCCCTGACCACCAATTTCCCCGAAGCCTCGCGCGAAGGCCTGATGGCGCTGCTGCAGCTGTATGGCGGCATGGAAGTGCTTGACAAGGCGGAAAAGGCTCTGGAGCGCACAGCTGGTGTGCGCGATGTGCTATCCCATTTGCGTTGGCTGGTGGGTCGGCTGGACGGTGTGAGGGTCAGCTTCGACCTGGCCGACCTGCGAGGCTACTCTTACTACAGCGGCACGCGCTTTGCGATTTACGTACCCGGAGGCAGCGATGCCTTGGTGCGCGGTGGCCGCTATGACGAAGTGGGAGCCGTGTTCGGGCGCAATCGTCCTGCTGCCGGCTTCAGTCTGGATATCAAACAACTGGTGGCAGTCGTGCCCGAGCGTCCGCTCAAGGCTGCCATTCGCGCTCCCTGGGGTGATGACGAGCAGGTGGCAGCGGCCATCTCCGCATTGCGCCAGCAGGGTGAAACGGTGGTCTGCGTGCTGCCAGGGCATGGAAGTGAAGTGGACGAGTTCCATTGCGACCGAGAGCTTGTCAATGTTGATGGGCAGTGGGTCGTGCGGGCCATTTAAGGCATTTGACTAATTCTTCGATTTATCGGATTGGAATATGAATACATCCAAAGGTCGCAATGTGGTTGTTGTCGGAACCCAGTGGGGTGACGAGGGCAAGGGTAAGCTGGTCGACTGGTTGACCGAAAGCGCCAATGGCGTTGTACGTTTCCAAGGTGGTCACAACGCTGGCCACACGTTGGTGATCAACGGCGTCAAGACAGCCTTGCACCTGATTCCCAGCGGCATCATGCGTCCCGGTGTGAAGTGCTACATCGGCAACGGTGTGGTGCTGGCGGTGGGCAAGCTGTTTGAAGAAATCGAAGGTCTGGAAAAGGCTGGCGTGCAAGTGCGTGACCGCCTGCGCGTCTCCGAGGCCTGCCCTCTGATTTTGCCTTTCCACGTGGCTCTGGACATGGGCCGCGAAGCCGCCCGTGAAAAGGGTGGCGTGCAGAAGATCGGCACCACCGGCAAGGGTATCGGCCCTGCGTACGAAGACAAGATTGCGCGCCGCGCCCTGCGCGTGCAGGACCTGAAGCACCCCGAGCGCTTTGCAGCCAAGCTGCGCGAGCTGCTGAACCTGCACAACCATATCCTGGTGAACGTGCTGGGTTCCAAGAACTTCGACTTCGGCGCCGGTCTGGCCCGCTACATGAAGGACGGCGAGATCCAGTTCGACGCGGTGTACGACGAAGCCATGCGCCACGCCGAGCTGCTCAAGCCCATGATCGCCGACGTTTCGCGTGAGCTGAACGAAGTGCATGCCCAGGGCGGCAACCTGCTGTTCGAAGGCGCACAAGGCACGCTGCTGGACGTGGACCACGGTACCTACCCCTATGTGACTTCGTCCAACTGCGTGGCCGGCAACGCTGCTGCAGGCGCAGGCGTGGGCCCCGGCATGCTGCACTACATCCTGGGCATCACCAAGGCGTACTGCACCCGTGTGGGCGGCGGCCCATTCCCTACCGAGCTGGACTGGGAAAAGGAAGGCACTCCTGGCTACATCATGTCTACCGTGGGTGCTGAAAAGGGCGTGACTACTGGCCGCTCGCGACGCTGCGGCTGGTTTGATGCCGCGCTGCTCAAGCGCTCGGCCCAGATCAACGGCCTGTCTGGTCTGTGCATCACCAAGCTGGACGTGCTGGACGGCATCGAAGAGCTGCAACTGTGTGTGGGCTACGAGCTGGACGGTGAAAAGATCGACCTGCTGCCCCTGGGCGCGGACGATATCGAGCGCTGCAAGCCCATCTATGAATCCATCCCCGGCTGGACAGACTCTACTGTGGGCGTGACCGAGTACGACAAGCTGCCTTTGAACGCACGTCGCTACCTGGACCGCATTCAGGAAGTGACCGGCGTGCCTATCGCCATGGTTTCGACCAGCCCTGACCGCGATCACACGATTCTGATGCACAACCCCTACAGCGCTGCATAAGCAGGGCCTAGGTTTCACTGAACTATCAAAGGAACTGTGCCCATGTTGACAGAAGACGGTAAGCACCTGTATGTGAGCTACGACGAGTACCACGGTCTCATCGAAAAGCTCGCGGTCAAGATTCACCAGTCCGGCTGGGAATTCGACACCATCCTGTGCCTGGCACGCGGTGGTCTGCGTCCCGGCGACATCCTGAGCCGTATTTTTGACAAGCCTTTGGCCATCATGTCCACCAGCTCTTACCGCGCCGAAGCCGGTACAGTGCAGGGCCATCTGGACATCGGCCGCTTCATCGCGACTCCCAAGGGCGATATCTCCGGTCGTGTGCTACTGGTCGATGACCTGGCCGACTCGGGCGCTACGCTCAAGGCCGTGATCGCCATGCTCAAGACCAACTACGCTCCGATCACCGAGCTGCGCAGCGCTGTGATCTGGACCAAGGGTGTGTCGACTTTCGAGCCCGACTACTCGGTGGACTATCTGGCGACGAACCCCTGGATTCACCAGCCTTTTGAAGGCTACGACACGCTGGACGCTGAAAAACTCGCGGAAAAGTGGAAGGTCTGAGCCTCTGGCCAGATCTGACAAAAAAGGAGCCCTCTGGGGCTCCTTTTTTTGCAGGAGCATGATGTTCATGAAAAGTGAGCATCATCCGCCCTCCAGTCATGGGCTTCAGATCGTTTTGAGGCTGAATTCCATGATTGGAGTGCGGACCAAGCTCCTTTTTTGATTACTAGTCTTGAGGTGAGCGGTGTCGGCAAATGGCGATGACCGCGGCATCAAGACAGGTCTGAATAACGGGTCAACGGATATTGGTGGAGGCCGCTGTGGCGCGGCTACACTGCATGGATTCTGAGAAGGTGGTGGTTGTGGGACGTCTTACTATTGGGCGCACTGGCGCCGCTGTGGCATTGATTGCGGGTATGGGTGCGGTGGTCTGGCTGGGCGCTTCTGCGCTGCCGGGATTCAAGTCTGAGGCACCGGAACCAACAGGGAGCGCAGCGCCTGCTGCGGCAGTCGTATCAAGCCCGGCCCAGCCTGCAGAGCCACCCGTGATCGCGAAATCCCCGCTCTCACAGGCGGAGTCTCCTGCCGTCATGCCCGCCCATGCCGCGCGTGCCGTGCAAGGCCCGACGCCTGTTTTTGTGCTCAATTCGCTGGATGCTTCCATCAGCGTGATCGACCCGCAGACATGGACGGAGCAGTCGCGCATTCCCACGGGCAAGGAACCGCACCACCTGTATCTGACGCCTGACGAGAAATCATTGGTGGTCGCGAATGCGCTGGGGGACTCGCTGACGTTGATCGATCCGCGCACAGGGGCCGTGCAGCGTGTGATCCGCGATATCGTCGATCCCTACCATCTGCGCTTTTCACCCGATATGAAATGGTTCATCACGGCGGCCAATCGCTTGAACCATATTGACTTCTATCGCTGGGATGAGGCTACGCAGACGCCCACACTGGTCAAGCGTGTCTCCACGGGCAAGACCCCCAGCCATTTGTTCATCGATGCGCAAAGCAAGACGCTGTACTCCACCATGCAAGACAGCGATGCCCTGGTGGCCATCGACATTGCCACCCAGACCATCAAGGCGCGCGTGCCGACCGGCCCCATGCCAGCAGATGTCTATGGCAGCCCCGATGGCAGCAAACTGTTTGTCGGACTGACCGGCGGTGATGGTGTGGAGGTCTTCGATATCACGGGTGCCGAACCTCGCAGCCTGGGTCAGATCAAGACGGCAGCGGGTGCACACGCTTTCCGTGCTGCGGGCGATGACCGTCATTTGTATGTGAGCAATCGCGTGGCCAACACCATCAGCAAGATCGATATGGTCAGCAGCCAGGTCGTTGCCAACTATCCAGCACCGGGTGGCCCGGACTGCATGGACGTTTCTGCCGATGGCCGCTACATCTTTGTGGCTTCGCGCTGGGCGCGCAAGCTGTCTGTGATCGACACGGTGGAGAAGAAGGTGGTCAATCAGGTCAACGTGGGCAAGTCGCCTCACGGGGTATGGACGCTCGCTCACGCCGCACGCTGAAACTACAGGTGACTTAGGAGAAGCGGATGCTGAGACGTCAATTTATGCTGGCGGGAGCTGGAGTCGCTGCTCCTGTGCTGGCTGCGGCCGCTGAAGCAGCAAAAAACATAGCTGTCGGTGAATGTGCCAAGCCGCTTTACCTGACTTTTGATACCGGGCACATGGGCATTGCTCAGTTCGTGGCTCAGGTGCTGCAAAAGCACAAAGTACCCGTCACTTTCTTTGCGGCCAACGAGGCGACGAAAGAGGGCGCAAGCAGTCTGGGCGACTTTTGGGCTCCCTGGTGGAAGGCCCGAGCAGATGAAGGCCATCAGCTGGCATCGCACACCTATGACCATATGTACTGGCAGGCCGATATTCGCGACAAGGCGACGGGGCAGGTCACACATTTCAAGGTCAGGCCCTCAGCCGGGCCGCGTGCGGGACAGAGCTTTGTGGTGTCTGCCGATGAGTACCGGCAAGAGATTGCACGCGCGTCCCGGCGCCTGCAGCAGATCACAGGGCACAAGCCGTTGCCTTTGTACCGTGCTCCGGGTGGCAAGACCTCGCCCGCACTGATCGCAGCAGCGCAGCAAGGGGGCTATCAGCATGTGGGCTGGGCGCCTGCAGGCTTTTTGGGTGATGAGCTGCCCAGTGAGAAATATCCCAACGAGCGCTTGCTGGCCCAGGCGCTGAAAAATATTCGCAGTGGCGATATCTTGCTGGCCCACTTGGGCATCTGGTCACGCAAGGAGCCCTGGGCTCCTGCAGTGCTGGAGCCGTTGATTACAGGCTTGTTGGGCAAAGGCTTCTGTTTTCGCACGCTGGCAGAGCACCCTGAATATCAGAGCTGGATTGCGCAGCACCGTTAAGGGCTGTTGAGGAGTAATTTGTGGACTGGTTAGTGCAGATGTTCGGACAAGTGCAGCAAAGCCTGTTTGAGGGGGTGGTCCAGCCATTTCTGTTTCACTTCGGCATGGCCAACCTGCTAGAGGATGGCTATGCAGCTACCGGCTGGCTGCTGGTGGGCTTGGTGCAAATCGCCATCATGGTGGCTGTCATTGTGCCGCTGCAACGTTGGCGGCCGGTGGAGCCCGTGGTGGATCGGCAAGCCATTCGCGTGGATATTCTCTACACGCTGATTCATCGACTGGGACTGTTTCGGCTGGGGCTGTTCTTTACGGTGGATCCGATGTGGAATGCCCTCATGGGCAAGCTCCATGTCTGGGGCATGCCGGGCTTTCACATCGACGACCTCTGGCCTGGAGTGACGGATAACGCCTGGATCAGCCTGTTGCTTTATCTGATCGTTTTTGATCTGGTGGAGTACTGGATTCACCGAGGGCAGCATGGCCTGGCCTGGTGGTGGAAGCTGCATGCCGTGCACCACTCACAGCGGCAGATGACGGTGTGGAGTGACAACCGCAATCATCTGCTGGATGACCTTATTCATGACTCCATCATCGTGCTGGTGGCTCAGCTGATTGGCGTAGCTCCAGGGCAGTTTGTGGCCATCGTGGCGCTGACCCAGCTCAGCGAGAGCTTTCAGCATGCCAATGTACGCATCTGGTTTGGTTGGCTGGGGGAGAGGCTCTGGGTTAGTCCTCGCTTCCATCGACGTCATCACGCCATTGGCATCGGCCATGAACCCATGGCGCCGGTGCGCAACAAAAAAGTACATGGCAACAATTTCGGCGTGCTTCTGCCTTGGTGGGACATGCTGTTTGGCACGGCCAACTTTGATCTGCGCTATGACCCGACAGGCATTCGCGACCAGGTGCAGCCCAATGCCAAAGGCCAGTTGCGTGATTACGGACGGGGCTTCTGGGCACAACAGTGGCTGGCTGTCCTACGGCTGATGGGTCGCGCATAAACCAATCCTTGAGTATGCTTGCCAGCATGAGCTTGTTACTTGATTCTTTCTGGCGTGCTCTTGCGTATTGCCTGCACAAGCGGGTCATTGTCTGGTCACTGCTGCCCTTGCTGACCATGGCCTTGATGGCTTGGCTGCTGGGCTATTTTTTCTGGGCTGATGCAGTCCTCAAGGTGCAGAGCCTATTGGAAGGAGTGGGCTGGCTGCACTCGATCTGGGTGTGGTTGCAGCAGCATGGGGTCGGCTATGCCTCCGAGGTGGTGGCCTCTATCCTGGTGGTCTTGGGGGCAATGCCTGTACTGGTCGTCTTTGTGCTCCTGCTGGTGAGTCTGTTCATGGCTCCCGTGTTGACACAGCTGGTGGCGGAAAAGCGCTTCCCGCGGTTGGAAAGAAAACAAGGCGGTTCTACTTTGGCCAGTCTGGTCTGGTCTGGAGGCTCGACTTTAATTGCCTTGGTGGCCTTGCTGGTGACCTTGCCTCTTTGGGTCTTCCCGCCGTTGATGCTGGTGGCGGCTCCGCTGATCTGGGGCTGGTTGACCTATCGCGTCATGGCTTTTGATGCTTTGTCTGAACATGCCAGCAAGGAGGAACGCCGAAGCCTGTTTGCCCGCCACCGCATCACGCTGATATTGATGGGCGTCATCTGTGGCTATCTGGGAGCGGCTCCCGGCATTGTCTGGGTTTCAGGGTTGTTGTTCTTGGCCGCTTTCTGGATTCTGGTGCCGATTGCCATCTGGATCTATGCCCTCGTATTTGCATTCTCTGCATTGTGGTTTGCGCATTTTTGCCTGGCTGCGCTGGAGCAAATGAGAGCACAGACTCCTCCTTTGCCAGTGGATCCCAAGGTTCCATTCGCTCCTGAGGCCGAAAGCTCTACTTCGCTGTCGCGCAAGCCTTAGCCGTATTTCTTGGCCGCATTTGGCCTGGCGCACATGCACCAAAACAGACTTCATCAAAAAATGCACCAACTCGGTGCATTTTTTTCACCAAAATGGTGCACTCAATAGAGGGTTGTGACAGTGAGACAATAAGAGCCTCTTTATTGCAGTTGATGGGCACGGCTTCGTGCATGACTTATGCCTCTTGCTGAATATGCTGTGTTCACAGGGCGGGCCAATCGTAGATTGCTCTTTATGCCACTTTTAGCAAGTTGGCATGCAAACTGCTAAGTACTAATTATCCTTTTTTGATCAGCCAAGTTGGCAGGAGAGATCTGATGGCGAAGACCGTTGCAGACGTGATGCAGATGGTGCAAGACAACGAAGTCAAGTTCGTTGACCTGCGCTTTACCGATACCCGCGGCAAGGAGCAGCACGTGACTGTGCCTGTGTCGCACTTCGACGAAGACAAGTTCACCTCGGGCCATGCCTTTGACGGATCCTCCATGGCAGGCTGGAAGGGCATTGAAGCCTCGGACATGCAACTCATGCCCGACCCCAGCACGGCCAAGATCGACCCGTTTTTTGAAGAAACCACGCTGTTCCTGCAGTGCGATGTGATCGAGCCAGGTGATGGTAAGGCCTATGACCGTGACCCGCGCTCCATCGCCAAGCGCGCTGAAGCCTATCTGAAGGCGTCTGGCTTGGGTGATACCGCTTTCTTCGGTCCTGAGCCCGAGTTCTTTATCTTCGATGGCGTGCGCTGGAGCACGGAAGAGCACAACCCCTTCTTCGACATCCAAGAGTACGAAGCACCTTGGAGCACGGGCGCAATGTTTGACGGTGGCAACCGTGGCCACCGAAACCGCACCAAGGGTGGCTACTTTCCCGTGCCTCCTGTTGACAGCACACAAGATATGCGCGCAGAGATGTCGCTGCTGCTGGAGTCGCTGGGCATTCCTGTTGAAGTGTTCCACCACGAAGTGGGCGGTGCAGGTCAGAACGAACTGGGCACCCGCTTCTCGACGCTGGTCGAGCGTGCGGACTGGACGCAAGTACAAAAGTACGTGATCTGGAACGTGGCCAACAGCTATGGCAAGACTGCGACTTTCATGCCCAAGCCTTACGCTGGCGACAACGGCTCCGGCATGCACGTGCACCAGTCCGTGTGGAAGGACGGCAAGAACCTGTTCGCCGGCGACGGCTATGCCGGTCTGTCCGACTTCGCGCTGTACTACATCGGCGGCATCATCAAGCACGCCCGCGCCCTGAACGCCATCACCAACCCTGGCACCAACAGCTATAAGCGTCTGGTCCCTGGCTTTGAAGCGCCCGTGAAGCTGGCTTACTCGGCCAAGAACCGCTCTGCTTCCATTCGTATTCCTTACGTGAGCAACCCCAAGGGCCGCCGCGTGGAAGCACGCTTCCCCGATCCACTGATGAACCCCTACCTGGGCTTCGCAGCGCTGCTGATGGCGGGTCTGGACGGCGTGGAAAACAAGATCCATCCCGGCGAAGCTGCGACCAAGGACCTGTACCACCTGCCTCCCGAGGAAGACAAGCTGGTGCCCACCGTCTGCCACAGCCTGGATCAGGCTCTGGAAGCTCTGGACGCCGACCGCGCCTTCCTGACCAAGGGGGGGGTGTTCAGCGACTCCATGATTGACGCCTACATTGAGTTGAAGATGGGTGAAGTGACTCGCCTGCGCCAGGCAGTGCATCCTGTTGAATACGATATGTACTATTCGCTGTAAAGCGAGAATGTCAAAAGGCGGCGCAAGCCGCCTTTTTTGTGTCCTGAGCGTGCTTGAGGTACCTCAGCAAAGGAACCAAACGGTTCGATGGCAATCAAGTAGTCAATAAAACTTGCAAGCTTGGAGCGATACTCGTGATGTCGCGGACTTGCACTCATCGTCTGCTTGAGAGGACTGAATGAAAAATTTTTATGTGTTGTCGTTGCTGGTTGTTGCCTCCGGAGTGAGCTCTGCTCAGGAAGTGATTTACCGCTGCGGCAATGAATACACCAACAACGTCTCGCAGGCGAAGGCCAAAGGGTGCAAGCCGGTCGACGGCAGTGGCGTGACGGTGATTCATGGAACACGCTCTTCGGCAGCCAGCTCCGGCCAGGCTGCCACCACCCCGGTGAAACCAAGATCTACCAACAGCTCTACTGCTGCACCGGCGCCTGTACGCAGCGACAATGCCGCGCAGAAGGCCAGGGACTCCGATGCCCGTGCTATTTTGCAAAGTGAGCTGAACAAGGCCCAGGCAAGGCTGAATGAGCTGAAGGCTGAGTACAACGATGGCAACCCGGTGCGCACCGCTTTGGAGTTGCGCAATCCTCAGGGCTACCCGGAGCGGGTGGCTGCTCTCAAGGCTGATATCACCCGCCAGGAAGCCGATGTTGCCGGCATCAAGCGCGAACTGGACCGGCTGCCTGCCGCTAACTGACGCGGTCCTGGGGGCCGCGCATTCTGGACTATTGCATGAGCTTTGCAGCTGCCCCATCTCCCGCTCTTGTCCTCACTGATTTGGACTGGGCAGATGCCCAGGGCTATCGCTCACTGGACTGGCTTTGCACGCTGATTGCTGTGCTGGATGAGCATGGCTCGGTGCGTTTTGTGAATGCCGCACTGGAAAATGCTTTGGGGCAATCTCGCCGGACCTTGAGCGGAAGTGACTTCGCCGCATGTTTTGTGGAGCCAGCCTTGCTGGACAAGGCGCTCAGCGGGGCGCGCTCGAATGATTTTGCAGCTCTTCGCTTCGAGGCCAGTCTATTGCGTCTTGGTCAGGACGCATTGCCTATCCACGCAGCGGTTTCTTTGGCCGAAAAGGCGGGCCATGTCATGGTGGAGATGTGGCCGCTGGAGCAGCAGGCCCGTCAGGACCGCGAAGAGCGCATCCGTGAGCAGGCCCAGGCGAACAAGGAGCTGATTCGCAATCTGGCGCACGAAATCAAAAATCCGCTAGGCGGTATTCGCGGCGCCGCACAGTTGCTGCAGATGGATCTGGAGACGCCGGAGCTGACGGAATACACGACAGTGATCATTCATGAGGCGGATCGCCTGCAGGCGCTGGTGGACAGGCTGCTCGCACCACACCGCCAACCTCATGAGGTCGGAGACGTCAATATCCATGAAGTCTGCGAGAGGGTGCGCTCCTTGGTGCTGATCGAGCACCCTCAAGGCCTCAAGATCACGCGCGACTATGACATCTCCATTCCCGAATTTCGCGGTGACAGTGCCCAGCTGATCCAGGCTTTGCTCAATATTGTTCAGAACGCAGCCCAGGCACTGGGGCAGCGTATTGCAGACGGTGATGCAGAAATCATTTTGAGGACACGAGTGGCCAGACAGGTGACTTTGGGGCGAGAGCGCCACAGACTGGCACTGGAATTGCATGTCATTGATAACGGAGCAGGCGTGCCCGATGTCATCAAGGAGCGAATTTTCTATCCTCTGGTGTCTGGGCGAGATGGTGGATCCGGTTTGGGGCTGACGCTGGCGCAGACCTTTGTGCAGCGTCATCATGGACTGATCGAGTGTGAGAGTCAGCCGGGGAGGACGGATTTCCGGATTCTGATTCCTCTGCCATAAAGCCTGCCAACATCAATATGCAGAAAAAGGAAAGGGTGTTGCACGAATGAAGCCAATCTGGATTGTGGACGACGACCCTTCCATTCGCTTTGTGCTGGAAAAGGCACTGGGGCGAGAAGGCTGGCCCATTCGCAGCTTTACGCAGGCGCGTGATGTACTCAAGGCCCTGGCGGATGTAGACAGCAGCGATCCGGCAAGGCAAGCCCCCCAAGTGCTGGTCAGCGATATCCGCATGCCAGGAGGCTCGGGCCTTGAATTGCTGGAGCAGGTCAGAGCCCAGCAGCCTGGCCTGCCCATGATCATCATGACGGCGTATTCGGATCTGGACAGTGCTGTCTCGGCTTTCCAGCGCGGAGCATTTGAATACCTGCCCAAGCCCTTTGATGTGCCCAAGGCAGTGGAGCTCATACGGCGCGCCGTGGAGGAAAGCCAGCGTGAGGAGGTGGTCGATATACAGGCACCTGTGCAAGCAGAAATGTTGGGGCAGGCTCTTGCCATGCAGGATGTGTTTCGCGCCATTGGCAGGTTGAGCCAGAGCCAGGTGACGGTGCTCATTACCGGAGAGTCTGGTGCAGGCAAGGAACTGGTGGCGCGGGCACTGCACAAGCACTCTCCCGTTGCAGGAGGGCCGTTTGTTGCTATCAATACCGCAGCTATCCCAAAGGATCTGCTGGAGTCCGAACTCTTCGGGCACGAGCGCGGTGCTTTTACCGGAGCACAGACCCAGCGCCGCGGACGGTTTGAGCAGGCCGAAGGCGGAACGTTGTTTCTCGATGAAATCGGTGACATGCCGTTCGAGCTGCAAACGCGTCTGCTGCGCGTGCTCTCCGACGGACATTTCTACCGGGTGGGCGGGCATCAGGCCGTCAAGGCCCATGTGCGGGTGATTGCAGCGACGCACCAGGATCTGGAGTTGCGTGTCAAGGATGGAGTCTTTCGTGAAGACCTGTTTCACCGCTTGAACGTCATTCGTTTGCGCTTGCCGGCATTGCGTGAGCGCAGGGAAGATATCCCTATGCTGACCCAGCACTTTTTGCAGCAAAGCGCACGTCAGCTCGGGGTGGAGCCCAAGCGGATGAGCACCATTGCCATGGAGCGGCTTCAGACTTTCAGCTTTCCAGGAAATGTGCGCCAGCTGGAAAACATCTGTCACTGGCTCACGGTAATGGCGCCCGCTCAGCAAATTGCACTCAAGGACTTGCCGCCAGAAGTCCTCAAGGAGGAGGCTGCACCGGAGGCCGCGGTGGAAAAGGGTGCATTGGGGCGGGCCGAGGCAATTGCCAGCACGGACTCGGCGGCATACGCTCATGCTCCTGTCTTGTCGAATGACACTCCCTCATCGTCCGAAGCCTGGCTGGAAGGCCTTGGCAAACAGGCGCAGGAGCTATTGGTGCAAGGCCATCACGATGTCTGGGATCAGCTGACGCATCAATTCGAAGCGCAGTTGCTGCGCACGGCATTGGCCGCCACGCATGGGAGACGGGTAGAGGCAGCAAGTCGCTTGGGCATTGGCCGAAACACGATTACCCGCAAGCTGCAAGAGCTTGGGCTGGAGAATGAAAACTTCGACTGAAAGCCTGGAGTGCCTGCTCACGCTTGGCTTCTTGGTTTTTCCTACAGCATGCACTCATGTCCGATGACGTGGGGGAAGGTTCCAGTGATGAAAAATCACCGGTTTGTCGTTTGCTGTACCCCCTGCCTTGGCTGTGTCTCTGTTGCCTTTTTCCGTTGTACAAGTCTCGAGCCTTGCTTGCTCAGGGGAGAGCGCGCTTTCTGACTTCACTGCCCACAGCGTCCACATGCCGGAAGCAGAAGTGCTGTTCTGGCGTGGCTGCTATATGTTGCAGCCTTACTTTGTTCCGGGGCGGGGTTTCGACCAGTATGAGCCTGCATATGAGCTGGGCTGGCAAGCTGCTATTCATAGTCGTAGGCGTGTCTCAGAGCCCGGGTCGGACTTTGATGCACTGGAGCTGCAGCTGCGCTTGCTATGGCCGCATCGCCAAGCAGCCAGCCTGCTGGACTGGGCTCAGGTCAGAGGGGCAGCTCACGCTGCCTGGCTGCGTGCTGTCGATGCTCGCCAGTCAGCGGCTCTCTGGCCTGAACTTTGGGGCAAGGCTGAAAAGCGGCGCATTGCCCACGTCTTGAGAGCGAGCCGGCAGTTCACTCGCATCACCCAGATATTCCTGGACAGTGCTCAGCCTGGCATGGCGGTGGATGCCTTGCGCCGTTTTGCGCAAGAGTCAGGCAGGTTAGAGCATGAGCTGGAGGCCTTGCTGGAGAGCGGTGGCGAATCCGGTCGCCCCTCTTTTGTGGATGGCAGAACAATCCTGCAATGGCTGCGGCAAGCTTGGGAAGCAAGCAGCTTGCGCGCAGCCTCTGCACGCTCATGGGGTGAAGTCTTGCAGCGCCTTCAGCTCTGGCTTGAGCGCACCGAGCGTGCCGCTCAGGAGTCGAGCTTACCAGCACCGGTTCTCAGGCTTCTCAAGCACCATGCGATGGTGCTGCGGGGCTATGCACAGGCTTTGCGCTGGCTGGGCCTGCCTAGTGATAGTGATGTGTGACCGCAGGGCTTGTCAGCCCAGGGTGACGGTGACAGGGGCGTGATCGCTGGGCTGCTTGTTCTTGCGAGGAGCACGGTCCACGCTGCAGGCGCTGACACTGCCTTTGAGCGCTTCGCTGACCAGAATGTGGTCGATGCGCAGGCCCCGGTTTTTTTGAAAGCCCAGCATGCGGTAGTCCCACCACGAAAAGCTTTTTTCGGGCTGCTCGAACATGCGAAAAGCATCGGTTAAGCCCAGCTGCAGCAGCTTCTGAAAGTGGTCGCGCTCTTCGACGGTGTGATGAATGCTGTCTTTGAGTCCGACGGGATCGTAGGAGTCCCGGTCTTCGGGAGCGACGTTGAAGTCACCTACCAGTATCAGGCGTGGATGCAGAGCCATTTGCTCCTTGACCCAGTCGTGCAGCGCCTGCAGCCAGCGCATCTTGTAGGCAAATTTTTCCGAACCCGGCTCCTGCCCATTCACAAAGTAGCCGTTGATCAGGCGTATTTCGCCGCTGGGGGAGTCTATGGTGGTGGCAATGATGCGGGCTTGCTCGTCGTCAAGGCCGGGGATGTTGCGAACCACATCGCGGCCGGTATCGCGCGTAATCCAAGCCACGCCGTTATAGGTTTTCTGGCCATGACTGACGGCCTTGTAGCCGGCCTCTTCAAAAGCCATGTGCGGGAACTTGTCGTCGGTGAGCTTGAGCTCCTGCAAGCCCAGGGCGTCCACAGGATTGGCTTGCAGCCAGTCCAGCACCTGAGGCAGTCGCACGGACAGGGAGTTTACATTCCACGTTGCAATTTTCATTTCAAAATCCTTTATTCATGAGAGCAGGCGCTGATGCGAAAACCAGGCCAAGGCCAGGCGCGCACTTCCAAGACGTCTGCCTTAGTCGTGCACTTGGGCAGGCTGCTCAAAATTCTCCGAGGCCGCCTGAGTGCCGTCGTCAAAGACCAGTACGCGCTCGGGCCAGCGCATGGCAGCCAGTTTGCTGCGTTGTTCGGGGTCGTTGCCGCGCAGGCGATCTAGCCAGCGGGCACCTACGGAGTAGTCCACGCAGAAGACGTTGCCGCGCAGGCCATGCCAGGACAGCGGCGGGGTGCCGCCAAACAGGTTCTCGAATTGAGAGCCATGTGCCGGAGCATCGGCAAGGTGCAGACGACGCCAGTAGTGACCAACGATGACCGCGGGGGCCTCGTCATAGCCATTCCACCAGCCCACGCGCTCGACAAAGCGCCATTTCCCGCCTGCGTAAAAAGGGTTGCGGCATTCGCGCTCCACACCGGCTGTCAGAACCTTGAGCGGGTTGACCATGGCCTTGCCCAGCTCGTTTTCGCTATGCGCAGGCATGAAGGGCGGCTCGTACCTGTGGTCTTCCAGGCTGTGCGGCCAACTGCGCTTTTCCTCACGCATGCGCTGCGCCACACACTGGGCAACAGATTTTTCTTTGGCGAGGTTCTCAAAGTGGTCGTACGAGGCTCGCGCGCTGCCGCTTGGCAACTGGCGGATCATGGCGATCTGTTCAGGGCGCCAGGCTGCGTGCACGACGCGCAAGTCTTCGCGCTCTAGGGCGATGGGCAATTGGGACAGGCACTCCAGCATGGCCGGTGTTTGCTCTGCCGGCATGCGGGCGAAGGGGGCGTACTTGGGCTGGTCGGAGTCAACACGGCTGTCGAAGAACCAGCCTGAGCCGTCCTTGGGGTCTTCGCGCAGCAGGTTGATCTCATGGTTGCCTAAAACGGCATGGGCCTTGCCGCAGACCAGCATGGCACTCACCAGTGCCAGAACGGAAGGGCTGTCGGGCCCTCGGTCGCAGAAATCACCAACAAACACCAGGCGTCGCCCTTCGGGGTGGTTGCCCTCCAGGTCGTAGCCCAGATGGCCCAGCAGTTGTACCAGGGCGGAGTATTCGCCATGGATGTCACCCACGATATCGAGGGAACCAGAGGGCAGGGACTGGACTAGGCTCATGGTGAGAAGGTCAGGCTTGCGGGTTGAAGTCGGAGGGCGATGACTGGGGTGCTGTCATGCAATGGGCAAAGGACGATGCCGCCATTGTTGCAATGCAGCACCCGATGGGCAAGCGCCAGGATGGCACGGCTGGGTCGCTTTCAAGTCAGTGGCCGGTGGTGCTGCCATGGTCGCGGCAAAGCGCCAGAAAGTGGCAAAACGCAGTAGTCAAGCAAGGCGCTCAAAGCGCACAAAACTGTAGGCCAGCCCTTTGGAAGAGACATGCTCGCTACGGCGCACCACCTTCCACTCGGCCCCCAGCTCTGGGGCAAAAGCATCGCCCTCATACTCTTGGCCGATTTCAGTGACTTCCACGACATCGGCCAGCGGCAGGGCCTGGGCGTAGATCTGGGCACCGCCCATGACCCAGACATCGGACGACAGCTTTTGCGCCAGCTCCAGAGCCGCCTCCAGGCTGCTGGCGCGTACCACCTGCTCAGAGGCGGGCTCGGGCTGCCAGTCAGGCTGGCGCGTGACGACGACATTGGTGCGGCCGGGCAGCGGGCGAAAGCGTACGGGCAATGAGTCCCAGGTCTTGCGCCCCATGACAACAGCGCAGCCTTGCGTCATTTCCTTGAAGTGGGCCAGATCCTCTGGCAGGTGCCAGGGCATGGTGTTGTCTTTGCCGATGACGCCATTGGCGGCCCGGGCGTAGATAAGTTGAATGGCCATACAGCTATCAATATAGAAGCTATTTGCGCTTGGTAGTCAAAGATTTCAGATAAAAAATATATTGAAATCAATGCGGGTCAAGCGCAGTCAGCTTTGATTTTTATAGTGCTAGAAAAGCGGCAAGCTTAAACCGCGACCGGCGCCTTGATGCCGGCATGGTGCTGATAGTCCAGCACTTCAAAGTCTTCGTACTCGTAATCGAAGATGGATTCGGGCTTGCGCTTGATATTCAGCGTCGGGTAGGCAAAGGGCTGGCGCGCCAGCTGGGTCTTTACCTGCTCGAAGTGGTTGTTGTAGATGTGGCAATCGCCGCCCGTCCAGATGAAGTCGCCCACTTCCAGATCGCACTGCTGGGCCAGCATATGGGTCAGCAAGGCATAGCTGGCAATGTTGAAGGGCACGCCAAGGAAGATATCGGCGCTGCGCTGATAGAGCTGGCAGCTGAGCTTGCCGTCGGCGACATAGAACTGGAAGAAGGCGTGGCAGGGCATGAGCGCCATCTGGTCCAGGTCGGCCACGTTCCAGGCGCTGACGATGATGCGGCGGCTGTCAGGGTTGTTTTTCAGGGTTTTGACGACTTCGGCAATCTGGTCGATATGCGTGCCGTCGGCTTTGGGCCAGCTGCGCCACTGCACGCCGTACACGGGTCCCAGGCTGCCGTCTTCGCGTGCCCACTCATCCCAGATGGTGCAGCCGCGCTCTTGCAGCCACTTCACATTGCTGTCGCCGCGCAGAAACCACAGAAGCTCGTTGATGATGGACTTCAGGTGCACCTTTTTGGTGGTGATCAGCGGAAAACCTTCACTCAGGTCGAAGCGCATCTGGTAGCCGAACACGCTGCGCGTGCCCGTGCCTGTGCGGTCTGTCTTGGAGACACCGTTCTCATACACATGGCGCATAAAGGCTTCATATTGACAGCGCACGGGGCGCAGAGCGGAGGTAGATGAGTTCATGGCGTGCTGCAGTCCTGGCAACGTGCACCAAAGCGCCGTTGCTCTTGAGATCTTGAGAGGGGTGTGGCCAGAGGCCACGATAACTGAAGTGTGCCATGGAGCCGCCCATTCGGTGAGCATGCAGGCAATGACCTTGAGGTCTTGAGCTGACCCAAAAAAGGGAGAGTATTGGCTTTAAGAGCTGTGTGACAAGAGTCGCGTCATGCCAGTAATGCCATGACGTGCTGTGCCGGCTTTGTTTGCTCAAAGCTGATGTCTGGGTAGAAGCGGCCTTCTACATGCGCACGATTGCGCCCTGCATTTTTTGCGCTGTAAAGCAGCTGGTCGGCCTGCTTGATTGCACCTTCGAGGTGGTGAGAAGTCTCCACGGAGGCGATGCCAAAGCTCAGCGTCAGCGCCGTATTCTTGGGCAGAACTTCATGGTCAAGACATAGCTCCTGGGCAATTCGGTCGGCCACTTGCTCGGCGCCCTGTAAATCGATCTTGGTCAGCAAGATCACAAACTCCTCGCCTCCAAAACGAGCAAGCAGATCTTCGTCACGCACAGCATCTTTCATGGTGCTGGCGACAAGTCGTAGCACCTCGTCGCCTTTGGGGTGTCCCCAGGTGTCGTTGATGTGTTTGAAGTGATCAATGTCGCAGGCCAGAACCGCCATAGGGTACAGGCGCGGGTCGGATAGGCGCTGTTGCGCCATTTCATGAAAGGCTCGGCGGTTCAGAATTTGGGTCAGTGCATCCGTGTCTCGCTCAATGCGCAACCGGACTACTGTTTCTCTGATGATGGCTGCTAGGACTAGGACGGTAAAAAACAGTGCAAAGAACAGAATACTCATGAGTGTCGTCATCCAGTAAGTGGAGTTCACGTACATGGCATCGTCCAAGCCGTTTTCTCCCAACAACTCCACCAGCATAGGGCGCAGCATCGTAAAAAAAACATAGGCCACGTAGCTTCCCAGAAGGGTCCGATCTAGCCAATCGCGGGTCAGGCTCTTCTGGATGGCAACAGGCACCGGCAGAAAAATAATCAAGGCAGCGCCGATGTTGAAAAAATACAGGCGCCCTTCAGGGTTGTGAGCCACCTTGGAAAAATAATACAGCGACGCCATGGTTACTCCGAATAAGATCCCTGCGGCCAAAGGGTAGGAGGGAACCTGGCGACGCTCTGAGAAGCTTTTGGAAAGGCTATAAGCGCCGAGCAAAAACAGCGAATTAACGAGCACGACGTAATGGTTGAGAACTTCAAACTTCAATACGCTGCGTAGGCTGATGGACACGGCCGTCAGTACAAAGGATGCGCTGAGCCAGAGCAGGAAGCGCTGTTGCCGCTGTGTCGCCCAGCAGACCACTAGTACGGCCGCCAGGAAAAGCAAAGCAAGTGACGGCATCAGCACATAGATGTAATCGTTGCTGGTATGCATACATGGCAGCCTTTTGACTAAGTGGTGACCAACAGAGAGGCCCAACTTGCCATATCTTCTGTGTGCTCAAAGCTTCAAGTGATCCGGTTGCGGATGTGTTGCTAACCGTTGGTATCAGGAGTTAACAACTTCCTGCGAATAGTAGCAATCTTGAATCAGACTTTTTATTGTGAAAATAGGTTATCTTTCATTTTGTTACGTGTGAGTTGGTTGTAACCCTTAACCTAAATAGGTGAAAAACGAGTGTTCTTGATGAAGGTCATGCCTTTCAATTTCAAAATTGATAGTGGGAGCTTGAGGAATGAGTGGCAGTGGCCTCAACTAACCGCGCTGCAAACCACGAACTGGAAGCTGCACAACACGGTCTTCAGACCTGTGACTCACTGTCAATTAGACTAGGGAGTCTTTATGAAAAAATCTTTGTAAAACTACACCTTACTTAAGTCCTGCTCTCTCCAACGTATCAGTATCCGTGTCCCTTGGTTTTTTTTAGATTGAATTTTTAAATTGGCACCAATATCTTGCATACGCGAAAACATATTTTTTAAACCATGACCGACTTGTGATGGGTCATTCAATTTTTTTTTCACATCGAAACCACATCCATTATCTTCAATGCTCAAAAACCAGTCCCATTCACGATTTTGACGTATACCGGAGTTGCAAGGGTGAAGTGCAACCCATATTTCGCTAGCTTGGGAGTGCTCCAAGGTATTGCAAAGGCTGATTTGAAAGACTTTGAGTATTTGCTGCGCGGCATGACCTTTGGGTAAGGATAAAGAAGTTGGTGTACCGATGCCTAGCTCTGGATCACTGACAGACCAGTGCAGCAGTATGCCCTTGTGCGCCAGAGAGGGAGAAAGCCGGTGGCGTAGCATAGCCATTTGTGTGCTCAGACAGGCTTCTTGATAATCCAAAGAGTCAACAATGAGGCGTAAATCTAGTAGCGAATGCTCAAGCAGATCTATTGCTGGATGGTGTCGAAGCGGAGGCTTATTTTCCAGAAGCGAGATAGCTTGCAGCAACTGAAATCCTAAAGAGTCATGTAGTTCAGCGGCAATTCTTGCTTGTTCTTTTTTGATCTCTTTTTTTGATGTGCTCTTGGAAGGTTTTTCTTCTTGAAATAAATTCTTGCTCAGGATGACAACGCCAACAATAGAAAGTGTTAAGCTGGTAGCAAGAAGGTATATATTTTCTTTTTGATCAAAAAATAAAATAAGAAAAAATAGTGCTGAAGATTGGGTCAGGATAAAAGAATTTTTCCAACTGATTTTTTCTAGGGTCAGCATAAAAATTCCTGTTCACAATATTCCTATTAGTGATGCAGTTCTTACTGCATGTGCTTTTGAATGAACTTGAAGTTTTTGGTATATGTTTTTGATATGAGTAGAAACTGTTGATGTGCTTATTTTTAGGGAAAGAGATATTTCGTTGTTGCTGTATCCACACGCAATTAACTTGATGATTTCAACTTCTCTGCAGGATAATCTCTCTTCGGCTGCAGAGGTTTTTTGGTGAGATTTAAAAAAAACATCTGATTTGATTTTGGAGAGAATTTTTTTTGCTAAGGATGGAGTAATGGATGCACCTCCGTTGGCCACTTGAAGAACAGCCTGTGCATAGTCCCCAAACCAAGAGTTTTTTAAAAGAAAGCCTTGGGCGCCATGAGAGAAGGCTTGAAATAGTCGATCTTCTCTTTCCGTAATGGAAATAATAATGCTTAGAACATTTGGGAGATTTTCATTCACGAAATCGAGGAGGTCGATTCCATCGCCATCTCCTAAATTGAGGTCAAGTAACAAAATATCGAAATGTTTTTGACAGATATGTTTTTTCGCGTCGCGCAGACTGGGGGACTCTCCGATGAACAAAGTTCGGGGGTCTCTCATCAAGTCCTGAGCGATCACGCGTCTGATGTGACAGTCATCGTCGACCACGAAGACCCTGACAGGACTTTCTCTCTGCCCAATCATGCTTTCAGGCCACATCTGGGGCTGAAGAGTGGGCGGAGACTCTTTCAATGAGCTGAAGTTTTCAGTCTGACTTTTTGTTGCATTTGAAAACATTTTTCACTCCAGGTGAAATATTCATTTCATTTGTTAAGTATTTTGCATAGATGAAAAAGTTTTCATAAATTAAACACAAAACAAACAGTTTTTAAATTAATTTTTGCTATTGATTAATAATTTTCAATAGTGTTTTATTTTGTTGCTTGTTATCTTGGTTTGTGTTTCTTTTGGCGTATTTATTTACAAAATAAAACGCTGTGTTTTTAACTGTAGAAAGTGTTTGTTTTCATAGTGCCAAAATCATTGTTTAAGAGGATGGTCTCGGTTTTTGACTGTGATGTTTGAGCGTGAAAACAGAAAGGTGATTGAGGTATTTCTCATTTGACACACCCTGATGACACTGGCGCTGACCGAACACAGCTTCAGTGTCAGTTTGTCCTTGAAGCTGCTGTCGGTTACGGATGGTGGGCCTGCAAGTAAGACGCAAGCCTTCTGTTGCCTCAACTTTCTCAGATGACTGAGAGCTGGCTTTCAAAGGAACGACCATGAAAAAATCTCTGATTGGTATGGCAGTGATTGCTTTGGCTGGTGTGGCTTCTGCTGCCGCGAGCGGTGTCAGCATTGCTGCAACGTCGACCTCGACGAATGCATCTTCGGGCACGATGTCTTCGGCTTCCAGTTCGGGTAATGGCAGTGCGCTGAGCATGAACAGCGCAAGCTCTGGGGCTTCGGCAACTGCTGCGGCAGGTGGTACTTCTGGAGCTGTGCCTGGGTTTGCTGCAGGCGGAGCTGTTGCGGGCGGTACTGCAAACACCACGGGAACGGTTAAAAGTCTTGCTTTGACTTCGGGCAATGGGAACGCGGCAGGTGGCGCTGTGACCAATGCCAATGCCAACTCCGGCGCGATTGCGGGCTACGGCTCTAGTGCTCCGGGGGCTTCTGTCAGTGGCTGGGCAGGTGGAACGGCCCAGTCGAAGACCAATAACGCTGCTGCAACAGCGGCTGGCCCTGGTGGTGGAGGGGCTTACGTGACCAATACTTCTGGAACGCAGTCGCAATACGGTGCCACATCTCTGGCTGCATCAACTCCGTTTGGTGCCGGGACGCATACCAGCTCAGGGGCCAGCTCTACGGGCAGCAGCGTCTATCAGAACGCTATCGTCTCAGGTAATGCCGTTGGCTGGGGCAATGGCGGCGGGACTTCAGGAACGGCGGTTGCAGGTTCAGAAGCTAACGCGCATTGAAAGCAACTCCATCGCTGTAGTGTTTGTCCGGGCCTCATGAGGACGAGGCTCAGGTAATGAGGAGGTCATTATGAAAACCGTACTAGGCTTACTGGGGTTTGCCATGGCCATGAGCAGCATGGCGCAATCATCGGACAGCAGCTCCCAGAGTTCGGCAAACACTTCAGCGGTGGGTAATCAGCAGTCGATTACTTTTGTGACACCGCCGGACAGTCGTTCCAGTCAGTCTGTGGACAGTCGTTCGGCTCAGACGATCACCAGCACGGGAACCAGTACTGAAAACATTAACTACGTTACCAGCGGTACAAGCAAAAACATTGTGGAATACACCGGCAGCTACACAATGAAAAATGTGCCCAGCGTGAACGGTCCGAATCTGACCACCAGCAACGACACCTGTATGGGCAGCAGCAGCGGCAGTGCCAATGGACCGGGCTTTGGTTTCAGCATTGGAACTACTTGGAGTGACGAGCATTGCAAGCGGCTGAAAATGAGCAGAGAGCTCTGGAACAAGGGGATGAAAGCTGCCTCTTTGGCCATGGACTGCATGGATGAGGCAGCTCGTATGGCTCTGGAGATCACGGGAACCAAATGCCCTCAATCTATGACGGCAGAAGAGCGCATCAACAACTATGGGCCTGATGCCTCTGCTCAAGCGGCTTACGTGCCTGCTCAGCGCCAGACAGTGGGCTCATCCGAGGCGAGCGCAACGCCGGTCTCTGATGGTAGAAATCTTTCCGCGTACTACCCCAATTGAATCTGGAGTCTGAGGAGGCAGTCATGTACAAGCTAGCTACTTTGATAAGCATTGCTGTCATCTGTCAGAGCACTCTTGCCGCGCCTGCGCCGATACAAGTCAATGAGCCGTTACAAATCAAGCGCAAGCTGCTTGGCAGTGGTGAGCCAGGGCAGCCGGGGATAGAGCAGGCCCAACCCGTGGGGGACTTTGGCGTCTGGCATGTGCCGCAGTATTTACCGGGCTACCCGAGTGCCGCAACAATCTGGCCTCGGGTCATTTCGGTGAAATGTAGAAGTGGCCAGTGCGAAGGCTATGCCATCACGCCTGAAATGGGGCCGGGCGAATATCTTTTCTTTGCGCCCTCGTCGGATTGATGAGGGCTGTTCTGACCCAGGCATTGGGTCGTCTACCTCTGGAGCGGGGAAGCTGGCTTGAAACTGATGGGCAACAGAACTCAATCAGAGCCTCAGCAGCAGACTCAAAGTGAGCTGCTGAGGAAGCCTTGAGCTATTCCGCGCTCTGTACGCGCATTATTAGCTCAGTCTGCCTTGCTGCCATCGTGCTGGAACATCACTGCGGGGTTCATGATGTTCTGAGGGTCCAGTGCTCGCTTGATGCTGCGCATCATCTCTAGAGCCACAGGCGATTTGTACTTTTGAAGCTTGTCGGCCTTGAGCGCGCCCACACCATGCTCGGCTGAGAAAGAACCGCCAAACTCGGCCACGGCTTCATAGACCAGGTGGTTGACCAGCGCTTCCTTCTCGCGCAGAAACTGCTTGCCATCCTGACCTTCGGGAACTTGCACGTTGTAGTGCAGATTGCCGTCGCCCAGATGGCCGAAGTTGACGAGGCGCACGCCAAGAATCTCGCGCTTGAGTATCGCGTCGGCATGTTCCACAAACGCGGGGATGCGCGAGGCAGCAATCGAGATATCGTGCTTGATGTTCAGCCCTTCTTCGGCCTGGGCCAGAGGAATGCTTTCACGGATATGCCACAGCTCATGGGCTTGGCTCAGGCTCTCGGCCACCACAGCGTTGACCACGCAGCCGTCTTCAAAAGCCAGCTCCAGCAGGTGCTCAAAGCGCAGACGGGCATGTTGCTCGGATTCGCTGTCGCTGTTTTCCAGCAGCACGCAGTAGGGCGCTTCATCGCCCATATCGGCGAACGGCACGCGTAGCTGCGGCATGTGCTTGACCACCAGGCTCAGCGCAAACTGCCCCATCACTTCAAAACCGGTCAGACCCGCACCAAGATGCTGGTGCGCCAGGCCTAGCAGGCGCACGGCCGCTTCCATGCTGGGCACGGCGGCAAAAGCGGTGAGTTGTGCCGCAGGCTGGGGGAACAGCTTCATGGTCGCGGCGGTGATGATGCCGAGCGTCCCTTCGCTGCCGATAAACAGGTTACGCAGGTCATAGCCAGTGTTGTCCTTGCGCAGGCCTTTGAGGCCATCCCAGACTTCGCCCTGCGGTGTGACGACTTCCAGACCCAGGCACAACTCACGCGTATTTCCATAGCGCACAACCTGCGTCCCGCCTGCGTTGGTGCCCAAATTGCCTCCGATGGTGCAACTGCCTTCGGCGGCCAGAGACAAGGGGAACAGCAGGCCTTGCTGGTTTGCTACCTCTTGCAAGTTCTGCAAGATGCAGCCGGCTTCGACGGTAAAGGTCAGGTTGTCCTTGTCGATATGGCGCACGGCGTTCAGGCGCGTCAGGTTCAGCACGATTTGCTGGCCGCTGTTGTCAGGGGTGGAGCCAACGGACAATCCGGTGTTACCACCCTGGGGCACGATTTGCACGCCTGCCGCAGCGCAGGCTTTGACCACGGCGGCCACTTCGGCGGTATTGCCGGGCCGCACCACAGCCAGTGCCTTGCCATGCACGCGCTTGCGCCAGTCTTGCTCGTAGGCGGTCAAATCGCCCTCGGTCAGAACATGGGTGGCACCAACGATCTGGCGCAGGGAATCAAGCAGGGCAGTGGAAGTCATGGCTGGCAGGCCGCTTTGGCGGCGGCTGGAAGAGAAAACAGGGGCATCCTAAGCCCACAGGCGCGCTGCAGGCTTGGAAAACCACGAAGCCTCAAGCGTAGAACATGGCAGACTTCGGAACAATCGAAATAAATTAATTTGTTATGCCGGTTTTTCCGAATAATGTCAGCCTGCGCCAGTTGCGTGCCTTTGATGAGGTGGCGCGTCAGGGTGCATTCGCGCCTGCGGCCCGAGAACTGTGCCTGACGCAATCTGCCTTGTCCGAATCTATTCGCCAACTGGAGGAGGCTCTGGGATTGCGGCTGTTTGACCGTACTACGCGCACTGTGGGGCTGACTGCTGCCGGTGAGGCGTTTTTGCTGGATGTGCGTCAAGCCTTTGAGACGCTGGAGCAAGGCTTTCAGAACCTGAATGACCTGGCTGCACTGCGTCGCGGCAAGGTGCGGATTGCGGCAGCGCCTTCAATCTTGGCGGTATTGCTGCTGCCGGTGCTGCCAGCGTTGCGTGTGCGGCACCCTGGCATTGAAGTGGACCTGATTGAAGACAGCGCCGAAGGCATTGCCCAGCGCGTGCAGGCGGGCAGCGTGGATTTTGGGGTGGGCGCAGAGTACCCGGCAGGCGCAGAGGTGCAGACTCGGCCCTTGGTCAGTGACAGTTTGGGGCTGGTTGCCAGATCCGACGAGCCTTTGCTGCGGTCTGAGCGATTGGTAGCTGCCGATTTGGCGCATCTTCCCTTTGTGGGCTTGACCACAGATACCGCCATCAGTCAGTTACTGGCCGCAGCACAGGGCATGCCGCAAAACGTGCTGCAGACGCCACTGCGCCTGTCGAATCCTCAGTTGTTGTTTGAAGCCGTGGGGTTGGGGCTGGGCGTGAGCATCGTCCCAGCGCTGACGGCGCGACATCCATCACTGGGGTGGGCGGGAAATTTGCGCTTTCGCTTGCTGGATGAGCCGCGCATTTTGCGCCGCACGCTGTTGATTCAGCGCCCGCGCCGCGCACTGTCACCGGCTGCGCAGCTGCTGTTTGAGGCGTTGGCAGCACAGGTGCAAACGCTGGCGCAGTTTGAAGGTATTACCCCTGATGAAGGATTGCTGCTTTGAAGGCTTTCTGACGCAGGCGCACATGTGCGGTGCAGGCGACGAAGAGCACGATGCACAATGCGACTTCACCCAGGGCCAGCCAGCGGCTGGGGGCAGGGTCACCCCATGCGCGCACCACGCCTTCGGTGAAGTACAGCCACACCAGCAGGCTGAGCCAGCGATAGGTGTACATGCGGCGCTTGAGCAGGCCAATCACGGCGAAGGCCAGTGGCAAGGCTTTGATGAACAGCCAGCTGCCGCCCTCACGCAAGGGGGCTAGCCATAGCTCCCAGGCCATGCACAGAACAATCAGTGCGAGCAGGCTGCCTACGGCCAGCCAGCGGGTGGCGGCAACATCGGAGCCGGGCTGCTGGATTGGTGAGCAAGTGTTTTCGGCGGCTTGGGGCGAGAAGGCGTCGGTCATAGCAGTGGCATCATATCGGGCATGGCAGCTCTCTTTGAATACGCTCGTTTGGTTTTGCGCCCGGTGCTTGATATGGCGCAGTGCTGGGACTCCTTTGGCTTGGAACAAGGAGTGCAGTCATGAACAAAAATGAGCGCGCTGGGTTTTGGGCTGCGCTGGAGGGCAAGCGTCCACAGACTCAAGCGCACACCCAGATGCAGACCCCAGCGCAGGCGCAAGAAATGCAAAGCACTAGGACGGCTGGGTTTTTTTCTCATGGCCTGAATAGGAGTGCTGCTGAGGCAAGGCCTGAGTCACTGGAGAGCCGTCAGGAGCCTAGTCTGGACAGCGAACCAGAGTTTGCCTTGACCGAACAAGAGTCGAGGGCAGGGGGGGGACTGGGTGATCCTAGTAGTGACGCACCAACAGTGCGCGCCCTGGCACCTGAAGTTGAGATTGTCGGGAAGGAAAAGTCGAGGCCAGCCGCCCAAGCTGCGGCCTCTGCCTCTGCTTTCAGTGCGGCGGCTCAGGGCTGGAATAGCTATTCCAAGCCAAATATTCCTCAAGCGCATATAGATAAAGCGGAGGGGGCTTCTTTTTCAGTAGTCAATGCGCCTGATGTTGGCCCTACCGAACAGACTCATTACCCGCGACCCGGCACAGCGAAGCTCGACAAGGTCAAGGCCGCAGCCGAGGCTTGCAAAGAGTGGGCATCCCGTATTCCCAAGCCTCAGGTGCCCACTGGGCCGGAACTCAAGGCGGCGATGCACCGCAAAAGCCGCCGCTTGAACCAGCGGTTGCGTACTTTCCCCTGGCGCAACACCGGTCAGGTTTTGCTGGCCCGCTTCAAGGAAGACCGGTTGGGCGTGACGGCCAGCAGCCTGACCTTCACCTCATTGCTGGCGCTGGTGCCATTTTTTACCGTGGCGCTGGCCTTGTTCACGGCGTTTCCGATTTTCGGCAAGGTGCAGCAGGTGCTGGAGCGCTGGCTGATGGACAGCCTGATCCCTGAAACCATTGCGCGTCAAGTGTTGGGCTATCTTACTCAGTTCGCTTCCAAGGCGAGTCAGTTGGGGCTGGTTGGCTTTTCCATTCTCATCATCACTGCTGTGATGCTGATCCTGACGATTGATCGGACGCTCAACAACATCTGGCGCGTGCGCCAACTGCGCCCGCTAGGCCAGCGGGTGCTGATTTACTGGGCGGCCATCACGCTGGGGCCGCTGTTGCTGGGCCTGAGCCTGGTGCTGTCGTCTTATGTGATGTCCGCCTCCAAAGGACTGGTCAATGCGCTGCCCGGCAGCCTGCGATTTGTATTTGATTCCATAGAGTTCATGGTGCTGGCTGCGGGCATGGCGGGGCTGTACCACTATGTGCCCAATACGCCGGTGCGCTGGCGCCATGCGCTGGCTGGCGGTGTGTTTGTGGCTGTCTTCATGGAGGTCGCCAAGAAGGTGCTGGGGCTGTATCTGTCCTCCGTGCCCACGTACTCGGTGATCTATGGGGCCTTTGCCACGCTGCCCATCTTGCTGATCTGGATGTATGTGGCCTGGAGCATTGTGCTGATGGGTGCTTTGGTGACGGCCTACCTGCCAACCGTTCTGACTGGCGTTGAGCGGATGACGGGCCACCGGGGCTGGCAGTTTGAACTGGCGGTAGAGGTCCTGCAATGCTTGACCAAGGAGCGCAACCTGCCGCACAAGGGCCTTTATGTATACCAACTCTCACGCCGCCTGCGTGTCGAGGCGGCTCAGATACAGCCCGTGCTCCAAACCCTGGCGCAAATGGATTGGGTCGGCGCTGTGCAGCCACCTGATGCCTATGCCTCGCTGGAGAGCACGGAGCCTCGCTATGTATTGCTGGTAGACCCGCAGATCACGCTGGTCAAGCCTTTGGTGGAGAGCTTGCTGATTCAGTCTTGCGGGGCTGTACAACCCCTGTGGCAGCGCGCACAGCTGGACACCATGAACATGGCCGAGTTGATTGCTGTGCCTGTTGCTGATATTCATAGAGATGGATAAATGACGGAAATCTATGAATATCCAGAGTGTTAAGCTAGATATTTGATAGCGAGTGCGCGCTTTCTGGAAAGGCGTCGCACAATCCTCTCGTCATTCAACCGCCCGCTGTGCCAGAGCCTCCAACAGGCCTGGCCTTCGGGCGAATTTCATTTCTGCCTACAAGCGTTGTCGGAGCCTGACTCTAGGCTACGCCTTGTTGTATTTTTTACGGACGCTCATGAGCCAATCTGTCTCCCAACCCTGGCAGCAGCGCAGCCTGGCCCACATGCTGCAAGCACGCGTGTCTGCGACACCTGACTTGCCCGCCTATCGTGAATCCATTGGCAAAGACCAGCCCTGGACCCAGCTGAGCTGGGCGCAGGCTGGTGCATCCATTCAGCAGTTCCGTGCGGCATTGCAGCAAAGCGGGCTTCGGCATGGCGAACGCGTGGGTATCTGGTTGCCCAATAGCATCAATGCCATGTGTGCCGATCAGGCTGTGCTGCAAATGGGGGCCATCGCTGTGCCGGTACACACCACCGACAACCCCTCCAGCATTGCCTATATTTTTGACAATGCCGAAATCAGTTTGCTGGTGCTGGGCAGCGTGAGTCAGTGGCAGCGCTTGCAAGCCACGGGGTACGCCATGGCCAACCTCCACACCGTAGTGGTGGCAGAGCCTGTGCCAGCCCATACCGCAGACCAGGGCCAGCCCCGCGTGCTGGCGCTGGCCGACTGGCTGCAAGAAGGTGCGGCCATGGCGCAGCAGCCGGCGCCTGCCTTGCCTCAACCCGAGGATGTAGCAGCCATCGTCTATACCTCGGGCACCACCGGAAAGCCCAAGGGAGTGATGCTCACCCACGCCAATGTGATGGCTGATGTCTCTGCCTTTGCGCAGCGTGTGCAGCCGCGCGAGGATGATCGCTTTCTCTCCTTCCTGCCGCTCTCGCATACCTTCGAGCGCACGGTGGGCTATTACCTGGCCATTGCCAGTGGTGCCTGTACCGCTTATGCACGCTCGGCAGCCTTGCTGATGCAGGATATGCAGACTGAAAAACCCACCATACTGGTCTGTGTGCCACGTATCTATGAGCGTGTGCACGCCAAGATGCTTGAGAAAATTCTGGCGGGCCCGCCATCCGAGCGTGAGGCCTTTGAAGCTGCCGTGGAGTGGGGGTGGGCCAACTTTTGTGCCCGCCAGGACATCATGGACTTGCACAAACATGAGGCCTCGCTGATCGGCACGCCTGCTCCCGCAGCCCATGCCGTGCTTAGCGAGCAGATTGCCCAGACGTTCGGAGGCTGTGTGCGCATGGCGATTACGGGCGGAGCTGCCATGCCGCAAAGTACGGCCAAGGCATTTTTGGCACTGGGTGTACCGCTGCTGCAAGGCTATGGCATGACGGAAACTACGCCCGTGATCTCGGTTGTGACGCTGGACAGCAATGACCCCGCTACCGTAGGAGCTCCATTGGCTGGAGTGGAGGTGCGCATTGGTGAGCAGCATGAGCTGCAGGTGCGTGGCCCCATCGTGATGAAGGGCTACTGGGGCCGGCCACAAGAGACGGCCAAGGCGTTTACCGAAGACGGCTGGTTGCGCACAGGCGATCAGGCAGAGCTGGTCAAGGGGCGTATTCGCCTGCTGGGGCGCCTCAAGGAAATTATTGTCACCTCTACCGGAGAGAAGGTCTCGCCCGCAGACCTGGAGCAGTCCTTGCTGGCCGACCCGCTGATTGATCAGATCATGGTGCTGGGCGATCACCGTCCCTACGTCAGTGCAATAGCTGTGCTCAATGCGGAACACTGGCCATTGTTCGCTGCAGAAAATGGCTGGGATGCGGCAGACCCTGAGACCTTGCGCCAGCCTGCGGTGGTGCAGGCCATGCTCAAGCGACTGCAGGCTTTAAGCACTGACTTCCCCAGTTATGCCCAGCCGCGCGCCTTGCTGCTGACACTGGAGCCATGGAGCGTGGAGAACCAGTTGCTAACGCCCACCATGAAGGTCAAGCGCAAGCCAATTTTGGATTATTACGATGACGAAATTGAGAGCATCTACGGCAATCGCCGTATAGGTTAAGAGCCTTTTTCATTGCAAAAACGGACCTTGGGTCCGTTTTTTGTGGGCTTCTACATCTTGATGCGGCCCAGCAAGATATCGCGCCACATCATCCAGTCGCCTAGAAAGCTGTAGAGCGGGCGCTTGAAGCTGGCTGGTTTGTTCTTCTCAAAGCCAAAGTGCCCCACCCAGGCAAAGGCATAGCCGCACAGCAAGGCCGCTAGCAAGTACCACCAGTGGCCGGTGACAACCAGCGCCAGCAAAAACACCAGCGACAGACTGGTGCCCACAAAATGCAGACGGCGGCAGGTGGCATTGCTGTGCTCGCCCAGATAGAAGGGATAAAACGCGGCAAAGCTCTTGAACAGGCGCGGATCCACCGAAGTCAGCGGTGTGTCGTCGGTCGCGCAATGGGTGTTCTGGGTCATGGCAAGCTCCGGTGCATGTGATAGCAGTTTTAGAACGTGTTGACGATCTCTACGCAACCGCGTTGGGTTTCAATCGGGATGCGTTCGAAGCGATGGTTCGCCGCTTGCACCGGGGTCAAGCAAGGCCCAGCGCGCAGAAATCGCTCGATTGAGCCCCAACCCTTCGGGACAGAGACTTTGCGGGCGGTCTGCGGCGTTGCAAATCCTCGCAATAGCATGGCTATTGCTGCGGTGTTGCGCCTTGCATCCCATCCCGCAAAGCCGCTGTCGCGGCGCGAGGAGATCGTCAACACGTTCTTATAGTGCGGGCGCCGTCCTCGGGCCAGCGGGTTAGTCTGCAAGAGCGGTCTGTTTGGAAAGCTGCGTCACCCGAACGACAGACTTTGCCGAGCTGGAATGCACACAATCGACCAGATCAAGCCCTGTCTTGCGCCCTTGTCCACCCTTGTCAGGCTTGGCGCTGAAAGAGAACGCTTCACCTTGATGCTGTCGCCTCTTGACGCTTGACGCTTGACTCTTGTGAAAGCGTGTCGTTTGCGCCCATTTTTGCATTGCTGTCATCTGAAAACTCCATGTCTGACAAACCTAGCCCTGCTTTTGCGATCCACGTCAGTGACGTTCGTGTGCCCACGGCGCAGGGTAATCTTCATGTCAGGCGCTGGCAGCCAGACAAGGGCGGCGACAAAGCCCCGCTGGTCTTGTTGCACGACTCTCTGGGGAGTGTGGATTTATGGCGTGACTTTCCTTTGCAGTTGGCGGCAGCTACCGGCCGTGAAGTCATTGCTTATGACCGCTTGGGTTTTGGCCAGTCAGATCCTCATCCGGGGCAGCTTGTGCCTTGTTTTGTGGAGGACGAGGTACAAGCGGGCTTTGCACCCTTGCACCGGGCTCTTGCATTGAGAGACTTTGTCGTGCTGGGCCATAGCGTGGGCGGCGGTATGGCCGCCATGGTGGCCGCCGCTTACGCCAGTCAATGCAGGGCGCTGGTCACGGAGTCGGCCCAGAGCTTTGTGGAGGATCGCACACTGCAGGGCATCAGAGTGGCGCGCGACAGCTTTGCCCAGGCCGGCCAGCTGCAGCGCTTGGCCCGCTATCACGCAGACAAGGCTGCATGGGTGCTATCGGCCTGGGTCGATACCTGGCTCAGCGAGCCTTTTGCCCATTACCGGCTGGAGGCAGCTTTGAAGCTGGTACGGTGCCCGGTACTGGTCATCCATGGGGAGATGGATGAGTTCGGCTCTCTGGTGCATCCTGAGAACATCTGCACCTGGGCGCAAGGCCCGTGCGAGGTGGAAATCATTGCGGGCGGTGGCCATGTGCCGCACCGGGAGCAGCCTGAGCGCATCACGAAGCGAATTACCCGTTTTCTGTCAGCGATTGCCTGATTCGTCCGCGCTGAGCTCTGTTTGCGCTATGCGCGACCGCGCATAGTCCACCAGGTCGGCCGGGTAGTGTGAATCGGCGCGTAGCGCGCTGTCATCCCAGCCATACAGCACGGCCAGCGCGCCCACTTCCAGCGCCCAGTAGCCCGTGCCCAGCCATTGGCCGCCTTTTTTCTGCTGCTTAGGCGAGAGTTTGAGAAACTCCGTGTACTGGTTTTGCAGATAGGGCCGCAACGGGTCAGGCAGCGCTTCGAGCTGTTCGAAAAAGGGCTTCATGGCGCCATAAGGGCGCTTGTGAAACAACTCCTCGCTGACCTCTTGCAACTGCAGTCCCCCTGCGCACAGATAATCCAGCAACTGGTCGGTATCAAAGGCCAGCACATGTTCATCGATCGCCGGTACATCGTCCTGAGCATCCAGCAAGGTGGCCAGCGACAGCAGGGTCACGGCCGTCGCGTAGTCGCCAGTGCGGGTGTTGACGGGAGCGCCTACGCCATAGTCTTCGCCCGTTTCCTGCGCCATGCTGACACGGGCATGCTCTGCCACCGCTGCGGCATCAATCCAGAAGGCAGCCACTTCCTGGTAGATGGGGCGCAGCACATCGCCGCTCAGACCCAGGTCAATGCCGTAGATCAGCAGCCAGCGTGCCTGCTCGCCAACTTCCTTCCACTTCCAGTAGTTCTCCAGCGCGGCATGGGCCTTGAAGCTTTGCGGCGCCTTGTAGCCGTCGCTGCTGGCAAAGCGTTTGAGCGCGCCTAGCGCTTCCTTCCAGTCGGCTTTTTTGTCGCTCAGATGGAGATTGCGCCGGGGCTGCAGGCCCGTCAGTGGAATCTTGGCCCATTCGGCGCAGGCGGTGGCCAGTTGGCCGTGGTGCTGGAAAGTTTCGCTCATGGCACAAGCTTAATCGCTCACGCACCGAGAAAATCGCGAATCGCAAACAACGTCTCGTCGGGCGACTCTGTCATCTGGTTGTGGCCGTTGGGAATCATCTGGACCTTCACCGACTTGCCTGCGGCCTTGGCGGCGTCGATCAAGCCCTTGGCGGCCTTGGGCGGCGTCATCTGGTCTTGCTCGCCCAGCACAAACAGCACGGGGGCCGTGATCTGGGTCATGGCTGCCTCGCCACCTGCATAGCTGTCGCAGGCCGTGAAGCCGGTGTGCAGCAGATTGGTGTCGGTATTGCTGGCCAGCACGCGGCGGCCTAAGGCCATGCCGGCGCCAAACACCCAGCTGCCTGCGCCATTGGGCGGCGACAGCGTGGCGCGCGAGAAGGTGTTGACCATGGCGATGGCTTTGTCGGGGGTATTCATCGCCATCTCCAGCAGCGCGGGCGACACCTTCATGGGGAAGGCTGTGCCCACCAGCACCAGATGGCTGATGCGTTCCTGGAAGGTGGCGGCAGCTTCCATGGCGATCAGGCTGCCCCAGCTGTGGCCGATCAGGGCGGCCTTTTGCAGACCCGCCGCATTCATCAACTGGCCGATGAAGGCCGCCGCCTCTTCCACCGTTTTTGGAGCTGCGCCACCACTCTTGCAGTGGCCGGGCAGGTCGATGGCCAGCACGTTCCAGCCGTGGTTGGCCATGTAGCGGCTTTGCAGCGCCCAGACGCTGTGGTCGCATAGCACGCCGTGAATAAAGATGGCGGTGGGCTGGGCCGCGTCGAACGCCTTGCCGCCGGTATAGGCGTAGATGTCTGCGTTGTGTACTTTAAAAAACATAGCGGTCTCCGCAATATAGATAAGCGCCAGAGGCTGTTTTTATATAAATCTTATGGGCTGGACGTTTCAATGATCGGCAATCAGCCGTTTGCCCAGACTCATCGTTTTATCGTCGGCGTAGCCCAGGCTTTCATAGAAGGCGATCACTGCCTCATTGCCAGCGCGCACCTGCAAATTCAGCTTGGGGCAGCCAAGTTGAGTCAATGCCTGTTCTGCCTGCTGCATCAAGCGGCGCGCATGGCCTTGACGTTGTTGCGAAGGGTGCACGGCCAGGTAATTGATCCAGCCGCGGTGGCCGTCATAGCCCACCATGATGGTTGCCATCAACTGGCCGCTGGCGTCTGTGCCGACCCAAAAGAGCTCGGGTGACACGCTGCATTTGCGGCCAATGTCTTTGTACGGATCGTTCCAAGGGCGGGTCAGGCCGCAGTCATTCCATAGCTGTACGACGGCTTCTGTGTCTGCTTGGGTAAAGGTGCGGGTGTCCATCAAGCGGCTTTCTCCGCCACTTTCAGTGCGCGCTTGAGGTCGTCGATCAGGTCGTCAGCGTCTTCCAGACCAATCGACAAACGAATCGTGCCCTGGCCAATGCCAGCTTGTGCCAGCGCCTCGTCGCTCATGCGGAAGTGCGTGGTGCTGGCGGGGTGGATCACCAGCGAGCGGCAGTCACCCACATTGGCCAGATGGCTGAAGACCTTGAGCGTCTCGATGAACTTCTTGCCCTGGTTACGCGTGCCTGCAATGTCAAAGCTGAACACGGAGCCCGCGCCGCGTGGCAGCAGTTTCTGGGCCAGTTCATAGGACGAATGCGTCTCCAGCATGGGGTGGCCCACGCGGCTGACCAGCGGGTGGCTGGCCAAGAATTGAACGACCTTCTCGGTGTTCTTCATGTGGCGTTCCATGCGCAGCGGCAGCGTCTCTATGCCTTGCAAAATCAGCCATGCGCTGTGCGGGCTCATGCAGGCGCCAAAGTCGCGCAGGCCTTCGCGGCGGGCGCGCAGCAGGAAGGCGCCGGTGGTGGATTCTTCGCTGAACACCATGTTGTGGAAGCCGTCGTAGGGCTGGGTCAGCTCGGGGAAGCGCCCCGATTTTTCCCAGTCAAAACTGCCGCCATCGACCACGATGCCGCCAATGACCGTGCCGTGGCCGGACAGAAACTTGGTGGCCGAGTGGTAAACGATGTCTGCACCGTGTTCAAACGGCTTGATGAGCCAGGGCGAGGTGAGGGTGGAATCGACCAGCAGCGGCACGCCGGCGTCATGCGCAATCGCCGACACAGTGGGAATGTCCAGCACATCCAGACCGGGGTTGCCCACGGTCTCGCCAAAGAACAGCTTGGTATTGGGGCGCACGGCAGCTTTCCAGCCGTCGATGTCGCCGGGCTTCACAAACGTGGTCTCAATGCCAAAGCGCGCGAGCGTGTAGTGCAGCAGGTTTTGCGATCCGCCATAAAGGGCGGTGCTGGCCACGATATGGCTGCCCGCGCCCATCAAGGTGGCAATGCTCAGGTGCAGTGCGGCCTGGCCGCTTGCTACGGCAATGGCGCCAACGCCGCCCTCCAGCGCAGAGACGCGCTGCTCCAGCACCGCATTGGTGGGGTTGCTGATGCGGCTGTAGACATGGCCGGGGCGCTCCAGATTGAAGAGGCTGGCCGCGTGGTCGCTGGATTCAAAGACGAAGGAGGTCGTCAAATGGATGGGCACGGCGCGCGCGCCGGTGGCGGGGTCGGGCTGTGCGCCTGCGTGCAGGCTCAGGGTGTCAAAGCCGGGGTCTGAGTAACCGGGCATGTTGTGTCTCCATCAACGGTTTTGTCGGGTGGCTGTCGCCGCTGCGATGGCCGTTCGTATTTGTGAATGACGAAAAGACGATTGTTTGTGTAAAAAATCATCTGATTCGTCATTGCTTTCGTTCTTCTGGGTGCAGTCCATTGTGGGCTATATTTGTGCACGCACTCGCATTCTGCGCACCGCGATAGCGCACGTGCTGACACGTGCAGGACAAAAGCGGCCAGAGTGCAAAACAGACCTCGGAGAACAGCAATGAAAGTAAGTGACATCCTGCGCGTCAAAGGCAATACCCTCTATACGGTGTCGCCCGACGAAAGCCTGGCCGCGGCGGTGCAGGTGATGTCGGACAAAGACATCGGCTCTTTGGTCGTCATGGAGCACGGCGATGTGGTGGGTATGCTCACCTTCCGTGAAGTGATTCAGGGCTTTGTCAAGAGCGGCGGAGTGGAAGCCATCTCCGTGCGCGGCGCCATGGACGATGCGCCCATGACCTGCACCATGGAAACCGATATGGACGAAGTGCGCCGCATGATGCTGGACCGCCACGCCCGCTATATGCCGGTGATGGACAAGCGCATGCTGATGGGCGTGATCTCGCTGTACGACGTGGCCAAGGCCGTGGTGGACAGCCAAAATTTCGAGAACCGCATGCTCAAGGCCTATATCCGCGACTGGCCCGAAGGTGAACGTCAGGGCGCTGAATAAGTCTGCGACCCTTCTCGACACCAGCCCCGCATGATGCGGGGTTTGTTTTTTGGAGTTTGGGGTGCATGGGCGTCTGGAGGGCGTTGCGATGGCAGCAGTGCTCTTGAAGCAGTACTGAGCAGCAGTCGTCACAGGCATAATCGACAGCCTATGAGCGGCAATACCTTCGGCACAATTTTCACGGTTACCAATTTTGGTGAATCCCACGGTCCGGCCATTGGCTGTGTGATTGACGGCTGCCCTCCGGGCATGGAGCTGAGCGAGGCTGATATCCAGTTCGACCTGGACCGCCGCCGCCCTGGCACCAGCAAGTTTGTGACCCAGCGCAACGAGCCTGATCAGGTCGAAATCCTGTCTGGCGTGTACGAAGGCAAGACCACGGGCACGCCGATTGCATTGTTGATTCGCAATACCGACCAGCGCAGCAAGGACTACTCCAACATCGCGCAGAGCTTCCGTCCCGGCCATGCTGACTATGCCTACTTCCAGAAATACGGCATTCGCGATCCGCGCGGCGGTGGGCGTTCCTCGGCCCGTTTGACAGCGCCCACGGTGGCCGCGGGTGCTGTGGCCAAGAAGTGGCTCAAGGAAAAGTTTGGCACCGAGTTCCACGCCTGCATGACGCAAGTGGGCGAGCTGTCCCTGCCTTTTGAGAGCTGGGAGCATGTGCCCAACAACCCGTTTTTCGCGCCTGTGGCCGATGTGAGCCGCTATGAGGAATACATGGAGCAGCTGCGCAAGAGTGGCGACTCCTGCGGCGCAGCGCTGCGTGTGAGTGCCTCGAACATGCCCGTCGGCTTGGGTCAGCCTCTGTACGACCGCCTGGACGCCGATATTGCCTACGCCATGATGGGTCTGAACGCCGTCAAGGCCGTAGAAATTGGCGCGGGCTTTGACAGCGTGGCCCAGCGCGGCACTACGCATGGTGATTCGCTCAGCCCCGAAGGTTTTCGCAGCAATAACGCGGGCGGCATTGTGGGCGGCATCAGCACCGGCCAGGATCTGGAAGTGCGCATCGGTATCAAGCCCACAAGCTCCATCATCACGCCGCGCGAGTCGATTGATGTGCATGGCAACAGCACCGAAGTCATCACCAAGGGCCGTCACGACCCCTGCGTGGGCATTCGCGCGGCACCCATTGCCGAGGCGCTGCTGGCGCTGGTGGTGATGGACCACGCGCTGCGCCACCGCGCCCAGTGTGGCGATGTGGATTCGGGGCTCAAGCCCATTGCTGCATCGGCGGCCTGACCAGCAATCTGACATCATGCTGCCCGCGTTCTGCGGTACAACCACGGCTCAGGAGAGTTCCGATGGTTGCAGCAATTTCTCAAAAACCTCAACGCCAGCCCCGCGCCATGTCGCCGGGCTGGCGCTGTGCTTTGCAGGGCGCGGCGGCTGCGGTGATGGCGCTGGGCTTGGCGGGCTGTGGCGGGGGCAGCGCCGTGCGCCCGACCAGCATGGATATCACTCTGCTGGGCTTTAATGACTTTCACGGCAATCTGGAGCCGCCCAAACAGGCGGTGATCGCGCAAGACGAGCGAGGCGGCAATGTGGCGGTGCCCGCCGGCGGAGCCGCCTATATGGCTCAGGCCATTGCCGAGCGCCGCGCGGCCAACCGCCATGTGGCTGTGGTCACTGCGGGAGACATGATCGGGGCATCGCCCATTGTCTCTTCGCTGTTTCTGGATGAGCCCACGATTGAGGCGCTGAACCTCATGCAGGTGGACTTTGCGGCCACCGGCAATCACGAATATGACCAAGGCGCAGACGAGTTGCTGCGCATGCAGGGCGGTGGCTGCGAGAAGTTCACAGTCAAGGAGCCTTGCCAGATCAGCAAGCCCTTCAAGGGGGCGGATTTTCAATATCTGGCGGCCAATACGATTCGTGATGACGGCAAGCCCCTGTTCCCCGCCACGGGCGTGAAGTTCTTTGAGCAGGACGGTCTGCGCATCGGTGTAGGCTTTATCGGGATGACGCTCAAGAATACGCCGCACATGGTGCGGCCCAGCGGGGTCAAGGGCCTGACGTTTACCAGCGAGGCGCTGACGGCCAACGCGCTGATTCCGCAATTGCGCGCCCAGGGCGCTGACGTGATTGTGGTGCTGGTACACGAGGGCGGGGCTGCCACTTCGGGCCTGCAGGAAGACAGCTGCCAGGGCTTGTCGGGCGATATCGTGCCTATTCTGGAGCAGCTATCGAGCGAGGTGGATGTGGTGGTCTCTGGCCACACCCACCGCTCCTATATTTGCGACTACGCCAAGGTCAATGCGAAAAAGCCGTTCCTGCTGACCAGCGCAGGCCTGTATGGCACCTTGCTGACGGAAATCAAGCTTACTGTGGATGCGAAAACGCGCCACGTGTCCAGCAAGTCGGCGCGACAGCACATTGTGCAGGGCGAGGCCTTTACCAGTGGCATGACCACCGTGGCGCTGCAGCCCAGCTTTCCCGTTTATCAACCCGATGCGGCCGTTGCTCAATTGGTCGAGCGCTATAAGGCCGCTGCACAGCCGCTTTCTGCCGCAACGATAGGGCGCCTGGCTGGCGTGGCCAGCCGCGCTCCGCTGGCCAATGGCGAAAGCGTGATGGGCCGCATCATTGCCGATGCGCTGCTGGCGGCCACGCAAGACGCGGCGGCAGGTGGTGCCGAGCTGGCCTTTATGAACTCAGGCGGCGTGCGTGCCGATCTGGCGCCTGCAGCCGATGGCAGTGTGACCTACGGGCAGCTGTTCAGCGTGCAGCCCTTTGGCAATACGCTCATGGTGATGAGCCTGACGGGCGAGCAGATTCGCCAGGTGCTGGAGCAGCAGTTCAACAGCGGCACCAACACGGTCGATGCGCCGCGCATTCTGCAGGTCTCGCAGGGCTTCACTTACCGCTTTGATCGCAGCCAGCCTGCGGGCCAGCGGGTGAGCGAGATGCGTTTGAACGGCCAGTTGCTCGATACTGCGCGCAGCTATCGCGTGGGACTGCAAAGCTATCTGGGCACGGGCGGCGACAACTTTAGTGTCTTTACGCAAGGAACAGATTTGGTGGGCGGTTCGCTGGACCTGGATGCGCTGGTGGACTATGTGCGTGCGCAAAGCCAGCAGCAGCCCATGCTGCTCCCACTACAGGAGCGTATTGCGCGCGTTTACTAAGGGTTTCAGATATAAATTGATCTGAAATAGATAAGTGGCAAGCGGTGCATGCTCATTATTCATGAGCGTGTCATCAACTTGTATGGCAGAGAACAGAGCAAAAAACAAAGCCACCCGAGGGTGGCTTTGTGCTGTCATGAGGCTCAATTTCAATGAGGTTCCGTTTTGGGCTTGGCCCGGGACTTGGGGCTGCGCACCTCATCCATGATGCTTTTGAAGTCGTCTACATCCTCGAAGCTGCGGTACACGCTGGCAAAGCGGATATAGCCCACCTTGTCCAGGCCTTTGAGCTCATCCATCACCAGCTCACCAAGGCGGCTGGAATCGATTTCGCGCTGGCCTGAGTTGAGCAAACGGTCTTCGATGCGGTCAATGGCCTCGTCGATCAGCGCCGTGCTCACAGGGCGCTTGCGCAGCGCGATCTGGAAAGAGCCTTGCAGCTTGGCGCGCTCGTACTCGATGCGCCTGCCGTCCTTTTTGACAATGGTCGGCAGGCTGACTTCGGGGCGCTCATAGGTGGTGAAGCGCTTGTCGCAACCGCCGCAGCGGCGGCGGCGACGGATGAAGCCCCCATCTTCGGACTCGCGGGTTTCGACCACTTGCGTATCCGGGTTGCTGCAAAAAGGGCACTTCATGGTCGATCCGCGTAGCCGTCTAACCTGCCTGCTTACTTGCTGTAAACGGGGAACTTGGCCGTCAGAGCCTGCACCTTGGCGCGCACGGCGGCCAGGTTGGCTTCGTCTTCAGGCTTGTCCAGCACGTCAGCCACCAGGTTGGCAGTGATGCGGGCTTCTTCTTCGCCGAAACCACGGGTGGTCATGGCAGGAGTGCCGATGCGGATACCGCTGGTCACGAAAGGCTTTTCGGGGTCGTTGGGGATGGCGTTCTTGTTCACAGTGATGTGAGCCAGACCCAGAGCGGCTTCAGCAGCCTTGCCCGTGATGCCCTTGGCGCGCAGGTCCACCAGCATGACGTGGCTTTCAGTGCGGCCGGAGACGATGCGCAGACCGCGCTCGGTCAGGGTTTCGGCGAACACCTTGGCGTTCTTCACGACTTGCTCTTGGTAAGCCTTGAACTCGGGAGTCAGGGCTTCCTTGAACGCGACAGCCTTACCAGCGATCACGTGCATCAGAGGGCCGCCTTGCAGGCCGGGGAAGATGGCGCTGTTGATGGCCTTCTCGTGCTCAGCCTTCATCAGGATCACGCCGCCACGGGGGCCGCGCAGGCTCTTGTGGGTGGTGGTGGTGACCACGTCAGCGTGGGGCACGGGGTTGGGGTACACGCCAGCAGCGATCAGACCGGCGTAGTGAGCCATGTCCACCCAGAAGATGGCGCCGACTTCCTTGGCGATCTTGGCAAAGCGCTCGAAATCGATGCGCAGAGCGTAGGCAGAAGCGCCAGCCACGATGATGCGGGGCTTGTGCTCGCGAGCCAGCTCTTCCAGCTTGTCGTAGTCGATGGCTTCGTCAGCGTTCAGGCCGTAGGAAACAGCCTTGAACCACTTGCCGGACATGTTCAGTGCCATGCCGTGGGTCAGGTGACCCCCTTCGGCCAGGCTCATGCCCAGAATGGTGTCGCCGGGCTTGGCAAAAGCCATCAGCACAGCCTGGTTGGCTTGGGAGCCGGAATTGGGTTGCACGTTGGCGGCTTCAGCGCCAAAGATTTGTTTGATGCGGTCGATGGCCAGCTGCTCGACCACGTCCACGTGCTCGCAGCCACCGTAGTAGCGCTTGCCTGGGTAGCCTTCGGCGTACTTGTTGGTCAGCTGGGAGCCCTGGGCTTCCATCACGGCGGGCGAGCAGTAGTTCTCGCTGGCGATCAGCTCGATGTGCTCTTGCTGACGATGGTTTTCAGCCTCAATGGCAGCAAACAGTTCGGGGTCGACTTTAGCGACGGTATCGGTGCGTTGAAACATGGCAGTCCTGTGAACTAGAAATTCCCTTGAAGCAAGGGCTGCCCAGGCGAACGGCTGAAACGCTTGCAGGTCTCAAACGTCGACCTTGGGCGGTACGCTCCCCGGTGGTTCACAGACCTTGCAGTCTGCCGGATTCCACGTCAGCGGCAGAGGTTTCTGCGCCTATCGCCAGTTGCGTACACCCGTTAGTGTAGCTGAGCTGACCTAGGTCAGATGCCTGGGTCGACTTTTCCTGCAAAGTGGCATCAGGAATAAAAAAGCTGGCCAAAGCCAGCTTGAAAAATGGCAAATGTGGAACTTACAGGCGGGAGTCTGCTACCACCACCTGATCTGCATGAGAGACCTTGGTGGACTCGGTGCTGATAGCGGACTTGCTGTCGGCTGTGACGGTGTTGGTGGTTACCACGGGGGTGGCGCGCAGGCCGGCTCCTTGGCGCAAGCGCTGGTGCTCTGCCAGGACCTTGGCTGCATAGCCGCCGTCGCTGGGCAGGTTGGCTGCCCCGACGTAGTAACGCAGACCGCCTTCAATGGAGCCAGCGCGTGCAATGCATTCCTTGAGCACCTTGACACCGACCTTGAGGTTGGTGACAGGATCAAAGGCAGCATGCTGACCACCGAAGCTTTCGTACTTGTCGGTATGGACCTTGGTCATGACCTGCATCAGGCCTTGTGCGCCGACCGGGCTTTGTGCAAAGGGGTTGAAGCTGGATTCAATGGCCATGATGGCCAGAATCAGTGTGGGGTCCAGCTTGTTGGCTTTGCCCTGTGCATAGGCCTCGCTGACCAGAGCGGCAATGGGCTCGGGTGCAACGCGGTATTTTTTGCTGAGCCAATAGGCCACAGCCGCCTGCTCCTTGGGCAGGTTCTGCGGGTTGACTGCAGTTGCCCGATCGCTGGCAGCAATGAGGTGAGAGGAAACAGCGGATATCTCTGTCTCTTCGTCAGCCACGGCAATGGCGGTCGCAGGCAGTCGGTTGTCAAGCCACTCGCGCAGCTCGGTCGCACCGGCCAGACGCAGGTCCGGACGGGAGATCAAAATCAAGGCCGAAATGGCCACGGCCAAGCCCAGGAGGGCGAAACCGTTGTGGGTAAGAGCAAGAAAACCGTGAGCCGTTTGATGGCCCAACGTTCGCGCAGAGGCGATTAATTTTCCTGACGCTGGCATAGCTTGTCCTTTCTTGGCTATCGCCCGAGGTGGTACCGGTTCAATCACACGGTGCAACCAGGGCAACACGCCGATGAGGTTTGCTGCGGGCCGATTAAAAAGCGCCAGGGAGGCGCTTGTCGGTCTGCTCAGTCGTGAGGCAGCGAAAACGAAAAACGCTCATTTCGAGCGCTGGCGGATTCTAGAAGCCCCCTAAATACAGAGTCAATACTATAGAAATATATTTTTAGAATTTTAAATAATATAAAAACTGTATGTATATACAGCTTGCTTGCAAAATAGCAGCAAAAGATCACGCTTTCAATAGGTGTACACGCTCACATCGTTTTATTTGTCATGAAGATGAAATAAAGCGCAAAAAAGCTGGAAACCCTACAAAAGCAAAGATATAGTGAATCTGCCTGCACGTTGCAGGTGCTTGCCAAAGGAAAGGAAAAGCAAACTCCGCCATGGCCTTTGATTTCACTGGCTGTTGGCACTTGCTCTTTATCTTCGCTTGAGGCCAAAAAAGGAAGCAATCATTGCTTCCCGCGGAAAGGACCATACCCTCCTTGATCCGCGAAGACGGCCCGGTCTGGTACCGGCCGTAAAGCCCGGAAGCTGGTTTTGCCACTTCCGGGCTTTGTCGTTCATGGGACATGCATGGGCATGAGGTAGTAGTGGATTGTTTGCATTTTTTCTGGCATCGCCCTCGAATTCATGTCTGTCATGGCGCAAACTTCCCAAGAAGATTCCTGGGTGCTCTATCTATATACAGAGCACTGGCCAGATGCTCCCAAGAGGACTCTTGCTACAGTTGCCTTCTGGTGCCCTGTGAACTCAGGTTTTGAAAGCCGAGGGAGGCTTTCAGCTTTCGCCCCCAATAAGAATTGCTCATGTCTTTGCTCACATCGAATCGCTGGCTACGTCGGCTGATCTGGTCGGTTTCTGGTCTTTTGCTGTTATGGCTGCTGTTATGGGCGCTGGTTCCTTCCATTGCCAAGAGTCAGTTGCAAAAGCACGGCTCTGAAAAGCTGGGGCGAGGAGTACATGTGGGCAAGGTGGAGTTTTCCCCTTGGACGATGGCAGTCACCTTGCATGACTTGGTGATTGATAAAGCTATAAAAAATATAGCTGATGGCGCAGGTGTGCAAAGCGCTGGAGTCTCAAAAGACTTGAAATATGCAGCCGAGCCTCAGTTGGAGATCAAGCGCATTCTGATCAATCTCAGCGCGCAGTCTTTGTTTCGGTTGGCGCCTGTGCTCGATGCGATAGAGCTGGATGGGCCGGTAGTGCGACTGACTCAGCATTCCATGGGAAGACTCGATATTGACGATGTGATCGCCAAGTTTGGCGAGACAAAGAATGAAGAGCCGTCCAAGCCTCTGAGCTTTGCGCTCTACAACATCGCTTTGCGTGATGGACGCATTGAGCTCAATGACGAGTCGGTGCAGCAAAAGCATGAGCTCAAAGATTTGCAGTTGAGCATTCCGTTTATCAGCAACCTGGCTTCCAAGCGTGAAGTCAAGGTGCAACCGCATCTGTCGTTTGATCTCAATGGCAGCAAATTCGATACCTCTGGAGAAAGTACCCCATTCACAGATGGTCGCCAGACAGCAATGACCCTCAAGTGGGATCACATTGATCTGACGCCGTATCTTGGCTATGTGCCAGCCAGCGTTCCGATACAGCCTCGATCAGGCGTGCTGGATACGGACTTGCAGATTCGTTTTGAAGATCAAGAGCAGGCGGTGGTGAGCATTAGTGGCAAGCTGGCTTTGAGTGATGTGGCGTTGCAGGATAGCCAAGGGAATCCTTTGTTGGGTTTTGAGGCGCTGGAGTTGCAACTCAACAATGTGAAGCCCTTGCAAAGCCAAATAACACTGGAGTCGGTGCGCTGGGTCAAGCCTGAAATTCATGCCAGTCGCAATGCTCAAGGGGTTATCAACTGGTTGGGGCTAAATGTGCCTGCAGGTACAGGCGGTGAGTCCACTGCGAAGGCGGAAGTCGAAGCTGTGGAGGAGGGGGCTGCTAAACCTCTGGATGAGGCACCTGCCAATGCCGGAGCTGAGAAATCCTCTCCAGCCTTGGCGCTTAGCCTGCAGCAGCTTGATGTTGAAGGGGGTATCGTGCACTGGCGGGATGAGGGCGCCGGGGCCGCAGTGGCGCAGTTGACCATGGCACCTTTGGCAGTACAGATCAAGAGTGTCACGTGGCCCATGAATGAGCCCTTGCAACTGCTGGCGACGACAGGCCTGAATGAGGGAGGTAAAGCCCAGCCCGAGAAGCTTGCGCAACTGAAAGTGGAGGGTGAGGCCACAGTCAAGAGCGGCAAGCTTCAACTGACACTGGAGCAATTGCCATTGCAATGGGTGCGCCCCTATATAGAAGGGCACTTCAAGCCTGAATTGAGTGCCATGCTTAACTCTGGCGCAGAGCTGTCCTGGGATGAAGCTGGCATTAAGGCCAGGGTGGCTGAGCTGACTGCAGACGGGGTGCAGGTCAAGGACAAGCAAGCGCCCATCAATGTCGAGCAAATCAAGCTCAGTGGTGTGGATGTGGATTTGGCGGCCCGGCAAGTACTGGTAGATGGCATTACGGTGCAAAAGCCTCGCTTGGCTGCGCAGCGCGATGCACAGGGACGCTGGATGTATGAGCGCTGGCTGCCGGCAGCCTCTGGCGGAGGAAGGGTCGTAAAGCAGCCTGGAAAGACTGAGCCAAGCCAGCCATGGTCCATCAAACTGGCGTCAATCGCGGTGGACGGCGGGGCGGTGCAGTTGCGTGATGCGGCACCCGCTCAGGGGCAGAATGCGCCGCCCGTACAGCTGGATGTGAATGCTCTGAAGGTGCGGCTGGGAGCGCTGGAGCCATTGGCAGCCAAGGCGGCACCGACGCCGCTGGAAGTGGCTGCGCAAATCGTGGCAGGTCGCCGCGTGCAGGCGGGCAGTTTGCACTTCAAAGGGCAGTTCGGCTTGACTCCGCTTTCTGCCAGCGGTCAGTTGCTGGCCAAGGCTTTGCCATTGCATGCTTTTGAGCCTTATTTCGGGCACAAGCTCAATGTTGATCTTGTGCGGGCGGATGGCGGATTCAAGGGCAAGCTCCAGTACTTGGCACATGCCAAGGGGCCGCAACTGGCTGTGCAGGGCGATGTGGAGTTGAGCGATCTGCGCGTGCGCTCCACTCTGGCGGCTCCCGTCAAAGAGGAGGCGGACAAGCCTCATACGGCAAAAGGCGCATTGACGGCTGTGCTTAACGACTCCACGGCGGACCGTGCCAAAGCGATGGCTGCGAAAACGGGTCTGGGGCTGGGGGATGACTTGCTGGCCTGGAAGACGCTGGCCGTTCGCGGTCTCGATTTGAGCATGAAGCCAGCGCAACCACTGCGAGTCAGCGTGCGTGAAACAGCGCTGAGCGACTTCTTTGCGCGTGTCATCGTGCAGCGCAATGGCCGGATCAACTTGCAGGACATCGTCAAGAGCGAAACGTCCGAGCAGTCGGTGGCCCAGAACGAGCAAGCCAATGCTCAGGCACAGGACGGCGAAGCGCCAGAGGTAGACAAGGTGCAAGAGCCTGTCACGCCCGAGGCAAGCGGCCCCGCCCCCATCATCAAGGTGGGACCTGTCACTCTGACGGGGGGCAAGGTTCAATTCTCGGATTACTTCATTCAGCCCAACTACTCGGCCGATCTGAGTGAGCTGAAAGGGCGTCTGAGTGCCTTCTCTTCCGAGGCCCCGCAAGGAGGCGAAGGGCTACAGATGGCGGATCTGGAAATCAAGGGCAAGGCGCAGGGCACCGCCACGCTGGACATCAGCGGCAAGGTGAATCCGCTTGCCAAGCCGCTGGCGCTGGACGTGCGCGCCCAGATGAATGACCTGGAGCTGTCGCCGCTGTCGCCATATTCCATCAAATATGCGGGCTACGGCATTGAGCGCGGCAAGCTCTACATGGATGTCAACTACAAGGTGCAACCTGATGGCCAGCTCACGGCATCGAACAAGCTGGTACTGCGTCAGCTGACCTTTGGCGAGAAAGTGGAAGGTGCGCCAGCCTCGTTGCCCGTCAAGCTGGCAGTGGCACTGCTCTCTGACCGCAATGGTGTGATTGACTTGGATGTGCCACTCAGCGGCTCACTCAATGACCCACAGTTCCGTCTGGCCCCTATTGTCTTCAAGGTCATTGGCAACATCATCATGAAGGCTGTGACAGCACCTTTTGCTTTGCTGTCCGGCGCTTTCTCCGGTGGCGACGAGACGGGAGGGGTGGCGTTTGCACCTGGTAGTGCCAAGCTGGATGAAAAGGCCAAGGAGCAGCTGGCCAAAATCGTCAAGGCACTCAATGATCGGCCCGCCCTTAAGATGACGGTGGTGGGGGAGTCACGCGTGGCAGAGGACAAGGAAGCCTGGAAGCTTGCCGAGCTGGATCGGTTGATGCTTGCCCAGAAGCGCCGCAATCTCATCCGTGAAGGCAAGAGCGGTGATCAGGTGACGGACTTCAGCGAAGCCGAGCGACCAGCCTTGCTCAAGGCGGTTTATAGCCGCGCCGATATCAAAAAGCCCCGCAATATGGTCGGAATGGCCAAGGAGTTGTCGGCAGAGCAAATGACCGCTTTGCTGGTCGCTGGCATAACTGTGCCGGATGACGCCATGCGTGAGCTGGCATTGGCTCGTGGTGTGGCGGTGCGCGACTATCTGGCTACTCAGCAATTGCCATTGGAGCGTCTTTTTCTGGGGGCTCCAAAGATGGATGTGCCCGATAAAGACTGGACTCCGCGTGCCCAGCTGAGCCTGTCTGCACAATGATCGAAACAGTACGAAATCCGCGGCGATTTCGCATTTTTTGGCTTGCCTTTAAATAAAGGCGAAAATACCGGTTTTCCCAGGCACCCCTGTGCCTGGGCTTGCGCTTGGAAAGTCTGCCCTCATGTGGGTTGGCACAGGTCGGCGGCAACATGGATTGCGGCGGCTGCCAAGCATTTTCTGACCCCTACATGACATCTATTTCTCTTAGCAGCACCATGTCTGATGCATCTGAAGTGACCCCGGCCTCTGCCAAGAATTCTGAGCAACATCCTTTGGATGCATTGACGGGTGGTGCTTTCTCCGCCGAGACCTCGGGCGATCGCGCCGCTCGCATCCGTGATTGGCTGGCTACTCATCCCTCGGTTGAGCAGCTCCAGGACGTTCACAAGGAGCTGAGCAAGGGCGACAAGAGCGCCGCCCGTGCCGTTCGTGAACGTCTCGACGAAATCCGTCGCACCGAAAATCAGGAAAAAATTTCCGTGGAATGGGCTGAAAAGGCCCAAGCATTGCTGGCCGCGACTCCTTTTGATGCAGCCGCAGCCGCAGCTTGGCAGCGTGAAGCCGCCAAAGCCGGTGCTGCGCTGTCGCGCGAGCCTTTGTCGCAGTTCAAGGCCCAAATGGTTGAGCGCATCAAGGCTGTGGAAGACCTACAACACCGCACCCAGGTGCAGCGCGAAGTGGCATTGCTGCTGGCTCAGCGTATCGAAGTGCTGTCGACCAAGTCCTGGAAGGATGCCAAGGCTGCGCTCGAAGCTCTGGGGGCTGATGTGGTTCGCTGGCAAGAGCAGGCCAAGGAGCTGACAGGCGACGCCAGCTGGAGCAGTGTGGACGGCCGTTTTCCTCCGCAATTGGAAGCCGCATCTGCGCAACTGATGCTGGTTTGGGATGCCTTCCAGTCTGCCTTGGCACTGACCGAAACCGCTGCTGTCGATGAAGCAGCGCCACTGCCCACTGTGCCTGTTTGGGCCGATGAAATTCGTGTGGCTCGCGGTCTTCCTCCTGAGGCAGCTCATGCAGAAGCTGCGATCAAGCCTGCAGCAGCACGCGCTGCAACTGCTGGTCGTGGCAAGGCTAGCCCCGAGCAAGTCGAAGCTGCCAAGGCGGGCTTGGGTCAGGCACTGCAGATATTGAAGACGGAGATTGAGGCTGGCAAAAGCAAGGCAGGCTCCGAAGCAGTGCAGGCTATGCGTGCAGCGATCAAGACCCATGGCCGCTTTGTGGATGAAGCTCTGGTGCATGAAGTGCACGAAGCGCTGCTGGCGGCGGGGGAAGCCGAAGGTTGGCTGCGCGAACAAGCAGACAAGCTGCGCGAAGAACTGGTCGCCAAGGCGGAAGCCCTGCTAAATCGCCCTGAAGGTCAGGCTCTGGGTGGTCGCAAGATTCAAGAAGCCTTGCGCAGCCTGCGCGAACAGTGGAAGAGCGCTGACCAAGGCGCTGCTGCCAACCATGCGCTGTGGAAGAAATTTGATGAAGCTTGTAACGCTGCCTACAAGGTGGTTGAGTCTTGGCACGACAAGATTCGTCAGGACAGCAACCAGGCCAAGGCGCAGCGTCTGGCACTGATTGAGGAAATCAAGTCGTGGGCTGCGGATAACGCCGCTAGCCAGGATTGGAAGGCCATGCTGCGCGCTCTGCGCCAGTTTGGTGAGCGCTGGCGCGAAAGCGGTCACATTGGTGAAAAGCTTTTTGCAGAATTGCAGCCCTTGTTCAAACAGGCTATGGCTGCTGCTGAAGCGCCTTTGCAGGCTGCGCAAAAGGCCAGCCTGGAGCGTCGCCATGCCATGATCGATGAGGCCACGGCTCTGGGTGCAGCGCCAAGCCTGCGTATCGATGCCGTGAAGGCCTTGCAACAGCGTTGGCAGGCGGAAGCCCAGGTCGTGCCTCTGGATCGCAAGCACGAGCAAAAGCTGTGGGATGCTTTCCGCAAGCCCCTTGATGAAGCGTTCAATCGCAAGAGCGTGGAGCGTGGCGGTCGCAGTCAGGTGGCAGTGGAGCTGTCGGAGCACGATCGTCGTGTGCTCGAGGCCTCCAAGGCTGTGGAGGTGGCCAATGCCAGTGGTGACGCCCAGAAGATTCGAACCGCTCTGAGCGAGTTGGAAGCGGCTCTGAAGGCTCAGCCTGTCGCTGAGAAAAATGATGAAAATCAGGCTCAAACCCAGGGTGGAAAAGCGCAAGCAGCTACTGAAACAGAAGCAGCTGAAGCTCCGGTGGCTGCCAAGCCTGCACGCCCTGTGGTGGCTGTGCGCGGCGATGATCGTCCCGGAATGAAGAAGGAGGCTGCTGGAACTGCAGGCCGCCCTGGTGATCGCAAGGATGGCTCGCGTGGCCGCGATGCCGGTCGTGGCGATCGCCCAGGCCGTGATGGCAATCGGGACATGGGGCGTGGCCGTCGTGAGTTTGTGCGTGAAGAGCGTGGACCGCGTCTGGCAGATCCTGCCTTTCGGGCTCAGCGTGATGCGGTGGAGCATGCCCAGGAAGCCTTGCGCAAGCTTGCGGCTCAGGCCCACGGCGAAGCCCTGACCCAGCTCCTAGGTGCCTGGCAGGCGCGTGACTCCGCGCAAATGCCTTCTGCCCAGCAACTGGGTGGCAAGGTGACTACGCCTGTGCGCTCTTCGTGGATGGCCGCCATCGCAGCAGAACCCAAGGGCAATGCTGCCGAGGCGCTGCTTCGTCTGGAAATGGCAGCCGATGTGCACACACCTGCAGATCAGCTGGCTGCTCGCCGTGCTCTGCAGTTGCAGATGCTGACCCGTCGTAACGATCCATCGCCTCAGCAGACTTGGGGTCAGGACGTTGCCACAGTGCTGGCCAGTGCAGGCGACGAAGCTTCGGCACGTCGCCTGCAGGCTGCACTCAAGCAGCTGCTGCGTAAGTAAATCAAGCGCTTGCAGCTATCAAAAAGGGAGTCTCAGGACTCCCTTTTTTGCGCACATCAAATAGAAGTGCGAGGAGAGCTTAAATGCATAAAGCAGAAACGCATAAAGCAGAAACGAAAAAACCGCTGCATATACATGCAGCGGTTTTTTGTATTTGGTGCCCAGAAGAGGACTCGAACCTCCACGGAGTTACCCGCTAGTACCTGAAACTAGTGCGTCTACCAATTCCGCCACCTGGGCATTTCAGAGTGATCGAATTATATAGCAGCTGGCGCAGTGTTGGCGCGAGATGGCGATGTTTTTGTCAAAAGAGTAGGTGTCGGGACCTGGACGATTGGCTGCTTAAAAACAAGCGTCCGTTACTGCAGGGCCTAGAGGTCCTGCAAGCAGTTCTGGCAACATGGCAAGTCTGTGCCAAGGAGTTGCCATGCTGATTGCTCTTCATAGGAGCGCCGCGACCACACCAGCCACCCGCTTGGCATTGCAGCAAGCTGGCGTTACAGATCGAGAGTTGGCCCAGCAAGACGGCATTCGCATAGGTACCGTGCGCAAGTGGCGCAACAGAGTCTCGGTGCATGACGCCAGCCACACGGCCCACCGCCTGTAAACGACACTCAATGCAGGGCAAGAAGAGCTGGTTATTTATCTGCGCAGCCATTTGCTGCTGCCACTGGATGACTTGTTGGCGGTGGTGCGAGAATTCATTGAGCCTGCCATGAGCCGTTCTGCGCTGGACCGTCTGCTGCGCAGGCGGTGACACTCCAGGTTGCCCGTGCAGCCTCAGCCTGAAGGCGAGCACCAACCCTTCAAGGCGTATGAGCCTGGCTATGTGCATGTGGATGTGAAGTACCTGCCCCAGATGCAAGATGAGGACAAGCGCCGCTATGTCTTTGTTGCCACCGATCGGGCCACACGCTGGGTGTTCATTGATATCAAGCAGCACAAGACGGCAGCATCTGCCAAAGCCTTCTTGGCTGCCGTACGCAAAGCTGCAGCGTTCAAGATCCACACCATCCTCACCGACAACGGCAAAGAGTTTACAGACCGATTGTTTGGAAGCCGCACTCGTCAGCCCTCAGGCGAGCACGAATTCGACCAGCTATGCAAAGCATTGGGGATAGAGCATCGACTGACCAAACCCAAGACGCCGCAGACCAACGGTATGGTAGAGAGCTTCAATGGCCGCCTGAGCCAGGTACTGCACTCGCACCACTTCAACAGCGCAGAGGATTTGGAGAAGACACTGCACAGGTTTGTCTGGCTGTAAAACCACCACCTGCCGCAAAAGGCACTGGGGCACGAAGCCCCAGCCCAAGCACTCAAAAAATGGAAGATGAAAGCGCCTGATTTATTCGTCAAGAACGTGCGCAATCATCCGGGACCCGACAAGTGGGTTAGGGAGGAAAACGAAAAAGCCGCTGCATTTGCATGCAACGGCTTTTTGTATTTGGTGCCCAGAAGAGGACTCGAACCTCCACGGAGTTACCCGCTAGTACCTGAAACTAGTGCGTCTACCAATTCCGCCACCTGGGCATTTCAGAGTGATCGAATTATATAGCAGTTGGCGCAGTGTTGGCGCGAGATGGCGACGTTTTCCTCAAAAGAGCAGATGATGGGGGAAACGAAAAAGCCGCTGCATATACATGCAACGGCTTTTTGTATTTGGTGCCCAGAAGAGGACTCGAACCTCCACGGAGTTACCCGCTAGTACCTGAAACTAGTGCGTCTACCAATTCCGCCACCTGGGCTTTCAGGGAAGTTTCGTATTCTACTGCAATTCTTTGCAACGAATCTGAATCTTCAATTTTTCTAAGATGCCGTAGGACTTTGCAACATTCCTTGTGGAATGTTGTCCAAGTTTGCTGCAACCAGGCTGGTTGTCGTTAAACTTGGTGCCCAGGAGAGGACTCGAACCTCCACGGAGTTACCCGCTAGTACCTGAAACTAGTGCGTCTACCAATTCCGCCACCTGGGCATCTCAGGAAAGACATAGATTGTATATCAAGAAAATGAACCCTAGCGCAAAAGTTGCCGATATGAACGAAGAAATTTTGGGCACTGTGCAGGGCCACCGCGACGGACATGGCTTTGTCATCCGCGACGATGGTGAGCGTGACATCTACCTCCCCCCCAACGAAATGCGGGCAGTGCTGCACAAGGATAAGGTCCAGGTGCGCATCGCACGCCATGACCACCGTGGTCGACCAGAAGGGCGTGTGGTGGAAATCGTGGAGCGTCCTGATCAGCCCATCATTGGCCGATTTTTGCAAGAAAGCGGTGTGTGGCTTGTTGCCCCTGAGGACAAGCGCTATGGCCAGGACATCCTGATTCCATCGAATGCGACGGGGGCGGCACAGCTCGGTCAGATCGTAGTGGTTGAGCTGACGGAGGCTCCGGCACTGTTTGGCCAGCCCGTAGGGCGCATTACCGAGGTGCTCGGTGAGGTGGATGACCCAGGTATGGAAATTGAGATTGCAGTGCGCAAATATGGCGTGCCGCACATTTTTTCCGAGGCGTGTCTGGAGCAAGCCAAGGCATTGCCTGAGACAGTCCGTGCGGCTGATTACAAGAATCGCATTGATTTGACGGACATACCGCTGGCGACCATCGACGGCGAAGACGCTCGCGACTTTGATGATGCGGTGTATTGCGAGCCGGCCAAGATCGGGCGTAGCAAGGGTTGGCGTTTGCTGGTGGCGATTGCCGATGTGAGTCATTACGTGACCACGGGCAGCGCTATTGATGTGGACGCCTACGATCGCGCCACCAGTGTGTATTTCCCGCGCCGAGTGATTCCCATGCTGCCGGAAAAGCTCAGCAATGGCCTGTGTTCGCTGAATCCGGATGTGGATCGCCTGTGCATGGTCTGCGACATGCTGATCACGGCGCAAGGTGAGATTCACGCCTATCAGTTCTACCCGGCAGTCATGCACAGCCATGCGCGCTTCACTTATACCGAAGTGGCTGCGATTCTGGCCAATACGCGTGGCCCGGAGGCAGCGAAGCGCAAGGATCGCGTTCAGGATCTCTTGAATCTGCATGGTGTCTTTCAGTCCCTGCTCAAGGCGCGTGAGGCACGTGGGGCGGTGGACTTCGAGACGACCGAGACACAAATTGTCTGTGACGACAACGGGCGGATTGAAAAAATCGTGCCGCGCACTCGCAATGATGCGCACAAGCTGATTGAAGAGGCCATGCTGGCGGCCAACGTCTGCAGTGCAGACTTCATTGAGCAAAGCGGGCAGTTGGGCTTGTTCCGTGTACACGACAAGCCGTCGCTGGAGAAGCAGGAGATTTTGCGCAACTACCTCAAGGCCATGGGCGTGGGCATGAGCATCAGCGAGAACCCCACGACCAAGGAGTTCCAGCAGATTGCCAGCGCGACTAAGGAGCGCCCTGATGCACAGCAGATCCACACCATGCTGCTGCGCTCCATGATGCAGGCCTTCTATACCCCTGAGGGCTCGGGCCACTTCGGCTTGGCGTTTGAGGCTTACACCCACTTCACCAGTCCGATTCGACGCTATCCCGATTTGCTGGTGCACCGCGTCATCAAGGCCGAACTGAATGGCACGCATTACAAGCTGCCTGCTTTGCCAACGCCGGGCGAGGCAGAGGCAAAGATGGCCAAGCGCCTGGCTTCGCGCGTGGTCGAGCCCGGACAAAAGCCACGCAAGCGCTCGGCGGCCAAGGAATTCCAGGCGTGGGAGGCGGCAGGTCTGCACTGCAGCGCCAATGAGCGCCGTGCCGATGAGGCCAGTCGTGATGTGGAAGCCTGGCTCAAGTGCAAATACATGCGTGAGCACCTGGGTGAGGAGTTCGCAGGCACGGTGTCTGCAGTCACGACCTTTGGTGTCTTCGTGACGCTGGATGCGATGTACGTCGAAGGTTTGGTGCATATCACCGAGCTCGGTGGTGATTACTTCCGCTTTGATGAGGCGCGCCAGGAGTTGCGTGGTGAGCGCTCCGGTGTCCGCTACAGCATTGGAGCAAGGGTGCGGGTGCAGGTCAGCCGGGTGGACCTTGATGGGCGGCGTATTGACTTTCGTCTGGTTCGCGATGGTGAAGATGGCTTGATGCCGGCGGCTCGCGGTGGGCGTGGCCAGGGCAAGGATGATGGTCGTGGTCGCCGGGAGGGGCGCGAATCCCGCGAGGAGCATGGCAATGCAGGGTATGCCGATAAATGGAGCCGTCGTGATGCCAAGGCGAGTCGTGCGCAGCGCAATTCGGCCTCTTCTGCTGCTTCTTCTGAGTCCCCCAAGAGCAAGCAGGCCCGCAAGGCGGCCAAAAAGGCTATGCTCAAAAGCGTGAATCTGGCGGCCTTGGAGGCGGAGTATGCGCAAGAGCGCAGCAGCGTGCCCGAGCCTGAGCCCAAGCAGCAGGCTGAACCGGCGGCATTGGCCGAGTTGCCCAAGCCGCGTAAGCCGGCGGCGAAGAAGAAGGTGGCGGCCTTGCTGTCCCCTGACACTCAGGGTCAACCTGCCGTGAAGACTATTCCTGCCCCAGTGGTGCCAGCGGCACCAAAGGCGGTAGCCAAGCCTGCCACGAAGACCGTGCCCAAGGCGAAGAAAGTGGTGGCAAAAAAGCCAGCGATGAAGACAGCCACTCGTGTCAAGACCGCGCCAGCCACCAAAACATCCAAGCGCAAGACCGAGTCTTGAGTGCTTTTTAATTGATAGCTGAATGGCCTTTCCTGGTAACGGGAAAAGCCATTTTTTTTATGAGAACTATTTCCGGTTTTCGCCCAGGCGAAGTGCCAAGGCTCTGGCGCTGAATGGGCGATCTGCAGGCCAGGTGTCGGCGGCATGTCCGTGGCGGAGTGCGCCCTGTATGGCAGCGCAGTCCCTGCTCAAGCCCTGGGCCCATAAGGCTCCTATCAGGCCGGCTAGTACATCGCCTGTGCCGCCAGTGGCCAGGCGGGCATTGCCAGTGGCATTGATCCAGACTTGCCGTTCTGGGTTGGCAATCACCGTGCCAGAGCCTTTCAGGAGCGCTGTGCACTGAAATTCTTCAGCCAGCTGTAGCCCGGCTTGTACGCGGTTGGCTTGAATAGAGGAAGTATCGGTCTTCAGTAGGCGCGCTGCTTCCAGGGGGTGAGGAGTCAGGATGGTGCTCAGTTTTTGCTGGCTGCGCTGACGTAGCTGCTGTGCCAGAGAAGGGCTGGTGGCTATGGCATTGAGCGCGTCGGCGTCCAAAACCAGCTGCGGTGTTTGCTCCAGTAGTTGGGGAAGCCACTCTTGTACGAGTTCGCCGCCGCCGCAGCCGCAAACCACGGTGGATTGACTCCAGTCCTGTGCTGCCGGGCGGCGCAGCATGATTTCTGGCCATGGGGCGGTGCCCTGCGGCGCACTCTCATCAAGCAAGGCCAGCATGACGCGGCCGGCCCCGGCATGAAGTGCTGCCAGTGCGGCCAGCCAGGCGGCTCCCGTCATAGAGATGCCGTTTCTGCTCAGGCCTTGGCCGCCGAGCACGGCCACATCGCCAAAACTTCCTTTGTGGCTGCTGTGAAGGCGAGGTGCCCTCTGGCTGCGGCTGTTGACGCTCAAGTGCGCCCAAGGTGCTGTGTTGGCTCCTGCTGCAAAGGCCGGTGAGGCTGGATTGATGTCGGCAATGCCGCACCCCAGGTCGTCCCACCAGACTTGACCGCAGGCATCGCGGCCTTCGCCAGTGAAGAGCCCGGCTTGCAGTGTCAGCAAAGCCAGCGTGTGGCGCTGGGAATGTTGCGTGTTGCGAGGACTGGTAAAACCGTCCAGATACTGGCCCGTGTCGGCATCAAGCCCGGAGGCGATGTCTACGCACAGCACGGCGCAAGCGCATTGCTGAACCTGGCTCAGCAACTGGATCAGGCGCTGGTCTGTAGCGCGTGGCTTGCCGGAGGTGTGCGCACCAATGCCGAGCAGTGCATCAATGCATAAATCCTGGGGGCTGAGGTCGTTCGGGCACTCATTGAGCCATCGCACTCCCGCCTGTCTAGCCTTTTCGCGTGACTTCTGTGCGTCGAGTGGCAATTGCTCTGGCTGACATACTTCGCTGACCAAAATTTGTGCGTGAGGCAATGCCGCAGTGAGCAGGGCAGCTGCTTCGAAGCCGTCGCCTCCATTGTTGCCTGGGCCGCAGGCAATCCAGATGCGCTGGGCGTGCGGGGCGATAGCCATGGCTAGTTTTGCAATGGACTTGCCTGCGCGCTCCATCAAGATGTGGGGCGGCAGGCAGTGGATGTTCATCTGCTCAATCTGGCGTGTTGACGTAGTGCTGAATAGTGGCCAGCCATGAGCAGCGAAGGCGGCAGGGGGCGGAGTGGCAGAGGTGATATGCAGCATGCTCTGAGGATAGTCTCAGCTTGCATGGCTGAGTTTTTTTTGAATGATTTTGTGCTTTAGCCCAATGCCTGTAAGCGCCTGCAGCTATAAAAAATGAAGTCAAACGTGAAGCAATGCAGCTTCTATGCTGGCACTGATGTTCAAAATGGTGTCGTCGTGCAATGCTGCGTGCCAGATCATCAGTCCCATGGGGAGTTCGTCAGGTGTGTGGCAGGGCAGGGACAGGGCGCAGCCATCTAGCATGTTGACTACGCTGGTGTTGCGCAGCAGCAGTCCATTGACGCGGAAAAACTCTTCATCGCGTTGTTGGTCGGCTGCAGGGTCGATGCCGTTGGCTGGAGCGACAGAAGCAATGGTGGGGGCTGTGATCGGGGTGGTGGGAGAGAGCAGGGCGTCATAGCCGGCAATGGCGCTTTCCATCTTTGCAATCCAGCTTTGGCGCGCGGCCAGCAGATCCAGGTAGTCGGCGGCGCTCATGCTGGCACCTCGCTCTATGCGTGAACGCACACGTGGGTCGTAGAGGGCTGCCTTGTCGGGGTCTTGCAGGTATTTGCGGTGCCAGGCGTAGCTCTCGGTGGGAGAGAAGCCGCCAATAACATTGATCCTGTCCAGCTCTTCGAGCTCTGGCAGGTCAATCCATTCAATCTGGGCGCCTGCCGCCTCCAAGTAGGCAATGCTGCGCTCGAAAGAGACTTTGACTGCGGCTTCTGCCTGATCGAAAAAGAGAGTGCGCGGCACTGCGAGACGGAATTGACCCAGGCCGCGCTCATCCTTGCTGACTTGACGGTCGGCCAGTATTTCATGCAGCAGCACTGCATCACGCACGCTGCGAGTGATGGCGCAGGCGGTATCAAGGGTTGGGGAGAGCGGGACTGCCCCTTCAGTGGAAACCAGGCGGGCTGTGCTTTTGAAGCCCACCAGACCGTTGAGCGCAGCGGGAATGCGGATGGAGCCTCCGGTGTCCGAGCCCAGGGCTGCCCAGGCTGCGCCACTGGCTACGGATACTGCTGCCCCTGAAGAGGAGCCGCCAGGAATGCGCGCAGGCTGGGTGGGTGCGAGCTGAGGATTGGCTGGGTGACGGGCGTCCAGTGCGGCAGGCGTTCCGAAATGAGGATTGACGCCTACGCCGGAGAAGGCGAACTCCACCATGTGGGTACGACCAATAATGGCGGCACCCGCAGCGCGCAGGCGGGCGACGGTTGTGGCGTCAGTGCTGGCAGCGGGGGCATCCTGCAGAAGACGGGAGCTGGCGGCACTGGTGGTGTTCTTGGTATCGAACAAGTCTTTGACGGAAATGGCCAATCCAGCCAGCGCAGTGGTTTTTGGGGTCTCGGCTGCAGCCCAGCGAGCTTCATCGAAAAAAGTGCTGCTAAAAACGTGAGAGCACAAAGGGCTTTGCGCAGCAGCAATGCTCATTTGCATGAGGTTGGAGGCGCTTTGGCGGCCTTCGCGAATCTCGTGCGCTGCATGGGTGAGGTCGAATTGCATGGCAGTGTGCTAAAATTTTGCGGCTTTGCTAAGGGTTGGTCCGAGAGGATTGACTTTGAAAGGCGCTGAAGGTGATGGCTGCAACGAATTTTTCGTCGTAGTCCCAGTTTTGGGGCTGGCAAGGTAAATACAAACCGGCCTATTCAAGGTGTTGTCTCTACTTCTCTCTTAAGAGAGTGGTCGCAATCATTGGGCCGGATTTTAGACCCAACCTTTGAGGTAATTAACATGGCAGTAACAATGCGCGAGATGCTGGAAGCCGGCGTCCACTTTGGTCACCAAACTCGTTTCTGGAATCCCAAGATGGCTCCGTTCATCTTCGGTGCTCGTAACAAGATCCACATCATCAACCTGGAAAAGACTCTGCCGATGTTCCAGGAAGCCCAGAAGTTCGCCAAGCAGCTGACTGCCAACGGCGGCACCATCCTGATGGTGGGTACAAAGCGTCAAGCTCGTGAGCTGGTGGCTGAAGAAGCCAAGCGCGCAGGCGTGCCCTTCGTCGACCAGCGCTGGCTGGGCGGCATGCTGACCAACTTCAAGACCGTCAAGACCTCCATCAAGCGTCTGAAGGATATGAAGGCTCAGCAAGAAGCGGGTCTGGAATCCATGTCCAAGAAGGAACAGCTGATGTTCTCTCGTGAACTGGAAAAGCTGGAAAAGGATATCGGCGGTATTCAGGATATGAACGCCCTGCCCGACGCTATCTTCGTGATCGACGTGGGCTTCCACAAGATTGCTATCGCTGAAGCCAAGAAGCTGGGTATTCCTCTGGTTGGCGTGGTTGACTCCAACCACAACCCCGAAGGCATCGACTACGTGATTCCTGGTAACGACGACTCCGCCAAGGCTGTGCAACTGTACGCCCAAGGCATTGCCGACGCGATTCTGGAAGGCCGTGAAGCTCGTCTGAACGACGTGGTCAAGGCTGCCGCTGGTGAAGACGGCGACGAATTCGTGGAAGTGGAAGAGTCCGCCGCCTAAGCGAAGTCCGGCTGCGCGACCGCATCGCGAGAAAAAGCGGGGCTCTGAGTAGCCCCGTTTTTTTAGCCGGAATCCTGTAACCAATCGAACTGATATTGGAGAAATACGATGGCAATTACTGCAAGCATGGTCGCTGAACTGCGCGCCAAGACCGACGCCCCCATGATGGAATGCAAGAAGGCTCTGACTGAAGCCGGTGGCGATATGGCCAAGGCCGAAGAGCTGCTGCGTGTCAAGCTGGGTACCAAGGCTGGTAAGGCTGCATCCCGCGTGACTGCTGAAGGCGTTGTGGCTGCTTTCATCGAAGGCGACAAGGGCGGCCTGGTGGAAGTCAACAGCGAAACCGACTTCGTGTCCAAGAACGACAGCTTCATGGCCATGGCAAACGCTGCTGCCAAGCTGGTGGCTCTGAACAACCCTGCTGACCTGGACGCTCTGGGTGCTCTGGCTTACGAGCAAGACGGCTACGGCCCCACTCTGGAGGACGTGCGCAAGGGCCTGATCGGCAAGATCGGCGAAAACATGTCCTTCCGCCGCTTCAAGGCTTTCAACAATGCTGGTCTGGCCGCCTATGTGCACGGTAGCCGCATTGGTGTGGTTGTTGAGTTCGACGGCGACGCTGCTGCTGCTAAGGACGTGGCAATGCACGTGGCTGCCATGAAGCCCGTGGCTGTGACTTCCGCTGACGTGCCTGCCGAGCTGATCGCCAAGGAGCGTTCCGTGGCTGAAGCCAAGGCTGCTGAGTCCGGCAAGCCTGCTGACATCGTCGCCAAGATGGTGGAAGGCTCCGTGCAGAAGTTCCTGAAGGAAGTTTCCCTGGCTGACCAGGTCTTCGTGAAGGCTGCTGACGGCAAGCAAACCGTGGCTCAGATGCTCAAGGCAGCCAACACCAATGTGAAGGCATTCACCATGTTCGTGGTGGGTGAAGGCATTGAGAAGAAGGCTGACGACTTTGCGGCCGAAGTGGCTGCTCAGATGGCAGCTGCCAAGACTGGCGCTTAAATCTAAGCTCCAACAACAATCGCGGCCTTGAGCCGCGATTGATTTATTCCCCTCTCTTTTTCGTATTTATTTAACTTCCCCGGAGAAACACCATGTCCAACGCCATTCCAGCCCACAAGCGTATCTTGCTCAAGCTGTCGGGGGAGGCGTTAATGGGTGATGACCAGTTCGGCATCAACCGTGCAACGATTGAGCGCATGGTGGCTGAGATCGTGGAAGTGACCAAGGTGGGTGTGCAGGTCGCCGTGGTGATCGGTGGCGGCAATATCTTCCGTGGGGTGGCTGGCGGATCCGCTGGCATGGATCGCGCTACGGCCGATTACATGGGCATGCTGGCCACGGTGATGAATTCGCTGGCTCTGGCGGATGCCATGGACAAGCAAGGTCTGACGGCACGCGTGATGTCTGCTATCGGTATTGAGCAGGTGGTGGAGCCCTATGTGCGCCCCAAAGCGCTGCAGTATCTGGAAGAGGGTAAGGTTGTGGTGTTTGCTGCGGGTACAGGCAACCCCTTCTTCACCACGGATACGGCCGCAGCTCTGCGCGGCGCAGAAATTGGTGCTGAAGTCGTGCTCAAGGCTACCAAAGTAGACGGTGTGTACACGGCTGATCCTGTCAAGGACCCCTCAGCCACTCGTTATGACAAGCTGGCTTTTGATGAAGCCATTTCGCGCAATCTGGGCATCATGGATGCCACAGCGTTTGCTCTGTGCCGCGACCAGAAGCTGCCGATCCGTGTGTTCTCCATCGTGAAGCCAGGGGCACTGAAGCGCGTGGTCATGGGTGAAGACGAAGGCACTCTGGTGTACGCTTGAGCGTTTGCCGACATTGCCAGCAAAGGAACAAGAACATGACGATCGCTGAAATCAAGAACAATATTGAAACCAAGATGGGCCAGTCCCTCGAGGCGTTGAAGCACAACCTGTCTCGTGTGCGTACGGGCCGTGCCAATCCTGCACTGCTGGATGCCATTCATGTTGAATACTATGGCTCCATGGTTCCCTTGTCCCAGGTGGCCAATGTCTCCCTGCTGGACTCTCGCACTATCAGCGTGCAGCCCTGGGAAAAGAACATGGCTGCCAAGGTGGAGAAGGCCATCCGCGAAAGCGATCTGGGCCTGAACCCCGCCTCCATGGGTGACCTGATTCGCGTACCCATGCCTCCCATGAGCGAGGAGCGTCGCAAGGAAATGACCAAGCTGGCGCGTAACGAAGGTGAAAACGCCAAGATTGCGATCCGCAACCTGCGTCGTGACGCCAATGAAAGCGTGAAGCGCTTGGTTAAGGAAAAGGAAGCCTCTGAAGATGATCAGAAGCGCTCTGAAGCCGAAATCCAGAAGCTGACTGACAAGCACATTGCTGAAGTCGATACGCTGGTGGCTGCCAAGGAACAGGACATCATGGCAGTCTGAGTCTTGCTAAAGGACTTGCACTTTTGACATTCAAGAAAAACGGCGCGGTTCCGCGCCATATCGCCGTCATCATGGACGGCAATGGACGCTGGGCCAAGCGCCGGCTGCTTCCGCGTATTGCGGGCCATAAGCAGGGTGTGGAGTCTTTGCGCCGCTGTGCTCGAGCTTGCGTCGAGCGTGGCGTGCAGGTACTCACAGTGTTTGCATTTTCTTCTGAGAACTGGAACAGGCCTCAGGAAGAGGTTTCCGGTCTCATGAGTCTGCTGGCCAATGCCTTGGCCAAGGAAGTGGCTCAGCTCAGTCGGGATGGCGTGCGCCTGTACTTTGTCGGAGACCGCCAAGGCCTGAGCGACAAGGTTCGCGATGGCTTGGCCGAGGCGGAACGCATCACGGCTCATAACACGAGACTGGTTCTGAACGTGTGCTTCAACTATGGTGGGCGCTGGGATATTGCCCAGGCTGCGCAGAAGCTGGTTGCTCAGGGGCTGGAGCTGACTCCGGAGAACCTCGACAAGGCCATGGCCCTACAACATGTGCCTGATCCTGATCTGATGATTCGCACAGGCGGTGAAACCCGAATCAGCAACTTCTTGCTTTGGCAGGCGGCATACACTGAATTGTTCTTCAGCGATGCTCTCTGGCCTGACTTTGACGAGGCAGCGCTGGATGAGGCCATCGCCGTGTTTGGTGGTAGAGAACGCCGCTTTGGCCAGACTTCTGAGCAGATCCAAACATCATCCGTCGTCACTTTGACGGCATAACCCACAAGAGGTGCCATGCTCAAGCAGCGCGTCATTACCGCCTTGATTTTGCTGGCAATTTTGCTGCCAGCGTTGTTCTATACAGGAAGCACAGTGCCGTTTGCAGCGCTGATGCTGCTGTTCATGGCGGCTGGCGCCTGGGAGTGGGGGAGGCTCAACGGCTTTGCTCAGGCGGGCTCGATAGGCCTGGGGGCTCTTTGCACATTCTTGTGTGCTGCTTCTTGGTGGGCTGGCTGGCTGGATCAGTCCTTATCTACCGTTTGGCTGATCGCTGGCTCTTTGTGGGTGCTCGGTGGCGTATTGCTCTTGCGTGCCGGAGTGGCTGGCTGGCCGCATATTCCTTCTGCGGTTCGCTTGATCGGCGGCGTGCTTGCCTTGTGGTTGGCCTGGATGGCAGTGGTGCAGGCACGTAATATCGGCATCAATTTCCTGCTGTCGGTGCTGGTGCTGGTCTGGGTTGCGGACATCTTCGCCTACTTTGCGGGCCGCACATTTGGCCTCAAGTTCACCAAGAGCAAGCTGGCACCATCCATCAGCCCCGGCAAAAGCTGGGAAGGTGTCTGGGGGGGTATGGCAGGTGTTGTCGTGCTGGCCTTGGTTTGGAGCTGGGCAGATCGCCACTACGGCTCCAGTGTCTCAAGTTTCTATACGGTGCTGCAGTCGCGCGGAACATGGTTTCTGTTGCTGGCGGCAGTGTTTATGGCTGCGATGAGTGTGGTGGGCGACCTGGTCGAATCCCTCATCAAGCGCAGCGTTGGTGTCAAGGACAGCAGCGGCTTGCTGCCCGGCCATGGTGGTGTTTTGGATCGCATTGATGCTCTCCTGCCCACACTGCCGTTGGCAATGATGCTCTCATCCTTTGTGCATCCATGAAGCAAAAAATCACGGTTCTGGGTTCAACCGGTTCCATCGGAACCAATACCCTGGATGTGGTGGCGCGCCACCTCGATCAATATGAAATCTTTGCACTGAGTGCATCCACGCAAGTGGATCTCATGCTCAAGCAATGCGCGCAGTTCACACCAAAATTTGCCGTGATGGCCAGTGCGCCCCATGCGCAGCAGCTGGCAGAAAAGTTGAAGCAAAATGGGCTTCAAACGCAGGTGCTGCAAGCGCAAGATGCTCTTGAAATCATAGCTTCTCACCCTGATGTCGATGCCGTCATGGGCGCGATCGTGGGTGCGGCCGGCCTGGCACCATGCTTGGCTGCCGCCAAGGCGGGCAAGCGCTTGCTGTTGGCCAACAAGGAGGCGTTGGTTGTTGGCGGTGCGCTGTTCATGAACACCGTCAAACGTCATGGCGCTACGCTGCTGCCTATCGATAGCGAGCACTCGGCCATCTTCCAGTGCCTGCCTGAAGACAGCAGTACCTGGGCGCAGCGCGTTGACTCCCTGCTGCTGACCGCATCGGGCGGCCCATTCCGTCAGCGCGATCCGGCGACCCTATCCGAGATCACGCCAGAGCAGGCTTGCACACATCCCAATTTTTCCATGGGGCGCAAGATTTCCGTGGACTCGGCCACCATGATGAACAAGGCGCTGGAGGTCATTGAGGCGCGCTGGCTGTTCGACATGCCGCCAGAGAAAATCAAGGTGGTGATCCATCCGCAGCAGATCGTGCACTCCATGGTGCAGTTCAAGGATTCTTCTGTGCTGGCACAGCTGGGTACGCCTGATATGCGCGTGCCAATTGCCTGCGGCCTGGCCTGGCCCGAGCGCATCGCCAGTGGTGCGCCTTTGCTCGATTTCGCACAACTGGCTGCGCTGACCTTTGAGGAAGCGGATGCCAAGCGTTTCCCGGGGCTGCACCTGTCCTGGCAGGCTCTGCGTGCTCCTGAGGGAACAACTGCGGTGCTTAACGCAGCGAATGAGGTGGCTGTTGCTGCATTTCTGGAGCGTCGCCTGTCGTTTGACCGGATTCATGCGGTCAACTTGCAGACGCTTGAGACGGTGCAGCCTGACGCTGTGGCCAGTGTCGAGGACTTGATGGAGCTGGATGCACGTGCCCGTGAGCAAGCAGAGCGCGTTGCAGCGCAGTGGCAGCGCTGAGTGAAGCGAGCGCAGAGCAGTTTTAGATTAATCTTTCAGCGTGCTCGTTGAGCACGCTGCTGCAGTTGCTTTTCAAGTGCGGATGAGAATAAAGGAGTTCAAGTGTTGCTGACGGTTGTGGCTTTCATCGTGGCGCTTGGTGTCCTGATCGCTGTGCATGAGTGGGGACACTATCGTGTTGCCGTGGCCTGTGGTGTCAAGGTTCTTCGATATTCCGTGGGCTTTGGTAAGCCCTTGCTGCGCTGGGTGAGCAAGAAGTCGGGAACGGAGTATGTGATCGCTGCATTGCCGCTGGGTGGCTATGTGCGCATGCTCGACGAGCGTGAAGGACCTGTGAGCCCGGAAGAAAAGCATCTGGCCTTCAATAACCAGCCTTTGCGCTCTCGCGCTGCCATTGTGGCTGCAGGGCCGGTGGCGAATCTGGTGCTGGCGATTGCCTTGCTGGCTCTGGTGAACTGGATAGGTTCCAGCGAGCCAGCTGCGCGGCTGGCTGCACCGCCCGCTGGTAGCTTGATGCAGAAAGCGGGTGTGCAGAGCGGTGATTGGGTGCAGCGTGCCTCAGTGGCTGATCAGGAGTGGCAAACTGTACGTGCACTGGGAGACCTGCGCTGGCTGGTGACGACAGCTGCCATTGAGGGTGAATCACTGAAGCTGGAAGTGGCGGGGCAGGTCAATGGTGCCTCGCGGGTTGTGTCATTGGATCTGGCACCACTGCAGCAAAAAGAACCGGACGCAGCATTCTTTGAAAAAGTAGGCCTGCAAGGGGCCTGGAGCCGTCCCGTCATTGAAGAAGTGGTTGCTGGCGGCCCGGCAGAAAAGGCGGGGCTGCAAAAAGGTGATGTCTTGCTGAGCATTGATGGCCAGGCTGCGCTGGACGGAGCTCAGGCCCGAGCCATGGTTCGAGCGGCTGGCGCGAGCGGGGCTGTGCACGAGCAAGTCTGGATGGTGCAAAGGGCGGGTCAGCGATTGACATTGGCCGTACTCCCTGAAATGTTGCCAGCCCAAGGGGGACAGGCTGCTGCGGCGCGAGTGAATGCGTTTATTGGCAGCCAGCCAGAGATGGTGCTGGTGCGCCGAGGATTTCTGGATGGCTTGAGTGCAGGCGTGCAAAAGACCTGGGAGCTGTCTTCCATGACGCTGCGCATGATGGGGCGAATGCTGATTGGGCAAGCCTCACTCAAAAATATCAGCGGCCCTTTGACGATTGCGGATTACGCAGGCAAATCTGCCAGCATGGGTCTGGTGCAGTATTTGTCATTTCTGGCGCTCATCAGCATCAGTCTGGGCGTACTCAACCTGCTACCATTGCCCGTTCTCGATGGTGGGCACCTGATGTATTATCTTTGGGAAGGTCTGACGGGGCGCAGCGTCCCGGATATCTGGGCTGAAAGGCTGCAGCGCGCAGGCGTGGCAGTCATCCTGCTAATGATGTCAGTCGCCTTTTTCAACGATGTCAACCGGCTCTGGGGCTAATTTTTACCGCTACGGTAGGCCGCATTCGCGGCCATTTCCACTCATGAAAAAACATTTCAATCGCTTGGGTATGCGCTCTGCAACTGCCCTGGCTGCTATGGTTTTAGCTGCGCAGGCGGCATGGGCGCTGGAGCCCTTCAAGGTTCAAGATATTCGCGTCGAGGGTTTGCAGCGAGTGGAGCCCGGTACGGTTTTCGCCTCCATGCCTTTGCGTGTGGGAGACGACTACAACGACGAGAAGGGTGCTGCAGCTATTCGTTCGCTGTTTGCACTGGGGCTGTTCAAGGACGTGCGCCTTGAGGCCAATGGCAATGTGCTGGTGGTTGTGGTTGAAGAGCGTCCTACCATTGCCGAAGTGAACTTCGCGGGCACCAAGGAATTTGACAAGGACACCTTGCTCAAAGCCATGCGTGACGTGGGTCTGGCCGATGGCCGTCCGTTTGACAAGGCGCTGGCAGACCGAGCAGAGCAGGAACTCAAGCGTCAGTACATCAACCGCAGCCTGTATGGCGCGGAGGTGGTGACTACGGTGACGCCTATCGAGCGCAATCGCGTGAATCTGACTTTCACCGTTTCAGAAGGTGAGCCTGCCAAGATCAACGAAATCCACATTGTGGGCAACAAGGCGTTCAAGGAGTCGACGCTCAAGGATTTGTTCGACCAAGACACCGGCAACTGGATGAGCTGGTATACCAAGTCGGACCGCTATGCGCGCAACAAGCTCAATGCGGACCTTGAGGTTCTTCGCTCTTACTACCTGCAGCGCGGCTATCTGGAGTTCCGGGTGGAATCGACTCAGGTGGCGATTTCTCCAGACAAGCAAAATATTGGCCTGACTGTGAATATTCACGAAGGCGAGCAATTTGTAGTCTCTGGCGTGAAGCTGGAAGGTAATTACCTGGATCGTGATGACGAGTTCAAGTCACTGGTCAAGATCAAACCCGGTGAGCCGTACAACGCAGACCAAGTTTCTGAAACCGTAAAGGCTTTTACTGACTATTACAGTAACTTCGGCTTTGCCTTTGCCAAGGTGGAAGCGGTTCCAGAAATCGATCGTGCAAACAATCGCGTGGCGATTGTGCTGCAGGCCCAGCCATCGCGCCGTGCTTATGTGCGCCGCATCAGTGTCAGTGGCAATAACAAGACTCGCGATGAAGTGATTCGCCGTGAGTTCCGTCAGTTTGAAGCGTCCTGGTATGACGGCCAGAAGATCAAGCTCTCGCGTGACCGCGTTGACCGTCTGGGCTTTTTCACTCAGGTGGACATTGAAACTCAGGAAGTTCCAGGCTCTCCCGATCAGGTTGACCTGATGATTAACGTGGTTGAAAAGCCCACAGGCTCTATCCAGCTGGGTGCAGGCTTCTCCAGTGCGGAAAAAGTTTCTTTGTCCTTTGGCATCAAGCAGGAGAACGTTTTTGGCTCCGGTAATTACTTGGGCCTGGACGTCAACACCAGCAAGTACAACCGCACGATGGTGATGTCGACAACGAATCCGTATTTCACGGATACAGGTATTTCTCGCACTTACGATCTGTATTACAGAACGACTCGTCCTTACTATGACGATGCTGCCTACAAGATCATTACCAAGGGTGCCAGCGTGCGTTTTGGTGTACCTTTCAGTGAGGTCGATACCATTTTCTTTGGCGCAGGCGTTGAAGGTAATGAAATCAAGCCTGGCAGCTATATGCCTGCCATTTACAACGAGTATTGCGGTGGTCTGCCGGGAGAGAACCTGGGTTGCTCCAAGACAGGTGTTCCTCTGACTCTGGGATGGTCTCGCGACAATCGAGATAGCGCACTTGCACCTAATGCGGGTCGTTATCAGCGCGTGAATCTGGAAGCCTCTTTCATGAGCGATATGCGCTATGCCAAGGCCAACTATCAGATTCAGCAATATATTCCGCTGAACAAGAAGTACACGATTGCACTGAATGGTGAGCTGGGCTGGGGCAAGGGACTGGGTGGTAATCCATACCCGATCTTCAAAAACTTCTATTCGGGTGGCCTGGGCTCCGTGCGTGGCTTTGAACAAGGCTCTTTGGGACGCCGTGACACCGTCAATCCCAACCTGGCTCTTGGCGGTACGCGCAAGCTGACGTTGAATGGCGAGTTCATGGTGCCATTCCCTGGTGCTGGTAACGACAGAACCCTGCGTTTGTTCGGTTTTGTGGACGTGGGTAATGTATGGGCGGAAGGTAAAAGCATGGAGCTGAGTTCCTTGCGTGCCTCCACGGGTATCGGTATTAGCTGGATTTCGCCGCTGGGTCCTTTGCGTTTGGCTTATGCTCAGCCAATCCGCAAGGAAACCGGCGATAGAATCCAAAAACTGCAATTCCAAATCGGAACATCTTTCTAATGAAATCTCTTTCTAGCCATCTTTCTCTGGCTGTGCTGCTGGGCGCAATGGCCGTCTCTGCGCATGCACAGGAATTCAAGGCCGGTTTTGTGAACACGGATCGTATTTTCCGTGAAGCATCCGCTGCCAAGGCTGCCCAAGCCAAGCTTGAGCAGGAGTTTTCTAAGCGTGAAAAGGATTTGGTCGATCAGGGCAACTCCTTGAAGAGCGCTTCGGACAAATTCGAGCGTGAAGCCACCACGATGTCCGAGAGCCAGCGTGCTTCTCGTCAGCGTCAGCTGGTGGAGCAGGATCGTGAATTCCAGCGCAAGCGCCGTGAATTCCAGGAGGACCTGAATGCACGCAAGAACGAAGAGCTGGCCGCAGTGCTGGACCGCGCCAACAAGGTGGTCAAGCAAGTGGCTGAGTCCGAAAAGTACGACGTGATCCTGCAAGAAGCTGTGTATATCAACCCCAAATTTGATATTACAGACAAGGTCATCAAGAGCCTGAACGGCGCAAAGTAATCCCGAAGGATACTTTTGTGAGCGTTCTATTGGGACAGATTCTCGATGCGCTCGGTGGAGAACTGGTTGGTGGGGTGCGCGAGATGCCTATTTCGCGCATTGCTCCGCTGGACTCTGCGAGCCACGGTGATCTGAGCTTTCTCAGCAACCCCCGTTATCGCCAGCAACTGGCCGCCTCACAGGCGGCCTGTGTCATTGTGGCGCCGGCGATGCGTGATGAGGCAGTAGAGCGTGGTGCCTGCATCGTCACGGCTGATCCCTATGCCTACTTTGCGCGTGCCACGCAGTGGTGGAAAGTCCATCAGCAAGGTGAGCGCCCTCGTGGCGTGCACTCTAGTGCGGTGGTGGATCCCTCTGCCAAGGTGCATGAGAGTGCCTACATCGGGCCGCAATGTGTGGTGGATGCTGGTGCTGTGATTGGTGCGGATACCGTGCTCAAGTCGCGTGTCACTATCAGCCAGGGCTGTGTCGTGGGCGAGCGCTGCATCATTCACCCTGGCGTGGTGATCGGTGCGGATGGCTTTGGCTTTGCTCCGTCGGCAGGTCAGTGGGAAAAGATCGAGCAGCTGGGTGCGGTACGTATTGGCAATGATGTGGAAATCGGCGCCAACACCTGTGTGGATCGCGGGGCACTTGATGACACCATCATTGAAGATGGCGTCAAGATCGATAATCTTGTGCAGATTGCCCACAATGTGCACATTGGCGCGCATACGGTGATTGCCGGCAACACCGGTATCGCGGGCAGTGCGCGCATCGGCAAGCGCTGCCAGATTGGTGGCGCGGCCAATATTCTTGGGCATTTGACGATTGCGGACGGCACGGTGATCTCGCCGACCTCCATGGTCACTCGTTCCTTGCCGAAGGCAGGTTTTTATACAGGCATCTTTCCGCTGCAAGAAAACGAGCAATGGGAAAAGAACGCTGCAACCTTCAGGCAGTTGTACACGCTTCGTGAGCGCGTCAAAAAGCTTGAACAAGCGCTGGCTGAGGGCCGGCAAAGCAACAACGGAAATTGATGATGGATATTCAAGAAATTCTCAAGCAACTGCCTCACCGCTATCCCTTTCTTCTGGTGGATCGCGTGCTGGAGCTTGAGCGCAACACACGCATCAAGGCCATCAAGAACGTCACTTTCAACGAGCCGTTCTTCACCGGGCACTTCCCCGGTCGTCCCGTCATGCCCGGCGTGCTGATTCTTGAAGCTCTGGCGCAGGCCGCAGGTCTGCTGGCTTTTGATGCCATGGGCCAGGTGCCCGATGAAAACAATATCTACTACTTCGTAGGTATCGATTCCGCACGTTTCAAGCGCCCCGTGGTGCCTGGAGACCAGCTGGCTCTGGAGATCACCATCGACCGCGTGCGTGGCGGCATCTGGAAGTTCAATGCCGTGGCCAGCGTGGACGGCGAAGTAGCCGCAGAAGCCCAGCTGATGTGCACTATGCGCCACGTGGGATAAGCATTGATGGCGGCTGAGAGCTTGATTCATCCCACCGCCGTGGTGGACCCTGCGGCCCAGCTGGACACCACGGTGTCCGTTGGGCCGTACGCCGTGATCGGCCCCAAGGTTCGCATTGGTGCGGGCACCAAGGTAGGCCCGCATTGCGTGATCGAGGGTGAGACCACCATCGGCTGCGATAACCACATCTTCCAGTTTGCGTCGCTGGGTGCGCAGCCCCAGGACAAGAAGTACGCGGGCGAGCCCACGCGTCTGGTGATAGGTAATCGCAACACGGTGCGTGAGTTCTGCACCTTCAACACCGGCACCTCTCAGGACCGTGGCGAGACCACCATTGGCGATGACAACTGGATCATGGCCTATGTCCACATCGCGCACGACTGCGTGGTGGCCAACAACACCACGCTGGCCAATAACACCACGCTGGCAGGCCATGTGCATGTGGGCGACTGGGTGACGATTGGCGGCCTGACCGGTGTGTTGCAGCGCATGCGCATTGGCGCGCACGCCATGGTGGGTTTTCAGGCCCATGTGAACAAGGATGTGCCGCCTTTCATGACGGTGGACGGCAACCCGTTGGCCGCGCGCAGCGTGAACCTGATCGGTCTGAAGCGCCGTGGTTTCTCGGACGCGCGCATTGCTGCCGTGCGAGAAATGCACAAGCTGCTGTACCGCCAAGGCTTGACGCTGGAGCAGGCGATTGCTGCCATGGATGTGGTCAAGATGGCAACGCCTGAAGCCGCTCAGGATGTGGACTTCATGCAGTCCTTTCTGTCATCGGCCACTAACGGCATTACGCGTTGATTCTGCTTTTTGATAGCAGCTTGCGCTGAACCCTTCTAGGTTTGAGACGTGAATAGCCCTGAAATGCTTACAAAGCAAGCGCAGCCTGCTGCAGATTCCGTAGTGCCCCGCATCGCCATGGTGGCGGGCGAGGCCTCGGGCGATCTGCTGGCTTCGCTGCTGCTCGATGGTCTTCGTCAGCGCTGGCCTGATGCCACGTCGATGGGCATTGGAGGCGACAAGATGCAGCAGCGCGGATTTGATGCGTGGTGGCAATCCGAGCGCCTGGCCGTGCACGGCTACAGCTGGGAAGTGCTAGCCCGCGTAGCCGAGCTGCTGGGCATTCGCAAAAAACTGCGTCAGCGCCTGATTGCGCACCCACCATCGGTCTTTGTGGGCGTGGACGCGCCAGACTTCAATCTGGGCCTGGAAACCTCGCTGCGCGAGGCAGGTGTCAAGACCGTGCACTTTGTCTGCCCTTCCATCTGGGCCTGGCGTGCCGACCGCGTGGAAAAAATCCGCAGGGCGGCTGACCATGTGCTGTGCATCTTTCCGTTCGAGCCCGAATTGCTGGCCCAGCATGGCATTGACGCGACCTACGTGGGCCACCCGCTGGCCCAGGTGATTCCGCTGCACCCAGACCGTGCTGCTGCACGTGCTCGATTGGGCTTGCCAGAAGAGGGCCTGGTGCTGGCTTTGCTGCCCGGCAGCCGCCGCTCGGAAGTACGCTATATCGCTTCAGGCTTTTTCAAGGCTGCAGCGCTGGTGCTGAAAGCGCTGCCAGCTACCAAAATCGTAGTGCCTGCCGTACCTTCATTGTTTGACGAAGTGCAGCGCATTGCTGCAGAGGCGGGCATGCAGGACCGCTGCCTGATCGTCAAAGGTCAGTCGCACGATGTGCTGGCGGCCTGTGATTGCACGCTGATTGCCAGCGGCACGGCCACCCTGGAGGCCGCGCTGTACAAGCGCCCCATGGTCATCAGCTACAGCATGCACCCCTGGAGCTGGCGTTTGATGCAGCGCAAGCAATTGCAGCCCTGGGTGGGGCTGCCCAATATTTTGTGCGGCGATTTTGTCGTGCCTGAGCTGCTGCAGGATGCGGCAACGCCCGAGGCACTGGCGCAAGCCGCACTGGGCTGGCTGCGTGCCAGCCAGGATTCTCCTGCCACCATTGAAGCGCTGGTTGAGCGCTTCACCGCGCTACACCACGAACTGCGCCGAGATACTGCCGAACTGGCTGCCCATGCGATCGAAAAAATCATTGCCACCCCCGCTGCTTGAGCAAGAGAGCCTGCCCTGGCATCCGCCCGGGCTGGTTGCAGGGGTGGATGAAGCAGGGCGTGGCCCGCTGGCAGGCCCCGTTGTGGCGGCGGCCGTCATCCTGGATGACATGAAGCCCATCACCGGGCTTAACGACTCCAAAAAACTCACGGCCAACCGCCGTGAGGTGCTGTACGACGAAATTCGTGCCAAGGCGCTGTGCTTTTGCATAGCGCAGGCCTCGGTGCAGGAGATTGATGAAATCAACATCCTCAAAGCCACCATGCTGGCCATGCGCCGTGCGGTGATGGGTTTGCGCCTCAAGCCTGTGCTGGTGCTGGTGGATGGCAATCAGCTGCCGCAGCTCGACGTGCAGGCCGAGGCCATTGTCAAAGGCGACTCGCTGGTGCAGGCGATCTCGGCCGCGTCGATTCTGGCCAAGGTTACGCGCGACCGCTGGTGCGAGCGGCTGGATGCCCAATACCCGCAGTACGGCTTCGCTGGCCACAAGGGCTATGGCACTGCGGCGCACCTGCAAGCTTTGCGCACTTACGGGGCGACGGCTGAGCATCGCCGTTCGTTCTCGCCCGTGGCCCGGGTGCTACAAGCCGGGCAGGTGTGCGAAGGTGTTGCGGCCCAGCCCGTGCTGTGCGAAACCGGCTTGTCCGGCGTGACCTCCACCTTGATGATGTCGCAGGCTTCGCTGTACGCGTGACCGACTGGTTGAGCTCAGTCGGGCTGCATGGATGACCTATTCCTGAGTGCAGCGCAAAGCTGGTTTCAGCGTTTATCTTCTTGTTTCAAGCTCGGTAGGTAGGTGCTTGCCGGGTTTTTGTTTTTCTACCCAGAGGTTGACATGGCTGCACGCCCCCAGGTCACAGACATTCATTCGCGCGACAACGCTTTCGTCAAAGAGCTGCGCCGCCTGTCGCAAGACAGCACGGCCTACCGCAAGCAAGGCCAGGTCTGGCTGGAAGGCGACCACCTGTGCCGCGCCGCGCTGGCGCGTGGCCTGGCGCCCAAAGTAGCGGTGTTTGCAGAGTCTTTTTGGCCCAAGGCCCCTGAGGAATGGGTGCAGTCAGCCAGCAAAGTCATAGTGCTGGCCGATGCGCTGTTCGATGAAGTCAGCTCTCTGGAGTCGCCCGCCCGCATGGGTTATGTGATGGACTGGGACTCTGGTGTGCAGGCCCAGGTTGGCGTGGCCACCGTGGTGTTGGACCGTGTACAGGATGCCGGCAATGTGGGCAGCATCTTGCGCAGCGCCTCGGCCTTTGGCTTCAAGCAAATCGTGGCACTCAAGGGCACGGCTGCGTTGTGGAGCCAGAAAGTGCTGCGTGCTGGCATGGGTGCGCACTTTGGCCTGCATCTGGTGGAGGCCGCCTCGGTCGATGATGTGCAGGCGCTGCAAGTGCCGCTGATAGTGACCAGTTCTCATCAGGGGACATTGATTCACGAAGCCGATCTGCCCTGGCCTTGTGCCTGGGCCATGGGGCATGAAGGGCAGGGCGTGTGCGATGCGCTGATGGCCATGGCTCAGTACAGAATCAGCATTGCGCAGCCGGGAGGTGAGGAGTCACTCAACGTGGGAGCGGCGGCTGCGATTTGCCTGCATGCAAGCAGTGCAAGCATGCTCAGGCGTAGAGGGTAATCCCGCAGCATTTCACAAGGCTGAGGTTGGCCGCGCTTATAATGAGCGGCTTTCAAGCATTCCTTCATACGCCTAGCGACGCTACCTCGCCATTCCCTGCAGACAAAAAGTTCCAGCACGCATGCCGGGGCTTCGTTGGGCGTAACCGCAATTAAAAAACCGGAGAACCCAGTGCTTTTGTCTCTCAAGGGAAACTTCCCATCCGCCATTCTGGCGCTCGCAGACGGCACGGTCTTTATTGGCAACTCAATTGGTGCGCAAGGCATCACTGTGGGTGAAGTTGTTTTCAACACCTCACTGACCGGCTACCAGGAAATCATCACCGACCCCAGCTATTGCCAGCAGATCGTGACGCTCACGTATCCGCACATCGGCAACTGCGGCGTCAATCCTGAAGACGTCGAAGCCGACAAGGTCCATGCAGCGGGCCTGGTCATCAAAGACCTGCCTTTGCTGGCAAGCAATTTCCGCAGCACCCACACCTTGTCCGAGTACCTGCAGGCCAACAACACCGTCGCCATTTCCAGCATCGACACCCGCAAGCTGACGCGCCTGCTGCGCGACAAGGGCGCGCAAAACGGCGCTATCTTGGGTTTGGCTGCTGGTGAAGAGCCGACCCAGGCCAAGATCGATGAAGCTTTGGCAGCCGCCAAGGCCGCGCCCAGCATGAAAGGCATGGATCTGGCGCAAGTGGTGTCGACCGACAAGGCCTACCAGTGGACCGAAACCGAGTGGAAGCTCGGCGAAGGCTTTGGCAAGCTGCAGTCGCCCAAGTTCAAGGTTGTGGCGTATGACTTCGGTGTCAAGCGCAACATCTTGCGCATGCTGGCTGAGCGTGGTTGCGATGTGACCGTGGTTCCTGCCAAGACGCCCGCCAAGGATGTGCTGGCCATGAATCCCGATGGTGTGTTCCTGTCCAACGGCCCTGGCGACCCTGCACCTTGCGACTACGCTATCGCTGCTGTGCAAGAAGTCATGGCCGCCAAGAAGCCCGTGTTCGGCATCTGCCTGGGTCACCAGATCATGGCCTTGGCATCGGGTGCGCAAACCTTCAAGATGCAAAACAGCCACCACGGTGCCAACCACCCCGTGAAGGATCTGGATACTGGACGCGTCAGCATCACCAGCCAGAATCACGGTTTTGCAGTGGACATGGAGACATTGCCTGCCAATGTGCGTGCCACGCATGTGAGCCTGTTTGACGGTACGCTGCAAGGCTTGGAGCGTACCGATGTGCCCGCATTCTGCTTCCAGGGTCACCCCGAGGCATCGTCCGGACCGAACGACGTCAGTGGGCTGTTTGACCGTTTCATCGGCATGATGGAACAACACAAAAAGGCTTGAGTCCGTGCTTTCACTGCTGGCCATGGCGCGGCGGTGAAGCTCTGAACCAGACTTGAACCCATTGCAAATGCATCGCATCGTGGCCCCAAGGCCAGAAGGTGCGCAGACACAGCACTGACACCTTCAACGATAGCGATTCACAAGGCGAGCTCTATGCCAAAACGTACAGATTTAAAAAGCATTTTGATTATTGGTGCCGGTCCCATTGTGATCGGCCAAGCCTGTGAGTTTGACTACTCCGGTGTGCAGGCCTGCAAGGCCCTGCGTGAAGAAGGCTACAAGGTCATTCTGATCAACAGCAACCCCGCCACGATCATGACCGACCCCGCGACTGCGGACGTCACCTACATCGAGCCCATCACCTGGCAGACGGTCGAGAAGATCATTGCCAAGGAGCGTCCTGACGCGATTTTGCCTACCATGGGTGGCCAGACCGCGCTGAACTGCGCGCTGGACCTGTGGAAGCACGGCGTGCTGGACAAGTACAAGGTCGAGCTGATCGGCGCCAAGCCGGAAGCCATCGACAAGGCCGAAGACCGCCTGAAGTTCAAGGACGCCATGACCAAGATTGGTCTGGGTTCTGCACGCTCGGGCATCGCCCACAGCATGGATGAGGCCTGGGAAGTGCAAAAGAGCGTGGGCTTCCCCACTGTGATTCGCCCCAGCTTCACGCTGGGTGGCACGGGCGGCGGCATTGCCTACAACTCGGAAGAGTTCGAGACGATTTGCAAGCGCGGCCTGGAAGCTTCTCCTACCAACGAGCTGCTGATCGAAGAGTCGCTGCTGGGTTGGAAAGAGTACGAGATGGAAGTGGTGCGCGACAAGGCGGACAACTGCATCATCATCTGCTCGATCGAGAACCTGGACCCCATGGGCGTGCACACCGGTGACTCCATCACCGTGGCTCCTGCACAGACCATGACCGACAAGGAATACCAGATCATGCGCGATGCCTCCCTGGCAGTGCTGCGTGAAATTGGTGTGGACACGGGCGGCTCCAACGTGCAGTTCTCGGTGAACCCCAAGGACGGTCGCATGATCGTCATTGAGATGAACCCCCGCGTCTCGCGCTCTTCGGCGCTGGCTTCCAAGGCCACGGGCTTTCCCATCGCCAAGATCGCAGCCAAGCTGGCTGTGGGCTTTACGCTGGATGAACTCAAGAACGAAATCACCGGTGGCAAGACCCCCGCTTCGTTCGAGCCTTCGATCGACTATGTGGTCACCAAGATCCCACGTTTTGCGTTCGAAAAGTTCCCTGCTGCCGACAACCGCCTGACCACGCAGATGAAGTCTGTGGGTGAGGTGATGGCCATTGGTCGCACCTTCCAGGAATCCTTCCAGAAGGCCCTGCGCGGTCTGGAAGTGGGCGTGGACGGCATGAACGAAAAGACCCAGGATCGCGAAATCCTGGAAAAGGAACTGGGCGAGCCCGGTCCCGACCGCATCTGGTATGTGGGTGACGCTTTCGCTGCCGGCTGGACGCTGGACGAAGTGCACAACATCACCAAGATCGACAAGTGGTTCCTGGTGCAGATCGAAGAGATCATCAAGATCGAGCTGGATCTGGACAAGCTGTACGCCGAAAAGGGTGAGCAGGCACTGGCTGCCATCGATGCTGCAACTCTGCGTATCCTGAAGCAAAAGGGCTTCTCGGACCGCCGTCTGGCCAAGCTGCTGCACACCACCGACAAGGCAGTGCGCGAAGCACGCAAGGCACTGAAGGTGCGTCCCGTGTTCAAGCGCGTGGACACCTGCGCGGGTGAGTTTGCCTCCAGCACCGCCTACATGTATTCGACTTACGACGAAGAGTGCGAAGCCGTACCTTCGGACAAGAAGAAGATCATGGTGCTGGGCGGTGGCCCCAACCGTATCGGCCAGGGCATCGAGTTTGACTACTGCTGCGTGCACGCCGCCATGGCCATGCGCGAAGATGGTTATGAAACCATCATGGTCAACTGCAACCCCGAGACCGTCTCGACCGACTACGACACCTCTGACCGCCTGTACTTCGAGCCGCTGACGCTGGAAGACGTGCTGGAGATCGTGGACGTGGAGCAGCCCCATGGCGTGATCGTGCAGTACGGCGGCCAGACGCCTTTGAAGCTGGCCTTGGGCCTGGAAGCTGAAGGTGTGAAGATCATCGGTACCTCGCCCGACTCGATTGACGCTGCAGAAGACCGCGAGCGCTTCCAGAAGCTGCTCAACGAACTCAACCTGCTGCAGCCACCCAACGCCACAGCCCGTACCGAAGAAGAAGCGCTGCAACACGCTGCTTCCATCGGCTACCCGCTGGTGGTGCGCCCCTCCTACGTGCTGGGCGGTCGTGCGATGGAAATCGTGCACGAGCAGCGTGATCTGGAGCGCTACATGCGCGAAGCCGTCAAGGTCTCCAATGACTCGCCCGTGCTGCTGGACCACTTCCTGTCCAACGCCATCGAGTGTGACGTGGACTGCGTGCGTGACCGCGAAGGCAAGGTCTTCATCGGCGGCGTGATGGAGCACATCGAGCAAGCTGGCGTGCACTCCGGTGACTCCGCCTGCTCGCTGCCCCCTTACTACCTCAAGCCCGAGACCGTGGCCGAGATCAAGCGCCAGACCGCTGAAATGGCCCATGGTCTGAACGTGGTGGGCCTGATGAACGTGCAGTTCGCCATTCAGGAGCGTGACGGCAAGGACGTGATCTACGTGCTGGAAGTGAACCCCCGCGCCTCGCGTACCGTGCCCTTCGTCTCCAAGGCGACAGGCATCCAGCTGGCCAAGGTGGCTGCACGCTGCATGGTCGGTGATACGCTGGCCGAGCAGGGCATCACCAAGGAAGTCACTCCTCCTTACTTCAGCGTCAAGGAAGCCGTGTTCCCGTTCGTGAAGTTCCCCGGTGTGGACACCATCCTCGGCCCCGAGATGAAGTCCACCGGTGAAGTCATGGGTGTGGGCAAGACCTTTGGCGAAGCCTTTGTGAAGAGCCAGATGGGTGCCGGAGTGCATCTGCCTGAGTCCGGCAAGGTGTTCCTGTCCGTAAAGAACGCCGACAAGGTGCGCGCCGTGGCTGTGGCCAAGGAGCTGGTGGCCATGGGCTACACGCTGTGCGCTACCCGCGGCACTGCTGCAGCTCTGGAAGCAGCCGGCCTGAGCGTGCAAGCAGTCAACAAGGTGGCCGAGGGCCGTCCTCACATCGTGGACATGATCAAGAATGGCGAAATCGCCATGGTCATCAACACCGTGGAAGACCGTCGCAACGCCATCGCCGACTCGCGCCAGATCCGTACCAGCGCTTTGCTGGCCCGCGTGACCACCTTCACCACCGCTTTTGGTGCGGAAGCCGCTGTCGAAGGCATGAAGGCCATGCGTGGCAACCTGGATGTGTACTCGGTGCAGGAGCTGCACGCTCAGCTGCAGCCCTGATCGTCAAGGCTGACCCGCCGCTGACCGCAAGCTCAGCCGGGTTTTACCGAGTTTTTGTCGATTCAAACGCGGCATAATCATCGGTAATGTTTTTGAACCGCCGCGCGGCAACGTGCGGCGGTTTGCTTTTGGGGCGCAGGCCCCTGTTTGACGTTGTGTCGGCCAGGGTCTGTGCGAGAAGTGTCGCGCGGTTGCGCGGCGTTTGCTGAATTTGTGGAGACTTTGATATGGCCACCATCCCAATTACCAAGCGCGGAGCAGAAAAGCTCAAGATCGAGCTGCAACGTCTGAAGACCGTGGAGCGTCCCGCCGTCATTCAGGCGATTGCCGAAGCGCGTGCCCAGGGTGACCTGAGTGAAAACGCCGAATACGAGTCGGCCAAAGAACAGCAGGGCTTTATTGAAGGCCGTATTGCAGAGATCGAAGGCAAGCTGTCTGCTGCGCAGATCATTGACCCCACAGAGCTGGATGCAGGGGGGCGCGTGGTGTTTGGCACCACGGTCGATCTGGAAGATGAAGACAGCGGCGCTGCCGTGACCTACCAGATCGTGGGTGAAGACGAGGCGGACCTCAAGCACGGTCTGATCAATGTCTCTAGCCCCATCGCCCGTGCGCTGATCGGCAAGGAAGAGGGCGACACGGCCGTGGTGCAGGCGCCCGGTGGTGAGCGTCGGTACGAAATCGTGGGCGTGAAGTACATCTAAGCACCCCTGAGGCGCTGGGCGCCTTCCCCTCTCTCGATGCGTCGCATCGGGAGGGGACGATGCCTTCGCCGCGAGGCGGCTTTTGCTCGGCATCAGTGATACCAGGTGGCGAGCGCTACAGATAAAGCACTATGTTTGAACGCTTACCCTTCTTTTTTGCAGCTCTGTGGTGGGGCAGCTTGAGTGCCATCGGCTTTGTGGCTGTGCCCATGCTGTTTGCCAATTTGCCTGCGCCTGCCATGGCCGGGTTTATGGCGGCCAAGCTGTTTGCAGCGCAGACATGGATTTCTATAGCATGCTGCGCGCTTCTGCTGGTGTTTTCAAAGCGAAAACATGCTGAAAAGATTGAGCAGTGGGCGCAAGCAGCTATCGGTTTTGTGATTGCCGGCATGCTGCTGGCCCTGCTGGTGCAGTACGGCGTCTCGCCCAAGATCGTGGCGCGGGAGAACTTGAAGCTTTGGCACAGCGTGGGCACGGGCATGTACGCGCTGCAGTGGATTTGCGCGGCCGTTGTTTTGTGGCGCCTGACGGGTAGTCGCAAGCAGGCTTGATCCAGCCCAAGCCCGCTCAAGGGACGGGGAGTAAACTGCCATGGTCATGGAATCTCAAATCGTAAAAATCGACGCGACCGATTGGCGTAATGTCCAGGGCCGCGATGAATGGACTGCGGCGCTTGAAGCCGGCAAGGTGCTTTATTTCCCGCAACTGACTTTTCAGCTCAGTGAGCAGGAAAAAACGCTGCTGCGCCCCGATGTGCGCGATCCCAAGACACGCAATATCAGCCTCAATGTCGATGGCTCGATCAAAGGCGTGGCGGGAGATCAAGCCACGCAGCAGCAGGTGGCGGCCATGGTCAAGCGCTTTCGTGACCAGGCCACGGCGCTGATTGCGGGCCTGTTCTCGGCCTATATGCCCGTGGTGCGCATGGCGCCCACTAGCTATCGCCCCTCGCAGGTAGAAACGCGTGCCCAGTCCTGGCGTGCCGATGACAAGCGCATGCATGTGGATGCGTTTCCCTCGCGCCCCAACTATGGCGAGCGCATTTTGCGCGTCTTCACCAATGTGAACCCCGACGGGCAGCCGCGCGTGTGGCGCGTGGGCGAGCCGTTCACCGATGTCGCCAAGCGTTTTGTGCCGCGCGCAAAGCCCTACAGCGCCTGGCAGGCCAAGATGCTGGAGTTGCTGCATGTGACCAAGTCCTATCGCAGCGAATATGACCATCTGATGCTGCAGTTGCACGATGGCATGAAGGGCGATATGGACTATCAGCAAAACGCGCCGCAAGAGACAGTGCCGTTTGCCGCTGGATCGACCTGGGTGTGCTTTTCAGACCAGGCGGTGCATGCGGTGATGTCGGGTCAGTACATGCTGGAGCAGACGCTGTTTCTGCCGCCCGGCAGCGAATACAACCCTGCGGCCAGCCCGCTGTCCATTCTTTCCCGCATGAAGGGGCATCCGCTGGTAGATGCCAAATACCGATAACTGCTTGCAGCGGGCCACAAAAAAAGCGTTGACCATAAGGTTCAACGCCTTTTGCTTTTGGAGGCTCTGGTGATCAGCCCCAAGCCTTTTCGATCCACTTGGCGGGCTCGATGTGGCGGAAACGTTTGTTGCGGCGGCCTTCCAGTGCGTCGGGTGGGTTCACTTCGCCGTGGAAGATCACGATGCGTGCGTCTGCAGGCGGCACCGGCTCCTTCCAGTAATTGGTCGGCCACATGGGAATGCAGTAGTACTTGAAGCTGGGGCACCACTCGGCAGGCCAGTAGTCCAGCTTGCCCTGCTTGTGCAGGAAGTGCGACAGGTATTCCTGCTCGTTGCGATACTTGGCTCGCATGGCTTCGGTGTTGGCGCGAAAGTAGTCAAGCACATCCGCATGTGCTCCCAACTTGAAACGGTAGACCGATGAGTTGCCGACAATGCGCTCGCCAAAACGCCAAAAGCGTGGGTAATCGTGAATGATGCGAAATTCGCCCGGCAGCGTGAAGAACTCATCGAGGCTGCCCACAATCACCACATCCAGGTCCAGGAACAATGCCTGGCCCTTGAGGCCATGCAGGTCGCGCTCAAAGGTGGTGAGCTTTTTCCAGGCTCCATCGCGCTGGCCAGGGGCCAGGTGAATATTGAGGTCTGGAATGGGCAGGCATTCCACTTCAGGGCGAACCCCTTCAGAGCTGTCAGTCAGGCAGACAAAGCGAAAATCTCCGCTGAGATGGCGGCGCACCATGGCATAGAGACGGTTGACGTACTCCGGGCCGTATTTGGTGCCCCATTTCATACAAAGAATGTGGCGTTGCTGCTGTGTGGTCTGAACCATGTCTTGGCGGTCTCAGCGAAGAAAAAAGGCAAATAGGAAGGCTGGCAAAAGGGCGGGAGATCAGTCCTTGCGGCCCTTCTTGACAGATTTTTGCTTGGGCTTGGCGCGCTTGATCTGGCCGCCGGCCGTCAGGCGCTGGTTGCCCAGCACGCGCAGTTGCTTGACTTCGGGCTTAGCTCCGGCACGGCCGAACTTGAGCACTTTGACATCACGAGGGCCGGGCATGCGGTCTTCGCTGTGAGTGCGCTCTTTTTCGGGAATGGGTCGCCACAGCACCAGCAGCTTGCCGATGTGCTGGATGGGAGCAGCATTGAGCTCATCGCAAAGTTGTTGATAAATTTGCTCGCGGGCTGCGCGGTCGTCGCCAAAGACGCGGACCTTGATCAGACCATGGGCATTGAGTGCAGCGTCCACTTCCTTCTGAACGGAAGCGGTCAGGCCATCGCCACCAATGAGGACAACGGGGTCCAGATGGTGGGCTTCGGCGCGGTGTTCCCGGCGCTCTGCGGGAGTTAATTCAATTTGGGGCATACCCGTATTATCAAGGCTGCGAGAATTCAGGCATGAAAACCAAAACCAAAAGCAAGAAGGTCAATAAGAATTGGCTGCACGATCACGTCAATGACCCGTATGTGAAGGCTGCTCAAAAGGACGGCTATCGTGCACGCGCGGCCTACAAGCTCAAGGAAATTGATGAATCTCTCAAGCTGATCCAGCCGGGGTATACCGTGGTGGACCTGGGATGCGCTCCAGGTGCCTGGAGTCAGTATGTGCGCCGTCGTCTGTCGCCTCATGGCGCTGCAGTGGGGGAGCTCAATGGTCGCATCATCTCGCTGGATCTGTTGCCCATGGAGCCCATAGAGGGCGTGCACTACATTCAGGGCGACTTCCGGGAAGAATCGGTGCTGGCCCAGCTGGAAGAGGCGATGGGTGGCGGCAAGGCCGATGTAGTGGTATCTGATATGGCCCCCAATCTGTCGGGCCATGGTGCCACGGACGGGGCGCGGGTCGCGGTGCTCATCGAGATGGCGGTTGACTTTGCTATCAACAACATGAAGCAGGACGGCACGCTGGTGGTCAAGCTGTTTCACGGCAGTGGCTATAACGAGCTTGTGGATTTGTTCAAGCAGACCTTCAAGGTGGTCAAGCCGATCAAGCCCAAGGCTTCGCGGGATCGATCCGCCGAAATTTTCCTGATCGGTATGGGCTTGAAATCACTGGCCTGATGCTGTTCTGGCACTGGCATAGGGACATTTGACCTCATGCTTTACTGTAGAAAGCCAGCCAAACTGATAGCGCAAAGCGCTGATAAAACAGTGGCTTAGAGGCTGTTAGGAACGGTCTATGACGTTGCCTATGGTTGCCATAGGGGGAAATAGCCGTCATAAGTGCTTGAAACACCTAAAATGAACCTCAACTAGGTCCAGAGTCCCCTTTGGGCCTTTATGTCTGAATATTCCTTTGGAGCCCCGCTTGAACAATCAGTGGTTTTCAAAAGTCGCCGTCTGGCTGGTCATCGCCATGGTGCTGTTTACGGTGTTCAAACAGTTTGACACCCGAGGCGCTGGCGGTGCCTCTCATGTCGGCTACTCGGAATTCCTGGAGCAGGTGCGCAACAATCGCATCAAGAGCGCAACCATTCAGGAAGGTGCTGGAGGCACGGAAGTGGTCGCCACCACCACCGATGATCGCAAGATCCGCACCACTGCGACCTATCTGGATCGTGGCTTGGTTGGCGATCTCATCAACAACAACGTCAAGTTTGACGTCAAGCCCCGTGAAGAAGGCTCGTTGCTCATGACGCTGCTCGTGAGCTGGGGCCCCATGCTGCTGCTGATCGGCGTATGGGTGTACTTCATGCGCCAGATGCAGGGCGGTGGCAAGGGCGGTGCATTCAGCTTTGGCAAGTCCAAGGCGCGCATGCTCGACGAGAATAGCAACACCGTTACCTTTGCTGATGTGGCGGGTGCGGATGAAGCCAAGGAAGAGGTCAAGGAAGTCGTGGACTTCCTCAAGGACCCCAACAAGTTCCAGAAGCTCGGCGGACGTATTCCTCGTGGACTGTTGCTGGTTGGCCCTCCCGGTACCGGTAAGACCCTGCTGGCTAAGTCCATCGCGGGCGAAGCCAAGGTTCCTTTCTTCTCCATCTCTGGCTCCGACTTCGTGGAAATGTTCGTCGGCGTGGGTGCGGCCCGTGTGCGCGACATGTTCGAGAACGCCAAAAAGAATGCACCTTGCATCATCTTCATCGACGAAATTGATGCTGTCGGTCGCCAGCGCGGTGCCGGCATGGGCGGTGGCAATGACGAGCGTGAGCAGACCCTGAACCAGATGCTGGTCGAGATGGATGGTTTCGAGACCAACCTCGGTGTGATCGTCGTGGCAGCGACCAACCGTCCAGACATTCTGGATGCTGCCTTGCTGCGCCCGGGGCGCTTTGACCGTCAGGTCTATGTGACGCTGCCCGATATCCGTGGTCGCGAGCAGATCCTGAACGTGCACATGCGCAAGATTCCCGTCGGCCAAGACGTGAATCCGGCCATCATTGCACGTGGTACGCCCGGCATGTCTGGCGCTGACTTGGCCAACCTGTGCAACGAAGCTGCTTTGATGGCTGCACGCCGCAATGCGCGCACTGTCGAAATGCAGGACTTCGAGAAGGCCAAGGACAAGATCATCATGGGCCCCGAGCGCAAGACCATGGTCATGCCCGAGGAAGAGCGTCGCAACACGGCTTACCACGAGGCAGGCCACGCCTTGATCGGCAAGCTGCTGCCCAAGTGCGATCCGGTGCACAAGGTCACCATCATCCCGCGCGGTCGTGCACTGGGTGTGACCATGAGCCTGCCAGAGAAGGATCGTTACTCCTACGACAAGGAGTACATGCTCAATCAGATTGCCATGCTGTTTGGTGGCCGTATCGCCGAAGAAGTGTTCATGAACCAGATGACGACTGGCGCATCGAATGACTTTGAGCGCGCCACGCAGATTGCACGTGACATGGTGACGCGCTACGGCATGAGCGATGCGCTGGGTACCATGGTCTACTCCGAGCAGGAGGGCGAGCCCTTCCTGGGTCGTACTTTTAGCCGTGGCGCCAACTTGTCAGAGTCCACTATGCAAAAGGTGGACGATGAGGTGCGTCGCATCATTGACGAGCAGTACGCACTCGCTCGCAAGTTGATTGAAGACAACAGCGACAAAATGCATGCCATGGCCAAGGCCATGCTCGATTGGGAAACCATCGATGCTGAGCAATTGGATGACATCATGGCCGGCAAGGAGCCCCGTCCTCCCAAGGATTGGACGCCTCGCAACCCTCCTTCATCGGATGGTGGTAACTCGTCAGGCGGCACACCAGCTGCCAGTGCAGACCCTGCACCGACAGCTGCTTAAAATAGCTTGCATATGACAAAAGGTCCTTAGGGACCTTTTGTTTTTTCATGATTGGACTTTTATGTCGCCACAGTGGCAAACCTCGCGCTTTCTTTTGCAGCTGGACAAGCCCCAGGTCATGGGGATTGTGAATGTGACGCCAGATTCCTTTTCGGATGGCGGCAAGCATGCAGGTGTGTCTTTGGCCATGGAGCATGCGGAGCTGCTGCTCAGGCAAGGTGCGCATATTCTGGATATAGGGGGTGAGTCCACCAGGCCTGGCTCACCTGCAGTAGGGCTGGAAGAAGAGCTGGCACGGGTGCTGCCCGTAGTGCGTGAAGCCGTGAAACTGGGCGTGCCAATTTCCATCGACACCTACAAGGCCGAGGTGATGGCGGCTTCGTTGGATCTTGGGGCGGACATCATCAATGACATCTGGGCATTGCGTCAGCCCGGTACATTCGAGGTGGTGAGCAGGCATGGTGACTGCGGCGTCTGCCTGATGCACATGCACAGGACCCCTCAGGATATGCACTTGGATCACATGCAGGGTGATGCAGCCTTGCAGGTTCGAGATTTCTTATGGCAGATCACCCAGCCTTTGATGGCGGCAGGCGTTGCTCGCTCGCGCATTGTCTGGGATTACGGGATTGGCTTTGGAAAAAGCGTGGCACAAAATTTTGCTTTGCTTGCGAATCAACAGGCATTGCTGGAACTAGACTTTCCGCTGCTGGCCGGGTGGTCGCGCAAGGGATCTTTGGGACAAGTCTCAGGCTTGCCGGTTGACGAGCGCATGGTGCCCAGTGTGGCTGCGGCTTTGCTGGCAGTCGAGCGCGGTGCGAGGGTTGTGCGTGTGCATGATGTCAAAGAGACAGTGGCTGCACTGGCAGTCTGGCAGGCGATGCATGATGCGCAAGCGCCTCATGCCTGATGACAGAGTATTGAATCTAAAAAAAGGACAGCGAGAAAATGGCACGACAGTATTTCGGCACCGATGGGATTCGCGGCACGGTGGGCAAGTCCCCCATCACGCCTGACTTTGCTCTGCGTTTGGCGCATGCGGTGGGGCGTGTGCTGCGCCGCACGCAAGAGCGTCCTTTGGTCCTGATTGGCAAAGACACTCGTATTTCAGGCTACATGCTCGAGAGTGCGCTGGAGTCAGGCTTTAACTCTGCAGGCGTGGATGTCATGCTGCTCGGACCTCTGCCCACACCGGGCGTTGCCTATCTGACGCGGGCCCAGCGTGCCAGTCTGGGTGTGGTGATCAGTGCCAGCCACAATCCGTTTTATGACAATGGCATCAAGTTTTTCAGCGCAGAAGGCACCAAGTTGTCAGACGCCTGGGAAGAGGATGTCGAGGCAGCGCTCAAGGAAGACCCTGTTTGGGTAGATTCCGCCTCTTTGGGCAAAGCACAGCGGCTGTCCGATGCCGCTGGTCGCTATATCGAGTTCTGCAAGAGCACCTTTGATCACAGCCTGACTTTGCGTGGCCTGAAGATCGTGGTGGATGCCGCGCATGGTGCGGCCTATCAGATCGCTCCCAAGGTGTTCCATGAGCTGGGAGCCAATGTCGTGGCTATTGGCTGCACGCCAGACGGTCTCAATATCAACGAGGGAGTAGGTGCCACTCATCCCGAAGCGCTGGTGCGCGCCGTGCGTGCTAATAATGCGGATTACGGTGTGGCGCTGGATGGCGATGCCGACCGCTTGCAGCTCGTTGATGCGCAAGGGCGTCTCTACAACGGTGATGAGCTGCTTTATCTGATGGCGGCAGATCGTCTGGCCCATGGAGAGGCTGTACCTGGTGTCGCTGGCACCCTGATGACCAATATGGCCGTTGAGCAAGCGCTCAAGCAGCGTGGTGTGGGTTTTGTGCGCGCCAAAGTGGGTGATCGCTATGTTCTGGAGGCCCTGCATGCCAACGGCTGGCAGCTGGGGGGTGAAGGCTCAGGGCATTTGCTGGCTCTGGACAAGCACACCACGGGCGATGGTCTGGTCAGTGCGCTGCAAGTGCTGCAAGCCTGCGTGCGCTCCCAGAAAACCATTGCGCAGTGGCTGGAGCCAGTGACACTGTTCCCCCAAGTCATGATCAATGTGCGCCTGCAGCCGGGGCAGGATTGGAAGAGCAATGCCAAGCTGCCGCTGGAGCAGGCCGAGGTTGAGAAGCAACTGGGCAGTGATGGCCGGGTGCTGATTCGCCCCAGTGGTACGGAGCCGCTGGTGCGTGTCATGGTGGAAGCCAAAGATGCCGCCGTGGCAAGCAATTGCGCCGAGCGTCTGGCCGAAATCGTCAGAGCCAGCTGAGCCGCGGCAAGATTCTGTGACAGTCATTGCTGTGAAGTGAAGCCTGTCACTGAGACGTCATTGAATTGACACAAATACTGGGCAGACTCAGAACATGCCCTGATGGGCGTTTCAAGCTTTTGTAGCTGCTGATATGTCCCAAACCGTACCTGGTCCTGACTCACTATCTTCTGTAACCACCTCTGAGCTCCTTGTTCAAAAAGCTGCAGCCGCCAGCGCTGCGCAAAGCCGCAGCGTGCTCAAGACCTTGTCTCTTGATGTGGCTCAGGCAGGTCCCGCCTCTTTGGGGCTGGCTTCCAAGGCGCTGCCTGTTGCCGCTGTGGCAGCTCGGGAAAGTCGGCGAATAAAAGTTGCACAAACAAAAACAGCCGGGCACGATGAGGTGCCCGCTGCTGTTTCTGAGGAGCCTGTGTCATCGCCTTCTTCCACCCCCAAAGCGCCGCGCCGACGCCGCGTTCATCGTAAACCCGAGGTCGTCATGCCGGTTGCGGCCGAGCCGGCCCTGGAGCTGCTGGACCGTGATCAAAGCATTTTGCTCTTCAACGAGCGTGTGCTGAGCTGGGCCGAGCGTGAGGATGTGCCGCTGCTCGAACGCCTGCGCTACCTGTGTATCGTTTCCTCCAATCTGGACGAGTGGTTTGAGGTGCGCAGTGCCCCTCATGTTTCGGCGGCCAAGGTGGGGGACGAGCAAGGACAATACTCCCGCAGCAGCTTCGAGCGACTCATGGCCACGGCCCATGCGCTGGTCAACAAGCAGTACCAGCTCTACAACCAGTCCCTGATTCCTGCCTTTGACAAGCACGCGATCCGGCTTGTCTCTCATGGCGAGCGCAGCGCGGCCCAGCGCAAGTGGGTGCGCGAATACTTCTTGCGTGAAGTTCAGCCCTTGCTGATGCCCGTAGGGCTTGACCCGTCCCATCCATTCCCTCAGGTGGCCAACAAGGCACTGAACTTCATCGTGCGGCTCAATGGCGTGGATGCTTTCGGGCGCGCCAATGAGGTGGCCATCGTCAAGGTGCCGCGCGCCTTGCCGCGTCTGATTCGCCTGCCTCAGAAAATCTCGGGCAAGCAAAAGCTGTTTGTCAGTATCTCCAGCGTGGTCAGAGCCCATCTGGCCGAGCTCTTTCCGGGACGTGAAGTTGCCGAGTTCTCGCAGTTTCGCGTCACCCGCCACTCCGATCTGGCGGTCGATGAAGACGATGTGGTGGACCTGCGCATGGCGCTGCGTCAGGGCCTGCACCACCGCCATTACGGCCAGGCGGTGCGCCTGGAGGTGTCATCGTCATGCTCGGCAGTGCTCTCCGATCTGCTGCTCGAGCAATACGACCTGCCGGCCAAAGCCTTGTTCCGTGTCAAGGGGCCGGTCAATCTGGTGCGTCAGATGCAGCTGATCGACCTGGTGGATGACCCGGCTTTGCTGTTTCCCAAATGGAAGCCGGCCTGGCCCAAGCAGCTGGTTCCAGGGCGCTCCATCCTGGCGCAGATGCGCAAGAGCGACATCATCATTCACCAGCCCTTCGAGAGCTTTGACGGCGTGCTGGAGCTGCTGCGCGAGGCCGTGAACGATCCGCAGGTGCTGGCCATCAAGCAGACCATTTATCGCACGGGCACTGACTCCGAGATCATGAACCTGCTGGCCGAAGCGGTGAGCCGCGGCAAGGAGGTGCTGGCCGTGCTGGAGCTCAAGGCGCGCTTTGATGAAGAGGCAAACATTAACTGGGCCGAGAAGCTGGAATCGCTGGGCGTGCAGGTCGTCTACGGTGTGGTGGGCCTGAAGACGCATGCCAAGATGCTGCTGATCACACGGCGTGAAAAGCGCCTGAACCAGCTCAAGCGCTACGGCCATCTGTCCACGGGCAACTACAACGCCCGCAGTGCGCGCCTGTATACCGACATCAGCCAACTGACTTGCGACGATGAAATCACGGCCGATATGGATGCCGTGTTCCGTCATCTCTCCAGCCACAACACCCTGCCCAAGCTGCAAAAGCTGGTCATGGCGCCTTTCCATCTGCAAAACCGCATGCTGGCGCTGATTGGCCAGGTGGCTGCAGCCGCAGACAAGGGGGAGAAGGCGCGCATGGTGCTCAAGATGAATGCGCTGACCGATGAGCCTCTGATACGGGCGCTGGTGGATGCCGGACGCAAGGGTGCCAAGATCGATCTGATCGTGCGGGGTGCCTGCATGCTGCCGGCACAGCGACCGGGCGTGACGGACAACATTCGTGTGCGCTCCATCATCGGGCGCTTTCTGGAGCACTCTCGCGTCTTCTACTTTGCCTGGGGTCAGGAGGAAGAGCTGTTGCTGTCCAGCGCCGACTGGATGAATCGCAACATGCTCAGCCGCGTGGAGCTGGCTTGGCCAGTCGTGGACAAAAAGCTGCGCCAGCGCGTGATTGATGAGTGCCTGGTCGCTTATCTGGGGGACGACCGCAATGCCTGGATGCTTGGAGCTTCTGGCGAGTACCAAAAGCCGGTGCGGCCTCTGGAGGGCAAGGGGGCGCAGCAGGCCCTGATGCTGCGCTATGGCGGTAAAAACGCCTGAAAGATGTATTGAAAAGATGAGCTGCTAGCGCATTTCAATCAATGATTTCAGCTATTTTTATATCTGAAATCATTGATTGAAATGCGATTGCAGCTATGGTTTTTGCAAAGGCGCACACCGCACTGCCGGTTGAGCCTTAAGGCTGCACACGGAAAAGGGACTGCAAATGCAGTCCCTTTGGCTTTTTTGAGGGCCCCGAGGGGTGTGCAACTCAGCGCAGCTGTAGCTTGAGGCTCCATTCTGTTTTGCTCCAGGCGGCTGCCTCTGCCTCTAGCAGACGTGCCGACTGCGGATAGGTCAGCATCCAGCCTGCGGGGGTGGAGAGCTTGCACTCGGCGCCCATGCGCTTGAGATGGATGCCGGTCATGTCTGGGTCGCGGCGGGTGTGGCAAAGCTGCACGGCCAGGCGCAGCGCCATCAGCGGCAGGGCCAGTTGAGGCTCGGCAATTGCGTCTTCCAGCTTGCGCAGCTTGCCCTGGTGGCCCAGCACCAGCTGGCTGATACGCTGGCGCAGCTCGGGCTGCCAGGTGGCGATGCCGCAATGCTCGGCAATGTAGGCGCCATGGCGGTGGTAGTTGTTCAGGGCCACGCGCATGCCCATCTCATGCAACTGGGCTGCAATGTCCAGCGCCTGTGTGCTCAGGGTGGGCGAGTTCTCGGGCTGTATCTGCTGCCACAGCTGGGCGGCAACGCGCTGCACGCGCTGGGCGTGGACCACATTGATGCCAAAGTCTTGCTGCAGGGCGCTGATTTCTGCAGCCTCCTTGTCGGCGGGAGGCTCGTGGTCGAGCAAATCGTGCAGGACGCCCTGGCGCAGTGCACCCTGTGCGACTTCCAGTTCGGTAATGCCCAGCAGGTCGACCACGGCCATCATCACGCTGATGCCGCCAGCCACTACGGGGCGGCGATCTTCCTTGAGGCCCGGCATGCGCAGGCGATCGACGTGACCGATCTCTAGCAGCAGCTGATAGAGGTGTTGCAGCTTGGAGGGGGTAATCACTTGTCCGGCCATGCCTAGAGCCGTCAGGGCATCGGCCACTGCATTGGCTGTGCCTGAGGAGGCATAGGCGCAGTCCCAGGCCGCTCCCGGGTAGGCGAACTGCGCTTGCGCCAGGCAGGCCTTGGCGGCGGCAATCGCGGCCTGGAAGTTGGCTTTGCTCAGCACACCATCGCTGAAGAACTGGGTGCTCCAGGAAACGCTGCCAAGCGCAAACGATGCCACTTGCAGCGCCTGGCTGTGCTGGCCAATGATGACTTCCGTGGAGCGCCCGCCAATGTCGATGACCAGGCGGCGCTGCTGACTGGGCGGTAGTGAGCTGGAAACGCCCCGGTAGATCAGGCGGGCCTCTTCTTCGCCGGCAATGACTTCGATGGGAAAACCCAGCAGTTCGCTGCCACGGCGGATGAATTCCTCGGCATTGCAGGCCTCGCGCAAGGTCTGCGTTGCCACTGCACGCACATGGGCTGAGGAAAAGCCTCTCAGGCGCTCGCCAAAGCGCGCCAGGCACTCCCAGCCGCGCTCCATGGCCTCGCGCGAGAGTTCATGGCGCGCGTTCAGGCCGTTGCCCTGGCGCACGGTTTCCTTGAGGTACTCAACGCGCTCAATGCGTTGATGCGAGCCTATGCGGCCAATTTCAAGGCGAAAACTGTTGGAGCCAAGGTCTACGGCTGCAAGCAGCGATTCAGGAGCCATTTCTGAGCCAATCCATGTGTTGTTGTTTTGTGAGAGGGTGAGCGTGCATGTCTAAGCCCATGAAAGAGCAGTGCCAGCATGTGCTGCGCCGTCAATATGCAGCAGCTACTGTCGTGCAGCCGGTTTTGAGGATGTTGCAACCTCGCTCAAGTCAGGTATTTTTGAATGTAATTTTTACAAGCTGGTCGAAGAAAAGGCGGTGACAGCCTTGATGCATATTGTGTGCTTATTGACGCGAGGCTTGTCACAAGTCTGCTGTCGCTCTCTCTACTCGGGGGACCGAGTATGAAGCCGGGGAGACAGAGTTTGAGAATGAAATATGACGTCTGAATGACGGGTCTGAGAGCCTTTTTCTTCTGGGGAGTTTTATGACTTGTGTGTCACAGGGCTGTCATAAAAGGTTTTTACAGTTCACTCCATCGAATCTTTCAACCCTAAGAGGTCGTTTCATGAAGTTGTCCTTGATTCACGTTCTGGTGGCTGGTGCTTTGTCGGCAGGCGGCTTGGCACAAGCAAGCCAAGAAGCTACAGGTGCTGGTGCGAGCTTCCCGGCCCCTCTGTATTCCAAGTGGGCAGCCGACTATCACAAGGCTACCGGCGTCAAGATTAACTACCAGTCCGTGGGCTCCAGCGCCGGCGTCAAGCAAATTGATGCCAAGACTGTGGACTTCGGTGCATCCGACGAGCCTCTGAAGGACGAAGAGCTGGCCAAGAAGGGCCTGGTGCAGTTCCCCACCGTGATCGGCGGCATTGTGCCAGTGGTCAACATCAAGGGCGTGGCTCCTGGTCAGCTGAAGCTGTCGGGTCAGGTGCTGGGCGATATCTACCTGGGCAAGATCACCAAGTGGAACGACGCAGCCATCAAGGATCTGAACCCCGGCGTGGCTCTGCCTGACGCCACCATCGCTCCCGTGCGCCGCGCTGACGGCTCCGGCACGACCTTTGGCTTTACCAACTACCTCTCCAAGGTCAACGCCGAGTGGAAGGAAAAAGTGGGTGAGGGCAAGGCTGTGAACTGGCCCACTGGCGCCGGCGGCAAGGGTAACGAAGGTGTTGCAGCGTTCGTGGGTCGTCTGCCCAACTCCATTGGCTACGTTGAGTACGCTTATGTGAAGCAAAACAAGCTGACCTACGCGCAGCTGCAGAACAAGGAAGGTGTTTACGTCTCTCCTGACGATGAGAGCTTCAAGGCTGCTGCTGCAGGCGCTGACTGGACCAAGAGCTTCTATCAGATCCTGACCAACCAGCCCGGCAAGAATGCCTGGCCCATCACATCGGCGACCTTTATCCTGATGCACAAGACTCAGGACAAGCCTGCCCAAGCCACCACGACGCTGAAGTTCTTCGACTGGGCTTACAAGCAAGGCGACAAGACTGCGGCCGATCTGGACTATGTGCCCATGCCTGACGCAGTCAAGAATGTCATCTTCAAGTCCTGGGATGGCATCAAGGACACTTCTGGCAAGGCTGTTGCCAAGTAATTACTCGACTCAGTAAGCAGCAGGATGCCGTGCCGGACGGCATCTGCGCTGCTTGTTTTAACCCTTAGCGAATAAAGGCGCACACGTGTCCACTACGTCGCCCTCCAGTTCGCTGGCCGCAGCTCCCGCAGATGCCGCCAAGCGACGCTCTCCCACACCGCCACGTGCCCCGATGATCTCGGGCCGGATGGCGGATCGTCTGTTTGGTGGCATCGCGCGCAGCGCAGCGGTTTTGACGCTGGCGCTGCTGGTGGCCATCATGGGTTCGCTGGTCATCGGCGCCTGGCCCGCGATCTCTGAATATGGTCTGGGCTTTTTGACCAGCAGCGTCTGGGACCCCGTGCAGGATCAGTACGGCGGTCTGGTCATGATTTACGGCACGCTGGCCACATCGGCCATCGCGCTCCTGATTGCAGTGCCGGTGAGCTTCGGTATTGCGCTGTTTTTGACGGAACTCTCGCCCACCTGGCTCAAGCGTCCTCTGGGTACCGCCATCGAATTACTGGCTGCGGTTCCTTCCATCGTTTACGGCATGTGGGGTCTGATGGTCTTCGGCCCGGTGCTGGCGACCTATGTGCAGCAGCCGCTACAGAATTTGCTGACTGGTGTGCCCTATCTGGGGGCCTTTGTGTCTGGTCCTCCTGTGGGCATCGGCATCTTGTCGGCAGGCATCATCCTGGCCATCATGGTGATTCCCTTTATCGCGTCGGTGATGCGTGATGTGTTTGAAGTCACGCCTGCGCTGCTGAAAGAGTCGGCCTACGGCCTGGGCTCTACCACCTGGGAGGTGGTCTGGAAGGTGGTGCTTCCCTACACCAAGACGGGTGTGCTGGGTGGTGTCATGCTGGGTCTGGGGCGGGCTCTGGGTGAGACCATGGCCGTGACCTTTGTGATCGGCAATATGAACCAGCTCAATTCCCTGTCTGTGTTTGAAGCGGCGAACAGCATTACCTCGGCGCTGGCCAACGAGTTTGCAGAAGCCGGCGAAGGCCTGCACCAGGCTTCGCTGATCTACCTGGGACTGGTGCTGTTCTTCATCACCTTTGTGGTGCTGGCCCTGTCCAAGCTGCTGCTCAATCGTTTGCAGAAGAATGAAGGAGCCCGCTCGTGAGCCCGACCTCTACTTCTTCCAAAATGCTCAGCGCTGCTGAATTGGCGGCGGTGCGCCAAGCCAAGTACGACAAGCGCAAGCGTCTGAATCAGATTGCGCTGACCCTCTCCATGGCCGCCATGTTGTTCGGCGTATTCTGGCTGGTCTGGATTCTCTGGGAAACCATCCGCCAGGGAGTGGGTGGCCTGAGTTTTGCGCTGTTTTCCGAGATGACACCGCCACCCAACGAGGAGGGCGGTATTGCCAATGCCATCTGGGGCTCGCTGATGATGGTGGCTTTGGCCACCTTTGTGGGCACGCCCATTGGCGTGATGGCCGGTGTCTATCTGGCCGAATATGACAAAAAAGGCTGGCTGGCATCCACCACCCGCTTCGTCAACGACATTTTGCTGTCGGCTCCTTCCATCGTGATCGGCTTGTTTGTCTACACCGTGGTGGTGGTCCGTTTCAAGAGCTTCTCCGGCATGGCCGGTGTGATCGCGCTGGCGCTGATAGTGATTCCCGTGGTGATTCGCACGACGGAAAACATGCTGGTGCTGGTGCCTTCCAGCTTGCGTGAAGCCGCCTATGCGCTGGGCACACCCAAGTGGAAGGTCATCATCATGGTGACGCTGCGCGCGGCCCGTGCCGGTGTGATTACCGGTGTGCTGCTCGCTGTGGCCCGTATTGCGGGTGAGACCGCTCCGCTGCTGTTTACCGCGCTGAACAACCAGTTTTGGAATGCGGACATGACTAAACCCATGGCCAGCTTGCCTGTCACCATCTTCAAATTTGCAATGAGCCCGTATGAGAACTGGCAACAACTGGCCTGGGCCGGTGTGTTCCTCATCACGGTGGCCGTGCTGGGCTTGAATATCCTGGCGCGCTTCATCACTCGCCAAAAGTAATCTGAAAGTTCAAGACCATGACTGCAACCACTGTTTCTGCCAACACCAAGCTGGCTGTGCGCGACCTGAACTTCTATTACGGCAAGTTCCATGCACTGAAGAACATCAATCTCGATATTCCCGAGAAAAAAGTGACGGCCTTCATCGGTCCCTCGGGCTGCGGCAAGTCCACGCTGCTGCGTACCTTTAACCGCATGTTCGAGCTGTATCCCGAGCAGCGCGCCGAAGGCCAGATTCTGCTCGATGGCGAGAATCTGCTGACCAGCAAGCAAGATGTGGCGCTGATTCGCGCCAAGGTGGGCATGGTGTTCCAGAAGCCTACGCCGTTTCCCATGTCCATCTACGACAACATCGCGTTTGGCGTGAAGCTGTTTGAAAACCTCAACGCCTCCGATATGGACGACCGCGTGGAGTGGGCGCTGCGCAAGGCGGCGCTGTGGAATGAGGTCAAGGACAAGCTGCAGCAAAGCGGCTCCGGTCTGTCCGGTGGTCAGCAGCAGCGTCTGTGCATTGCCCGCGGCATTGCCATCAAGCCCGAAGTTCTGCTGTTGGACGAACCCTGCTCGGCGCTGGACCCGATCTCTACCTCCAAGATCGAAGAGCTGATTGCAGAGTTGAAGAACGACTACACCGTGGTCATCGTGACGCACAACATGCAACAGGCCGCACGCTGCAGTGACTACACGGCCTATATGTACCTGGGTGATCTGATGGAGTTCGGTGAGACAGAAAAAATGTTCTTCAAGCCCGAACGCAAGGAAACGGAAGACTACATCACAGGCCGCTTCGGCTAAGGACTTCAAAAATGACAGAAAAACATTTGTCCACACAGTTCGACTCTGAACTCAACCGCGTCTCTGCCCGCGTCATGGAGCTGGGCGGTCTGGTCGAGTCCCAGATTCGCAATGCGGTCTATGCACTGACCAGCTTCAGCACCGAAGCGGTGGAGCAGGTCATCAGCACCGAGGAGCGTGTCAATGCCATGGAGGTCGAGATTGACCATGAGCTGTCGTCCATCATTGCGCGACGTCAGCCCACGGCACGTGACCTGCGTTTGCTGATTGCCTTCTCCAAGGCCACAGCCAACCTGGAGCGCATGGGCGACGAGTCCTGCAAGATGGCGCGTATGGTGAAGTCCATTATCGAAAGCGGTGCGGCTCGCTCTCTGCCCAGCAGCGAGCTGCGGGTGGCGGCGCAAATGGCATCCGAGTTGCTGCGCAAGACGCTGGATGCTTTTGCCCGTCTGGATACCAAGGCCGCAGTGGCCATCTTGCGAGAGGATGACCTGATCGATGAAGAGTTTGATGGCTTTGTGCGCAAGCTCATCACCTACATGATGGAAGATCCGCGCACCATTTCCGCCAGCCTGGACTTGCTCTTCTTGGCCAAGGCGATCGAGCGTATCGGCGACCACTCCAAGAACGTGGCAGAGCTGATCATCTACCTGGTCGAGGGCAAGGATGTGCGCCACCAGACCATGGCGGAAATTGAATCCGCAGTGCTGTAAGCAGGAGGCTATCAAGGGATGAAGAAGATGCCCATGGTCCTCATCGTGGAGGACGAACCTGCGATTGCAGAGCTGATCGCGGTCAATTTGAGGCATAACGGATTCCAGCCCGTCTGGGCGGAAGACGGTGTTTCGGCGCAGCGCGAGCTTGATGCCGTGCTGCCCGATGTGATCTTGCTCGACTGGATGCTGCCCGGTGCCAGCGGCCTGTCGCTGGCGCGTAAATGGCGAGCCGACAGCCGAACCAAGGCCGTGCCGATTCTCATGCTGACAGCGCGCGGCGATGAGCCGGACAAGGTGGCCGGCCTGGATGCCGGTGCGGATGACTACATCACCAAACCGTTTTCTACGCAGGAGTTGCTGGCCCGTATCCGTGCGGTTTTGCGCCGCCGTGCGCCAGAGCAGATGCAGGACAAGGTCAGCATTGGGGATCTGGTGCTGGATGCCGCAGCCCACCGCGTGAGCTGGCAGGGTGATCTGATCAAGATTGGCCCCACTGAATTCAAGCTGCTCCACTATCTTATGAAGCATCCTGAACGAGTGCACAGCAGAGCTCAGTTGCTGGACAAGGTCTGGGGCGATCACGTTTTTATCGAAGAACGCACCGTGGACGTCCATGTCAAGCGCTTGCGCGAGTCTCTGGGTGTGGCATCAGTTTTGATCGAGACGGTACGCGGTGCCGGTTATCGCTTCAGCGCGCATGCTATAGGCTAATCGCGTTATTCCCTGAAACCTTGGCCCGGTTCTGTTTAACCGGGCCTTCCCGAATGACAACGGAAAGCAAATATGGGGTGGCGTGGTTTTCGACTGCTGGCTTCTCAGGGGATTGCGGCTGTTTTGGTATGGCTGATCTGGACTTATTTGCTTGCGCCGGGCTCGAGCATTCAGCAGCAGTGTCTGGCGGCCTTGGTGGGGACTCTGATAGGCGGCTGGATCTGGTGGTTGGTGGATAGCTGGAATGGCGCACGCTTGCTGCGTTGGCTGCGCCAATCGGAGCTGAGCGATGTGCCCAACCTGGTGGGCGTCTGGAGTGAGGCTGGTGTGCGCATGCGCCGCTGGATTCGCCAAAGCGTTCAGCAGGTGCAGCAAGGAGATCAGCGACTCAACGATATTTTGTCTGCGCTGCAAGCCAGCCCCAATGGCGTGGTTTTGCTGGACGCACAGGGGCGTATTGAATGGTGCAATCAGATATCGGCAAAGCAATTCGGATTTGATGCTGAGCGTGATGTACTGCAGAGCATCGGAAATCTGGTGAGAGATCCTCAGTTCAGCGCTTATTTTGCGACCCAGGATTTCACGCACGATCTGGTCATGCAAGGGCGTGAAAGCACGCCTTCGCGCCCGGTCAAGCTATCGGTGCAGCTCTATGGCTATGGCGAAGGGCGCAAGCTGTTGTTGGCCCGTGACATAACGGCGCTAGAGCAGGCTGAGGCCATGCGCCGTGACTTTGTGGCCAATGTCTCTCATGAAATCCGCACACCGCTGACCGTGCTGGCGGGTTTTGTGGAGACCTTGCAGAATCTGCCCCTCGAAGAAGATGAGCGCAAACGTTACCTGGAGTTGATGGCTCAGCAGGCTGAGCGCATGCAGCATCTGGTGGAGGATTTGCTGACTTTGTCGCGCCTGGAGGGGAGCCCGCTCCCTAGCAATAATGATTGGGTGTCTGTGGCCCAGTTGCTGCAGCGTTGCGAAAACGAGGCCCGTGGTCTTTCTGTTGCTTTGACCCGCAAGCATGCCAAGCCTCATGTGCTGAACTTTCCGGATGAGCAGTCACTGCGCCAGGCGGGCGATCTGGCAGGGGCCAGTGCCGAGCTGCACAGTGCGTTCTCAAACCTGCTGGCCAATGCCATGCGCTATACGCCGGCTGGCGGGCTTATTGAGGTGCGCTGGGAGTTGTTGCCTGATGGAGCGGCACGCTTTTCTGTCAAGGACTCTGGCGCAGGGATTGATGAAAAGCATGTATCGCGTTTGACTGAGCGCTTTTATCGTGTGGACCGCAGCCGATCACGTGATACCGGCGGGACGGGATTGGGCCTAGCCATCGTCAAGCATGTGCTTCAGCGTCACGGTGCAAGACTCAGCATCCGCAGCGAATTAGGCCAGGGGTCTGAGTTTGCTGTGACCTTCCCGTCCAGTCGGGTAAGAGCTGCGTGTGATACGTCGGTCAAGACCGTAGCCCCTTAAGGCCTACTTGCTGAGAATGCCCCCAAGGCATAGTGCTTTTACTGCGCACTCTTATCTACGACAGTCATTCTTGTTCTAGACGCAAGGGCTTAAGTTGCCGAGGAGGGGTGCTGCTGGGGCTGCTGTATGGCTTTATGCAGGATGCGGCTGAACGCCATGGCAGTAACAAACAAGGCCATCGCACTGCAGACCCACAATGGCATGGGGGTGGCTTGCCAGCCTTGCCAGCTAGTAGGTGCTTTCCATTGGTACGTCAGCCAGTAGCCAAGGCCTAAGCCTCCGCCCCACAGTAATACGCAATAAATCACCAAGGGTGCCACGGTAATACGGTAGCAGCGAAGTACAAAAATACAGTAAGTCTGCACACAGTCAGCTACGTGATAGGCCGAGACGCAGAGCAGCAACCAGGCAGTCATGGCCAGGACTTTGGGGGAGTCGGTATAAATATCGGCAATCCAGGTGCGAGATATTAAAAGAATAGCGGCTGTGGCAATACCTGTAAGCAGTGCAAGCCTAAAACACTGTTGAATCAAATCTCTGGCCTGAAGTTCGTCGCCTGCACCTCGCCAGAAGCTGACGCGGGCGCTGGTGGCAATGGCCAGAGACAGGGGAATCATGTAGCAGATGGCAGCCAAATTGGCGGCGATCTGGTGGCTGGCAGATGCGAGCGAGCCCTGCCGCGCAATATAGAGAGCCATAAGAGTGAAGGACGTGACTTCCACCAGAATGGCCAGTCCAGCAGGAATCCCCAGCCGGCAGAAGTGCCCCAGTTGCTGCCAGTTGGGGGGCTCCGGCTTTTGCCATAGGGCAAGCGGCACATAGAGGCTTTGGGTGCGTGTCAGCCATAGGGCGACGGCAAACATGGTGTAGTTGACCCCAATGGTTGCGAGTGCGCAGCCCACGGCGCCCATGGGCGCGAGGCCCAGTCCGCCAAAAGTGAACCAAATAGATAGAGGGACTTTGAGCAGCAGCGAGACGAGCTGTAGCCATGTGACCAGTTTGGGGTAACCCAGAGCTTGATTGAGGGCGCTGTAGATCCGAAACAGTAGTGCTGGTGGCAAGCCCCATGCGAGGACAGCCAGGTAGCGCTTGACTTCCAGCTGCAGGGCCTCAGGAACTTTGGTCCAGTGAAGCAGCGCATCGGGCATAAGTAACACGCTCATCCCCAAAAGGCAGGCCAGTGCACAGAGGTACATGGACTGGCGCAGCGAACGCCCCATCTCCAAGGGGTGACCTGCGCCCCGCTGCTCAGACCAGAGGGGGAGCAAGGCCTGGAAAATCCCCATCAAAGAGGCATAGACGCTGACAAAAATGGCCGACCCTACCGAGAGAGCGGCCACTGCATCATCGGAATAGCGACTGGCAACAATGGTGTCCGTTGTACCAAAGGCCATGACGGCCAGCTGGCCGGCCAGCACGGTTCCTGCATGGCGGCCTATGTACTGCAGCTCTGACTTCATTGGGGCGCTGGCCAGCTTGTGTGCTTGAGCAAGATCAGCACTTCCTTGCGACCGGACAGGCGACTGATCCGGCTGACTTCCGCCCAGCCCTGGCGTAGCTTGCGATTGTGATCACCGGCCCAGCGATCCGCATCCACCAATGCCCAGTTGCAGGCTCCGGGCGCGCTGTGGCGCAGCAGGGCCGTATCGACAGGGGTGTAGTAGCGTACAGCGGCAATTTGTGAACGTCCCAGGCCGTAGGTGAGCACGCAGCTAGTGGCGCCATTTCGTTGGAGCTGCTCAGCTAGCTGGGACATTTGAAATTGATAGCTGCGGGCATGGTCCAAGGGCTCCATCCAGAGCGTGGAAAGCAGTACCCAGCTCAGGGTGGCACCGCCAGCGGGCAGAACCAGACTTTTCCAAATTGCCGCACGGTTGCGCGAGGTGCGCCAGACGACCAGTGCAAACCAGCTGGCAGTGGCTGCAAGTGCGAAAAAGACAATCGGCCAAGAAATGCTTGCTTCAAACTGAGGAGCTAAGCGCGCAATATTGGCGGCAATCTTGGGCGGAAATCCTGTTTGAAATGCCAGCCAGACGACCCAGATTGCAATGGCCGAGATGGTGAAAAAAATAAGTGTGAACCAGTCAATCAAGGCACTGATACTGCGCTTGAAAGTGGGCAGGGCAAATGCAGCCAAAGTAGCGATGGCAGGAAGCCCTAGCAAGAGGGCGCGGTCTGCTGGTGCACTGCTGAGGCTGGCCGCGAGTGGCACTGCAAAAAAGAGCAGCGAAATAGATAAGTGGGGGTTATGGCTGGGCTTGGCAATCTGACGGCGCCAGACCCACAGTGTCCATAAAGCCAGAGGCCATGCGGGCCAGCAAAACCACAATAGCAGCTGCAGCAGGCCGTCGAAGTCCTTGAAAGAGTCGACCAGATGCCAAACCCATTGGTGCAATGCAGTGATCAGACTTGCAGCGAGAACTGTCGCGGCAAGCCAGGCTGCGGCCCAAAGTCTTGCCTGCCGATGATTGCGACCCAGGCTGTCCCCCCAGCTGCGTTGGGTGAAGGCAATCAGGCTGCCGCCCAGGCCAAACAATATGGCCATGGTGGGAGCACCACTCAAGCTCAGCCCCAGTATGCCGAAAATGAGGGCTGCGGCTGACTTGTTGGGGTGGTGCGCCATGGCAGCAGCCGCAAAAAACAGCAAGGCTGTGGAGCCTAGTTGAGTCGAATAGCTGGTGGTCTCATGTGAGGCCTGGGCCAAGCCTAGGCAGGCAACCAGGGCGAGCAAGGCGCCATCTGCCATGGCTCGGGCGTAGTCAATCAACTGTGCCTCGCCGCCGAAGGCAAAAGCCACGGGTTGTGCTCCTGGGGTGCGAGCCAAGTAATAAGCTCCCCACCAGGTGGCGGCCAGTGTTAGTGCCAGTAGTGCGATGAAGGGAATGCGCACCGCCATTTCTGGCCCGAAAACACCATCAAATGCTTGCAAGGAAATGGCTCCCAGCCAATAAGGCAGCAGGCCATCCATGCTGGGAGAGAGACCGGATAAGGTGGGTGACAGCCAGCTGGTGTTGCCTAGAGCCAGCTCGCGCATATAGCCAAAGGCTTCCATGTCGTTGGAGCGCCAGGGACCGCGCAGGACAAAGCCAGGAACGACATAAGCGAGGCACAGCAAAAGCAAGGCCCAGCGTGGCAGGCGGCGTACGGCGCTTTGAGCAACGATGGCAGGTGTGGGCTGGTTCACACAATCAATCCGTTAGTGGCAATGCGCAATTGCAGAGCCTGATCAAGTGAAAGTGCTTGGTACTCAAGCGTTTTTTGCTCCGATGATAGGAGCATTGCAAGTTTTTTGCTCTTAAAAAGAAAAGGCAGCACGGTTGCCCGGGCTGCCTTTTTGAGCGAGAGAGTAAAAAAATTACTTCTTGCCGAAGCGGTTGCGGAACTTCTCCACGCGGCCACCCATGTTGTCCACCGACTTTTGTGTGCCGGTGTAGAAGGGGTGCGATTCAGAAGTGGTATCCAGCTTGAACAGAGGGTACTCTTTACCTTCGAAAGTTTCTGTTTCCTTGGTGGAAACGCAAGAACGTGTCACGAACTTGAAACCGTTGGACATGTCCACGAACAGAACTTCGCGGTAATCGGGGTGAATGCCTTCTTTCATGATCTTCCTTTGGTCAAGTGCGGTAGCCGTGCCTGACCTGCTACAACCTTTGTAGCAGTCGTAAATCAAGCGTACTTGCCGCAATAGAAAAAGCCCACCATTATAACCTGGTGGGCTTTGTTCGTTTGCGTTGGAAATCTCCGTGAGGAAATTATCCGCCGCGACGCATCATGTCGAAGAATTCCACGTTGTTCTTGGTGGCCTTCATATTCTTGATCATGAGTTCCATGGACTCAATCTCATCCATGTTGTACATGAACTGGCGAAGGATGCGGGTCTTCTGCAGGATCTCAGGGGGCAGCAGCAGCTCTTCACGGCGAGTGCCACTTTTGTTGAGCTCGATGGCGGGGAAGACGCGCTTTTCGTAGAGGCGGCGGTTCAGGTGCAGTTCGCTGTTGCCTGTGCCCTTGAACTCCTCAAAGATCACTTCGTCCATGCGGCTGCCGGTGTCGACCAGCGCCGTGGCGATGATGGTCAGGGAGCCACCTTCTTCCACATTGCGGGCGGCGCCGAAGAAGCGCTTGGGACGCTGCAGGGCATTGGAATCCACACCGCCGGACAGAACCTTGCCCGAGGAGGGCACGACATTGTTGTAGGCTCGTGCCAGACGGGTGATGGAGTCCAGCAGGATGACCACATCCTTGCCCAGTTCCACCAGGCGCTTGGCGCGCTCGATCACCATTTCGGCGACATGCACGTGGCGGGTCGCGGGTTCGTCGAAGGTGGAGGCAATGATTTCGCCCTTGACCGAGCGCTGCATTTCCGTCACTTCTTCCGGACGCTCATCCACCAGCAGCACCATCAGGTGAACATCAGGCTGGTTGGCGGTGATGGCGTGGGCAATGCTTTGCATCATCATGGTCTTGCCGCTCTTGGGCGGAGCCACGATCAGTGCGCGCTGGCCACGGCCAATGGGGGCGATGATGTCGATGATGCGGCCGGTGATGTTTTCTTCACCCTTGATGTCGCGCTCCAGGCGCATTTGTTCTTTGGGGAACAAAGGGGTCAGGTTTTCAAACAACACTTTGTGCTTGTTTTGCTCGGGCGGGTTGCCGTTTACCTTGTCGAGCTTGGTCAGAGCAAAGTAGCGCTCGCCATCCTTGGGGATGCGCACTTCACCCTCGATCATGTCGCCGGTGTGCAGATTGAAGCGGCGCACCTGGCTGGGGGAGATGTAGATATCGTCGGTGCTAGCCGTGTAGCTTGTATCGGGGCTACGCAGGAAGCCAAAGCCATCGGGCAGGATTTCGAGCACGCCATCGGCGAAAACTTGTTCGCCGGCCTTTGCGCGCTTTTTGATGATGGCGAACATCAGTTCCTGCTTGCGCATGCGACCGACGTTTTCGATCTCAAGCGCTTCGGCCTGCTTCAAGACTTCAGACACGTGCAGTGCCTTGAGTTCATTAAGGTGCATGAAATGACTCCAAGCGTGGAGTGAGAATAACCAGGGGGGAGAGGCGTAGAGCCTAACGAAACACTGTGACAGTGGGCAGGCTTGCCTGAAGAAAATCCAGCGCGGTCCCATGCGGTGGCCGGCGGTCTGTACATTATGACAGGAAAAGAGAAAAAGCTTGCAAGCTATTTGTGAATAGACATGTCATTGTGCTTTACCGGGCTTGTCACCTTAATAAATGAGTGAGCCCTAAAAGCAAACAAGGCTCTGAAAGAGCCTTGTGAGTGATTTTTTTAGATGTGCTGGTCGAGGAATGCCGACAACTGTGTTTTGTTCAGTGCTCCAACTTTGGTGGCTGCCAGTTGGCCATCCTTGAAGAGCATCAGCGTGGGGATTCCGCGAATACCGAACTTGGCGGGAATTTCGCGATTCTCATCCACATTCATCTTGGCAATCTGCACTTTGCCTTTGTAGGCTTCTGCCACATCATCCAAGATGGGGGCAATCATCTTGCAGGGGCCGCACCACTCTGCCCAGTAATCTACCAGTACGGTTGTGCCGGGTTGCAGTACGTCGGATTCAAAGCTTGCATCAGTGATGTGCTTGATCAGTTCGCTAGCCATTTGTAGTCCTGGATTTTCTTGAATCAAAAAAGAGACGGCGACTTTATCGTCGACTGGCTTGATTGTGACAGAAACTCATCTCCTGGCACTGAGTGGGTGGTTGTTTGCTGCTATCGCGGTAATAGTGCTCGCAGTCTTGAAGCAATGCGGGCGGTGGTATTCTGCGCACCCTTTTGCGGCTGTTGTGGGCCGAGTGATTGAAGTGGTGGATATATGAATGTCTCGGTGCCGTTGATGGTCGATTCTGAGTTGAGTTGCGATGTGGCAGTGGTTGGCGCAGGGCCTGCAGGGCTGATGGTTGCGGAGCAGTTGGCAAGTGCGGGATTGTCGGTAAGAGTATTTGAGGCAAAAGCTTCTGCGGCTCGGAAATTTCTTATGGCAGGTAAGGGAGGGTTGAACCTCACCCATTCGGAGGAGTTTTCTGCATTTGTTGGTCGGTATGGTTCGCGCTCGGCAGACTTGAGTCCCTGGTTGGAGAAATGGGGTGCGAGTGAGCTGTGTGCCTGGGTCAAAAATCTGGGGTTTGAGACATTTGTAGGCTCATCTGGGCGAGTTTTCCCAGTGGGGATGAAGGCGGCGCCTTTGCTGCGGGCTTGGTTGGCGCGTATGAGATCGAAGGGGGTGCAGTTTCATATGCGTCATCGTTGGGTCGGGTGGGCAGAGGATGGCAGGCCATGTTTTCAGGCAGAGAACTTGCGGGTCAAGCTGAACTGCAAGGCATTCGTGCTGGCTACAGGTGGAGGTAGCTGGGCGCGACTGGGGTCGGATGGGGCCTGGTTTGAGATGCTTCGAGAAAAAGGAGTGGATGTTGCGCCACTGCAGGCTGCAAATTGTGGCTTTGACCTGGGCGGACTACAGGGAGGTGAAGAGGGCTGGAGTGAGTTGTTCGCGCAGCGCTTTGCGGGTCAGCCATTCAAGTCGGTGACTTTGAGGTTTTCAGATGAACAAGGTGTCCGCTTTGAGCGGCAGGGTGAATTTGTTGCCACTCAGACGGGGGTGGAGGGGAGCCTGATCTATGCAGTCGCATCCATGCTGCGCGACTGTATTGCTCGTCAGGGGCAGGCTCGGTTTGAGTTGGATCTGATGCCTCAGTGGGATGCACAGCGTGTCAAGCAAGAGGTGATGCGCCCGCGTGGCTCTCGTAGTCTTAGCGGTCACCTGAAGGGGCGCTTGGGGCTGGATGGAATCAAGGCTGCTTTGCTTTATGAGGTGCTTGGTAGACAGGGGATGTCTGATATGGAGCTGCTTGCTTCCACGATCAAGGCCGTGCCTCTGGTGGCAATTGCGCCGCGACCTATAGACGAAGCGATCAGTACGGCGGGAGGGGTTCGTCTTGAGGCATTAGATGACGGGGGGATGTGTGTGGCTTTGCCGGGTGTTTTCTGTGCAGGGGAGATGCTGGATTGGGAGGCGCCTACAGGAGGGTACTTGCTGACTGCGTGTATGTCATCCGGCGTACGAGTGGCGCAGGGGGTGTTGGATTTTTTGAAAAAAACTATCTAATTGCAGTTGGCGAGGGATGTCTCCTACGATGCAAACTCTTGCTGAGGGACAGGTGTCCTGCAGCGGATTGGGTACGCTGACCACAACGTTGCTGACTTAATGTTGGTTGAGAGTTGCGCTGTGATTGGTGAAGGAGGTGGGATATGGTTTGGAGCAAGATTTTCGGCCTTGGCCGTTCCGAGCCTCGCTATATTCGAAGAATGCGAGCCTATCTCCAAGAGGCTCGCATAGCAGCTTTGGAGCATTCAATTGCGGCAGAGCATTACCAATCTTCTGCCCAGATGTATGCGGAACGAGCTGCTCGGTTGGAGATGGAGTTGAGAGCTTGGGAGCAAGGGGAGTGCACTGCCTCTTCAATACAGCACCGCTACTCGGGCGTATCAACTTCAGTCACAAGGGTGTCAGGGGATGTTCCTGTAGCTCCTGCCTCTGTTGGGGTTGTGCGTGCAGCCTGATCATTCAAAGAAAGAAGCCCATATGTCGATGACAAATGGGCTTTTATTTGGCTCCTCAACCTGGGCTCGAACC
>NZ_JBXXZI010000008.1:0-238999 GCF_057369555.1 Comamonas sp. FUJ_7
AGCGGCTTGCCATGGCCGCATAGCTCTACTTCTCAGAGCCATGGTTTAAGGGGGGGATTACCCATCTCAAGGTTGTGAGTTTGGAGCAACGTTCGCAGTTGCTTTTGCTCGGGTGCTCTATGCCTATGAACGAAAACAACTGAAAGTTCGAGTTGATTTCCCCTTAGACAATAAATGTGAGTAGCAATAAAAAAAGCCGCATGAAGCGGCTTTTTTTATTTTTCACTAGACAGTTAGGTGTCGTGGGAGATTGTCGGAATTCCATCTTATGAAATCTCACTTTTTACTTACCAAAATCCCACTTATTGCATCCACCTACAACAAATCACACGTCGATATTGCCAGCGCGCAGGGCGTTGTCTTCAATGAAGTTGCGGCGTGGTTCCACTTCGTCACCCATCAGCATGGTGAACACGCGGTCGGCTTCGATGGCGTCACCAATCTTGACTTGCAGCAGGCTGCGGACGTTGGGGTCCATGGTGGTTTCCCACAGCTGCTCAGGGTTCATCTCACCCAGACCCTTATAGCGCTGGCGGCCCGTGGTGCGCTCGGCTTCGCTGATCAGCCATTGCATGGCCTGGCGGAAGTCGCTGACCTTTTCGGTCTTGGCTTTTTCGCCTTCGCCACGGGTGACCTTGGCGCCTTCGCTGAGCAGGCCGACGAAGTTTTGTGCTTCTTCGGATAGTGCGGCGTAGTCATGGCTGCGCACAAACTCCTGCGTGAGGATGGAGCTCTTGATATTGCCGTGGTGGTGGCGGCTGATGCGCAGCACGGGCTTTTCGCTGTGCGGATCGATCTCGGCGGCCACATCGGCGGGTACGCCGGTGGTGGTCAGCTCACGCAGCTTGGCTTCAAGAATGGGGGCGCAGGCCTGGGCTTCTTCGATGGTGTCGAGCTTGATCTGCACGCCGTCGGCAATGGCGCGCAGAGCCTCGGCATCCATGAAGTTGGACAGGCGCTCGATCACCATTTCAGCGGCCAAGTGCATGTCTGCCAGCTTGGACAGCTCTTCGCCTTCCACCAGGCGAGGATTGGCACCGCCGGTGCTGACGCTGGCGTGGTTCAGCGCGATCTTGAGCAGGTATTTGTTGAGGGCCGGGCCGTCCTTGAGGTACAGCTCTTCCTTGCCGTTCTTGACCTTGTACAGCGGCGGCTGGGCGATGTAGATGTGGCCGCGCTCGACCAGGTCGGGCATCTGGCGGTAGAAGAAGGTCAGCAGCAGGGTACGGATGTGGGCGCCGTCAACGTCGGCGTCGGTCATGATGATGATGCGGTGGTAGCGCAGCTTGTCGGGGTTGTAGTCGTCGCTGCTGCTCTTGCCCGAATCTTCGCTGACCTTGCCGATGCCGGTGCCCAGAGCCGTGATCAGAGTGATGATTTCCTGGCTGGACAGCAGCTTTTCGTAGCGGGCTTTTTCCACGTTCAGGATCTTGCCGCGCAGGGGCAGGATGGCCTGGAACTTGCGGTCGCGGCCCTGCTTGGCGGAGCCACCGGCGGAGTCACCCTCGACAATGTAGATTTCGCACAGGGCCGGGTCTTTTTCCTGGCAGTCCGCCAGCTTGCCGGGCAGGCCCATGCCGTCCAGCACACCCTTGCGGCGTGTCATTTCACGGGCCTTGCGGGCCGCTTCACGGGCGCGGGCCGCTTCGATGATCTTGCCGCACAGAATCTTGGCGTCATTGGGGTTCTCTTCGAGGAAGTCATTCAGGCTCTTGGCCACGATGTCTTCCACGGGCGCACGCACTTCGGAGCTGACCAGCTTGTCCTTGGTCTGGCTGGAGAACTTGGGCTCGGGCACCTTCACGGAGAGGACGGCGCACAGGCCTTCGCGCATGTCGTCGCCCGAGACTTCGACCTTGGCCTTCTTGGCCAGTTCGTTGTCGGCAATGTACTTGCCGATGACGCGGGTCATGGCCGCGCGCAGGCCGGTCAGGTGGGTGCCGCCGTCACGCTGGGGGATGTTGTTGGTGAAACAGAGGACTTGCTCGGCATAGCTGTCGTTCCACAGCATGGAGACTTCCACACCGATCTCGGTGCCGGGAATGCCGCCATAGGTCTCGGCAGGGCGCGAGCCGGTGGCGTTGAAGGTGGTGGGGTGCAACACCTTTTTGCTGCCGTTGATGAACTGCACAAAGCCCTTGACGCCGCCGGCGCCGGAGAAGTCGTCTTCCTTGCCGTCGCGCTCGTCCTTCAAGCGGATGCGCACGCCGTTGTTCAGGAAGGAGAGTTCACGCAGGCGCTTGGCCAGGATCTCGTAGCGGAACTCGAAGTTTTCCTTGAAGATTTCCTGGTCGGGCAAGAAGTGCACCTTGGTGCCTTGCTTGTCGCTGGGGCCGAGCACGCGCATGGGCGAGACTTCAAAGCCGTCCACGACCTCGATCAGGCGGTTTTGCACATGGCCGCGCGAGAAGTCGATTTCGTAGCGCTGGCCTTCGCGGCTGACGGTGAGCTTGAGCCAGATGGACAGCGCGTTCACGCAGGACACGCCCACGCCGTGCAGACCGCCCGAGACCTTGTAGCTGTTCTGGTTGAACTTGCCGCCGGCGTGCAGCTCGGTCAGTGCGATTTCAGCGGCCGAGCGCTTGGGCTCGTGCTTGTCGTCCATCTTCACGCGCGTGGGAATGCCACGGCCGTTGTCGATCACGGACAGCGAGCCGTCGGCGTGGATGGTGACCAAAATATCGTCGCAGTGGCCGGCCAGGGCTTCGTCGATGGAGTTGTCCACGACCTCGAAGACCAGGTGGTGCAGGCCGGTGCCGTCGGAGGTGTCGCCGATGTACATGCCGGGGCGCTTGCGCACGGCTTCCAGGCCTTCCAGGATCTGGATTGCGCCTTCGCCATAGCCGCCTGCATCTGCTGCTGCGGTTTGCGTGTCTGGCTTGTTGTCTTCGGTCATGAAATTACCTTGCTGCTACAAAGTCAGAAGCTGTTAGCGCCTGACTGGCATAACTTTCAAATGAATACTTGCCTGAAATCATTGATGCTTCAGCGGAAGCTGCTCCTGCTTTCAGGCAATGGAAGGGCTGGTGTCTTTCGGTCGGCTTAGATGCGCATGGGCATCACGACGTACTTGAAGCTCTCGTTCTCAGGAATGGTGATCAGCGCGGAGCTGTTGCCGTCCTGCAGATCGATCTTGACCATGTCCTGGCTCATATTGGTGAGCACGTCGATCAGATAGGTCACGTTGAAGCCGATCTCGATGCTGTCGCCACCATAGTCGATATCGAGCTCGTCCATGGCTTCTTCCTGCTCGGCGTTGTTGGACGCGACGCGCAGAGTTCCTGGCTCAACCGACAGGCGCACACCCTTGAACTTGTCGCTGGTCATGATGGCCGTGCGCTGCAGCGATGCCAGCAGGGGTGCGCGGCCCAGGGTGACGCTGTTGGTGTGGTTCTTGGGAATCACACGGTTGTAGTCCGGGAACTTGCCCTCGACTAATTTTGTGACGAACTCCATGCCGCCAAAAGTGAACTTGGCCTGGTTGTTGGCGAACTGCATCTCGATGACCGGCTGGTTCTCGCCGCTGGCGTCGCTCAGCAGGCGCTGCAGCTCCAGCACGGTCTTGCGCGGCAGAATCACTTCCTGCTTGGTAGGCACTTCCACATCCAGCGTGGCGCTGGCCCAGGCCAGACGGTGACCGTCGGTAGCAACCAGGCTCAGGGTGTTGCCCTCGGCCACGAACAGAATGCCGTTCAGGTAATAACGGATGTCCTGCACCGCCATGGCAAAGGAGACCTGGCCCAGCAAATCCTTGAGCACCTTTTGCGGCACGCTGAACGCGGGGCCGAAAGCGGCCGATTCCTGCACTAGCGGGAAGTCTTCGGCAGGCAGGGTCTGCAGCGTAAAGCGGCTCTTGCCGCCCTTCAGGATCATCTTGGTCTGCTGCGTCTCCAGGCTCACGGTCTGATCGCCTGGCATGGTCTTGAGGATATCGATCAGCTTGCGGGCACCGATGGTGGTGGTGAAGTCACCGGCATCGCCGCCCAGCTCGGCGGTGGTTCGAATCTGGATTTCCAGATCGCTGGTGGTCAGCTGCAGCGCATTGCCGGTCTTCTTGATCAGCACATTGGCCAGGATGGGCAGCGTGTGGCGGCGCTCGACAATGCCGGCCACCTGTTGCAGAACCGCTAGAACTTTGTCTTGTGTGGCTTTCAGGACGATCATGTCAACCTCAGTGATTTAAGTGCGCATTTGTTTGATAGCGGCGGCGTCCGCAGGGTAGGGCGGTCGCTCCCTCATGCCGCGTAAGCCCCCCATTTTGCCGTTTGACAGTGACATTCATGGGGGCGTTTTCATCAACCCTTGAGCGTTTGCTCCAGCACATGCAGTTGCTGGTTCAGCTCTGTATTGGTCTGACGCTCGCCCGAGATCTTGCGAACAGCGTGCAGCACCGTGGTGTGGTCGCGACCGCCGAACAGCTCGCCGATCTCGGGCAGGCTTTTTTGCGTCAGCTCCTTGGCCAGGTACATGGCAATCTGGCGCGGGCGGGCAATGCTGGCCGGACGCTTCTTGCTGTACATGTCGGCAACCTTGATCTTGTAGTAGTCCGCCACCGTCTTCTGGATGTTTTCCACAGAAATCTGGCGGTTCTGGATACTGAGCAGATCGCGCAGCGCCTCGCGGGCCAGCTGGATCGAAACTTCCTTCTGGTTGAAGCGCGAGTAAGCCAGAATCTTGCGCAGCGCGCCTTCGAGCTCACGCACGTTGGAGCGCACGTTCTTGGCCACGAAGAAGGCAACTTCTTCGGGCATGTCGGCGTTCTCGGCCTTGGCCTTGTTGATCAGAATCGCCACGCGCATTTCCAGCTCAGGCGGCTCAATCGCCACCGTCAGGCCGGAGTCGAAACGCGAAACCAGACGCTCGTGAATATTGGCCAGACCCTTGGGGTAGGTGTCGGACGTCATCACGATGTGGCTCTTCTTGGCCAGCAGGGCTTCAAAGGCGTTGAAGAACTCTTCCTGCGTACGGTCTTTGTTGGCAAAGAACTGCACGTCGTCGATCAGCAGCAGATCGAGCGAGTGATAGCGTTCCTTAAACTCGTCAAAGGTACGGCGCTGGTAGGCCTTGACCACATCGGAGACGAATTGCTCGGCGTGGATGTAGAGAATCTTGGCGTCCGGCTTGTCCTGCAGCAGCTGGTTACCCACAGCGTGCACCAGGTGGGTCTTACCCAGGCCGACACCGCCGTAGATGAACAGCGGGTTGTAGAGGTGACCGGGCGAGCCTGCCACGTGCATGGCGGCAGAGCGCGCCATGCGGTTGGCCGTACCTTCGACCAGTGTCTCGAAGGTGAGCGCCGGGTTCAGGCGGGTGCGGAATACCGGAGGGCTGGCCTCTTCGTTGGTAACCGTGGGCACAGCCACATTGAGCGTCTGCGGTGCGGACTGCTGTGTGGCTGATGGTGGGCGCACATAAGTACGCACAACGCTTTCGCGCTGAGCGAGTGCTAACTCTAGAGTGACGGGCTGGCCATAAAGCGACTCCAGCATGGCCGAGATACGGCCTGCATACTGGGCGCGAATCCAGTCTAGCTTGAAGCGGTTGGCCACATAGACGGTGACCTTGGAAAAGTCTTCTGCAACGAGTGCCGTCAGCGGCTTGATCCAGGTGTTGAATTGCTGCTCGGGCAGCTCCTGACCCAGTTGCTCAACGCAGACCTGCCACAGGGCCTGGCCTGCATCATTGGTTGGTTCCTCTGTCATTGTCAAAAGTCTAATTGTGGATAGGAGGAACAGTTGCGGGGTTGGTATTGTAGCTTTTGCGGAAGTTATCCACAAACTATCAGAAGGCTGTCCCCGGCTCCAGTGCGTAATAGGCTGCACATACTAATAGATTGGGAGGCAACGGTTTGTAAAGAATCTCTGGAGCAGGTCAGTGGCCAATCCTGATCCCTTGCTAGTCCATAGCAAATTCAAGGGTCATTGCATCAAAGTCCCAACGCTGTGATAATCCCCGGTTTCCCTGAATGTGTTCAGGGTGATATGAGCCGGGCGCCTTTAATTTGTGCGCGCGCGCCGAGGCGCTAGGCGCTGCGGCGTGTGTTCTGTTCCGTTTGTTGTCTTTGGATCCGATGGCATGCATGGCATGTGAAAAATATCGGCTCTGGCGGTGACAGTGTGCGGCGCAAAACCGGAATGGTCGGGCGCAAACAGGGCGCTCTGCTGACGCAAATACTGAACCTTCTCAAGGAACCAACATGAAACGTACTTACCAACCTTCCAAGATTCGCCGCGCCCGTACCCACGGTTTCCTGGTTCGCATGAAGACCAAGGGTGGCCGTGCCGTGATCAACGCACGCCGCGCCAAGGGCCGCAAGCGTCTGGCCGTCTAAGGCCAGCGTTGGCTAGCGGTCTGCTCCTTCGCTGTGCTGAAGGCCTCTGATTGGAGGCTGTCTTATGCAAAGGCTGAAAACGCGTCCGCAATTCCAAGCCACTATGTCTGCGGGCACGATTGCTCGCACACCACACTTTGCCCTGCACCGTATGGAGCTGGTGGCAGAGGTGGCTGATATGGCGGCCAACCCCAAGACAGGGCCCGGATCAAATGATCCGCAGGCCCTGTTTGGCATTGGTTCGGTTCGAACTCAGGCCTGGCTGGGTGCCATGGTGCCCAAGCGTTGGGCACGCCGCTCGGTGACACGCCACACCATCAAGCGCCAGATTTATGCGGTTTCCACGGATTACGAGGACGCTTTGCGCTGCGCTTCCTATGTGGTGCGTCTGCGCTCTGGGTTTGATCGCAAGCAGTTTGTCAGCGCGACCTCGGATCAGCTCAAGGAAGCGGTCCGCAAGGAGTTGCAGCAGCTTTTTGCCACGGCTGAGCGCCGCTTGTTGCAGCTTGGCAAGGCCGCCGAAGGGAAGGCGGATTTGAAAGAAAAATCGCCTCAAACCCTTACTGGTAAAGCGCAAGATGCTTCTGATTCGATAGTGAATCAGGTGGAGAGCCCGTTGTGATGCAGCGGCTGCTTATGGCCTTGGTGCGTGGCTACAGATTGCTGCTCAGCCCCTGGCTGGGCTCGGCTTGCCGGTTTGAGCCGACCTGCTCGGCCTATTCCCTTCAGGCGCTGGAGCAACACGGCGCTGCGGTAGGCTCCTATCTGACGGTGTGCCGATTGGCACGTTGTCATCCCTGGTGTGACGGAGGGCATGATCCCGTGCCACAGCAAAAGCCCAGGCTGTTTTCCTTTCTGGAGCGCAGTCAGGACTCTTCCGCGACCACCCAACCTTCCTCACCTAAGAAGTCTTCATGAACGATATTCGCCGCACCATACTGTGGGTGATATTTGGCTTTTCCATGGTTTTGCTCTGGGATAAGTGGCAAATCCATAACGGCAAACAGCCCACCTTCTTCCCCACGCCTCAGACGGCCTCTGCACCCGCCGCAGCGGATGCCAAGCCGGCTGATGCCAGCGTGCCTCAAGCGGTCGCGCAGGCCAATGCCGGTGATGTGCCCGGCGCGGCCGCTGCCGGCCAGCCTGCTGCTGCCATTCCTCGTCAGAACGTGACGGTGGGCAGCGATGTGATGCGCCTGACCTTCGACAGCGAAGGTGCAACGCTCAAGCATTCCGAGCTGATCAAGTACACCGACACGGTCGATGAGAAAAAGCGCATGCAGGTGTTTGAAGAAAACGCCAAGCGTGTGTATCTGGGTCAGACAGGCCTGATTGGTGGCAACTTCCCCACGCACAAGACACCTATGACGGTGGTGCCAGGCGAGCGCGAGCTCAAGGACGGCCAGGACAGCGTGCAAGTGCGCTTTGAGTCCGCCGATATGGGCGGCGTGAAGCTGGTCAAGACTTTCACGCTCAAGCGCGGCTCCTACGCCATTGATGTGCAGCACGATGTGGTCAACACAGGCACTACTGCCGTGAACCCTCAGCTGTACATGCAGCTGGTGCGCGACGGCAACAAGCCTGAGCATGAGTCCACCTTCTACTCCACCTTCACAGGCCCGGCTCTCTATACCGAAGCCAAGAAGTATCACAAGGTCGAGTTCAAGGACATCGAGAACAACAAGGCTGAAATCGACAAGTCCGCCACCAATGGCTATGTGGCCATGGTGCAGCACTACTTCGCCAGCGCATGGTTGCTGGCTGACGGTATCCAGCGCGACAACTTCGTGCGCAAGGTGGGTGACAACCTCTACGCCGTCGGCATGATCACGCCCGTGGGTACCGTGGAGCCGGGTCAGACCAAGAGCGTGAATGCGCGCCTGTTCTCCGGCCCTCAGGTTGAACCCATGCTGGAGTCGCTGTCTCCGGGTCTGGAGCTGGTCAAGGACTACGGCTGGCTGACCATTCTGGCCAAGCCGCTGTACTGGCTGCTGTCCGAGCTGCACAAGTTCATCGGCAACTGGGGCTGGTCCATCGTGGCACTGGTGGTGCTGCTGAAGATCGCTTTCTACTGGCTGAACGCCAAGGCTTACTCCTCGATGGCCAAGATGAAGGCTATCAACCCTCGCATCATGGAAATGCGCGAGCGTCTGAAGGACAAACCTCAGCAGATGCAGCAGGAGATGATGCGCATCTACCGAGAGGAAAAGGTCAACCCTATGGGCGGCTGCTTCCCCATCCTGATTCAGATCCCTGTCTTCATGGCTTTGTACTGGGTGCTGCAGTCCAGCGTGGAAATTCGCAATGCGCCCTGGATTGGCTGGATTCATGACCTGTCGGTGCCGGATCCCTTCTTCATCCTGCCCCTGCTGATGACTCTGTCTTCGCTGCTACAGACGGCTCTGAACCCCGCTCCTCCTGACCCCATGCAGGCCAAGATGATGTGGATCATGCCGCTGATGTTCAGCGTGATGTTCTTCTTCTTCCCATCGGGTCTGGTGCTTTACTGGCTGACGAATAACATTCTGTCGATCGCTCAGCAGTGGATCATTAACAAGCGCATGGGCGTGCCGCCTCAGTTCAACTTGCCCAAGTTTGGCAAGGCTGCTGCAGGCAAGTAAGCGAGACGCTCACAGTAACGAAAACGCCACCTGAAAAGGTGGCGTTTTTTTATGCCTGCAAGAAAAATGTGTAGCGCTTACTTGCCGATGCAGAAGCTGGAGAAGATCACGCCCAGCAGGTCGTCTGAGCTGAATTCGCCAGTGATGGAGTTCAGCGAAACCTGGGCCAGGCGCAGCTCTTCGGCCAGCAGGTCCAGATGGGAGACTTGGGCTTGCAGTTGATCGTCGGCCATTTCCAGGTGAGCCTGGACAGCCTGCAAGGCTTCGACGTGGCGGGCACGGGCCAGGTACAGGCCCTCGGGAGCCGACTGCCAGCCAGCGACTTCCAGCAGGCGCTTGCGCAAGGTGTCCAGACCATCGCCGGTACGGGCCGAAAGTGCAATCTGATCTGTGCAGACCTGATGGGCTTGCACTGCCATATCGGTCTTGTTCAGCACATGGATCACAGGCACTTGCGCAGGCAGGCGCTGTTGCAAGGTGGCGGCAATGTCAGCATCGGCAGCTGCGTAGTCGGTCTGCTGCACGCGGGTCAGGTCATGCAGAAACAGAACGGCATCGGCCGCTGCAATCTCGTCCCAGGCACGGGCAATGCCAATGCGCTCCACCTCGTCGTCGCTGTCACGCAGACCTGCGGTATCGATGACATGTAGAGGCACGCCCTCGATCTGGATCGTCTGCTGAACCTTGTCGCGTGTGGTGCCGGCGATGGGCGTGACAATGGCTAACTCGGCCCCGGCCAGTGCGTTGAGTAGCGAGCTTTTGCCGGCATTGGGCTGGCCTGCAATCACCACCTTGATGCCTTCACGCAGCAGCGCGCCTTGGTGAGCCTTGCCTAAAACGGTAGCCACTTGGGCTTGCAGGCGCTGGAGCTGACCAAAGGCATCAGCCTTTTTCAGAAAATCAATTTCCTCCTCGGGGAAGTCCAGTGTGGCTTCGACCAGCATGCGCAAATGCACCAGGGCTTCGCGAAGCACTTGGATTTCCTGGGAGAAAGCGCCCGACAGAGAACGACTGGCGCTGCGTGCAGCAGCCTCGGTGCTGGCGTCGATCAGGTCGGCAATCGCCTCGGCCTGTGCCAGGTCGATCTTGTCGTTAAGAAAGGCTCGTTCAGTAAATTCGCCGGGCTGGGCCAGGCGCAATCCTGCCAGCACGGGCTTGCCGTCGGCATCAGCGGTCTGAGCTGCTTCCAGGCAGCGCGCCAGCAGCAGTTGCAGCACCACAGGGCCGCCGTGAGCTTGAAGCTCAAGAACATCCTCGCCGGTGTAGCTGTTTGGGCCAGGGAAATAGATGGCCAAGCCATGGTCAATGGGTGAGCCCGCTGCATCTCTGAAGGGTAGATAAGTCGCTTCGCGCGGTTTCAGATCCTTGCCGCACAGAGTGCGTACCAGTGCGGCAATGCCTTTGCCGGAGACCCGGACAATGCCCACGGCACCACGCCCCGGAGCGGTGGCAATGGCAGCAATAGGATCGTTGTGGCGGGGAAGCATGGGCAGACTTTCAAAGACAGGGGGAGACGCGAAATCATAGCTTTGCCCTGTATGCAGGGCAGGCATGGGGCCATGATCACCTCTTGATTGATGCTCAACAGTCACAGCAGTTTGACCTGAAGTGCTGTACTGCTACCTCTCTTTTTTTGATAGCGCACGGCCTACAATCCAAAGCCCGATTCCTTTATCTGCAGTGGTAGGAGGGCTGGGCCATGAACCCGGAGAGAGTCGTTACTGCGGATGCCTCAAATTGCGAGCTGGAGACTGTTGATGTCCGACACCAAGCCCATTACCTCGATTGATAAACGCGCTTTGCTGCGCCAGTCTGCTCTGGAGTATCACGAGTTCCCCAAGCCCGGCAAGGTGGCCATCATGGCGACCAAGCCCATGGCCAACCAGCATGATCTGGCTCTGGCGTACTCGCCCGGCGTGGCTGCGCCCTGCGAGGAAATCGTCAAGGACCCCGCTGCGGCCTTCAAGTACACCAGTCGCGGCAATCTGGTGGGCGTGATCTCCAACGGCACGGCCGTGCTGGGTCTGGGCGATATCGGTGCACTGGCTTCCAAGCCTGTGATGGAAGGCAAGGGCGTGCTGTTCAAGAAGTTCGCCGGCGTAGATGTGTTCGACATCGAAATCGACGAAAAGGATCCGCAAAAGCTGGTGGAAGTGATCGCCGCGCTGGAGCCTACCTTTGGCGCCATCAACCTCGAAGACATCAAGGCGCCTGAGTGCTTCTATGTCGAGCGCGAGCTGCGCAAGCGTATGAACATTCCCGTGTTCCACGACGACCAGCACGGCACGGCCATCACCGTGGCGGCGGCCATGGTCAACGCCTTGAAGGTTGCGGGCAAGAAGATTGAAGACATCAAGCTGGTGGCATCGGGCGCCGGTGCTGCGGCCCTGGCCTGCCTGAACCTGTTGCTGGAAGTAGGTCTGAAGCGCGAGAACGTGTTTGTGACCGACATCGCGGGCGTGGTCTACGAAGGCCGCACCGAGCTGATGGATCCGGACAAGGCGCTGTTTGCCCAGAAGACCGAGATGCGAACGCTGGGCGAGGTGATCGAGGGCGCCGATGCCTTCCTGGGCCTGTCTGCCGGCAATGTGCTCAAGCAGGACATGGTCAAGAAGATGGCGGCCAAGCCCATCATCTTCGCGCTGGCCAACCCCAATCCTGAAATCATTCCCGAAGATGTGAAGGCGGTGCGCGACGACGCCATCATCGCCACGGGACGCACGGACTATCCCAACCAGGTCAACAACGTCCTGTGCTTCCCCTACATCTTCCGCGGTGCGCTGGACTGCGGTGCGACCACCATCACCACCTCGATGGAGATCGCTGCCGTCTATGCGATTGCCGAGCTGGCACAGGCCGAGCAGTCCGAAGAAGTCGCGCAAGCCTATGTGGGCGAGGTGCTGAGCTTTGGCCCCGAGTACCTGATTCCCAAGCCTTTTGATCCGCGCCTGATGCTGATCGTGGCGCCCGCCGTGGCCCAGGCTGCTGCAGACGCTGGCGTGGCCAAGCGCCCCATTCAGGACATGGATGCCTACCGCGAACATCTGAAGACTTTTGTCTACGCGTCGGGCACCATGATGAAGCCCATCGTGATGGCCGCCAAGAAGTCCGCGAAGAAGCGCGTGGCCTATGCCGAGGGTGAGGAAGAGCGTGTGCTGCGTGCGGCCCAGATCGTGGTGGACGAGCGCATTGCGCGCCCCACGCTGATCGGACGCCCCGCCATCATTGCCCAGCGCATTGAAAAGTTCGGCCTGCGCCTGGAGCAGGGTCGTGATTACGACGTGGTGAACGTCGAAGACGACCCCCGCTATCGCGACTTCTGGAAGAGCTACCACCGCATGACGGAGCGAAAGGGCATTACCGAGCCCATTGCCAAGATCGAAATGCGCCGCCGCCTGACGCTGATCGGCTCCATGCTGCTGCACAAGGGTGAGGTCGATGGCCTGATCTGCGGCACCTGGCACAACACGCACCTGCACCTGAACTACATTGACCAGGTCATTGGCAAGCGCACGGGGATTGAAACCTATGCCTGCATGAACGGTCTGTTGCTGCCCGAGCGTCAGGTCTTCCTGGTGGACACCCATGTGAACTATGACCCCTCGGCCGAACAGCTGGCAGAGATCACCATCATGGCGGCCGAGGAAATGATGCGCTTTGGCATCAAGCCCAAGGCGGCCTTGCTGAGCCACTCCAACTTTGGCTCCAGCAACCAGCCCAGCGCTGTGAAGATGCGTCAGACTCTGGAGCTGCTGCGCCAGCAGGCGCCTTGGCTGGAAGTCGATGGTGAGATGCACGGCGACGTGGCCATTGACAGCGTTGCCCGTGGCAAGCTCATGCCCAACAGCACCTTGCTGGGCGATGCGAACTTGCTGGTGCTGCCCAATATCGACGCAGCCAACATCAGCTACAACCTGCTCAAGCAGGCGGCCGGTGGCGGTATTGCGATTGGCCCGGTGCTGCTGGGCGCGGCCAAGCCCGTGCATGTGCTGACACCCAGCACCACGGTACGACGTATCGTGAACATGACCGCGTTGACCGTGGCCGACGCCAACGTCAGCCGCTAATCACAGCTTCAAAGAAAAAAGCCCGCCGTGCATCAAGCGCGGTGGGCTTTTTTGAGCCTGCAGTCTGGAAAAGGCTTACCAGGTGCGGCTGATGCCGGTATCCACGGTACCAAAGACTTCCACGCCTGTGGAGCTGTTGGGGCTGGAAGAGCTTGGCATGGTGCCGGAGCAGGCCGTCAGCGCCAGCGTGACGGCTGCTGCGGCCAGAGTGAGCCATTTGCGCATGGGTATTTCCTTGTCCGCATCCATTGCGGGTGATGAGGCCCATGGTAGCGGCCTCCAGATACCCTGCTGTAACTGGCTGTTATCAGTAAAAAACCCTTTTAACCCAATACTGGTATGCGCTCAAAGCTATCAAAGTTGATTAGTTTTCCAGATACAAATCGGCCAGCCGCTCGCGGGCTGTTTCATCCACACCCAGCGCTTCGCTGAGATAGCGATTAACGCTTCCGTACTGCGCTCGCACAAGCTCTACCGAAGCCATCAGGTAGGACGGCTGTACGCGCCAGAGTGCATCCAGCGCATCGGCTGGCATGGTGCCCAGAACGGATGAAGAAGGGCGCGCAAAGTACTGGTTGGTGAGCAGATAGTCCTCCATGATCTGATCCTCATCCACACCCAGCGATGTCAGCAGCAAGGCGGCAGCCCAGCCTGTGCGGTCCTTGCCGGCCGTGCAGTGAAAGACCAGCGGGGCATCGCTGTCCTGCAGCAGGTGAAAGAACTGGGCAAAGCGCTGGCTGTAGTCATTCACAAAGCTGCGGTAGGTTTCATGCATGAACTCTTCGGTGACTTCGGCGGTGAGCTTGAGGCCCTGCTCCATCATGGACTGTGCACGCTGCACCACCGTGGGCTCCACCACCAGCGCATGGCGGTCAAGCTGAGGCCATTGATAGGCGAAATGGGTGCTCTCGTCCACACCGCGAAAGTCGGCGCTGCGGGTGATGCCCAGCGTTTGCAGCTGGGACAGGTCTTGCGGGGTCAGGTGCGCCAGGTGGGCCGAGCGGTAAAGCTTGCGCCACTGCAGGCTGCGTCCGTCGCGGCCCTTGTAGCCGCCGAGATCTCGGAAGTTGGATGCACCCTCCAGTGCAATGGGGCGAGCAGGTTGCAGGGAGGGAAGGCCGGTGGCCGTCATCGTCATCAGGTCATCGTTTGCATTCATATCAATGCTTATAGCGGATAGAGAACATAAAGGCATGTCGTGGGTGTACCTACGCGTTGCCGACGATGTGGGGCATGAAAAAACGCTGCAAGGTTTCCCGTGCAGCGTTTACGTTGAGCGTCTTGCAGACCGCTTCTGAGCGTGTTTAGCTCACATGCTTGCCCACGATGCCAGCCAGCTCGAACATATTGACCTGGTCCTTGCCGAAAACGGGCTTGAGCTTGGCATCGGCGTTGATCACGCGCTTGTCCTTGGCATCCTGCAGACCGTTGGCCTTGATGTAGTCCCACAGCTTCTTGATGACCTCGGGGCGCGAGGTCTGAGCATCACCGATCACTGCTGCCAGATCGGCGCTGGGTGACAGCGTGGCATTGACGGTGCGCGGCTTTTTGACAGCAGCAGCCTTGGTGGTTTTTGTGGCGGCTTTTTTGGCAGCAGCCGTTGTCTTCTTTGCAGCGGCTGTGGTCTTGGTCGCTGCGCCAGCAGTTTTGCGTGCCGGGTACTTGCCCTCGCGCTGCTCGAACTCGAAGTTCACCTTGCCTGCTGCACCATCCCAGGCCAGGAAGGCCTTGAAGTTGCGGCGTGTGCGGTTGGAGACGAACTTCTCCAGCAGATCAGTCTTGCCGGTCTGCAGCAGCTTGGTCATCTGCTCGCGCTCGATGGGCTGCTGCAGGATGATCTGGCCGCTCTTGAAGTCGCAGCTGGGCGTGGTCTGCGCCAGCGTGGGAACGGCCTTGGAGCAGACATAGTTGGCACCATGCTCGAAGACGGGCGAGCCGCACTTGGGGCAGGGGCCCAGAGGCTGCTGGCTGGCAAAGTCCACGATCTCGCCGGTGTCCTCGGAATCCTTGTCGTCGCCGAAGTCGAATTCCAGCTTGTAGTTCTTGGCTTCTTCGTCATGCACGATGGCCACTTCGGCCACAAAAGGCCAGCCCGCCTTGGAGCGGAAACCTTCCAGCGGGCCAATGCGGCGGTCGCGCAGCAATTGCTCGGCTTCGGACGTCTCAAAGGTGCGGCCTGCGGGTGACTTGGTGAACGAGAAGCCGCAGCCTGCGCTGTGGCCGTCTGCGCCCGTACAGGCGTAGCGGCGGTAGTTTTCCTTGACCACGCCGCCGCAGTTGGGGCAGGGCGTGGCCAGCGTGGCGTAGTCGCCGGGGATGGTGTCGCGGTCGTATTCCTTGGCCTTTTTGACCAGCTTCTCGGTCATGGCCTGAATCTGCTGCATAAAGGCTTCGCGCGAGAGCTGGCCCTTTTCCATCTGCGACAGCTTGTACTCCCACTCGCCGGTCAGGTCGGCGCGCGAGAGCTCTTCCACACCCAGTCCACGCAGCAGTGTCATCAGCTGGAAGGCCTTGGCCGTGGGGATCAGCTCGCGGCCTTCGCGCAGCATGTACTTTTCAGTAATCAAGCCTTCGATGATGGCCGCGCGCGTGGCTGGCGTGCCCAGGCCCTTTTCCTGCATGGCGCTGCGCAGCTCTTCGTCGTCAATCTGCTTGCCGGCGCTTTCCATGGCGCCCAGCAGCGTGGCTTCGCTGTAGCGTGCAGGCGGCTTGGTTTTCAGGCCCTTGACATCGGCATGGTCGGTGCGTGGCTGCTCGCCAGGCTGCACGGCCACCAGGGGCTGACCCTTGTCGCCTTCCTTGGCGTCTTCCACTTCGTTGGCAGCTTCCTTGCCGTAGATGGCCAGCCAGCCCGGCTTGACCAGCACCTTGCCCTCGGTCTTGAAGCTGTGCTGCTCCACCTTGCTGATGCGGGTGGTCACCTGGTATTCGGCGCTGGGGAAGAACACTGCCATAAAGCGGCGCACGACTAGGTCGTAGAGCTTCTGCTCAGCCTCGCTCAGGCCTGTGGGGGCCTGTGTGGTGGGGATGATGGCAAAGTGATCCGAGATCTTGCTGTTGTCGAAGATGCGCTTGGTCGGGCGGATGTAGTTGTCATTGATCGCCTGCTGCGCAAACGGTGCCAGATGGCGCATGCCGCTGGTGGCCAGCATGTCGAAAGTCTGGCGTGCCACGGGCAGATAGTCCTCGGGCAGGGCACGCGCGTCGGTACGTGGGTAGGTCAGGGCCTTGTGGCGCTCGTACAGGCTTTGCGCCAGCGCGAGAGTCGTCTTGGCCGAGAAGCCGTACTTGCCGTTGGCTTCGCGCTGCAGGCTGGTCAGGTCGAACAGCAGGGGCGAGGCCTGCGTGGTGGGCTTGCTCTCTTCGGTAACGGTGGCAGGCTTGCCGCGCACAGCGGCGGCAATGGCATCGGCCTCGGCCTTGTTCCACAGGCGGTCGGCCTTGGCTTCGGCATCGTCGGACTTCTTCCACTGCGGGTTGAACCACTTGCCCAGGTACTGGCCAGCTTGCGCGTCGAACGTGCCATGCACTTCCCAGTAATCGCGGCTGACGAACTTGCGGATTTTTTCTTCGCGCTCCACTACCAGCGACAGCGTAGGCGTCTGCACGCGGCCCACGGTGGTGAGGAAGAAGCCGCCGTCGCGCGAGTTGAAGGCCGTCATGGCACGCGTGCCGTTGATGCCCACCAGCCAGTCGGCTTCGGAGCGGCTGCGCGCGGCGCTGGCCAGGCCCTGCATCTGGGCATCGCTGCGCAGATTGTTGAAGCCGTCACGGATCGCTTGCGGCGTCATGGACTGCAGCCACAGGCGCTTGACGGGCTTGCCCAGTCCGCCCTTGGCGCCGCCTGCGTATTGCTCGATCAGGCGGAAGATCAGCTCACCTTCGCGTCCCGCGTCACAGGCGTTGATGAGTTCGGTCACATCCTTGCGCTTGGCCTGTTTGACCACAGCGTTCAGACGCGTCTTGGTCTTGTCCACGGGCTTGAGGTCAAAGCGCGGGGGGATGACTGGCAGATTGGCAAAGCTCCACTTGCCGCGCTTGACGTCGAATTCCTCGGGCGCCTGAATCTCCACCAGGTGGCCGACCGCACTGGTCACCACATAGCTGTCGGATTCGAAATAGTCATCGTGTTTTTCGAACTTGCCTGCCACCGGGGTCAGTGCACGGACGATGTCCTGTGCGACAGAAGGCTTCTCTGCAATCACCAGGGTTTTAGTCATTGTGTGTTCTCGTCGTCATTAACCACCCGAGCCACTCATAGTGCTCAGGCTCATACAATCCGCTTCTCACGCGCGCGCATGCGCACATGTGTGCATATTCAAAGTATCAGAGAAAACATGCCCCGCACATCCCTGGCCTCATCAAAAGGCCGTCGCATCCAGACTCGGCGCTCCGGCGTGCATGGCAAAGGCGTTTTCGCCGCGCAGGATATTGCGGAAGGCGAAACCATTATTGAGTATGTGGGTGAAGTGATTGACTGGCAGCAAGCTCAGGATCGCCATCCACACGACCCCAGCCAGCCCAATCACACCTTCTACTTCCAGGTCGATGACGAGCGTGTGATCGATGCCACGCACAAGGGCAACTCTGCGCGCTGGATCAATCACAGCTGCGATCCCAACTGCTACACCGACGAGGTCGATGGCCGCATCTACATCATTGCGCTGCGCAATATTGCAGCCGGTGAAGAGCTGAACTACGACTACGGCCTGATGGTGGAAGAGCGCTACACCAAGAAGCTCAAGGCCGAATACGCTTGCTACTGCGGTGCGGCGAACTGCCGGGGGACGATGCTGGCGCCGAAAAGGGGCTGGAAACCGCCGATGCCTGCAAGCAACCCCTGAGGCGCTGCGCGCCTTCCCCTTCTCTCTACGCGCTTCGCGCTATGGGAGGGGGACGATGCCTTCGCCGCGAGGCGGCTCTTGCTCGGCATCCCTGATTTGAGAGATGCGCCAGTTTTAGATTTGGATAAAGAGAAATGACCCAGCCGATTCACTGGAATGCCGAAGCCTTGTGGGAAGCCATTGCACCGCAGCTGCCGGGCTTTACGGTTGAGGTGCTGCCCAGCATCGACTCCAGCAACACCGAGCTCATGCGTCGTGCGCGTGAGGGGTTGACGGAGCCGGTGCTGCTGATTGCAGAGCAGCAGACGCAAGGGCGTGGCCGGCTGGGCCGCAACTGGGTTAGTGGTGTCGGTGATTCGCTGATGTTCTCGCTGGGCTTGCCGCTGGCACCCAAGGATTGGTCGGGGCTATCGCTGGCCGTGGGCGTGAGCGTGGCCGAGAGCCTGCAGCCTCGTCTGCCTGTTGCAAGTGCTCTGGGTGCAGCGCCCAAGATCGGCATCAAATGGCCCAATGATCTGTGGCTGGAGGGCGACCGCAAGCTGGCCGGTATTCTGATCGAGACCGCCAGCTTTGTGGGCACGCACCAGCATGACTTCAGCGCACCGCGCTATGTGGTGATCGGCATTGGCATCAATGTGCGGCCGCGCCCCGGTGACGGCATGCGCACGGCTCCGGCCTGCCTCCAGGAGCTCGATGCTGCGCTGGACGCCCCCACGGCTCTGGCCTGCATATTGCCCAATCTGGTGGCCGAGGTGCAGAGCTTTGCCCAGCATGGTTTTGCCCCGCTGATGCAGCGCTTTGCCCAGCGTGACCTGCTGGCGGGCCGCGAGGTGAACCTGAGCGATGGCACGACAGGCATGGCCGAGGGTGTGGCTGCGGATGGCGGCTTTCTGGTGCGCACGGCGGCCGGTGTGCAGGCAGTGACCAGTTCGGAAATCAGCGTGCGCCCGGCCAGCACTCCAATACAGAATTGAATGGGCCACCTCCTGAGCCGCTTCGCGTCTTCCTCCTCTCTCTACGCGCTTTGCGCTATGGGAGGGAACGCCGCCGTTGCGGCGGGGCGCCGATTTCACAAGCTATGCAGAGGCTGTAACCTAACGCAAACCTTGATATGAGAACGCCATGCTGAGAATCGTCTTTGTGCTGCTGCTCCTCGCTAATGCGGGCTATTACATGTGGAGCCACGGCTATCTGGCCAGCATGGGGCTGGCGCCCGAGGTGCAATCCGAGCCGCAGCGCCTGCAAGAGCAGATCAGGCCCGATGCGCTGGAGTTCTTGCCGCAGCCGGTACAGCCGGTGCAGCAGTCCAGCAGCACGGAGCCCGAGCCCTTAGCGCCGCAGGTTGAGGACAGTGCGCCTGTGCCTCAGGAAGTGCAGCCGCAGGAAGAAGCCAAGCCGGAAGCGGCCAAAGCCCAGGAGCCCAAGGAAGATAAAGCGCCCAAGGAGCCTGTGAAGGAAGCCAAGAAGGAGGCTGAGGCCTGCTATCAGGCCAGCGGCATTGATGAGGCGCAGGCCGACAGCATTCGCCGTGCGCTGGCAGGCAAGCCCAAGAGCGACTGGGAGCTGGTGCCCAGCCACCAGAACGGGCGCTGGATGGTTTACATGGGCAAGTTCCCCGACGCCGAGTTTCTGGATCGCAAGCGCGGTGAGCTGCGCCTGATGAATATCGACTTTGACCGTGCCGGCGGCAGTTTTGAGCCGGGCTTGTCGCTGGGACGTTTTTCGACGGAAGAGGCCGCGCAGCGACAGCTGGCGATCTACGCACGTCAGGGCGTTCGTTCGGCCCGCGTGGTGCAAGAGCGTCCCGATGTGACCACGTATGCCCTGCGTCTGCCCAAGGCCACGCCGACCTTCCGCAGCGAGGTGGTTGCGTTGGCGGGCAAGAACCTGATGCCCAAGGCTTTGCAGACCTGCAGAAAGTAATTTAATAGCTGCTAGCGCACAAAAGGCCTGCATTTGCAGGCCTTTTGTATTGGAAACCCAATTGCGACAAGCGCAATCAGCTCCTGTTTTTAATCCAGATGAATATTGGCGGCAGCGGCCACCTTCTTCATCTTGGCCACTTCGCTGGAGATCTGCTTGGTGAAGTCAGCGCTGGTGGTGCCAGAGGGGTACAGGCCCTGAGCGGCCATGCGCTTTTGCACGGCAGGATCCTGGAGAGCCGCAACAATGGCTTTTTGCACGCGCTCCACTTGCGCGGCAGGCGTGTTCTTGGGGGCGACCAGGCCGAACCAGGAAGGATCGTTCAGGTCGGGGTGACCGGCCTGGGCATAGGTCTGCACATCGGGCAGCACATCCAGGCGCTCGTGCCAGGACACGGCCAGCGCACGCACCTTGCCGGCCTTGATGTGGGGCAGCGAAGACGCCACCTGGTCGAAGTACACCGGCACCTGGCCGCCCAGCACATCGTTGATGGCCGGGCCCGCACCGCGGTAGGGGATGTGGTGCATGTCCGTGCCCGTGCTCTTGAGGAACTGGGCGCCCCACATGTGGCCGATGGTGCCGTTGCCGGGTGTGGCATAAGAGATCTTGCCGGGGTTGGCCTTGAGGTAGTCCACAAATTCGGCAAAGGTCTTCACAGGGATCAGCTTGGGGTTGATCACCAGCACGCCGGGGGCCTTGACGACCTCGGTCACGCCCACGAAATCATTGGTGGCGTTGTAGGGCAGCTTCTTGAACACGGCAGGGTTCACGCCGTGGGTGGACAGGGTGGCGATACCAAAGGTCACGCCGTCGGTGGCGCGGGCCACTTCGGCCATGCCGATGGAGCCGCCAGCGCCGGCCTTGTTTTCAATCACGACAGCCTGGCCGCCCAGCAGCTTGGGCAGCACGTCCTGCATATTGCGGGGCACCATGTCGGTAGAGCCGCCAGCGGGGAAGGGCACGACGATGCGCAGCGGGCGTGATGTCTCCTGTGCCGCAGCCAGGCCGGGCAAGGAAGAAGCGACTGCAGCAGCAGCGGCGGTGTAGATAAAGTGACGACGTTGCATCAAATAGCTCCCAGAATCCAGTAGGTCCGATTGATTGCATCTGTAGAGCGCAAGTGCTGACTCTCGGTGCAACCTATAGTGGAAATCATTCTAGGGTAAGCATTGATTTGCAAAATACGCAGTTTCCGCTATTTGGCGGGCACCAAAATGGGCGCAAAGCCATAGCTGGCGCGGCTTTGGCTCTTCGATGGGGCACCAATTTGGTGCAGATTTCAGCGGTCTGAAGACGGAGCCGGCAGGGCTTTGAAGCGTACGGTGAACCGGGCTCCAGGGGGCGTCTGACCGGCAGCGGCATCCTGCAGCAGCACCTGTGCACCATGCTGGCGCGCGATTTCCATGACGATGGGCAGACCCAGGCCCGAGCCATCGGCTTCATTGCCCAGCGCACGATAAAAAGGCTGAAAGATCAGCTCGCGCTCGGCCTGGGGGACGCCGGGGCCGCTGTCCTCCACTTGCAGCAACAGCGTTTGGCCAAAGGGGTCGGCTTGCACGCGCACGGTGATCATGCCGGGCTGCTCGTTGGTCGATGGCGTGTAGTTGATGGCGTTGTCCACCAGGTTGCGCACCAGCTCCGCCAGCAGCGTGGCATTGCCATTGAGCCAGACGCCCGGCGTGCTGGCGCTGGCACCCTCGTAGCCCAGGTCGATGTGCTTGTCCATGGCGCGCGGCAGGCAGTCCTGGAACACATCGGTGACGATGCGCACCAGATTGCAGCCCTGCATGGCGGGTACGGCGCTTTCGGCCCGAGCCAGTGCCAGCAGCTGGTTGACGGTGTGCGTGGCGCGCATGGAGGAGCGCCCAATCTGCGCCAGAGAACGCTTGAGCTCCTCGGTGTTCGAGCCCTCGCGCTGGGCCAGATCGGCCTGCATGCGCAGCCCGGCCAGCGGGGTCTTGAGCTGGTGAGCGGCATCGGCCAGAAAGCGCTTTTGTGTGGCGATGGAGTCGTCCAGCCGCTGCAGCAGATCGTTGACCGAATCGACCAGAGGCACGACCTCCAGGGGCACATCCCGGTGGTGTATGGGAGAGAGGTCTTCGGGCTTGCGCGCGCGAATGCGCTCTTCCAGCCGGTGCAGCGGCTTGATGCCGCGTGCCAGCGCCAGCCACACCAGCAAGGCTGCCAGCGGCAGGATGACGAACTGGGGCAGCATCACGCCCTTGATGATTTCGGTAGCCAGCACGCTGCGCTTTTCGCGGGTTTCGGCCACTTGTACCAGTGCATTGGGCTCGCCCGGCAGCGGCATGCGCACCCAGATGTAGGCCACGCGCAGGTCAATCCCCTTGTACTCTTCGTCGCGCAGCAGCACGGTACCTGTGGGTGGCGCTTCATCACTGGCCGGCGGGCGCGGCAGGTCGCGCTCACCCGCCAGGTATTCGCCCTTGGTGCCGCTGACCTGGAAGAACACCGTGTCCGACTCATCGGCACGCAGAATTTCGCTGGCCGACTGCGGCAGATTGAACTGCACCTTGCCCCGTTGCACGATGACCAGCTGCGCCAGCGCCTGTGCGTTGTACTCCAGCGCACGGTCAAACGGCTTGTTGGCCAGGCCCTGGGCCACCAGCCAGGTCAGCGCCAGACTGACGGGCCACAGCAGCAGCAGGGGCGTGAGCATCCAGTCAAGGATCTCGCCAAAGAGGGACCGCTGCTCACGCTGAAAAATTTTCATGCTTGTAAAACTGGCGTGTTCCAACTCAGGGATGGCCAGCAAGGGCCGCCCACCAGCAGCAAAGGCCATCGTCCCCTCGGGGGAAGCGGCGCAGCCGCTCAGGGGGGGGCTATCTTTTCCAGGCAGTAACCAAGACCGCGCACGGTGGCGATGCGAATCGGCCCTTTCTCGATCTTCTTGCGCAGGCGGTGGATATAGACCTCAATGGCGTTGTTGCTGACCTCTTCGCCCCATTCACACAGCCGCTCTACCAGCTGGTCCTTGCTGACCAGACGGCCCGCGCGCTGCAGCAGCACCTCCAGCAGGCCCAGCTCGCGCGCCGACAGCTCGACCATCTTGCCGTCGATGGTGGCCACGCGCCCGGTCTGGTCGTAGACCAGCGGGCCATGCTTGATGGTGGAACTGGCGCCGCCCATGCCGCGCCGGGTCAGAGCACGCACGCGTGCTTCCAGCTCGGACAGCGCAAAGGGCTTAGCCATGTAATCGTCGGCGCCGTAGTCCAGGCCTTGCACCCGTTCTTCGATGGAATCGGCCGCCGTGAGAATCAGCACCGGCAGCGCATCGCCACGCCCGCGCAGGCGCTTGAGTACTTCCAGGCCATGGACCTTGGGCAGGCCCAGGTCAAGAATCAGCAAATCGAATTCGCTGCTGGTCAGCAAGGCGGTATCGGCTTCGCTGCCGTTGGCCACGTGGCTGACCACGGCACCCGAGCTGCGCAGCGTGCGCAGCAATCCATCCGCCAGCACCTGGTCGTCTTCGGCAATCAGTATGCGCATGAGTGTCTCCTGCTTGTTATGTGTGCTTGAGTGCACTTTTGCTGCCATTGTAGGGATGGCCCAGCACGGTTCGGCGCAATTCTTGATGGCAGATGGCTGGCGTCAACAAGTCGTCAATACAGGGTGATGGCAGCGCTCTAATAACCGTCGGCGTAGGCCTCCAGACCCAGCGCCACTACGGTGGCCACATCGTCACCCACGGCTTCGCGGAACTCGGCTTCGGCCTGCGTTACTGCGTCGTGAAAAGCCTGCAGCCAGGCCAGCCCTGTCTCTGTAAAGCGCACTCGCTTGGCACGTGCGTCATGCGGGTCGGCCTCTCGCGTCACCAAGCCCCAAGCCTCGCATTGCGTCACCAGGTCGGCCATGGCCTGCTTGCTCATGCCGGCCTTGTCAGCCAGGTCGGTCAGACGGTCGCCCGCCAGTGATAGGTGGCGGGTGATGTGAATGTGCGCCGCCCCCACTTTGTCGCGCGCCGCGAGGTTGGACAGGGCCAGCGGAACCTCGATATCGCGGGCCATGAGCTGCAGCACACGCGCATCGAAGCGGCGCATGGCATGACCGAGCTGACGCCCCAGATGGGTTTGACGCCAGGCATCGGAGGGCGGGGTGACGGGGGCAATTTCGCTCATGGAAAATAGTAAGGCAAACTGACTAAATACTACAACACAAGTGCTGAACAAACTCATAAACTACTGTTCAAGCATCCAGCCTGAATGCAAAGACAGGGCTGGCCACAGACAGTCATTCACCTATCCTGGAGCCTGATATGAACGCCATTGCCAAGAACCCCGCTGCCGACAACGGCGAAAAAGCCAAAGCCCTGGCAGCCGCCCTGGCCCAGATCGAAAAGCAGTTCGGCAAGGGCACCATCATGAAGCTCGGTGAGGGCGAGGCGATCCAAGATATTCAGGTGGTTTCCACCGGCTCTCTGGGTCTGGACATTGCCCTGGGCGTAGGTGGCTTGCCCCGTGGCCGCGTGATCGAAATCTACGGCCCTGAATCCTCGGGCAAGACCACGCTGACGCTGCAGGTCATCGCCGAGATGCAAAAGCAGGGCGGCACCTGCGCTTTTATCGACGCGGAGCACGCGCTGGACACCAGCTATGCCCAGAAGCTGGGCGTGAACCTCAATGAAGTACTGATCAGCCAGCCCGACACCGGCGAGCAGGCGCTGGAAATTTGCGACAGCCTGGTGCGCTCGGGCGCGGTGGATCTGATCGTTGTGGACTCGGTGGCCGCACTGACACCCAAGGCCGAAATCGAAGGCGAGATGGGCGACTCCCTGCCCGGCCTGCAAGCCCGACTGATGAGCCAGGCGCTGCGCAAGCTCACCGCGACGATCAAGAAGACCAACTGCATGGTCATCTTCATTAACCAGATTCGCATGAAGATCGGCGTGATGTTTGGTTCGCCCGAAACCACAACCGGCGGTAATGCGCTGAAGTTCTACGCCTCCGTGCGTCTGGACATTCGCCGCACCGGCAGCATCAAAAAGGGTGACGAAGTCATCGGCAACGAAACCAAGGTGAAGGTCGTGAAGAACAAGGTATCGCCTCCTTTCAAGGTGGCTGAGTTCGACATTCTGTTTGGCGAAGGCATCAGCCGCGAAGGCGAGATTCTGGACATGGGCGTGAACGCCAAGATTCTGGACAAGAGCGGTGCCTGGTACGCCTACAACGGCGAGAAGATCGGTCAAGGGCGTGATAACTCCCGTGAATTCCTGCGCGAGAACCCAGCTCTTGCCATCGAAATCGAAAACAAGGTGCGCGAAAGCCTGGGCATCTCCTTGCTTCCCGTGGCGGCAGAGGAAGAGGCTGCCAAGGGCAAAAAGGGCAAGAAGGCCGATAAAAACGGTGTCGATGAAGACGGCGTGATTGGGTAATCACTCCCCCTGAGCGGCTTTGCCGCTTCCCCCTTTCTCTAGCGCGCTAGGGGAGGGGGACGACAGCCTCGCTGCGGGGCGGCCCTTGCTCGCTGTCACTGGTTTGGTACATGCCTGTTTTTGAGGCCTCGGGCCTTGCAAAAAAGTTGCCATCTTTGCGCAGGTATCCCCTGCGCTTTTTTGTTTTTACGTTTGTTCTGATTTCTGGAGATTTGTTGCATGAGCTTTGCCAAGCTCTCTCTCAAAGGGCGTGCTCTGAAGCTGCTGGCGCAGCGTGAGCATTCGCGGCTGGAGTTGCTGCGCAAGCTGAGTCCACATGTGCAAGACGGTGACGACTTGCCGGCCATTCTGGACGAGCTGGAAAAGCGTGGTTTTATCAGTGTGGAGCGGGTGGTGGAGTCAGTCATTCGCAGCAAGGCAGGCCGCTTTGGTACGGCACGCGTGCTGCATGACTTGCGCAGCAAGGGACTGGATGATGAGACCGTGCGGCAAGCCAGTGAGCAGTTGCGGGGGAGCGAGCATGCGAGGGCCTGGGCGGTCTGGAAGCAGAGGTTTGGCAGTCCGGCCCAGACACCGCAAGAGCGCATGAAGCAAATGCGCTTTCTGGCCAGTCGTGGCTTTGGCGGTGACGTGGTGCGCAAGGTGGTGGACAAGCAGCAGCCACCCGAAGAGGACTTCTGATTTTTATAGCAGCATGCCAAGGCCGGCTGCCGTGACCATGCCAATCAGGCCCAAGGCCACCTGGCTGCCGTATTGGCCGCCACCGCTGGCAAAAGCCAGCAAGGTCTTGGCCAGACTGCTGGTGCCCAGCACGCCCAGAACGCCCCAGCGGGCAACCTCCAGCGGCACCAGTCCAGAGGTCTGCAACTGGGCGACCCCGGCCGCCGCCGCATGTACTTCGGCCAGTGCGACCAGCATGGCCGTGATGAGCACACCGGCACTGCCAAAGCGCTCACCCAGCAGGGCGGCCAGCAAGGAAACTCCGGTAATCAGTGCGGCAATCAAAAGCGCCTGACTGAGCTTGAAGGCGCGGTCTGAGCTTTGCGGCATTTGCATATCGGTTTGCCGGGCGCGCCAGAGCCAGAATCCGGTGACGACGAGCAGAGCCAGAGCCGCAGCGGACAGAGCCGGCCAGGTAGCGCGCAGCAAGGCTGGTGAGGCTGAGCCCACAACGGCCATGAAGAGCAGCAGCGATGCAAGATTGGCCAGCAGTGCGGCGGCAGCGCAAGCCATGCTCTGGGTGGCGTTTTCGCGGGCTCTTTGGCCCATGCCCGTGACGGTGGCTGATGAAGAGACAAAACCCGAGAAAAAGCCGGCAATCGACAGGCCCCAGCGGGCGCCGAAGAGTCGCTGCGCGATATGGCCGAACATGCCGACTGCCATGACCAGCACGACGATGCGCCAGACGGTGGACGGACTGACGGCTCCCCAGGGGTCCATCGCTTGTGCGGGCAGCAGCGGCAGCACTACCAGGGCAGCTGCGGCCAGCATCAGGCCGTCTTGCAGTTCTCGCTCGCTGATGAGTTCGCGGCTGAGTTTTTGCAATGGGGCCTTGGCCATCAGCAAAATTGCGACCAGCACGGCAAGAGCGGCTGCCAAGGCGCGGTTTTCAGCGGCCAGGCCGCCTAGCAGCACACTGAGCAGCAGTGCAACCTCGCCCGTCAGCCCCGGGTCTTCATGTGCGGTGCGCCAATAGGCGGTGATGGTGAGGCCGCCCACCAGCATGGCAAAGGCGATAAAGACCGGCAGGCCCAGCATCCAGCTCAGGCAGCCCAGCAGGCTGACCAAGGTATGGGTACGTGTGCCAGCCGCTTGTATCTGCTGGCCAGCATGCATGCGCTCGCGCACCACGCCCAGCATCAAGCCTGTGCCCACGGCGGTCATCAGGTCGCCCAAGGTGTCGTTGAACTCCATCGCCACTTATCCTTTTTTGCTTTCAATGGCGGGCGCTGCGCGTTGCCCACCAGCAGATCAGAGAACCCATTGTGACCATGGCCACGCCTTGCCAGAAGCTCCAGCCCGGCAGGACTTGAAGCAACACACTTGCCATCAGCGCAGACAGCACGGGGGTGAAGTAAGAGGCTGCGGCCAGCACCGCCAGCTTGCCGTGCTGAATGCCATGCTCCCAGCAGCTATAGCCCAGCGCCGTGAGCGCACCAACCAGCAAGACCTGCAGCGCAGTCATGGCTGACCACTGCATGGGCACAGCGTCCGTCAGCAGCCACCATTGAAGCCAGAGAGCCAGAGCCGTGCCGGTGACAAACAGGCCCACGGCATTGAAGCCTGCGCCGTAGCGGCGGGCCAGCAGCGAGTAGGCGGGCCAGATCAGTGCTGCGGCAAAGCCCATGGCATAGGCCAGAGGGTTGTGCTGCATATGGGCGAGCATGAGAGACGGGCTGAAGCTCTCGCCGCCCAGCACGTGGGCCAGCCCCCACAGGCAAAGAAGCACGCCCGGCCATAGCCACCAGCGCGCAGTCTGCTGACCGCAGAGCACGGCCAGCACGATGGTGAGGCTGGGCCAGAGGTAGTTGATGAGGCCGATCTCCATGGCCTGCGCGCGATCCTGGGCCAGGCCAATGGCCACGGACAGGCAGATTTCATAGATCACAAACAGCGCACCGCAGCCCCATAGATAGACCGGCTGCATCTCGCGCCAGCGGGCTACTTCACGCCAGCCTTTGCGCCCGCGTGCCAGGGCGATGCAGACAGCGGCGGTGGTGTAGAGGCAGGCCGCTCCGCCCACCGCGCCCAGCGGCTCGGCCACGGCGCGTATCAGGCCCACGGTGCAGCTCCAGCACAGCACGGCCAGCAGGCCTATGAAGGTGGCGCGCTGTACGGAGGCTTCATGAGGGCTCATGGTGCGAGACTTTCAAAAACAGGAGCTGCATGCGCAAGGTTCACCTTGAGTTCAGATGGAAATCGACTTGAAAGCATTGCTTTAAAAGCGCTGCAAGCTATGAGTTTGATGGGATTTTTAGCGCTTGTTCAAGTCATGACGATGTGCGGTCTGCAGCCATGAAAAACGGCCCCTAAGGGCCGTTGTCGCAAGGATGGTGCGCCGCTTTACAGGCCCAGCATGATCTGCAGGTTTTGCACGGCTGCGCCGCTGGCACCCTTGCCCAGATTGTCCAGACGCGCAATCAGCACGGCCTGGCGATGCTCTTCATTGGCAAACACGCGCAGCTCCAGCTGGTTGGTGTTGGCCAGGGTGTCGGCAGCCAGCTTGTTGTCTTCGGTAGGCGGCAGCACGCTGACCCAGTTGGCGGGCGTGTTGGTGGCTGCGTAGTGGCTGGCCAGCGCGTCGTGCAGATCGGCCGCCTTGGGGGCGCCGGGCAGCAGGTCCAGATGCAGAGGCAGCTGCACCAGCATGCCCTGGGCAAAGTTGCTGACGGCGGGGATGAACACGGGGCGGCGTGTCATGCCGGTGTAGTGCAGGATTTCGGGAATGTGCTTGTGCGACAGGCCCAGTGCATAGGCCTCATAAGGCGCAGCGTTGCCGCCTTCATAGGCTTCGATCATGGTGCGTCCGCCGCCGGTATAGCCGGACACGGAGGGCAGAGCCACGGGGTAGTCGGCAGGAATCAGGCCCGCAGCCACCAGCGGTGCCAGCAGGGCAATGGCGCCTGTGGCGTAGCAGCCGGGGTTGCTTACGCGGGTGGCGGTCTTGATGGCGTCAAGCTGGCCGGCGCGCAGTTCGGGGAAGCCATAGACCCAGCCGGGGGCCGTGCGGTGCGCGGTCGATGCATCGATGATCTTGATGGCGCGGCCAGTCTCTGCGGTGATGGAGTCCACCATGGCGGCGGTTTCACGGGCGGCATCGTCGTGCAGGCACAGGATGACCAGATCCACACCGGCGATCAGGGCGCGCTTGGCAGCGGGGTCCTTGCGCAGTGCGGGGTCGATACTGACCAGCTCCACACCTGCAAAATCGACCAGACGATCACGGATCTGCAGACCTGTGGTTCCTGCTTCTCCGTCAATAAAGACTTTTGCCATTGCATTTCTCTCCTGCACCGGCGCGGGCATTTCTGAGGTTTATATGCCGCTGCCTGCGGCACCATTGCCGCTTTCCGAACGCCGATTGTCCTTGAATCTTGTAAGCGATGCGCATTGGCTGTCTTTGAGATCGTCAGCCTGTCCTGCGCCAGGAGTCATGCCAATCTCATGCAAATGGCCTAGTTAACATCGCAGTTACTCAGGCTTGTCAGCGCTTTGCCAGCCGATGGCACCGAGGGCTGAGCTTTTATATAAGACATTGGAAAGTTGCAGGAAGAAAAAATATCGTGTAGGAATAATTTTCTTAAATAATTCAATGCATTGCAGCTGTTTCACGAACGCGACAAAGTTGGCCTGAATTGTGGATTCTGCGCATATTCGGGTGTCGTTTTGCGCGGTGCAACATGGTACATTGCTGCTCGCCATGTCATAAGAACCCGATGGTCAGACTTCTTTGAAGTGTGTGCCAAGCGGGTATTTCCCCTCAGTTCAGAGAGACAAAGTCATGAAGATTCATGAATACCAAGGCAAGGAAATCTTGCGCCAATTTGGTGTGCCCGTTCCCCGTGGCATTCCTGCATTTACCGTGCAAGAGGCTGTTGAAGCAGCCCAAAAGCTGGGTGGACCCGTGTGGGTGGTGAAGGCTCAGATTCACGCTGGTGGTCGCGGCAAGGGCGGCGGCGTGAAGGTGGCCAAGAACATCGATGATGTGAAGTCACTGTCCGAGCAGATTCTGGGCATGCAGCTGGTCACGCACCAGACCGGCCCCGAAGGCCAGAAGGTTCGCCGCCTGTACATCGAAGACGGCGCCGACATCAAGAACGAGCTGTATGTGTCGCTGGTGACGGACCGCGCCACGCAAAAGGTTGCCCTGATCGCTTCGAGCGAAGGCGGCATGGACATCGAGGCCGTGGCTGAAGCCACGCCCGAGAAGATCATCACCGAGATGATCGATCCCCTGACCGGTATCACCGAAGCGCAATCGCGCAAGGTGGCAGCTGCCATCGGTCTGGAAGGCAAGTCCATCGACCAAGCCGTAGACCTCTTCGCCAAGATCTACAAGTGCTACATGGAAACCGATGCGTCGCTGGTGGAAATCAACCCCCTGAACTGCGACTCCAAGGGCGACCTGATGGCCCTGGACGCCAAGTTCAACTTCGACCCCAACGCGCTGTTCCGTCATCCCGACATCGTGGCTTACCGCGATCTGGACGAAGAAGACGCTGCCGAAATCGAAGCTTCCAAGTTCGACCTGGCCTACATCTCCCTGGACGGCAATATCGGCTGCCTGGTCAACGGCGCCGGTCTGGCCATGGCCACCATGGACACCATCAAGCTGTTCGGCGGCGAGCCTGCCAACTTCCTGGACGTGGGCGGCGGCGCTACTGCCGAGAAGGTCACCGAAGCCTTCAAGATCATGCTCAAGAACCCCGAAGTCAAGGGCATCTTGGTCAACATCTTCGGCGGCATCATGAAGTGCGACACCATCGCCACCGGCGTTGTGACCGCTTGCAAGGCCGTGAACCTGAGCGTGCCTCTGGTCGTGCGCATGAAGGGCACCAACGAAGAACTGGGCAAGCAAATCCTCAAGGATTCCGGTCTGCCCATCATCGCTGCCGACACCATGGCCGAAGCAGCGACCAAGATCGTTGCCGCCGTTAAGTAATACGCCCCCGGAGATAGAAACATGTCGATCTTTATCAACAAAGACACCAAGGTCATCACCCAGGGCATTACTGGCAAGACTGGCCAATTCCACACTGAAAAGTGCCAGGAATACGCGAACGGCAAGAACTGCTTCGTGGCAGGCGTGAACCCCAAGAAGGCTGGCGAAAAGATTTTCGACATCCCAATCTTTGGTTCCGTCAAGGACGCTGCCAAGGAAACCGGCGCTACCGTGTCCGTGATCTACGTGCCTCCCGCAGGCGCTGCTGCCGCCATCTGGGAAGCTGTGGAAGCTGATCTGGATCTGGCCATCTGCATTACCGAAGGCATTCCCGTGCGCGACATGCTGGAAGTGCGCAACAAGATGCGTGCCAAGGAAGCCGCTGGCGGCAAGAAGACGCTGCTGCTGGGCCCCAACTGCCCCGGCCTTATCACGCCTGACGAAATCAAGATCGGCATCATGCCCGGTCACATCCACAAGAAGGGCCGCGTGGGCGTGGTGTCCCGTTCCGGCACGCTGACCTACGAAGCCGTGGCTCAGCTGACCGAACTGGGCATTGGCCAGTCCTCCGCTGTCGGTATCGGTGGCGACCCCATCAACGGCCTCAAGCACATCGACGTGATGCGCGCTTTCAACGACGATCCCGACACCGATGCCGTGATCATGATCGGTGAAATCGGCGGACCCGATGAAGCCGAAGCTGCCCAGTGGTGCAAGGCCAACATGAAGAAGCCTATCGTGGGCTTCATTGCTGGCGTGACTGCGCCTCCCGGCAAGCGCATGGGCCACGCAGGTGCCCTGATCTCCGGTGGTGCTGACACGGCTGATGCCAAGCTGGCCATCATGGAAGAGTGCGGTTTCACCATCACTCGCAACCCATCCGAAATGGGTCGCCTGCTGCAAGGTCTGCTGAAGAAGTAAGCCCTTTGCAGAGGTTCGTGATGCAGCGTAAAAATTTACGCAGTATTACGAACGGTCCAGGGGTCTGACGGCCCCTAAACTGCCTCCACTCTTAAAAGAAAGCGCCGCGAAATGCGGCGCTTTTGTATGGAATTTTTGAATAGCGCCGACTTCTGGATCGGCCTGGTGAAGATCGTCTGGATCAACATCATCCTCTCAGGCGACAACGCCGTCGTCATCGCGCTTGCAGCGCGTTCTCTCCCCTCTCAACAGCAGAAAAAAGCCATCATGTTTGGCTCTGGAGCCGCCGTGGTGCTGCGCATTGTGCTGACCGTGGTGGCCGCCAAGTTGCTGGAGTTGTCCTTCCTGCAAGTGGTGGGCGGCTGCCTGCTGCTGTGGATTGGCTATCAGCTGCTGACCGGTGGCGATGACGAAGAAGGCGAATCCAAGGGCAATGGCTCCATGCTGGCCGCCATTCGCACCATTCTGATTGCCGATCTGGTGATGAGCCTGGACAACGTGATCGCCGTGGCGGCAACGGCCCAGGGCAATATGGTGCTGCTGATCCTGGGGCTGGCCATCTCCATTCCCCTGGTGATCTTTGGATCTACGCTGATGATCAAGCTGATGGAGCGCTTCCCCGTCATCATCACGCTGGGCGCAGCGTTGATCGGCTGGGTGGGCGGTGAAACCATCATGAACGACAACCTGCTGCACGGCGTCATCGTGGCTCATCCCTGGCTGCACTACGTGGCAGCTGCCGCTGGCGCGGTGCTGGTGGTGGGGCTGGGCAAGCTCATGCAGGCACGTGGGGCCAAGCAGGAAGTTGCAGCTTAAAGCCTTCTTTCTCTGAATAAAAAAGCGCACTGTGGGAGCATAGTGCGCTTTTGTTTTTGTAGCTGCTGGTGCTTGCTGTGATTGGGCTAGATGCTGATTTGATTCATTTTTTCAGTTGGCCTGATTGACGCTCAGGGGGGCTCTGTCTTCCAGCAAAAAGCAGCATTAAAAAAGCCTCAAGCCTTCTTGCTAGGCCACAGCACCGACGCAATCGCCACCACCATCAGACACACCGCCGTCCAGTCCTGCCAGTGCAGCACCTCATTCAGCCACCAGGCACCGGAGAAAACACCCAGCACCGGGATCATCATCACGCTCAGGGTCGATGCCACGGGTGGCAGGCTACGGGCCAGGTAGAACCACACGGCCTGGGCAAAGCCCAGCACCAGCACGCCATTAAAAGCGATAGCAGCAATCGCACTCTGGTCGGGCGCGTGCCATTGTTTTCGTTCAAAAACAAAAGCCAGCACCGTCAGTACCACCGTGGTCAGCGCCACCATCCAAAGCGACAGTGTCATCAGCGGCACGGGCGCTTCGGCGCGGCGCAGCAACTGCGTGCCCCAGGCCCAGCCGGCGGCGGCAATCAACATCAGCATCACGCCCATAGGTTTGCTGCCCAGTGCCCCGACCTCATGCCACAGCAACAGCAGCACGCCCGCAAAGGCTGCACCCACGCCGGCCCAGGCTCGGGCACCCAACTTGTCGTTGAAGAACAGGCTGCCGAAAATGGCTGAAAAAATAGGCATGGTGTAGCCCAGAATCGCCGCCCGCCCGCTGGAGAGTGTGGGAATGGCGATGATGATCAGGCAGTGCCAGATCACCATGTTGAACAGCGTGAGCTTGGCCAGCTGGCCCCAGTAGCTGCGCGGAATGGTCAGCGGCAAGCCTTTGATGGCGACAAAGACGGCCAGGATGGGCAGGCCGATCCACATGCTGACCATGCGGAAAGACAGAGGCGGAAAGTGCTGCACGCCCAGCTTCATCACGGGCCAGTTCAGGCCCCAGACGATGGTGAGAAGAACGAGAAGAACGAGCTGTCTGGGCGTGAACGAAGGCATGGGCTGATTATCTCCCCTGGAATGATCGTCTCCCCCTGAGGCGCTTCGCGCTTTCCCCCAAGGGGGACGACAGCCTCGCTGCGGGGCGGCCCTTGCTCGCTGTCTCTTTGTTGCGGTGTGCCAGTTTTGGAGTGTGTTGGTCTTGCTGTGTGCTGTTTGAGCAAAACCTGTGGCCGGGCTTGGAAGGGTCGAGCAATTAAAATCGCCCTTTATGACTTTTATCGACATGCTGCGCGACGCGTCCACGCGCAATGACTCCATGCTGTGCGTGGGTCTGGACCCTGAACCCAGCCGCTTTCCCGGCGCCATGAAGGGCGATTCTTCCAAGATCTACGACTTCTGTGCAGCCATCGTCGATGCCACCCATGATCTGGTCAACAGCTTCAAGCCCCAGATCGCCTACTTTGCCGCCCATCGCGCCGAAGATCAGCTGGAAAAGCTGATGGAACACATGCGCCGCGTGGCACCCCATGTGCCCGTGATTCTGGATGCCAAGCGCGGCGATATCGGCTCGACTGCCGAGCAGTACGCCAAGGAAGCTTTCGAGCGCTATGGCGCGGACGCCGTGACGCTGTCGCCCTTCATGGGCTTTGACTCCATCACCCCCTACCTCAAGTACGAGGGCAAGGGTGCTTTCCTGCTGTGCCGTACCTCCAACCCCGGCGGTGATGATCTGCAGGCCCAGACCCTGGCCGACGTGCCCGGCAACCCCCATATGTTTGAACATGTGGCCAAACTGGCCCAAGGCCCCTGGAACACCAATGGCCAGCTGGGTCTGGTGGTGGGGGCTACCCGCCCGCACGAGATCGAGCGTGTGCGCGCCGTGGCTCCCACGCTGCCCCTGCTGATCCCCGGCGTGGGCGCCCAGGGTGGCGATGCTGTGGCGACTGTCAAAGCGGCCAAGATCGGTGGTGGCCCCATCATCATCAACTCCTCGCGCGCCATTCTGTATGCGGGCCAGGGCGATGACTTTGCCAAGGCCGCGCGTGACGCAGCCATGGCCACACGCGCCACGCTGCAGGCCGCAGCCAACTCCTGATAGGCAAGGTCTCTGGCCATGCAAAGCAAATGGCTGGAAGACTTTCTGCTCCTGGCCCAGGAGCGCAGCTTTACCCGTGCGGCAGAGCTGCGCCATGTCACTCATCCCGCCTTTGGCCGCCGTATCCGGGCCCTGGAGGAGTGGGCTGGCACGCCGCTGATTGAGTCGGGTGGTGGGCCGGTGCGTTTGACCCCGGCCGGAGAGGTCTTTCGCGATACCGCCGAGCAGATGGTGCGCACGCTGGCCCAGTCGCACGACGAGCTGCAGGCCGTGGCCGGACGACAGGCCCATGTGATCACGCTGGCCACGGGCCGCACGTTGGCCCGCACCATCGTTGCAGACTGGCTGGCGCACCACAGCAGCGTGCTGCAGCAGGCAGAGATGCGTGTGGTGACTCGTACTCTGGATGAAACCGTGCACATGCTGCAGCGCGGTGAGGTCAGCTTCTCTTTGCTCTATCACCATGCGGCGATTGCCGTGCGGCTTGATGGCCGCCAGTTCAGTCATCTGAATGTGATGAGCGACAAGCTGGTACCGGTAGCCAGGGCGGATGCCGAAGGCAAGCCTCTGTTTGCATTGGCCCGGGCATTGTTGCCAGGAGCCAGCCCTGTGCCCTATCTGGCCTTCTCCCACAGCATGGCGCTGGGGCGGCTGGTGGAAGACCATCTTGCCAATCATCCGCTGCTGCCCAGGCTGCGTCGCTGCATTGATTGCGATTCGGCAGACGCCAACTATGAGTACGTACTCAGAGGCTTGGGAGTGGCCTGGATGCCTTGGTCCATGGTGCAGCGCGACTGTCAGGCCGGCCTGCTGGCGCTGGCGGGCGACAGCCATCTGGATGTGCATTTCGATGTACGTCTGTACCGGCCCAAGCGCCGCCTAAGCGCGGCTGCCGAGCAGTTCTGGATCGATATCACCGGTCAGTAAATAAGCAGTCACTCTGGGCATGATGCAGGTATAGCCTGGGGTGGAGAAAACAGCCAGTTGCTCGCGACGGCAGTGTGACAAAGGTGACTCAAGGCCTACGTAAAAGCACGTGAATGTGCTGAAATGGCACGGAGATGTGCTGTATCAGCACAAAAAGTCTTTCTCTGTCTTCGCACAATTGCGCTCATACAGATTCGGAATAATCTCATGCAAAAAACAAACATGCTCCGCCGCACCACCATCGCCGCAGGTCTGCTGATGGCCGCTGCCGTTGCGGCTCCCGCTTTCGCCTCTGACAACTACCCCAGCAAGGCCATCACCATGGTCGTGGGCTACCCCGCAGGCGGCAGCACCGACCTTGTAGGTCGCCTGGTGGCGGATGGACTGGCCAAGAAGCTGGGCCAGCCCGTGGTGGTGGAAAACCTGGGCGGTGCCGGTGGCGTGATCGGCGCGCAAAAAGTGGCCAAGGCCCAGCCCGACGGCTACACCATTCTGGTGGGCGCCAACAACGAGCTGGCCATTGCCAAGCTCATCAACAAGGCGGTGAAGTACAACATCGGCGATTTCACTCCCATCGGCCTGGTGGGTTCGCAGCCCATGGTGCTGGTGGCTTCGCACAAGGCAGGCGTGAAGAACGCGGTCGAGTTTGTGAGCCTGGTTTCCAAGAACCCCGACAAGTTCAGCTATGGCAGCTCCGGCGTAGGCACAGCCCTGCATCTGGCGGGTGAGCTGGTCAAGGAGCAGGGCAAGCTGCACATGATGCATGTGCCCTACAAGGGCGTGGCGCCGCTGACCACCGATCTGGTGGGCAGCAACATCGAATTCGGCATGTTTGTGCTGTCGTCCGGCCTGCCCCAGATCAAGGCGGGCAAGGTCGTCGCTCTGGGTACGACCGAAGCCAAGCGCTCGGCCATTACGCCCGATATTCCAGCCCTGTCCGAGCTGCCCCAGTTCAAGCATGTGGACATCAACAGCTGGTTTGCCATGATGGGCCCCAAGGGCCTGCCTGCACCTATCGCAGCCAAGCTCAAGCATGCACTGGATGAGGTGATGGCTTCGCCCGAGTTCCGCAAGAAGATGGAAGAAACCGGCAATGTGGTGGCCGATCCCAAGGTGGATGCTGGCAAGTACATCAACGCGGAGATCGCCAAGTACACCAAGATTGTGCAGTTTGCCAAGATTGAGAACTGATAGAGGATGGGTTCTGGCAGCTTGAGGCTGCCATGGACTCCAAAACGGTCTGTTCCTTTGTGGGCAGGCCGTTTTTTGATAGCTGCTTGCGCTTTCTGTTATTGGGCGAGAGGCTTATTTGGCTCTTGCTTCTGTTTGGGCAACACGCCTCGTCGCTGATGGCGAACAAGCAGCCAATCACCCCAGCTGACACCGCGAAGGCGACACCGCGCCCACATTCACCTTCTGCTGCGCCAGCGACGCATCCAGCATCTCCCCGAGCAGCAGATTGCGTGCCAGCAGGCTGTAGCCGGCGGCGCTCTGGATGCCGTAGCCGCCTTGCGCAGCGACCCAGAAGAAGCCTGCCACGGGCGTGGGCGATGCGTCCCAGCCGATGACTAGCTCACCATCGGCCACAAAGCTGCGCAGGCCGGCCCAGGTATGAGACGGGCGGCGGATTTGCAGCGTGGTGGCCTCTTCGATATGCCAGATGCCGGTGGCAATGTCCAGCTCCTCGGGCACCACGTCGTGCGGGGCAACCGGGTCGGCATTGGCGGGAGAGCCCAGCAACTGTCCGGCATCGGGCTTGATGTACCAGTTTTCGTCTGCGCTGATGATGGCGGGCCAGTGCGTGGCGTCCATGCCATCGGGGGCCGGGAAGGTGAAGGCGCTGCGGCGCTTGGGTGTGATCCCTATGGGAGTGGCGCCGGCCATGGCTGCAACCTGGTCCACCCAGGCGCCTGCGGCGTTGATGATGACTTTGGCGCGAACGCTCAGGCCCTTGGGCAGGGAGAGGTGCCAGAAGTCGTTGACGCGGGTAATGCCTTCCACGGCCGCGTTGCACCACAGGTCGCCGCCGCGCTGGCGCAGGCCGCGGATATAGCCCTGGTGCAGGCCGTGCACGTCGATATCGCGCGCACCGCTATCCAGAAAACCGTCTACCAGTACATCGGTGTTGAGAATGGGCACCAGGGTCTTGAGCTGCTCGGCACTCAGGCGTTGGGCATCGGGGGAGTGAATGACGGCCTCGGCATAGGCGGCATCGACCAGCTCTTTTTGCGCGGCGGTGCCCACATAGAGCACACCGCGTGGCGAAAGGATGGGGGCTTCGGCAAAGCCTGCGGGCGGCGCGTCGTAGAAGGCGCGGCTGGCTCGGGTCAGAGCCTGAACTTGGGCGGGGCCGTAATGCTCTTCAAACAGAGCGGCCGAGCGGCCGGTGGTGTGATAGCCGGGCTGGGATTCGCGCTCCAGCACCAGCACGGACGGGGGCGTGTCACCGCCGGACTGTGCCAGCTGCCATGCGGTGGAGGCACCGGCCATGCCCGCGCCCACGATGACGAAATCCCACACTTCTTTTTGCATTGCGTTTCTCCATGCTGCAGTTAGCTATGGTTTGCATAGCTGCCTGCGCTTTATCAGTCTCGGCTTGTGGCCGATTTTGCTGCTTTTTTGCCTTGAGTGGCCTTGTCCAGATAGGGCTTGAGGTAGCGGCCCGTCACGCTGGCGGGGTTGGCAGCCACTTCTTCGGGCGTGCCTACGGCGACCACCTGGCCGCCGCCGGAGCCACCTTCTGGGCCCATGTCGATCAGCCAGTCAGCGGTCTTGATGACGTCGAGGTTGTGCTCGATCACGACGATGGTGTTGCCCGCATCGCGCAGCTGGTGCAGCACCTTCAAAAGCAGGGCAATGTCTGCAAAGTGCAGGCCGGTAGTGGGCTCGTCCAGGATATAGAGCGTGCGGCCCGTGTCGCGCTTGCTCAGCTCTTGCGCGAGCTTGACGCGCTGGGCCTCACCTCCCGACAGCGTGGTGGCGCTCTGGCCCAGGCGGATATACGACAGGCCCACATCCAGCAGCGTCTGCAGTTTGCGCGCAATGCTGGGCACATCCTTGAAGAAGGCATGGGCGTCTTCGACGGTCATCTCCAGAATCTGCGAGATGTTCTTGCCTTTCCACAGTACTTCCAGCGTTTCGCGGTTGTAGCGCAGACCGTGGCAGATATCGCAAGGCACGTACACATCGGGCAGAAAGTGCATTTCCACCTTCACCACGCCGTCGCCCTGGCAGGCCTCGCAGCGGCCACCGGAGACGTTGAAGCTGAAGCGGCCTGGCCCGTAGCCTCGCTCCTTGGCGGTGTTGGTCTCGGCCATCAGATCGCGGATGGGCGTGAACAAGCCGGTATAGGTGGCTGGGTTGCTGCGCGGCGTGCGGCCTATGGGCGACTGGTCCACGTTGATGACCTTGTCGAAGTAGCTGATGCCCACGATGTCGTCATGCGGTGCCGGCTCGGTGCCTGCACGGTGCACTTGGCGTGCGGCTTCGGCGTACAGCGTGTCGTTGACCAAAGTGGACTTGCCCGAGCCTGAAACGCCGGTCACGCAAGTCAGCAGGCCCACGGGGAAGTCCACCGTCACATTCTTGAGATTGTGACCGCGTGCGCCTTCTATGCGCAGAGCCTGCAGGTCGGAATGAGCCTGATCAAGGGCCGCTCGCTTTTGTGCAGCGGTGACGGGAAAGTTTGACTTCTTCTCGGAAACCTCTTCTTGTGCTTTGTGGACGACTGGCAGCCAGGGGGTGCGGCGTTTGGGCACGGGAATGCTTTGCATACCGCTGAGGTAGCGGCCCGTGGGCGAATCGGGGTTGGCCTTGACTTCGTCATAGGTGCCTTGGGCCATGACTCGGCCGCCGTGCACACCGGCACCGGGGCCCATGTCGATGACTTGATCGGCAGCGCGCATCATGTCCTCGTCGTGCTCGACCACGATCACGCTGTTGCCGATGTCGCGCAGATGCTCCAGCGTGGCAATCAGTTTGTCGTTATCGCGCTGGTGCAGGCCAATCGAAGGTTCATCGAGCACGTACATCACACCGGTCAGGCCTGAGCCGATCTGCGAGGCCAGCCGAATGCGCTGGGCTTCGCCGCCCGAGAGTGTGTCCGCGCTGCGGTCCAGACTCAGATAGGAAAGCCCCACGTCGTTGAGGAAAAGCAGGCGGGACGCAATCTCGCGCACCACCTTGCTGGCGATATCGGCCTTGGCACCGCTCATTTTCAGGTGCTTGAACCAGTGCAGCGCATCGCTGAGCGTGGCGTGGCTGACTTCATAGATGGAGCGCGCCTGCTCACCTTCACCCACGCGCACAAAGCGTGCCTCGCGGCGCAGGCGTGTGCCTTCGCATTCCGGGCATTTGCGGATGCTGCGCATCTTGGCCAGATCGTCGCGCACTACCGTGGATTCGGTTTCGCGATAACGGCGCTTAATGTTAGGGATGATGCCTTCGAAGGGGTGTGACTTGACGAAGGCTTCACCCTTGCGCTCCCCGCTCTCAAAAACATAGTTAAAAGAGATGGCCTCATCGCCCGAGCCGTGCAGAACGACGTCGCGCACCTTCTCTGGCAGCTCTTCAAACGGCGTCTCGGTGCTCACGCCATAGTGTTTGGCCACGCTCTCCAGCATGGAAAAGTAGTAGTTGTTGCGCTTGTCCCAGCCCTTGATGGCACCGCTGGCCAGACTCAGCGAGGGGAAGGGCACGACGCGGTCGGGGTCGAAGTCTTCGCTGTTGCCCAGACCATCGCAGGCCTGACAGGCGCCCATGGGCGAGTTGAAGGAGAAGATGCGCGGCTCCAGCTCGGGCAGGGAGTAGTCGCACAGGGGGCAGGCGAACTTGGCGCTGAACAAATGCTCTTTGCTGCTGTCCATCTCCAGCGCAATGACGCGGCCACCGGCATCAGCACCACCGGCGCGCAGTGCCGCTTCAAAACTTTCGGCCAGGCGCTGCTGGATGTCTTCGCGAACCTTGACACGGTCGATCACGACGTCGATGTTGTGGCGCTCGTTCTTCTCCAGCTTGGGCAGGGACTGGGCGTCGTAAATCTGGCCGTCGATGCGAAAGCGCACATAGCCCTGGGCCTGCAGCTGCACAAACAGCTCGGCAAACTCGCCCTTTTTCTCACGGGCCAGCGGGCCAAGGATCATCAGCTTGGTGTCTTCGGGCAGTTGCAGCACGCTGTCCACCATCTGACTGATGGTCTGGGCCTGCAGCGGCAGATTGTGGTCGGGGCAGAACGGCGTGCCCGCGCGGGCGTACAGCAGGCGCAGGTAGTCGTTGATTTCGGTCACCGTGCCCACGGTGGAGCGCGGGTTGTGGCTGGTAGCCTTTTGCTCGATGGAGATGGCGGGCGAAAGGCCCTCGATCAGATCGACATCGGGCTTGTCCAGACGCCCCAGAAACTGGCGTGCATAGGCAGAGAGGCTTTCTACATAGCGGCGCTGGCCTTCTGCGTACAAGGTGTCAAAGGCCAGACTGGACTTGCCCGAGCCCGACAGACCCGTAATCACCACCAACTGGTTGCGGGGGATGTCCAGATCAATGTTCTTGAGATTGTGCGTGCGTGCGCCGCGAATGGCGATGCGGGTCTGGGCCAGAGAACGGCCCAGATACAGGCTGTCATCGTGGATTTCAGAGGGCGAATCAGGCTTCAGGGACACGGGCACTCCAGGCGGGGGAAACTCTCCATGATAGTCAGACGGGCTTGCTCATGACTAGAGGATTCAGGTTCACGGACAATCTACGGTTTTATTTCCTCTCTTTTGTCCAGCGGTGATTTAGTTAACGTGGGCATAAGACTTTGACTCTTGGCAAAATTTGAGCGTGAAAAAAATCAACACATTCCCAAGCACGCCCAGTGTGAGCGTGCAGGGCACGGACAAATCTTCCACCACCATGACCTCTGAGGAGCGCCGCTCAAGCGGTGCTCTGGCGCTGATCTTTGCGCTGCGCATGCTGGGCCTGTTTCTGGTCCTGCCGGTCTTCATGCTGGAGGCGCGCAAATACCCCGGCGGCGATGACCCCGCCATGATCGGTCTGGCCATGGGCCTGTATGGCCTGACGCAAGCTGTTTTTCAGCTGCCTATTGGTTTGGCGTCAGACCGTATGGGCCGCAAGCGCGTCATCGTTGCGGGCCTGCTGGTGTTTGCGGCTGGCAGCTTGATCGCAGCCATGGCCGATTCGCTCACCGGCCTGATGGTGGGCCGCGCCATTCAGGGCGCGGGTGCCGTGTCTGCCGCTGTCACTGCCTTGCTGGCCGATCTGACGCGTGATGGCGTGCGAACCAAGGCCATGGCCATGGTGGGCGGCAGCATCGGTCTGATGTTTGCGCTGGCGCTGGTGCTGGCTCCGCTGCTTAATGCATGGATTGGCCTGTCCGGCATCTTTGGCCTGACCTGTGCGCTGGCCATGGCCGGCATTGCCGTGGTGCTGTGGGTGGTGCCACCAGAGCCCAAGCAGCATGCGAATGCCCCCAAAGGCAAGTTCAGCGATCTGCTGGGCCAGAAAGACCTGCTGCGCCTGAACTTTGGCGTCTTCATCCTGCACACGGTGCAGATGTCCATGTGGGTGGCTGTGCCCGCCATGCTGGTGCAGGCGGGTCTGGCCAAAGAGCAGCATTGGCACATTTATCTACCGGCCGTGCTGCTGTCATTTCTGGCCATGGGCATGCTGTTCTCCATGGAGCGCAAGGGCAAGCTGCGTACGGCCTTGCTGGGCGCCATAGCCCTGGTGCTGGTGGTTCAGATCGGCTTGGGCATGCTGGCCGCCAGCGGCACCATCCCCACCATCTGGTGCATGGCGCTGCTGATGTTTCTGTTTTTCTGCGGTTTTAACGCGCTGGAAGCAACCCAACCTAGTCTTGTTTCGCGTATGGCTCCTGCGCCATTGCGTGGGGCCGCCTTGGGTGCCTACAACACCCTGCAGTCGCTGGGCCTGTTTGCGGGTGGTGCAGTGGGCGGTGCGGTCGCTAAATTTGCGGGCATGCCCGGCCTGTTCATCATGACGGCGGTGTTGACTGCACTGTGGTTGTTGGTGACCTTGCCGCTGCGCCCGGTAGGCCGTAACGGCTGATCAATCAGGTATGACGGGTATAGGGAAATCCCGCGCTCGCCATGGTCAGCTTGGGGCAAAATGCGCACTTCATTGGTCTGGGACTCATCCTTAAAACCCAGGCCACTTCAACTGAAAAGGTATCTCTATGGCATCCGTCAACAAAGTCATCATCGTCGGCAATCTGGGCCGTGACCCTGAAATGCGCACCTTTCCCAGCGGCGACCAGGTGGCCAATGTGACCATCGCCACCACAGACCGCTGGCGCGACAAGAACACCGGTGAAAACCGCGAGGCCACTGAGTGGCATCGCGTGACGTTCAATGGGCGTTTGGCGGAAATCGCAGGTCAGTACCTGCGCAAGGGCAGCCAGGTCTATGTGGAAGGCAGCCTGCGTACCCGCAAATGGACCGACCAGGCCACCGGCCAGGAGCGCTACGCTACCGAAATCCGCGCCGACACCATGCAGATGCTGGGCAGCCGCCAGGGCGGTGGTCAGCAGCAAGGCGGCTATGGCAGTGATGATGGTTATGGCGAAAGCAGCTACGAAGCCCCTCGTCGCCAGGCGCCTGCACCCATGCAACAACGCTCCGCCCCAGCTCCCATGCAGCAGCAACGTCCTGCCCCTGCGCCCATGGCACCTCCTCCCCAACGAGCAGCTTCAGGATTTGATGACATGGATGACGACATCCCGTTCTAAAAATTCCTTAGATAGGTTTTGTTGATGCGAGGCCCACTCTCGAAAGAGAGGTGGGCCTTGTTGTTTATGTGCAGGCATCAGACTTGCTTCTACCGGGCAAGTTGAGAAATTCAATAGACATACCAACACTGATCGATTTACTGAAATAAGATGCGAGCATGTGAGTGCGTTTCATCCAGTTACGATTGGTGACTTTGCACGGGATCACACGTACAGTGTGAAGAGTCCAGCCAGTGCAGCCAAGCAAGACTTGGCGTTTCCTCAGGAGCTTCGAGCATGCCGACTTTGGTCATCTCAATCGACGGTGCTGTCATCAAGGAAGTACAGCTCACCAAGGAGCGCACGACCTTGGGTCGTCGCCCTTACAACGACATCGTGATCGAGAATCTGGCGGTCAGCGGCGAGCATGCAGTGCTCACCATCACGGATGGCAAAGTCAGTATCGAAGACCTCCGCAGCACCAACGGCACCTATGTCAATGGCCGGGCAGTTCAGAAGCAGGACTTGCTCAATGGCGACTTGCTGGATATTGGACGCTACAAGATTCGCTTTTTGGACACTGCGGCTGTCGATATGCATGCATCAGCATCTCCAAACCAGAATCTCAAAAAGTCATTGGCCCATATTTCTGAAGAGGCAGACAGTGACTATGCCAAGCTGTCCAGCCCCTCCGGTTTTGGCGAAATCTCCAGCTTTGCTTCAACCATTCAAGGCGCTTTATCGGCCTTGCCTGAGCGTCATGCCGTCATTCGCATGCTCACAGGGAGCCTGGCGGGCAAGGAGGTGCCGCTGTTCAAGGTTGTCACCACCCTGGGAAAGCCTGGCGTTGCCATTGCATCCATTACACAAAAACCCCATGGCTTTGTGCTGACCCAGCTTGAAGGCAAGAGCGAAGACCTCAAGCTCAACGGTCAGGTAGTCGGTCCCCTGTCGGTCCCCTTGCTCAATGGCGATACGGTGGAGCTGGCGGGAAGCTCCATGCGTTTTGTCGTGGAGTAGCCATTGAGCTTGATGGTCGTCAAGCTGACTGACAAATTTGTCATGACGCCCGCACGGGTTGCCAAAAATGTTTCTAGCAAGCGAACAATTTTTGCCAAACGTGTCATTTTTCAGTGAAAACACCGAGAAAAAATAGCTGGCACGTAGCTTGCATAGTAGATGGCTACTTCATCAACCTAGGGAGTTTTTCAATGAAGCGTTCCATTCAAAAGGGTTTTACCCTGATCGAACTGATGATCGTTGTGGCGATCATCGGTATTTTGGCTGCTGTGGCTCTGCCTGCTTATCAGGATTACACAAAGCGCTCGCACGTGTCTGAAGGCATGAGCTTGGCTAGTGGTGCCAAGACTGCGTTGACCGAGTACTACTCCTCCAAGGGGGAGTGGCCTGCCGACAACACCGCAGCCGGTATTGCTTCTGCTGCATCCATCAAAGGCAACGCAGTGCGTAGCGTGACCGTTGCCACCAGCACAATTACAGTGGTATTCAACACCAAAGTGGACGCCGGTAAAAAGCTGGTCTTCAAGGGTGCTGCTGCAGCTAATGCCGGCTCCGTGGAGTGGACATGCAATGCTGCTGCTGGTACAGACATTAACGCCAAGTACCTGCCAGTTTCCTGCCGTTAACTCGCTGGTAACTGGCTAAACGCCAAGCCAAATCAAAAAGGGTGCTAGTCACCCTTTTTTATTTTTAACACGGAGGGCATCATGTCACGCGTTCAAGCAGGCTTTACCTTGATCGAGCTGATGATTGTGGTGGCCATTATTGGCATCTTGGCCGCCGTGGCCTTGCCAGCCTACCAAGACTACACCAAGCGTGCCCATGTGGCTGAGGGGATAGGCTTGGCAAGCTCAGCCAAGTCAGCCATCGCCGAGCATTACGTGACCAAGGGCGATTGGCCCACCAACAATGCGCAGGCCGGTTTGGTGTCTGTGGCCAGCGTTAAGGGCAATGCCGTGCGCTCCATACAGGTTAATGCCAGCCAAGTAATTGTGACCTTTAACACCAAGGTGGTGGCTGGTGCTACGGTTGTTGTGCAAGGCGGTGGATCGGATGAAATCTCGCGTTGGAGCTGCACTGGCGGCACGCTGGAGACACGTTACCGGCCATCGAGTTGCCGATAATTTCCTATCGCAGCACCATTGGTGGTGCTGATTTTTTGCGTGGTATCTGATTTGTCTATACCCCATGTTTTTCAGTCGCGCATGGCGGCTTTGGTTTTTTTTCTGACCCTGCTCGGGCTGACCCTTTTTCTCTATAGTTTTGGCTGGAACGGTGGCTGGCATTTTGATGACCCGCCTAATTTGGGTGGTCTGGCCTACGTATTTGCCCAAGGCCAGATAGATGCAGAGGCTGCGCTGGAGTTTGTCTTTGCAGGAGACGCCGGGCCGCTGGGCCGCCCGATAGCCCTGGCCAGCTTTTTGATCGACGGTAGCGGCTGGCCTGCCTCCCCCCCAGAAATATTGCGCACCAACACCTTGCTGCACGCCATCAACGGGCTGCTGCTGTGGGCGGTGTTATTTAACCTGGGGTGCCTGCGAGGCTGGCCCCAGGCCAAGGCGGCCTGGCTGGCGGCACTGGGCGCGGGCGTGTGGTTGCTGCTGCCGCTGTCGGCCTCGGGCGTGTTGATGGCGGTGCAGCGCATGGCGGTGCTGTCGAGCAGCTTTATGTTGCTGGGCCTGTGGCTGTATTTGCTGGGTCGAGCCTATCTGGGACAGCCGGGCCTGCGTGGCTGGCTGTGGATGGCAGGTGGTTTGGGGGTGGGCACGCTGTTGGGTGTGTTGTCCAAGGAGCAGGCGGCGATTTTGCCCCTGCTGGCGTGGGTTCTGGAAGGCTGCTGGCTGATGCCGCCCCGGCTGAGCGATACCGCGCAACGGCGGGGGTGGCTGGGCTTCAAAGTGCTATTTTTTTACCTTCCGGCCACGGCAATTGGGGCTTATTTGTTGAACATCGTCTGGGGAGCCGATTCAGCTTACGCCGTGCGCGAATTTACCCTGGGCGGGCGGTTGTGGACGGAAGCCGTGATTTTGTGGGACTACCTGTGGCTGGCCTTTGTGCCCCGTGCCGTGGCGTTTGGCCCGTTTCATGATGATTACCCCATCTACTCCGCTGAGAACCTGTCCGCACTGGTGGCGGCAGGGGCTTGGCTGGGTATTTGGGTGTTGGCTTTTGCGGTACGCCGTAGCACGCGCCTGCCTTTGCTGGCACTGATGTGGTTTGCGGTGGCGCATGTGGTGGAGTCCAGCGTAGTGCCGCTGGAGCTGTATTTTGAGCACCGCAACTATCTGGCCTTGGCTTTGCCTCTGTTTACGCTGCTGGTGGCGGTATGGCAATGGGCTGAAAAGCGGCACACAGAGCGGCTGCTGGCACTGGGCGTGGGGGCTTATGGGCTGCTGCTGGCGGGGGTGCTGTTTCAAACCACCACGCTGTTTGGTCAGCCCCTCATCGCTGCGCAAATGTGGTACGGGCAGCACCCTGGTTCGATTCGGGCTGCGCAGTATTTGGGGCAGCATTGGTCACAAATGAATAAGGTCGAAAGCGCGCTGCAGGTGCTTGATGCCACAGCGCAACTGCGCCCCAATGCAGGCACCCTGAGTCTGCAAGGGCTGCAACTGGCGTGCGTGCTGGATAAGCCCGAGGCGGAGTTGCAAGCGCGGCGCGATCAGGTGCTGCGCGAACTGCCGCTTGCACCGCAGCGTTTTTCTATCGTCAGCACCTTGGACAAGCTCAAAACCCTGCATTCGCAAAAAAGCTGCAGCGGCTTTATCCAGCAAGACGACTTGTTGGCCATTGCCCAGGCGGCGCTGCAAAACCCTCGAATTGCCGGGGTGGCACAGGAGCGCTCCAACCTGCATGTGTTCATGGCTAGCTTGTTCATTGATGCCAAACAGCTAGGCCCGACAATGGAGCATTTGCTGGCGGCGGTGCAAGCGGTCCCCAGCCTGCAAAATTTGCAACTAACGGCTGTAGTGCTGAAAAGTGCTGGCATTGGCGAGGAAATGGCAGAAATCCTGGAGGAGCACAAGCCCCATTGGCCGCGTAACCCGTGGCTGCGCCAGCGCATGCAAAAGGAATGGCAAGAGCTGCAAGCGCAGGTAAAGGCAGCGAAGTAATTACGGCTGGTCATCAAAATTTTGGAAAAAACAGCCTAAAACCATTTCTGTAACTACGTCATCAGCTATCAAAGTAATATCAAGCATACCCCCAGGAGCCCCTTGTGAATAGCAGCGCCCACCCCACGCGCTTGAAGTTTGCCAGCCGCTACGCGCTTAGGCATTTGCTGTTGTCGGCCTGTGTTGGCCTGGTTTCTGCGGCCTATGTGTTTGGCGGTTGTACCCGCCGCCGTTTCAGACTATGTTGGGTGTGGGCAAGGTGTTTTTCTGCCTGCTGGCTGTCGATGTGGTCTGCAGCCCGGTGTTGACTTTGCTGCTAGCTAGCCCGGCCAAGTCACGGAGGGCGCAGTGGGTGGACTTTGGCCTTATTGGCACGTTGCAAGTGCTGGCGCTGCTGTATGGACTGCACAGTGTGTGGGAGGTCCGTCCTGTGGGTATAGCTTTTGAAGTAGACCGGCTGGTGCTAGCCACTGCCAACGAGGTGCAAATCCAGGAGTTGCCTGAGGCTCCCGCAGGTATGCGGCAGCTTCCTTGGTGGGGGATGTTATCCATGAATACCCGCGTACCCAAAGATGGAGCTGAAATCCTGCAAAGCGTGGAACTGGGGCTCGCTGGCATATCCCCGACGATGCGCCCTAGCTGCTGGCTGCCGTGGAGCACGGCGCAAGCCGCCATTGCCGCGCGCGCAAAACCCTTGGCGACCTTGCTGCAACGGCGCCCCTACAGCGCGGCTACGCTGCAATCGGCCGTTGCAAAAACAAGATTAACAGAACAAGAGCTGTATTACCTACCACTGACGAGTAGTACAACTCAGGAGTGGGTAGCACTGCTGGATGCGCGGCAGCGCATCGTCGGCTTTGTGCCGGTGGATGGGTTTTGATTTTGCACAGGCATACTCGCTGCAATACTTTTTGATACCGTCTACGCTGCCATGAAACTTTCGATCGTTCTTCCCGCCAAAAATGAATCCGCCGCCATCGGTGCCACGGTGAAAAACATCCGCGCCCAATACCCGCATGCGGAGGTGTTGGTCGTCAACGATGGCTCTACTGACGACACCGCTGTCATTGCTGAACAAGCCGGCGCAAGAGTAGTCCACCACCCTTACAGCAAAGGCAATGGGGCAGCGATCAAGACTGGTGCACGCACGGCCACCGGAGACGTTCTCGTATTTATGGACGCTGATGGACAGCATGATCCCTCTGATATTTCACGCTTGCTGGACACGCTGGGGCAAGGTCACGACATGGTCGTAGGCGCACGTCAGAAAGGCTCGCAAGCCAGCATCGGGCGCGGCTTTGCCAACGGGCTGTATAACCGGTTAGCCAGCTGGATGACCGGGCACAAGGTGGAAGACCTGACCAGCGGCTTTCGCGCCGTGCGGGCGGACAAGTTCCGCGAGTTTCTCTATCTGCTGCCCAATGGCTTTTCTTACCCCACCACCAGCACCATGGCGTTTTTTCGCGCTGGGTACTCGGTGGCGTACATCCCCATCCACGCGGCCAAGCGCATCGGCAAAAGCCACATCCGCCTGCTGCGCGATGGCACGCGATTTTTGCTCATCATCTTCAAGATTGGCACGCTGTTTTCGCCAATGAAAATCTTTGCACCGGTAGCATTATTGATGTTTTTTCTGGCCAGCGGCTGGTACGGTTGGACATTTATCACTATGCATAAATTCACCAATATGAGTACCTTGCTTTATACGGGCAGCGTCATTACCTTCATGATGGGGCTGATATCTGAGCAAATTACGGCGTTGATGTACCGTGGCACCGAGTAATGCCGCAGCCATCGCTTTTCACTGCTTGGTTTGACCCGCGCTGGGCATGAGCAGGCTTTCCATCCGCTGGCGCCCCGGTGGTCTGGCCCGTAGCGGCCTGGTTTTGCTGGGCTGGATGCTGCTGCGGGCTGCCGCGCAAGCCGCCACGGTGGTGTGGCTGGCGCGGCAGCTGGGCGCACAACCTTATGGGCAGTTTGTGGCAGTGGTGGCTGTCTCCTCGTTTTTCACCCCTTTTGTCGGCTTGGGCTTATCCCACATGCTGCTGCGCAATGCGGCACGCGACCCAGCGCACGCTGGCAACTATCTGGCACGTGCGCTGCATTGGTGGCTCCGCACGCTCCTGCCGTGCGTGGCTGCGTCGGTGGTGGTGGCCCTGTGGTTGCTGCCTGAGCGTATAGCGCTGCTTGCTCTGGTGGTGGTGGCTGCAGCCGAACTATCCGCAACCTCGTTGACCGAGCTGTGCGCCCGCCACCTGCAGGCGCAGCAGCGCACCCATGCCTTTGGCGCCGTCAACGCGGGCTTGCCGGGCGCGCGGCTGATGGCATTGGGCCTGCTGTGGGCAGGCATGGGGGATCCAGGTGTCACCGCCGTGCTGTGGACTTACGCGGCCAGCGGGCTGATCTATGCCGCGCTGTTATGGCTGCCTTTGCGCGCGGCGGCCAAAGCGCCTGATGCGGTGCTGCCGGAGCCCATGACGGCGCGCAGCGGGCTGCCATTCAGCTTGGCCGTTTTTGCCACCAAATTGCAAGGCGAGTTCAACAAGCCCATGCTGGCACAATCGGGGTTTGGCCTGGCAGGCACCTACAACGTGGCCCAGAGGGTGGTGGACATGGCCAGCCTCCCTGTGCTGGCTTTGCAAGAAGCGTTATGGCCGCGCCTGTATGCCCACGCTAACCCGGCACGGCAGCTGCGCCGCTCCGGTGCCGCGCTGATGCTTCTGGCGTTGGTCGTGGGTGGTGTCCTGTGGCTAGTGGCCCCGCTGCTGCCCGTAGTTTTTGGTGCCTATTTTGCAGATGCGGTGGCGGTTTTGCGCCTGCTGGCCTGGTTGCCCATGCTGCAGGTATTGCGGGCGCTGCTCAATTACCACGCCATCCATCATGGCCGAACACAGCAGATTGGTTGGGCCTACGCCATCGGCGGGGTGGTGAGCGTGGTGAGCGTGGCAGTATTCGCTCCTGCTTATGGGCTGACTGGGGCGGTGTGGGCTGGCTACGTAGCAGAGACCGTGATGATTGTTTTTTTGCTTCAGGGCGCGCTACGCATCCGCTGATAACCCGTTTGATGAAAGCTACGCATGTCTTTGCCTAACCCCATACGCAACTCCCAGGTGCTGCGTCGCCCCTTGCTGGCCGCTAGCCGGGCTTTATTTTTGCTGTTGAAGTCCGGGCCTGCGCTGCTGCGTCGCGCTGTCTACGACGCCATGCCGGTACCGTATTTAGTGACCGGGCGTCCTGAACATTTCGTAGTTGCGACTGCGGACAAAGTGATTGGCCGCGAATTATTCCTGCATGGCGAGTTTGACTTTGCCAAACTGCAAACGGCCTTGGCGATCATTGAGCGAGAGGGCCTGCCCCGTCCCCAGCACTTGATCGATGTCGGCGCCAATATCGGCACCATCGTTATTCCGGCAATGGCACGCGGACTAATGCAATCGGCCACTGCCATCGAGCCGCACCCGACCAATCTTCGACTGTTGCGCGCCAACCTGGCACTGAACGGCTTGTCGGAGCGTGTGCGCGTGCTGGCACAGGCGGTAGGAACAGAGTCCCATGCTTCGTTATTTCTCACGGAGTCCTCAACCAACAGTGGCAACCATTCGATTGGGCGCACGGGCCTGCCTGTCGCTTCCACGCGTCTCGACGATGTGGATTGCCCGCACGATGGTGCGCTGCTATGGATGGATATCGAGGGTTATGAAGGCCATGCACTGCGCGGTGCGCCAAACCTGTTGGCTGCAGGCATCCCCGTTGTCTGCGAGTACAACACTGGATACCTTGAAAATTCGGGTGGAATGAATTGGTTTCGGGAGGCACTGGCGGGGCGGCGGATTTTTGATTTGAAGCATGGAGTGAAGGCGAGAGAAGTTAGCTTGGACGAGCTTGCGATTCGATATCCAACTAGTCGTGAATTCACAGATATATTGTCAATTTCGACACATACGGATTCGCCAAAATGACGCCACTTCTTTCCGTCGTTATCCCAACATTCAAGCGTCCGATCTTTCTTAATCGTGCTATTTCAAGTGCTTTGGCTGCCGCACCCAGCGATGAAGTCGAGGTCTTAGTAATACCTAACGGCCCCGATGATTCATGGAAATCGGTTGCAAAGAATTTTAAAAGTGATGCCCGAGTTCATTTTAACGAAATGGCACTTGGAAATGCTTGTGCGGCCAGAAATTACGGCCTCAATAAAGCGCGCGGAAAATATATTAGGTTTCTGGATGATGATGACTATTTATATCCATCTGCCGCCGAGCAGCTGATCTTTATTGAATCTCGTCATGCGGATATTTATTCGGCGCCACTCGAAATAATTTCCAAAGATGGATTGGGAAAAGGATTTTTTGAAATTCCTTCTTCTGGCGACTACCCGACGGTCGCTTTTCTTTCCATTGGCATTAGCGGGTTCGGACAGGGATCCATATTTAAAAGAGCCGCTATCCAACATATGCAATGGCGCGAAGATGTTGTTTTATATGACGACTATCTCTGGATGCTTGACTTAGCCGAAATAGGGGAGCTGGACTGGCACCAAACAGCTATTCCAGTAGGCGCCTATGTCCAGCATGACAACGCTCGACTTTCTCGTATTAGACGTTCAGGAAAAAACTCGCAGCCATTGGTGGCGGCAATTTTGCATTTGCATCATCGGTTGGCAGCAACTGGTCGAGCCACCCCAGAAAGAAAGCATGCGGCTGCAACAGCGCTCTTGACTCATGCGCACTCCGCTTTTCCATCTAATCCATTTTTTTTAAGCAAAGCCATCAAGCATGCGCATGACATTGATCCAAGTGCACTCCCTATGCAAGCAATTTTCCGCTCCTATCCTTGGCTAGGACATAACATGCTCGTATCCGAATGGATGATGATGGCACCCCGATATTTCACGCGCGGCTATCGCCGGGCATCCTGGTTTGTGAAGGGCCTGTTTGCTCAAACACAGTCCACTCCTTGAGTTGTCCAACTTAGGCATTAACGAAGCAAATCAATGAATGCCCGCAGTGGCACCCATGACCGATACCTCCACGACCGCAGGCAAGCACGCGCTAGCAGGGGGGGAATCCGCAACACACGCATCAACGTTGCAGAAAATGCATTGGGCGCCAGTTTTTCCGCCAGCAGCCAGTGGGACTGCACCAAATACCGCTCATAGGCCGCACTGGCATGGCCGCTGCTGCCCAATCCGTCGTGCTGCAGATAACTGCGATCCAGCAGCACCAATTGCCCGCCTTGGCGGCGAATGCGCCACGATAGTTCCACGTCTTCGCCGTACATGAAGAAGGTATCGTCGAACAGAGGCTGGGTGTTGTCGGGCCGCTGCACCAGCAGGCAACAGCCACTCAGGTACGCAAAGCTGCCCCAAACGGGGCGCTTGGTGACTAATGCCAGCCATGGCTGGTAGTACAGCCAGCCTTGTTCTTGGCCATCCTGCATCAGGCGCGGTGCAATCAGCATGGGGGTATTGGAGTGCGTCAGTCGCGCTTCTAACGCGAAGCGCATCCCCGGTTGCACCTGGGCATCGTTGTTGACCAGCAGCACCGGCCCGGTGTAGCCATAGCGCCCCAGGGCTGCCAGCGCGGCGTTCATGCCTTTGCCAAAACCCAGGTTGCGGGGGTTGGCAACCAGCACTACGCGGGGCTCTGCCGCATACCGGGTTTGCAGGTGTTGCAAGCTGGCCCCTGCATCTTCCGAGTTGTCCCAAACCAGAATGGGTGCCCAGCCATCGGCCAACAAGCTGTCAATACACGCACTGGTGAGCTTGGGTTTTTTGAAATGGATGGTGATGGCGGCAGTCACAGGGCACCTTTGGCATCTTGGGCATCTGCGGTGGCACACTGGTACAGGTGCAGGTATGCGTTGGTCATGGCGGTTTCTGAAAAACGCTCTACTGCCTGCAGCCGCGCGGCTTGCGCCAGTCTGGCGTACCGGACGTGGTCAGCGGCTAGGCTGCGCGTGGCAGTCACCAACGCCGCAACATCATTGGGTGGGCACAGCAGGCCGGTTTGACCGTCAGCAACCGCTTCAGAGACGGACGACCCGTGCATTCCAATAATGGGCAAGCCACAGGCCATGGCTTCTATCGCCACTAGGGGGTGGCCTTCGCTGCGCGATGGAAACAGCAGCGCGTCTGCATTCTGCATGGCAGCTATCACAGCAGCATCACCTTGCAAGCGGCCAATGTCGATCATATTGGGCGGCATGTGGGCCTTGTCTTTTTCTGCGGTCGGGCCTCCGGTGTAGTGCAATACAAACTTCTCACCCAACTGGCGCATGACTGGCGCTAACAAATCCACCCCTTTGCGCGCCATCCAACTGCCCACAAACAGTAATTTGAACGGTTCACCTGGCTGCCGCTGGCGCGCACTAGGGCAAAAGCATTCAGTATCCACACCGTTGTAGATAACCTGCATGGGAACATCTAACAGACTGTGCTGAGTGCTGTGGGCTACAAACTGGCTGACCGCCACCACACATTGAGCGTGGCGTAACACACGGCGTTCATTAGGGGCTATCCACCAGCGGTGATAGGCTGCACGCAGAGGGCCTTTGTAAGCACTGGCATCCGGGTGGTGTACAGCGTGGTGAATAGTTGCTACAACCGGCAGATTGCGTGGAATAAAGCGCATATGCAGCCAAGTGTTGACATGCACCACCGTGACCCACGATGGTGGCCGAGGCACACTCACCGTCCAAGGGGCGTATTCAGCTCGTAAGGGAAGCCAGGTAATTTCTGCCCGCACCCCACGTTTTTGCAAGCCCGCTACCAAGCGCTCTGTGAATACATCAGTGCCTGTGCCCGTACGCACTGTAGGAAACCAGATGGCAGGAATAGCCGTATCCATTAGCAGGACCTTCTCAACTGGTAAATCAACGTTGGGATGATCGGACTAAGCGGCTGAAGTAGAGCATCTGGGCAGTGGGTCAACACACGATTACTCCAATGCGTAGGACGCTCAATTTCAAAGGTCACACGCCAACCTTCCACGCATTGGTTGCAATACTGCAAGTCCGCTGCTTCCAGCATGCGCTCCAGTTCACGCATTTGCAGTGGCTCGCAGTCGTACACGCTCCCTTTTTCCATCCACCGCAGATAGGTGCTACGCCATGCATGAGGCAGCCAACTCAAGAATTTCAGACGGTAGTGGGGTTCGGTCACCATCCAACGGTTGGGTACCGCCAAATAGGCTTTGCCAGTGCATGTCAGTACGCGGCGTATTTCACGCAAATGTTCTAGCTGTGCTGCCGTATCACCCACATGCTCAATGACATGATTACTGATGACTGCGTCAAATTGCTGGTCAGCAAAAGGCAATTGCACGCCTTGCACATTATGATAGACGTAACCCTCCTGTATTTGGCGGTTATCGTGCACATCGACCGCTGTCACAGAACACTGCAAGCTTGGGTGCTTTGCAAAGTAATGCGCGATACCCCCAGAACCACAGCCTATTTCTAGCACCCGTATCGGCTGAGGAAATTGCTGCAACCCCAGCAATCGTTCGATTTTGAGCGCTTTGAGTCGCCGTGATGCCAGATCAATAACGGCATGTGGCTGACGTTCCAACCTATCTGTAGAGTGCATGGCAGTTCAATTCGCAATCCTTGGCCTGTATGCTGCATTCACTTGCAGCACGTCCCTCAACTTCTGACCCATTACCGGCCAAGCAAACTGCGTCGCAAAGTTGCGACTACTGGCTCGCCAAGCAGCGTTGCTGGACGCAGTCAACACTTGCTCTGCAGCCTGTGCCAAAGCAGCGTAATCTCCGGGTGCAACCAGATGGCCAGACTCTCCTTCGGCCACGGCATCCACAATCCCCCCTGTCGCAAACGCCACTGTGGGTAGGCCATGCGCTGCTGCTTCAATCGCCACCATGCCAAAACCTTCCGGGTCGCTAGGCAGTTCGCGCACAGGGAAGGTGTGGAGCGAAGCGCTTTCGTAGGCGCAGGCCAGTTCTTGCGGGTCGGTGATCACACCCAGAAAGCGTAGGTGCTGACCAATCCCCGCCGCATCGGCAACCACTTGAATACTGGCGCGCGTTTGCACCCCTGCCAGCAGCGAATCGCTCGGCGCATCGCCGACTACAGCCAACACCGTGTCTGGTGCAGACTGCACGATGGCAGGCAAGGCATATTGCACAAATTCGCGCAGGCCTTTGCGCTCGGTCAGGCGCCCCACAGAGAGCAAAACCCGCGCATTACCCAAGTCGTGATGCTGGCGGAATGCTTGCAGCGCCTGCGGTGTTTGGCGCTCTACAGGGATATGCACACCGGGGTGAATGGTGGTGATTTTTTTTGGGGCCACACCCAACTGCAGGGCCAACTGTGCTGTGGGCTGGCTATTCACAATCACGCCATCCATGTGACGGATCGCAGGGTACCAGATGGCGCGGTAAAGCGGATGGCGCACGGCCGCATCTAGTCCGTGCAAATACACAAATGCTTTGCCACCGCTGGCCCGTGCAGCCAACCAAGCAGCAGGTGCTGTCAAACCGCTGCCTGCCAGCACGATATGAGGCTGAAAGCTACGGGCTTTGGCCACAGCTTGCCATGCGGAGGTCAGCAAAAATCGAGGCAATGGGCGCAGTGCCACTTCTTGGACGGGCACGGCAGGAGGTGCGATGGCAGCAGCGCCTTTAGGGCCGATGAGTTGTACCGATGCATATTTTGAAAGTTCATCCGCAATGTGCCAGTTCAGGCGCTCCATGCCGCCAATCAAGGGGGGCAGGTTGCGGGTGATATGCAAGATGCGCTGCTGGGTCATTGGCACTGCCTCATGCCGCAACCACATTGCCAGCACACGCCAGCCGCCCGCGTGTATCCACGAGGAGTTGTGCATGGGCTTGCAACAGCACATAGTCAAACAGATCATGGTCCGTCGCCAGCACGATGCAGTCATAGCTGACGATGTGCTGCGCCGTCAACGCTACCGATTGCAGGTCAAAGTGGTAGTCGCGCTTGCGGGGGAAAGTGGGCACGTGCGGGTCGCTGTACGCAATCACGGCGCCTTTGTCTTGCAGCAGATCCATGATTTCCACGGCGGGTGATTCGCGCGTGTCGTCAATGTTTTTTTTGTAGGCCAGCCCCAGCACCAAAATGCGGCTGCCTTTAATGGCCTTGCCGTGCTCATTCAACGCATCACCTACTTTGCCCACCACCCAGCGCGGCATGTAGTGGTTGATTTCGCCAGCCAGCTCAATGAACCGGGTGTTGATGCCGTATTCACGGGCTTTCCAGGTCAGATAAAACGGGTCAATGGGGATGCAGTGCCCGCCCAATCCGGGGCCGGGTTTGTAGGGCACAAAACCAAAGGGCTTGGTGGCGGCGGCATCGATGACTTCATGGATGTTGATGCCCATTTTGTCGGCCACGATTTTCATTTCGTTGACCAGGCCGATGTTGACGCTGCGGTGGATGTTCTCCAGCAGCTTGGTCATTTCTGCCGCTTTGGTGCTGCTGACGGGCACCATGCTCTGTATGGCGTGCTGGTATAGGGCCATGCCCAGTTCCAGACAGCGAGGGGTGTGGCCGCCGATGACTTTGGGGATGTTTTTGGTGCCGTACTGAGGGTTGCCGGGGTCTTCGCGTTCGGGCGAAAAAACCAGGGCACAGTTCTTACCGGGTTCCAGCCCGTGTGCGCGAAGCCGAGGCGCAAGCACTTCGTCGGTGGTGCCTGGCCAAGTTGTGCTTTCCAAGCTGAGCAATTGTCCCTCGCGCATATGGGGCAGCGCGGCTTCGATGGTGTTGATGATGAATGACAGGTCAGGCTCTCGATGAGAGTTCAGAGGCGTTGGCACGCAGATAATGAGCGCATCGACTTCGCTAGTTCGACTGAAGTCCGATGTGGCAATGAACCCATGGTCGCGGGCCTGTCGAATTGCCGCTGCCGTGATTCGCTCGATATAGCTCTGGTCTGTATTGAGCTGTCGAATCTTGGTCGCATCAATATCGAAGCCGATAACTTTGATGCCGACTTCTGCAAACCTTAATGCCAGAGGCAATCCGACATAGCCTAGGCCATAGATGCCGACACATATCTGTCTGCTCACTAGTCGGTCTTGAAGATTTTCGAGTGCTTTGTTGATAGTTGCTGAAGTGTGCACAGATGCTTCGGTCGTCATTTTTGACTGTATTGGAATTAGAAAACAGTAACGCCTAGGTTCCTAATTATGTTGATGTTTAAGGCGAGCATGAAACCTGTTCTGGAACAGGTTGCGAGCCGTTTGTCGAGTCTCAACTTTCCTTGCCAATTTCTTGACACATGGCTGTCCAGCTCCCCGACTTCCCCCCCCGCTTCTCCAGCAACCGCACTCCCTCCATCACCATCCCCTTGTCCACAGCCTTGCACATATCGTAGATCGTCAATAAACCAACTTGCACGGCGGTCAGGGCTTCCATTTCCACGCCGGTCTGGCCCTTTAGCTCCACGGTGGCGGTGCAGAGGATGGAGCTCGATTCAGGCTGTAACTCAAATTCCACGGCCACGCGGGTCAGTGCCAGCGGGTGGCACAGAGGGATGAGGTCGCTGGTCTTCTTGGCGGCCATGATGGCGGCGATGCGGGCTACACCCAGAACGTCGCCCTTTTTGGCGCTGCCGGCTTCCACGATGGCCAGGGTTTCCGGCTTCATGGTGATGCGGCCTTCGGCGACGGCGATGCGGTGGGTGGCGGGCTTGGCGCCTACGTCCACCATATGGGCCTGGCCTTGGGCGTCGAAGTGAGTGAGAGAGGACATGGCGTGATTCTTTCCGGCCCCAGATGCGCGTGGCTCTGCGGCTCAAAGTACAGGTGGGATGGAGGGGCTCTTGCGGCTTGACCTGGGTACATCAGCCTGGCAAGTCGCGGTGCCCATCAATCAAGGCATCATAGTAGGGTGTTGAACGGTCGGCATTCAGCTGGGCTGATGCTGGCAATGCCCTGATTGCCATGCCATTTTTGATGCAAAAACTGCCTAAAATCCATACCCTAAAAGCGCTGACAGCTTCTATTTTGATAGCGATTCAGATCGCCTCTCCTGTGGCGAGTACTGCCCAAGCTGCGGGTTTGCCGACCTTGGGTGACGGCGCCTCGTCGATGACGACTGGCGAAGAGCGGCGTCTGGGAGACTCCATCATCAAGGAGCTGTACCGTGACCCGGACTATCTGGATGACCCGGTGCTGCAGGAGTATGTGGAAGGGATCTGGCTGCATTTGCAGGATGCGGCACGCAAAAGTGGTGAGCTGTCGCCAGAGCTGGAAGAGCGCTTTGCCTGGACTTTGATACTGGGCAAGGACAGGCAGGTCAACGCATTTGCACTGCCCGGCGGCTACATGGGCGTGTATCTGGGGTTAATCAGCGTGGTCAGCAGCGGCGATGAGCTGGCATCGGTCATTGCCCACGAAACCAGTCACATTACCCAGCGCCATATCGCCCGCATGCTGGCGCAGCAAGGCAAGCAGACACCGCTGATGCTGGCTTCCATGCTGCTGGGCGCCCTGGCCGCGACACGCAGTCCCGATGCGGCCATGGCCATCATGATGGGCGGGCCAGCGGCGGTGATGCAGAACCAGCTGAATTTCTCGCGTGCCATGGAGAGCGAGGCTGACCGCATGGGCTACAGCCTGATGGCACCTGCGGGCTTTGCCCCACAAGGTTTTGTGAGCATGTTTGGCAAGTTGCAGCAGGCCAGCCGTCTCAATGACAACGGAAGCTGGCCGTATCTGCGCAGCCACCCGCTGACCACCCAGCGTATCGCCGACATGGACTCGCGCATTCCGCCCGGCAAGCGGGTGGCCGATCCCGTGCCCACGATGGAGCACGTGATGATGGCGGCCCGCGCCCGTGTGATCTCCAATTCCGGCGTGGAAGTGCGGCGTCAGTGGGCCACGCTGCCACGTTCGGGCAGCTTTGCCAGTCAAAGTTCGTTGGAGCAGGTGGCGCAGCTGTATGCCGCCACGCTCAGCGCCATGTATTTGCGGGACTGGCCTCTGGCCCGTGAGATGGGGCAGCGCTTGCTGGCCGCGACAGCGGGCAATACGCAGGCCCATATCCAGGCGCAGTGGCTGAATGCCGAGCTGGAATACAAGGCAGACAACCCCCAGGCAGCGCTGGCGGCCCTTCCTTCTCAATCCAGCAAGCCCCCTCAGGAGGCACCCAAGGTGACAGCCAGCGGCAACCTGGCGGGGCCGAGCCTGGCAACGATTGATGTGGTGGAGCGGGTTGCACCGCGCAGGCCCGAGTTGTTGCTCAAGACCGATATCCTGCTCAAGCTCAACCAGGCGGCACCCATGGCCAGCCCTTTGCAGACCTGGGTGGCAGACCACCCTCGGGATGGTCTGGCCTGGCAGACGCTGGCGCGCGTATGGCGCAGCCAGGGCCAGGAAATGAGAGCACTGCGTGCCGAGGCTGAAGCCCAGGTCGCGCACTATGACTACGCAGCTGCGGTGGACCGCTTCAAGGCGGCGCAGGATCTGGCCCGCAAGGCAGGGGCCAAGGCCGATTACTTCGAGGCATCCATCATCGACACACGCTTGCGTGCCGTGGATGAGTTACTCAGAGAACAGCTGCGCGACAAGTCGATCAATAAGTAGGCCCAGCACCGAGTAAATCAGTGCGCCCAGCATGGCGGCCCAGAAGCCTGTGACATGAAAGCCTCCCAGCATGCCGGAGGCCATCCAGAACATCAGGCCATTGATCACAAACAGGAACAGGCCCACGGTGACGATGGTCACGGGCAGGGTCAGCACCACGAGTATGGGCCGGATGATGGTGTTGAGCAGGCCGATGACCAAGGCCGCAATCATGGCCGAGCCAAAGCTTTGTACCTGAACGCCGCTGTAGACATAGGCGACCCCGAGCAGAGCCGCCGCGCAAAGAAGCCATTTGACGAGGATTTTCATGCCGCCCAGCATAGCAGTAGGTGCTGCCTGCGCGCTGGCGCGCTGCCGGCCCATGAAAAAAGCCTTGTGCAGTGGTTACCGCACAAGGCTTTCAAGGTTTGGAGGCTGCTCTTAAATCGAGAGCGAGTCGTCGATCACAAACCCCATCATGGCCGCAATGGCAGCCATGGTGCCGGGCAGATTCCAACGGCCCTCGCTGGCACCTGCTTTGCTGCCTACCTTGGCGGGGGCTGCTTGCATGGCTTCTTGCTTGGGGCGGCGGGCATCGATGATCTGGGCTGGGCCATGCTGCTGCTGCAACTCGGCAACCAGCTCTGTCAGCGGGCCCTTGGCCAAAACAGGGGTGACTTTGCCGCCCGCATTGGCCATGACGGGCAGCAATGCCGCAAACAGCTTGTCAGCCCATTTGCCACGCCAGTTTTCACGAGCACGGTGGCTGACCCACTTGCTCACACGATGGGTCATGCGCGGAGCACAGGCCACCAGCAACCAGTGGGAGGAAGCCGCCTGGCTCGATCCCGCCAGCGCTTCGAGCATGGGCTGGGCGTATGTGGCGTCATCCACGTAAACAATGATGGGATTCAAAGTGCGTCCTTACTGGAACGAAGGTTGAAGAATGCGGCCCCAGGCAGTTGCGTGGGGCCGGCTGGTTTCCAGTTGTGATTCGTGAATGGGGCGGTCAGTTCCCGTCTTTCATCACGAATGCTTGGATTTGCGCGATTTAGTGGGCCGCAGAGGTGGGGCGGCGGCTGGCAATGAACTTGCCCAGAGCCAGCACCAGCAGAGCGCCACCAATGTGAGCGGACCAGTACAGGGCTCTGGAGATTTCAGCCAGACCTTGTGCGTCGGTTGTACCCAGCTTGGGCATCCACAGCCACTTCTCGGTGTTCACGAAGACAGGGTCGGTCACCAGCATGCCGCCAGCAATCCAGCCTAGCAGCATGCCGCCAGCCACGATGATCAGGGGGAAGCGCTCCATCAGCTTGATGACCAGCTGCGAGCCCCAGACGATGATAGGCACCGAAATCAGCAGACCCAGCACGATCAGCAGCATCTGGTGTTCGCCCGAGCTTTGAGCCGCACCGGCAATGGCGATCACGTTGTCCACGGACATCACCAGGTCGGCCACGATGATGGTCTTGATGGCGGCAAACAGCTTGTCGCTGCCTTCGATGTTGTCGTGATCGTCGTCATCGGGAGCAATTAGCTTGATACCGATCCAGACCAGCAAGATGGCGCCCACGACCTTCAGGAATGGCAGCTGCAGCAGCACCATGGCGAAGGCGATCAGGATGATACGTAGGATGATGGCACCGGCCGTGCCGTAGATGATGCCCTTGCGGCGCTGTTCAGGTGGCAGCTTGCGGCAGGCAAGCGCAATCACGACGGCGTTATCGCCGCCCAGCAGAATGTCGATGATGATGATCTGGCCCAGCGCGATCCAGAAGGGCGCATGGGTGAGAAAGTCCAGGTCCATGTGTTTTTTCCTCGTTTTCGAATGTTGTCGCAGCAAGTGTGACGTATGTGCCGCGCTTGCCGCTGATACTAATTGACCATTGCGACGTAAGCCTAAGCACCCATCCGGGCAAGGAAACCTGCCTCGGGGAGTTCTTTGATCGACCGTCACGGGTCCATCAAAGGTCTTGCTCGATTGCAGCATGACTGCAATCCGAATGGCCGGAAGCGTAAAGCTTCGTATTGACGACCAGTTCGCTGCCAGACATGTGCGCGCACAGGCTGGTTGAGCTACTCCCCTTCGAAGGGGGCGATTTCAACACAGTGGGCCAACGATGACAAGGTGCAAAACCCATTTGTTTTCTGGGTTTTTTTCTCGTGCATGTGTCTTGCAGTGCGCTGGCGGGCAGCATTTTTAGCTACTAAAAGTGGAGCAACCTTGTTGAGGCAGCCTTGGCAGTGGCGGCTTATGATTCCTGCTCCATGACTGCCATCCACATCACCGACATCGAAGCTGCCATCAACTACTGGCGAGATCGCTCTCCCTCACCGGATGGCGTGTTGTTGACCCCCGAGGTGCGGGCTCTGGCCCAGGTCTATGGGCTGATGATTTATGCGTGCGAGTCCGAGGTGGCCGTGGAGGGCTTTCCTTCCTATGCCATGGCAGCCTGGCTGACATGGTTTGATACCACACCCGATACGCCCTGCATTGCGATTTGCTCCACCAGTCAGGGCGATGAAAAGTGCAAAGGCTGTGGGCGCAGCTTTGACGAGGTGCAGCACTGGACGGCCATGGAGCCCGCCGAGAAGCGCGTGGTTTGGCGGCGTATCACGGCAGAGGGTGACTCCTGGCGCTTCAATCGCTATGCAGAGCGCGCCGTAGAACATCGAGGAAAGCACTTTTAGCAAGTGCTTTCCTCAGCGGTAGTGCGGCCTTGTTTGCCGCCTATTTCCCTGCCCTCCAGAGGCGTTTGTTCTCCGCACTCCAAATTTCCAGGCCTGCGGCGCTCAGGAGTAACTTGGCGCCTTGAGTTTTCTTCAGTGCTGAATTGCTAGGCCATTGGGCTTTTACCTCTTCACGCAAGGTATAGAAAACGAGCTGACCTTTGGTTTTCTCGAAGGAAATCCGGCTGCCTGGATGATCTTTGATTCCTGCATCCCAGACCTTTTCCTGAGCGGTTAATTGCCCTTCGGCATTGCGCTTTAGATAATAAAGAACGAGGTTGCCATTGTCTTCGCGAATCAGTTTGTAATCCTTGACAACGACCTGGGTCAGTTGCTCCCAGTTCAGTTCGCCGGGTATCCAAGAGTATGTGGCCGGTAGTGAGGAGGCTGGCCGCAAATCGACGGGAAGGCATTCAATAGACGGCGAAGAACCGGCCTTGGTGAAGCGACGCAAGCTCGCTGGGATGAGTGGGCGTGTGTAGTCCGCGCTGAAGATGTTGACCTCTGGCAAGAAGGAAATCTTGACCTTTTTTCCTGCAAGATGCAGGTCAACTCCAGGTTTCAGCTTGGCTCCGGCTTCCAGCTTCAGGTTGACGCCGAATGCTGCGCTTGCACCAGTATTGCTGCAGGCAGGATTGAGCTGCTTCAGTTCATCTTCCGGAAAGTTGCTGGTCTCGAACTTGAACTCATTGACCACGGCATAAAAAGGCACGGAAACGCCCGCAGAGGCCTCGAGCAACTCCTCTGCAATGCCGCGAGGCCCAGCCGTTACCGCCAGTTGTATCCCTGGTGCAAATTCACCGTTGGCCAGAACCGATGCACTGAATTTTTGATAGTGCTTGACCTTGGTCTTGCCGCTGGCGCGCTGGGGAATCTTGATGCCATAGCAGGCCGTGACCTTCCAGACTTTTTTACAGCGAGCTCCCAGATTGATATCCATGTCGTAGAAAAAGCGCACTCGCTCTGCCGCTTGTAGCTCTAGGCCGATGGAGCCCTTGGCGGTAGCCACAATGCCGGCTTTGAGCTTGACCGGAAACACCACACCAGCGGGGCTGGCGCGGTTGAGAAGCAGCGTGATGGTCAGCAAGCTTTTTTTGTCGGTGGTGACAGCGCTGAATCGCTTGAGCTCGGCGGGCGCAGAAGAGGTGCCGTCTTTCATCTGGGCCGCAGCATCGTCGAGCCCGGAAATGGGCGGGACATGGCCATAGCCCTTGGACATGGAAGCGAGTTCTAGGCCGCTGTAGCTGGAGGACGGCAGCCACATCAGTGATGACCAAAACAGCGTTCCGTCGATCTTTGGGGTGGCAACTGATTTGAATGCCTGCTGTTCCCCACCTAGGCCTGCAAAGGCTTTGGCGCCAATGGTCAGATCCACCACGCCTCGGGCATTGCCGGAGATATCCACTGCCGCGAAGGGAAAAACTGGCAGAGGCATCCAGCGTAGGCTGGTACTGCCATAAGGGGTGACTGACAGGCTGCCTTCCAAAGAAAAGCTGCCCATCAGCAAATCGTCCTTGAACTCTATTTTGAGCAAATTGACATTGCAGTCGATGCTGGAGTTGGAGATCAGCTCAGACAAGATCGTGCAGTTGGCTATTTGGGGTGAGCGAGCAGCTGAGGCGAGGGCCTTGCAGTCGGGAGCCAACGGGTTTTGTGCGCAGGATTGCGCCAGTCCTTGCACAGCTGCTCTGCCAGTGGCTACAGAAACTTGTCCAGTGCTGCGCACTAGCTGAAAGCCTTGTGTGCCTGCATCGACCAGATAGTAGCCATGCCCGGCTGAAATGGCTCGCCCCATGCCAGGAATCCACTGCACTTGCCTGCCGGAGTGTGAGCTTGTGCCCCTGGCTGATGCTGTGCGCAGCGCAGGCTGTGAGGGGTCGGCTTGTCCATCAACTTCGATGCTGACGCTTTCGATTTCGTCAAAAGTAGCCATTTCTCCGGAGTCAAAGGCAGTGACTGCGCTGTAGACATCGGCAGGCATGACATCGTCGACCTGAAAGCGCCAAGTGCCGGCACTGCTGCTGTGAATGGCTGTGATGCGCTGCAGAGGGTAACTTCCCATGCTGGCCAGCACGGTCTGGGGGGTGGCCGCATCCAGGGCTGCGCGCACAGCTGCCGAGCTGACGTTGCTGATCGTCACCTCGGAACCGTTGCGCACCATGGAGTAGTTGCCCGGTTGACGGTCCAGCTCGATGACAGCATCAATCCCGTCGGCCAGATCGTTTTCCAACAAGCCAAACTGGGCCCCGACTTCAAGCTCCTGATTGGCAACAATCCTGCAGCGGTTATCACTCAGCAGCTCTGGGCAGGCGGTCCAGCGTACAAACTGCCATCCCTCGTCTGCTACTGCGCTTAGCGTAAAAGTGGCAGGAGCGGCTGTATGTCGCTCAAATCGGTGGATCATGCGGGGGTTGCTGTCATTGAGAGTGACCTGAGGCAGCTCTGCAATCGTGATGCTGCCGCCGGCATCCACATCGATATGCAGACTGCCCAGTGTTGCTCGACTGCGACTGGGGGGGGAGACGCTTTCATAGGGCTCGAAGGCCTCCAGCAGGGCTGCGTCGAGTTGCTCGGGGGCCTGGATATAGGTCTGCTCCAAGGTCATGCCCCCTGACAGGGGGCTGCGCATGGCACTGAGATAGTCGAAGCTCAGACGTTGCAGGTGAGGTTTTGACTCGGGGTTGAAGGCCAGTGCATCGTCATAGTTGACGAGCCCATCCCCAGTCAGATCCGAGCGAATGAACTGCATGGCCATGGCATCCTGATAGTGGCGAATGCGCTCGTTGGTTTGCAGCTCTACATAGTCGTCAGTGCGGCGGCCGATGTAGTCGCTCAAGGGGTTGAGGATGGCGCCAAATTGCTGCAACTGTCTGCCTGTCAGCAGCAGGTGGCCGTAATGAGTAGCGGGGCTGCCATGCGGTGTGTCGATGGAGGTGCCTTCTTGCTGAGCCGCCAGTCTGGCCTCTTCGTTGACCTTGCCTGCGCGAAGCACCAGGAGCTGGTCGGCGAGATCATCTGGGAGCAGTGGCGTTGCCGTTCCTGCAGAGATTGCCGTTTCGGGAAGGTCTCTGTCTGGGAAGTCCACTGCCTGAACGCTTAGAAGGTTCAGTTGTGAGGTGCCAGGAATCTGTGAGACCACGGTTCCTGCAGCAGGTCGGCTGGGGGTGAAGTTTCCGCTATCGTCACTTTCACCGCCGCCGCCGCCACAGGCTTGCAAAAGTAGCGCTAAAAGTGGGGTCAGCCAGTAAGTTTGAACCCGAAATGCCATCGCTCCCATCTCCTTTTTTTGCTGTAGCTGGCAAATGTATCGGGAGCCCTGAGACGGGGGAATCACTGAAATCAGTTAATTTCAGTGAAGAGAGTGCTTATTTCCAGCGGGTGGGTTCGACAAACACCGTGCCGAGGTTGCTGGACAGCGTCAGCTGGCCTTCCTGAATCGTGGCCTGCAGCTGCATGCTGCGCTCGGCCAGAGCCACGAGCTGCTGGGAGACTTCGGAGTCGATGTAGAGCACTTCCAGCTTGCTTTGGCGGTTGACCTTGCCTTCCAGACCTTTCCACCAGACATGGGCGGCGTGGTTGAAGGGGTAGACCAGCACATGGTCGGACTTGTTGCAGGCTTTGGTGATGGGCTTTTCATCGGGCTGGCCGACTTCGATCCACAGGCGCTTCTGGCCGGTGAAGTCGGTGATGTGCACGTCCGGATCGTCCGGGTCGGACAAGCCTACGCCAAAGCCCAGCGTGCCGTCGCCGTTGCACAGGTCCTGCAGCTTCCAGGCGTTCAGCGCCAGGGCCACCAGGCGCACCATCATGCGCTCGTCCGTCTCGCTGGGGTGGCGGGCCAGGGTCAGGTTGTGGTCGGCGTAGTAGTTGTGGTCGATATCGGCAATCGACAGATTGGCTTTGAAGATGGTGGACTTGATGGCCATGGCGGGTTCCGTGGTGGGTTCTGCCCGCAGGCAGTCCTTTTGAAAACTATCAAAAACAAGAGCTGCCAGCGCCAATCAAACTTGGCTTTGGCAGCTCTTTGATGCTGAAGTGCTTGAATATCAAGCGCTAGCAGCTATCGTTTTATAGGCTTAGACGCGCTTGGCCAGCTCCGCAGCCTTGCCGATGTAGGAAGCAGGCGTCATGGCCAGCAGACGGTCCTTGTCGGCCTGGGGGATTTCCAGACCGTTGATCAGGCGGTGCAGGTCTTCGGCCAGCACGGTCTTGCCGCGCGTGACTTCCTTGAGCTTTTCGTAAGCGCCCTGCACGCCATAGCGGCGCATCACGGTCTGGATGGGCTCGGCCAGCACTTCCCAGGCGTGGTTCAGGTCTTCCTGCAGGCGCTCTTCGTTGAGCTCGAGCTTGTTCAGGCCGGTCATCAGCGAAGCGTAGGCCAGAGTCGTGTAGCCAAAGGCCACGCCGATGTTGCGCAGCACGGTGGAGTCGGTCAGGTCACGCTGCCAGCGGGAGATGGGCAGCTTCTCGGCCAGATGCTTGAGCATGGCGTTGGCCATGCCCAGATTGCCTTCGCAGTTCTCGAAGTCGATGGGGTTGACCTTGTGGGGCATGGTGGACGAACCAATTTCGCCAGCCTTCAGGCGCTGCTTGAAGAAGCCCAGGGAGACATAGCCCCAGATGTCGCGCGACAGGTCGATCAAGATGGTGTTGGTGCGCGCCATGGCATCGAACAGCTCGGCCATGTAGTCATGGGGCTCGATCTGGATGGAATAGGGCTGGAAGTTGATGCCCAGGCCCTTGGGCTCGGCGGATTCCACCACGTTCTTGCTGAAGGCTTCCCAGTCGAACTCGGGCCAGGCCGACAGGTGGGCGTTGTAGTTGCCCACGGCGCCGTTCATCTTGCCCAGAATCTTCACACCAGCGATGTTGGCGGCAGCCTTTTGCAGGCGCACGACCACGTTGGCCAGTTCCTTGCCCACGGTGGTGGGAGAGGCGGTCTGGCCATGCGTGCGGCTGAGCATGGGCACTTCGGCGTAGAGGTGGGCCATCTCGCGCAGCTTGGCGATGATGCCTTCCAAGGCTGGCAGCAGCACGGTGTCGCGGCCGACGCGGATCTGCAGGGCGTGGCTGGTGTTGTTGATGTCTTCGCTGGTGCAGGCAAAGTGCACGAACTCGGCGGCCTTCTGCAGCTCGGCGCGGCCGTCGAACTTGGACTTGATCCAGTACTCCACGGCCTTCACGTCGTGGTTGGTGGTCTTTTCGATGGCCTTGATGGCGTCTGCATCAGCTTCGGAGAAGTTGGCGACCAAAGCGTGCAGATAGTCGCGTGATTCAGCCGACAGCGCGGGGAATTCGGCAAAGCCGGCATCCGACAGGGCGATGAACCAGGTCACCTCGACCTGAACACGGCGGTGCATATAGCCGTATTCGCTCATGATGGGACGCAGGGCAGACAGCTTGGCGGCGTAGCGGCCGTCCAAGGGAGAAATGGCGGTGAGGGAGGACAGGTTCATGGTGGTGCAATTGTAGGTGCGCTGCATCAGTCGCACGCCGTGCTGGGTTGCTTCAAGAGGGAATGCACGGTGTGCTTGCGCCCCTGGACTGTGGGTATCGCCGGTAGTGCCTGAGCATAGAATCATCAGGCCGGACCTTCGCCGGCGACTCGCGTCATGGAACGGTTGCTATGAAATTAATAGGCTCCACCACCAGCCCCTTTGTGCGCAAAGTCCGCGTCGTGCTGGCTGAAAAAAAGCTGGACTATCAGTTTGTCGAGGAGAACCCCTGGGAAGAATCGCTCTCGCCCGGGACCGGTAATCCTCTGGGCAAGGTTCCTCGGCTGGAGATGGATGGCACGGAAGCCATGTTTGACTCGCGCGTCATCGTCGAATACCTGGACACGCTCTCGCCGGTCGGTAAGCTGATTCCCGGCACAGGGCGCGAACGTGCCGAGGTCAAGACCTGGGAGGCACTGGCCGACGGAATGCTGGATGCGGCCATTTTGGCCCGTATGGAAGCCATTTGGCCCGGGCGCAGTCAGGAGCAGCGCAGCCAGGCCTGGATGGACAGACAGATGGGCAAAGTAAAGGCCGCCCTGCAAGTCATGTCCCAGGGGCTGGCAGAAAAGCCGTTTTGCTGCGGTGGCACGCATTTGACGCTGGCTGACATCAGCGTTTGCTGTGCTCTGGCCTGGCTGGACTTTCGTTTTCCCGAGCTGGACTGGCGAGCCGATCACGCCAACCTAGAGGCTCTGCTCGCAAAACTGGCGCAACGCCCTAGCTTTGTGAGCACCATGCCACATTGATCTTCACAGCCAATACAAAGAAAAAGGCCACTTGTCAGTGGCCTTTTTGCTGGCATAAAAAAGTTGCGAAGCTTCCCGAAACGAATTAAGAGAGGGAGGGAGGAGAAGCGCTCCGGGGAATTTTCAATGGGTAGACCCAAGGGCTTCGCAACTGTAAATACGGTAGTGCAGGTCTTTCAACTCAGTGCATATGTTCATCTGATGCGACACTGTTGCAGAAGTTCCGGATCCAATGGGTTTCATTTGTGTAACAAATTCGTACTAGCTGTATGCGGCCTTTGATGAGTCTTGCCAGTCCGCCGGCAGTGCGGAACAGGCTCAGTCATGGGTGCACCGTCGAGTGGGAAGCTCAGTGATTGAGAGGTGCAGGGGTGAACACGGCGCTCCAGAGCTTGAGCACGGATTCACGCTGTGCCCTTGCCTGCTCAGGCTCGAGTTGGCCCGAGCGCTCGTCGAGTCTTGCCACGTGTTGCAGGCGGCGCAGCTCGCGGTAGGCTTTGGCGGCGGCATAGCCCACGCCCTGGGGCAGCAGGCCAGCATCCTCAGCCCGTTGCAGCAGTGCAATATTGCCGACGTTGTCAATCAGCTCTCGATGCTCGCCCGAGTGAGCCAGTACTAGGTACTGGACGGCGAACTCCACATCCACCATGCCGCCTGGGCTGTGCTTGACGTCAAACAGTCCGCTGCGTACGGGGTGTGCACTGCGCACACGCTCGCGCATATTCTCAATCTCACTGCGCAGAGCCATGGCATCGCGTGGAGCGGTGATGACGGACTCACGCACGGCATCAAAGCGCTGATGCAGATGGAGGTTGATGGCTGGCTCGCCTGAGGGTAGACGAAAGTCTCGGCTGCCGAGGACAAAGCGGGCACGCGTCATGGCCTGGTGCTCCCAGGTCCAGGCGGTATTGCTGCCGCGCTGCTGCTGGTAGTTGGCATAGGACTCGAAGCTGGTCACCAGCAAGCCGGAGCTGCCGTTGGGGCGCAGGGCGGTGTCGATCTCGAACAGATCGCCTTCGCCAGTCTTCACCGTGAGCCAGTTGATGAGCTTGCGCACATAGGCGGCATAGACCTCGGGGGCGCGGTCATCGTCGTCGTCAAAGACAAAGACGATATCCAGATCGCTGCCGTAGCCCAGCTCCTTGCCGCCCAGCTTGCCGTAGCCCACGATGCCAAAGCGTGGTGTTTCGCGGTGGCGGTTTTTCAGGCGTTCCCAGCACCATTGGGCGGTGACACGCAACACACTGTCGGCCAGTGCACTCAGATCGTCGGCCACTTGCTCGACGGTGATGCTGCCTTCGATGTCTCGAGCCAGAGTTCGGAAGACCTCGGCATGGTGGGCGCGGCGCAGCAGATTGAGCAGGGTCTCGTCGTCGTCCTCGCCCGTGGACTGCAGTGCGGCCAGGCGCAGTGCCAGTTCGCGCTCGAAATCGGCGGCGACAAAGCGCTCTTTGAAAATGGCATCGCTGGCCAGCTCGTCGATTACGCCGGGGTGCTGCTGCAGATAACGGGCAGGCCAGCGCGCAGCACCCAAAAGGTGTAGCAATCTTTCGTGGACAGCCGGGCGCTCCAGCAGCAAAGCGAGGTAGCTTTCGCGGCGCAGCAAAGGTTCCAGCCAGTTCAGAAAACGCTTGGCGGCTTCCTCTGTGGCCTGGCCGCTCTCCACCCACTGCGCGGTGCGCTCCACCAGGCGGTACAGGCGTGCACGGGCCTCATCGCGCAGGCCGGTAATGCGGGCACTGCTGCGCCAGTCTGCGACCTGACCGGCCAATGCCGGAGGCAGCAGCTCGATCATGTCTTCGATTTCTTGAGGCGATACGGTACTGCTGGATGCCTGAGCCGCATGGCACTTGCCATTGCTGCATTGCTGGTTATCGCCGCCGAGCAGGGTATCGAATTCCTGGGCGACCAGTTCGCGGTGCTCATCGAGCTGGTGCAAAAAGGTGCAGGCATCGGCAAAGCCCATGGTGCGGGCAATCCACAGCAAATCATCGTCCCGAGTCGGCAGCACATGCGTCTGCTGATCGTCTAGGTATTGAATGCGGTGCTCTACCTGGCGCAAGAAGGTATAGGCGCTGGCCAGGGCGTCGGCAATCTCCTTGCTCATGAGGTTGGCGCGTACCAGTCGTTGCAGGGCTTCCAGCGTGGGGCGGCAGCGCAGCTCTGGGAACTGGCCGCCACGCACGACCTGCAGCAGCTGCACGATGAATTCAATTTCGCGAATGCCGCCGCGAGAGAGCTTGACATCGTTAGCGCGCTCTGGGTGGCCGGCGCTGCGTTTGGTTGCGTGCTCACGTATCTGGCGGTGCAGGCTGCGCAGCGAGTCAAACACCGCATAGTCTAGGTAGCGGCGGAACACAAAGGGCAGAACCACGCCGCGCAGAGCCTGGACATTGGGTGTTTGAATATCGGCCAGCGGAGCCACGATGCGGCTCTTGAGCCAGGCGAAGCGCTCCCATTCGCGGCCATGGACTTGCAGATACTCCTCCAGGGAGGCCAAGGAGACTGCAGGTGCCCCCGAGTTGCCGTTCGGGCGCAGAGCGAGATCTACGCGAAAAACAAAGCCATGCTCGGTGGTGTCACCAATCAGGCTGAATATGCCTTTGACGGCCCGGCCAAAGTATTCATGGTTGGAGATGACACCGCGGCCGTCGGCCAGGCCCTGGGTGTCGCCGTCATGCTCGTAGACGTAGATCAAGTCGATGTCGCTGGAGACATTGAGCTCGCGCGCTCCCAGCTTTCCCATTCCGATGATCCAAAGCTGTACGGGCTGGCCTTCTGGGCCCAGGGGAGCGCCATGGCGAGCATCCAGCTCGGCCCGAACCTGGGAGCAGGCGCGATCCAGCGTCAGCTCTGCCAGCTCGGTGACCGCCTTGGTGACGATGGCAAGAGGAGCGCTTTGCTCGCAGTCCAGAGTAATGATGCGCTCCATCACCAGCTGGCGCAGTACGCGTAGTGAAGCCGAGAGGTCCAGGCCGCGCGATTGCAGTGTGGCCAGAGCTTGTTCCATCAAGGCCCGATCGGGGGCGCCGGGTGGCAAGGCATCGAACCAGTTCTCATAGCGGCGGTGAAGGCGCTGCACAAAGCGCGAGTACTGGGCCGGGGAAGGAACATTGAGGGCGTTTTCTGCCATGACTTGCTCTGAGGACTGCATGCGGACCGTAAAAAATGGTGTCTGGCATACAGGTAATCAGCTCGGCAACATGTGGTTACCGTAACGCGCTCAGGGGCGCCGGTCATAATTCCTGCCATTGCTAGGCCACCGATGATCGAACCGAAACCTCTCCCAACTCGCCGAATTCACAGGCTGGCCAGCTTGGCACGGTGGTCTCTTGGACTGGTCCTGAGCCTATGGCTCGTGCTGGCCACCGTTTGGGGGGTGCTCCACTTCTGGATTGTGCCGCGAATCGAGCAGTGGCGCCCCGAGCTGGAATCCCTGGCCTCACGCTCTCTGGGTATACCGGTTTCCATAGGCGCATTGAGCGCACACCGCTCGGGTCTGGTGCCGACTTTCGAGCTGGGTGATGTCGTTCTGCATGACCCAGCCGATCAAAGTGAGGCATTGCTTTTGCCCAAGGTGGTGGTGGCAGTCTCTGCCCGCTCACTGATGACTCTTGGGGTGGAGCAAATCTATCTGGAGAGCCCGGATCTGACCGTGCGCCGCGATGCGGATGGACAGGTTTTTGTGGCGGGCATTGCCATATCTACCGATCCAGCCCAAGGAACGGATTCCGACTGGGTCTTTTCGCAGCCCGAAATCGCCATTCGCAATGGCAGGCTGCAGTGGATTGACGAAATGCGTCAGGCGGCACCTTTGCAACTGCAGGAGGTGGATCTGGTGTTGCGCAACAAGCGTTGGCATCACTCTGTGCGCATGGATGCCACGCCGCCACAAGAGTGGGGACAGCGCTTTACGGTCATGGGCAGCTTCAAGGAGCCCTTGCTGTCGGTGCATGAGGGACGGCTGGAGCGCTGGAGTGGACAGGCCTATCTGGACTTCGCTCATATCGACCTGTCTCATTTGGGCGCGTACCTGCCCGCCCAGAGCTGGCAGATGGAGCAGGGTAATGGCTCGGTCAGGGCATGGGTGGATGTGGAGCATGGCCAGCCCGTAGGCGTTGTCGCAGATGTGGCTGTGCAGGAGCTGCAGCTGCAATGGAACGACAGGCCCGCACCACTGTCCTTGCAGGCTTTGCAGGGACGCATCCGCGCGCGCCATCAAAACGGCTATCAATTCTCTGTACAAAGCCTGCAGTTCACGGCTGATGACGGCCTGCACTGGCCACGCGGAGATTTTCGGCTGAACTATGTGCCTACAGGTGCTGCGGCACAAGGCAGGCAGGGTGAGCATGGCAATCTGCAGGCAGATGGTATTGACTTTGCAGTTGCTGCGCAGGTACTGCATCGCCTGCCTTTGCCAGATGGAGTGCAATCCCAGCTCAGGGCACTCGCCCCGCAGGGGCAGTTACGCGATCTGCAACTTTCATGGCGCGGGCCTTTGCAGCAGCCCACGCAGTACAAAGCTTCGGGCCGGTTTGAGCAGTTGGGCCTGCAATCACAGGCTTCGGAGGAGGGGCCGCTGAGCATAGGCATTCCTGGTGTGCAGGGGCTGAGTGGAAAGTTCACGCTGGATCAGGACAAGGGGGAAGCGGATCTGAGTAAGGCGCTACATGCCGAGAAGGCGGTGCTGAGCTTCCCCGGAATTTTTGAAGAGCCGGAGATACCGTTCAGTCAGCTGGATGGCCAGATCCGTTGGCAGGTGCACAGAGAGGGGCCTAGCAAGGCTCCGAGCATTACGGTGCAGGTGCCCAGGCTGAAGTTTGCCAATGAAGATACCGCGGGTCAGGCCCAGGCTGTCTGGCAGACGGGAGCAGGGACCCAGGAGCAGCCGCGTCTGCCGGGACTGCTGAATTTGCAGGGCCAGCTCAGTCGTGCCAAGGGCGAGCGTATTTACCGTTATTTGCCGCAGGAGTTGGGCCGCGATGCGTTGCGTTATGTGCGCGACTCCATCACCGCAGGCAAAGCCAGCGCCGTGAATTTCCGTGTCAAAGGCGAGCTTGATCAGGTCCCGTTCGAGAAGCCGGGTCAGGGGGAGTTCCACATCAGTGCCCAGGTGCAGGACGTGCACTATCAGTTTGTGCCCGCTTATCTGCTCAATGCTGGTGAAAAGCCTTGGCCGCCGTTGACCAAGCTCTCAGGGGAGCTGGTGTTTGACCGTAATTCCATGCAGGTTCGCAAGGCCAGGGGCTTTCTGGGACATACCGACATCGTGGTGGATGAAGCGCAAGCCGAGGTAGCTGACTGGAACCAGACCGAGGTGGAAGTCAGTGCCAAGGCGCATGGTCCTTTGGGCGATATGCTCAATTTGATCCAGACCTCGGCACTGTCTGGGCTGACTGCTAATGTTTTTGATAGTAGCAAGGCGTCGGGAAATGCCAGGCTCAGCCTCAAGTTGCATTTGCCAACCATGGATATGGATCGCAGCAAGGTGCATGGCGAGGTGGCGCTGGCAGGTAATACGCTGCAGTTGATGCCCGAGGTTCCTGTGCTCAGCCAGATTCGGGGCAATGTGCACTTTTCGGAAGTTGGCTTTCAGATAGATGGAGTGCAGGCCAGAGCATTGGGTGGCGAGGTGCGCATTGAGGGCGGTATGAAGCCTGCAGGAAATGGTGCAGCTGCTCCTGTGATGGTGCGTGTGGACGGCACAGCGACAGCGCAGGGCTTGCGCGAAGCCCAGGAGATGAGTGAGCTGGCAGCGCTGGCCCGGCACTTCCAGGGCCAGGCACGCTATGGCTTGCAGGTCAAGGTTCAGCACAGCCTGCCTGAGATCAGCTTGCAGACGGACTTGCAGGGCATGGCCGTGCAATTGCCCGCGCCTTTTAACAAGCCCGCAGAGAGCGCGTTGGCTTTGCAGATTCAACACACGGTGCCACCAGTGCCCAAACCGTTGACGGACCAGATCAGTGTGCAATGGGGCAATAAAGCGGCTGCCGTGCTGGAGCGAGATATCAGTGCGCAGCAGGCGCGAATCATGCGCGGCAGTGTGGAGCTGGTGGAGTCCGGCACAGCCGAGGCAAGCCTGCCTCTGGCAGGTCTGCAGGCGAATGTGCAACTCCCTGTGCTGGACCTTGATGCCTGGAGCTCCTTGCTGCCCGAGGAGACAGATCGGGTCGCTGGTGCGGCCATACCTGAACAGGAGCCGTGGCGCCAGTGGTTGCCCGCACAGCTGACACTGAAGGCGCAGCAGGTGCAATTCCATGGTCGTTCGTTGCATGACGTATCGCTGCAGCTCAGCCATACCGAGCAGATATGGCATAGCCAGATACAGGCGCGCGAGCTGGCGGGAAATATTGAATACCGTGAGGCTTCAGCCCTAGAGCCTGGGGGGCTGGTGATTGCCAAGCTATCGCGCCTGACAGTTCCTGAAGCATCCGATGAGGAACTGACAGCCACGGTTTCCCAGGGAAGTGAGCTGCGTGAGTTGCCGGCCCTGCAGGTCCGTGTGGATGACTTTCAGCTGGGCAAGCGCTCATTGGGCAAGCTGGATGTGGTGGCTCGCAATCACTGGCTTTCTGCGGGGCCCGGAATGCGGGAGTGGCAGCTGTCGCGCTTCAATATCACGACCCCTGAGGCATCTCTGGCAGCCCATGGCTCCTGGGGCTTGCACTCCAGTGACAAAAAACACCCAGGCCAGACCCAGCTGCAGTTTCAGCTCAATCTGCGCGATGTCGGAAAGCTGCTCAACCGCTTTGACATGCCGGGTGTAGTGGCCAATGGTCAGGGCGCTTTGCAGGGCGATATCAGCTGGACAGGCTCTCCGTTAACGCCACTGTTCAAGACCATGTCCGGCGCGGTGCACCTGGACGTGCAAAAAGGCCAGTTTCTCAAGGCAGAGCCTGGTCTTGCCAAGCTGCTGGGGGTGCTCAGCCTGCAATCTTTACCAAGGCGTTTGACGCTGGATTTCCGGGATGTGTTCCGCAATGGCTTTTCGTTTGACTTCATGCGTGGCGACGTCGCCATTCAGCGCGGTATTGCCAAGACGAATAACATGCAGATGAAAGGTGTCAATGCGGCAGTGCTGATGGAGGGCTCGGCTGATATCGACAAGGAAACCCAGGATCTGCATGTGGTGGTGGTGCCAGAAATCAATGCCTTGTCTGCCTCTTTGGTCGCCACGGCAATCAACCCCGTTGTCGGATTGAGCAGCTTTCTGGCGCAGATGATCTTGCGAGGCCCGTTGATTGCCGCCACGACCAAGGAGTTCCATATCCATGGCAGCTGGGAGGATCCTCAGGTGACCGAGCTGCCCAAGCGCAGCTTGCCCAAGGGCGAGGCCGGAGATGCAAACCAGCAGGCCGCTCCCGCAGCTGATACTCGCTCACAGGAGGATCCATGAAAATTGCAGCGCTACAAATGGTCTCTGCCCAGGATGTGACTACCAATCTGGCGCAGGCACGCAGCCTGATGCAGCAGGCGGCATCTCTGGGGGCGGAGCTGGTGGTGTTGCCAGAGTACTTTTGTGCCATGGGCGCCACCGATACCGACAAGCTGGCCTATCGCGAAGCTTTTGGCACCGGCCCTATTCAGGACTTCATGGCGCGCGCAGCCAAAGAGCTGCAGCTGTGGGTGGTTGCCGGTACGCTGCCTTTGCAGGCTGATGACGAGCAGCATGTGCTCAACACCAGTCTGGTGTATTCGCCGCAGGGCGAATGCGTGGCCCGCTATGACAAGATTCACCTTTTCCAGTTTGACAATGGGCGCGAAAGCTATACCGAGGCGGCGGTCGTGCAGGCAGGGAAGCTGCCGGTGGTTTGTGATGTTCAAGCCAAAAGCGGTGAGAGCTGGCGTCTGGGCTTGAGTGTTTGCTATGACCTTCGCTTTCCTGAGCTGTATCGTGCGCTCAGTGCGCAAGGGGCTGATTTGCTGCTGGTGCCCAGTGCCTTTACTCACACCACGGGTCAGGCGCATTGGGAGGTACTGCTGCGCGCAAGAGCCATCGAAAATCTGGCTTATGTGCTAGCACCAGGGCAGGGTGGTCTGCATGAAAACGGCCGGCGTACCTGGGGACATAGCTTGCTGATCGATCCCTGGGGAGAAGTGCAAGCCTTGCAGGCCAGCGGCACTGGAGTCGTTCTGGGCGAGCTCCAGCGCAGCCGGCTGCAGCAAGTGCGGCAACAATTACCGGCTTTGACTCATCGCGTGCTGTGACTGAACCGCTGAATACTGCTCTTGACGAATTCCCCGAAGACCATCCCCACCATTGGCCGTGGCGGCGCTGGCGCATGGCCTGGAAGCGTTGGTCGCTCTGGACTTTGCTGGTGGCTCTGGTGGTCAGCATGCTGGTCACCATGGTCTGGCTGGCGGGGCGCTACGAGGCATCGCAGGTGCAGGAAAAGCTGGAGCGCGATACGGCCAATGCCGTAGGCGACATCCGCGCAGCGCTGGGTCGCAATCTCCAGGACTTGCTGGCACTCAATGTGCACAGCGGCAACCATGCTGCCTGGCGCGAACATGCCGCTGATTTGCTGCAGCGGCGCAGAGACTTGATGCGGGTGGAGTGGCGCAGCGAAAACATGCGCTTGATCGAGCATGCGGAGACACCTTACCGGACGCTGATCATTGAGGATGAAAGCGATCGGCCCGACTCGCACGCCGGTGAGACGCTGACCTGTACGCAGGCCAGGCGCGTGAACGGCCCTTCATACTCGCCCAGCCGTTTTCAGTTGCTGGGCGAAGGCCTGGGCACGGAAACCATGCAGGTCTGCATGCCGCTGACGGAAAGCGGCCATGTGGTTGGCTATGTGTTGGGCACCTACAGTCTCCAGGGCATTTTGATGAGCGAGGTGGGCAAAGCCCTGCCGCGCACGCAGGAGGTCTCATTCACGGAGCCGGATGGCACACGCCTGGCCATGGTGGGCGCCGCCTGGCGCGGCTCACGCATGTTCACGGCTCAGCAGTTGCTGGACCTGCCCGGCAACACGCTGGTGCTGCGCATGGACAGCTGGCACCACGCTCCCAGCGTCTTTCCCAATGTGATGACGGCGCTTGTCACCGGCATGTCGATTGCGCTGGTCAGCGTGTTGGTGGTGCTGGTGCGTGACAACCGGCGGCGTCTGCGTGCAGAGCGTGATCTGGCCGATGCACTGGCTTTTCGCAAGGCTATGGAGGATTCACTGGTCACCGGCATGAGGGCTCGTGATCTCCAGGGGCGCATCACCTATGTGAATCCTGCCTTTTGCAACATGGTGGGCTTTAGCGCACAGGAATTGCTGGGCCTCAATGTGGCGCCTTACTGGCCGCCCGAGCTGGCACAGGAATATGTGAACCGGCGTGATCAGCGCCTTGCGGGTCTGTTGTCTACGCCACGCCAGGGGCATGAGAGTGTGTTCATGCGCAAGGATGGCTCGCGTTTTCCCGTGCTGATTTTCGAGGCTCCGCTGATTACGGCACAGGGTCAGCACACGGGCTGGATGAGCGCGTTCATCGACATCAGCGAGCAGCGCCGCATGGAAGAAGTCTCGCGGGCCTCGCAGGAGCGTCTGCAGGCCACGGCGCGCCTTGCGACAGTGGGTGAGATGGCTTCCATGCTCAGCCATGAGCTGACGCAGCCACTGGCGGCCATTTCCAGCTATGCCACGGGCTCCCTCAATATGCTGGACCATGAGCCGCAAGCTCAGCAGGATTCGCGCCTCCAGGATTTGCGCATGGCCATGGAGCGCATCAGCTTTCAGGCTGATCGTGCGGGCAAGGTCATTAAAAGCGTGCGCGACTTCATTCGTCGGCGTGACAAATCCAGAGAGGTGATAACGCCGGGGGAGCTGGTGGATGCGGTGATGCCGCTGGTGTATCTGCAGGCGCACAAGCTGCATGTGACGGTGCAGCTGGAGCTCGAGCCTGACCTGCCCAGAGTGGTTTGCGACGTCACCATGGTGGAGCAAGTCCTGCTCAATCTGGCGCGCAATGGCATGCAGGCCATGGATTTTCCCGACCTCAAGGAAAGGGTACTGACTCTGGCTGTCAGGCGCCACTACGAAGGGAATAATGAGGGTTGGGTAGAATTTTCCGTCATGGACTGCGGAGCAGGCATTTCAGCCGAAGTGGCCGCGCAGCTGTTCACCCCCTTCTTCACCACGCGCAGCGAAGGCATGGGCCTTGGCCTGAGCCTGTGCCGCACCGTGGTGGAACAACATGGCGGTCATCTTGATTACCGCCCGCATCTCCCGCAGGGCACGGAATTTATTTTTACGCTTCCGTCTCATGGGGAACCCAGAGAGAACTAGGCTTCATGGAACCAGTCACCGACGCTGTTGTGTATGTTGTGGATGACGATGCGGATGTCCGCGAGGCATTGGCATGGCTGCTGCGTTCACGCAGATTGCTGAGCGAGTGCTATCGCAACGCCGAAGAATTTGACTTGAACGTGCTGCAAAGCAGCCCGGTGACGCGCCGCCCCTGCTGCTTGCTGCTGGATATGCGCATGACGGGAATGAGCGGCCTGTCGCTGTTCAACCGCATGCTCGAGCGCGGTCAGGTGGAGGCCATGCCCGTGATCTTTCTGACCGGCCATGCGGACGTTCCAACCGCTGTGGATACGGTCAAGCGCGGAGCCTTTGATTTTTGCGAAAAGCCGTTCTCTGATAACGCACTGGTGGATCGTGTAGAGCAGGCACTTGAGCTGTCTGCCCAGCATCTGGCCACCTTGCAGGGGCGAGAAGAGGTGCGCAGTCGCCTCAATGAGCTGACGGACCGCGAAAAAGACGTGATGAAGCTGGTGGTTGAAGGCGTGCCCAACAAGCTGATTGCCGATCAGCTGGATATCAGTGTGCGTACGGTAGAGGTGCACCGGGCCCGCGTCTTTGACAAGATGCAGGTCAAGTCGGCTGTGGAGTTGGCGAATTTGCTGCGTAACGCCTGAGCCTGAGCACGCTCAGGCCGCTGCCATGAAAAAAGCCCCGCAACGCGGGGCTTTTTGCAGGTATCAACCTGATTATTGAGGAGCACGCTCGCCCACGAAGATTTCCACGCGGCGGTTGCGGGAACGGCCTTCGTTGGTGTCGTTGGAAGCCACGGGCTGACGCGAGCCCATGCCCTGGACATGGATGCGTGCGCCGTTGACGCCGCGCGATGTCAGGTAGTTGCGGGTGGCTTCGGCACGGCGCAGCGACAGGGGATCATTGATGGAGTCGGAACCCGTGCTGTCGGTGTGGCCGATGATGCGTACTTCCGCATTGGGGTTGTTGCGCAGGCCCTCCGCGAAACGGTCCAGGATGGGAGCGAAGTTGGACTGGATATCAGCCTTGCCGGTAGCGAACGAGATGTCGCTGGGGATATCCAGCTTCAGCTGATTGTCTGCGGTCTGGGTCACGCCCACGCCAGTGCCCTGGGTGGCGGCTTCCATTTCCGCCTTTTGTTTTTCCAGGTTCTTGGACCAGATGTAGGAACCCAATGCTCCCACGCCAGCGCCGATCAGCGCGCCGGAGCCTGCGTGGCCGCCGGCAATGGCGCCGATGGCAGCACCACCCAGTGCGCCAACGCCTGCGCCGGTGGCGGTGCGGCGGGTGGTGTCCGACATGCCGCCAGTGCTGGCGCAGCCAGTGATGAACAATGCAGAGGCCAGAGCGGCCGTTACAGCCATTTGTTTGCGCATAGAAAACTCCTTCACTTGGTTTTCGATGAGTGGTGATTCGACGGCTGCAAGCGTACTGCGAACACGAGGCAAAAAACGTAGGACGCCCGCCAGCAGCCCGATTCAGATGCAAAAGATTGTCACTGTCGGTCAGCAGCGCAGTGGCTTGCCGGGCGTGTTTACTGCCATGCGCTACTCTTGCGACTCATTGTCTGGTGCCGGTTTGGTTTTGTCCATGGCGCTGGAGGAGACCGCCTTTGACGTGGAAAGCTCACCCTTTTTTCGACCAGAGAACATGGTCCACCACACAATAGCGACCAAAATGGCCAACGCCAGCAGTGCTTCAAGCAAAATCAGACCCATGAATTTCCATCTCCTGCGCCGAGTTTCACTGGCGCTGATTGTAGGAACCCTGGTGGCTTGTACCACCACCAAGCAGAAAAACGACCCGACGCCGGTGCCCGAAATGGCTCCGCATGGCGGGCCTGCCACTACAGCCAAGCCTCCGTTTTCCGCCAATGTACCGACCAAGAGCCGCTGGGTGCCCGTTGACTGGGGCGAGTTGCCCGGTGTGGCCCAGGACTCTTTGAACGAGGCCTGGAACGCCTGGATCAAGAACTGCGAGCGGCCCAGCACCGTGTTTGCCGGTCTGTGCAGCGATGTACGCCGCCTGAGTATTGCCTCGGAAGATGAGCAGCGCAGCTGGATGATGAACACGCTGCAGCCCTATCGCATCGAGGCGACCACGGGCAGTCCCGATGGCATGCTGACCGCGTACTACGAACCGGTGTACGAGGCGCGTCGCGTGCAGGGCGATGGCTTTAACGTGCCGCTTTATCAGACGCCCATGGGCTTTGGAAAGCGCAAGCCCTGGTACACGCGCCAGCAGATCGACACCTTGCCCGAGGCACAGGCCGCCTTGGCAGGCCGAGTCATTGCCTGGATGCGCGATCCGGTGGACATGCTGGTGCTGCATATTCAAGGTTCGGGTCGCTTGATGCTGACCGAAGCCAATGGCACGCAGCGCATGATTCGCGTCGCTTACGCGGGCACGAACGACCAGCCTTACAAGAGCGTGGGCCGCTGGCTGCTGGATCAGAACCTGGTGCGCGACGCGACCTGGCCTGGCATCAGCGCCTGGATTGCGGCCAACCCCACGCGGGTGAACGAGATGCTGTGGAGCAATCCGCGTTATGTGTTCTTTAAGGAAGAGGCGCTCAACGAGTTTGATGCCCAGTTCGGCCCCAAGGGCGCACAGGGCGTGGCGCTGACGCCGGGCCGCTCGATTGCCGTGGACCGCAACAGCATTCCCTATGGCACGCCGGTCTGGCTGTCCACGCCCGGTCCCACGATCTCGCTCAACCGCCTGGTGTTTGCGCAGGATACGGGCAGCGCCATTCTGGGCGCCGTGCGCGCCGACTACTTCATGGGCTGGGGCCCAGAGGCCGGCGATGTGGCGGGCCGCGTCAAGCAGCCGCTCAAGCTCTGGGCTTTCTGGCCCAAGGCGCTGGCCAGGTCTGCCCCCCATTTGCGCTGAGTCATCTTAAAAACAGGAGCTGAAGGCGCTTTCTGGTTAATGGTTTCAAGGTTTTTCATGCTTGAAACTGTTGATTGGCAAGCGCTGGCAGCTCCTTTTTTTGTTTCAGCTGGCATCGGCAAAAAAGCGCTGCACCACGGGCGGCTCCTTGCCCTTGTGAAAGGCCAGCTTGCGGTCACGCAGGGCGACGTCGTCGGCCGTGACGCGCTCAAAGCGGCGCAGATGCTCGGTCCAGGACTCGTCGGTAATCTGCTCCACATAGCGCTCGGGCTGGCTCATGCTGTGCAGCAACTGCCAGGACAGTGCGCCCTGGCGCAGGCGGCTGCGGCGGCTGAGCTGCATCAGCTCGCGAAACGCATCGGCTTTGGCCGGGTCGATCTGGTATTCGATGGTCACCACCACGCGGCCTTGCTCAGGCTCGCTGTGCGCGGGCGGCGTGAAGGCGCGCGAGGGGCTGAGGTCTTCCTCAATGTCGCGGTCGGGGTTCAGGCGTTGCACGATCAGCAGCGCGGTCAGCCCGCTGATGGCCGCCACCGCCATGCTGATCTGCACCGTGGCCAGGCTGGCCAGCTTGCCCCAGATGGCCGCGCCAATGGCCGTGCTGCCCATGATGGACATCTGATAAATCGACATGCCGCGTGCCCGCACCCAGTTGGACAAGGCCATTTGCGCCGCCACACCCAGCGTATTGGCGGTAGCCAGCAGAGCTACGCCAGACAGCATCATGCCCAGCACAGCGACGGAAATATGGGGTGCGAAGGCCACGGTCAGCGTGGCAATGCTTTGCGCGGCCACACCGGCCAGCACCGTGCGCTCACCCGACAGCATCTGGCGTATGCGTGGCATCAGCGTGGCGCCCAGAATCGCGCCAGCGCCCATGGAGGCCAGCAAGACGGTAAAGGTGCCGGCACTGCCGCTGGCGGCGCTGCCGTGGTCCAGGCGCTGAGCCGTCAGCGGCAGCAGCGCCATGATGGCGGCGGCCTGCAAAAAGTAGCAGATGGTGCGCAGCAACACGGCATGCATGCGTGGCGACTCTTTGATGAACTGCAGGCCCACGCGCATGGCCGAGCCCAGGCGCTCGCGGCCCAGCGGGTTGTCCGGCTGCTGGCGTCTCCAGCGCAGCAGCACAAAGCCCGAAATGATGGACAGCGCCGCATTGAGCACAAACACCCAGGCGCTGCCCAGGCTGGCAATGATGGCGCCCGCCACCAGCGGCCCGATGATGCGCGAGGCATTCATGGCCACGCCGTTGAGCGCCATGGCAAACGGCAGATGGTGCTTGGGCACCAGTTCGGGAATCAGTGCCGAGAACACCGGCCAGCGCATGGCCAGGCCAATGCCGTTGGCAAACACCAGAGCCAGCAGCAGATAGGGCGTGAGCTGGCCGGACAGCACGGCCAGACACAGCAGCAGCGCCACGGCGGCCACCCAGAACTGGGTGACGATGAAGTAACGGCGCCGATCCAGGATGTCGGCCAGCGCGCCGCTGGGCAGGGCCAGAAAGAACACCGGCAGTGTGGAGGCGGACTGCACCAGCGCGACCAGCACGGGCGAGGTTGTCAGCGATGTCATCAGCCAGGCTGCGGCGACATCGTTCATCCACATGCAGATATTGGCCGCCATCCAGATCAGCCACAGCATACGGAAGGTGGGGGCGCTCAGAGGTGCTCAGACGCTGGGAGCTGTTGCTGGTGGGGCGGTGCTGTGCGCGTTTACTTCTGAGGAGTCTTCCAGGAGCTTGCCCTTGGGAGCGGGACCTGACTCAGAAACAGGAGATGGGTCTGCGCGATCAGGAGGGTCTTCATGGGCCATGAGGCCCATTCTGACGGAGGAACTTGATGTGATAAATACGTAGTTTCGCTGGCGGAATGAAACGGCTGTACGGATGTCCCAAACGCATGTCGCGAGGCAGGTCCGAAGCCAGCCTACTGGCTCTTCAGGCTTTTCTCGTAGCCGCGCAGCCAGGTATGGACGCAGGCCTCCATGCAAGCTTGATCATTCTGGCGACCGGGCAATTCCTTTTTGCAGGCTTGGTACACCGCTTGCGGGTGGTTGAGCTTGCGTTCCAGGACGGTGACGCCAGCATCGTTGCAGGTTTGGCGGTCGCTGCTGCCCGGTATTGCAGTCTCGGTTTTGGTCGGTGTGGGGGCTATCCGCTGCGGTTGTGGCGCGGTTGTCAGTGTGTTCGGGGTCTGACGGATCTGGGTTTGTGCATCGCTGGGTGCGCAGGGCGTCTGCTGGAAGGCCATTTGCCCGTTGGGTTGCCTGCACTGGTAGATGCTTGCTGCTTGTGCGCTGTGCAGCAGGGGCGTACTGATAAAGCTTATCAAAAACAATAGCTTGCAGCCTTTGTTGAGTATGGTTTTTTGGTGTTTTTTCATCAATTTCATTGCTCTCCTCTGCTCCAGGTGGCCTGTGCAAAGGCCTATGGGTTGTTTTTTGCGGCCGTCAGTGTATAGGGTAGCGGCAGAGCGCTGCTGGACTTCACCTCCCCCAGCGAAAAAATGGTGTGAACGTCTTTGACGTTGGGAAGGCGCAGCAGCACGTTGCGCACAAAGCCGGAAAAGTTCTCCAGATCTTTGGCGACGACTTGCAGTTCGAAGGTTCCAGCACCACTGATGTAGTGGCAGGTCGTGACTTCGGGCAGCAGGCGAATGGCTTCTTCCATGCGCTCGGTGATGTCGGCGGTGTTCTGCGCGGCATCCACACGCACAAAGGCCAACACGCCCAGGCCCAGCTTGTGACGGTCCAGCGTGGCGTGATAGCCGGTGATGTAGCCGGCCTCTTCCAGGGCTCGCACGCGCCGCCAGCAGGGCGCGGCGGACAGGCCTACGCGCTGCGCCAGCTCGGCATTGGTCAGGCGTGCATTGATTTGCAGCTCATTCAGGATGGCCCAGTCAAACTTGTCTAGCTGATTCATGTTGCGCAATTTACAGCAAGATTCTTTCAAAAACTAGGTTAATCCCGGCAATAAAAAGAAAGCTCTATGCTGGGCCTTTTCCGTAAACTTTGTGAAAACAGCTCGTGTTCTGTGTCGTTGGCGCAGTCATGCATAAATAGCTGCCCAGGTGGCCAACAGCTGCGATGGGCGCTCACCCCCCATGGAGACAACAAGCCATGAATGCCCCCTTGCCCGATGAAGTCCGTCGTGCCCTGGAGTCCGTGACTCTGGACGACAAATATTCCCTGGATCGCGGTCGCGCCTTTATGAGTGGCGTGCAGGCCCTGGTCCGACTGCCCATGCTGCAGCGCTTGCGCGATGCACAGGCGGGGCTGAGCACCGCAGGCTTTATCAGCGGCTATCGCGGCTCTCCGCTGGGTACGTATGACCAGTCGCTGTGGGCAGCCAAGAAGCACATGGAGGCGAACCACATCGTCTTTCAGCCCGGCGTGAATGAGGAGCTGGGCGCCACTGCGGTCTGGGGCTCGCAACAGCTTGATCTTTATCCCGATACCAAGAAATTCGATGGCGTCTTCGGCATCTGGTACGGCAAGGGGCCGGGCGTGGACCGTTGTTCGGACGTGTTCAAGCACGCCAATATGGCGGGTACGGCCAAGCATGGCGGCGTGATTGCGATTGCGGGCGATGACCACATCAGCAAATCCAGCACTGCCGCGCACCAGAGTGACCACATCTTCAAGGCCTGCGGCACGCCGGTGTTCTTTCCCAGCAGTGTGCAGGACATCCTGGACATGGGCTTGCACGCCTTTGCCATGAGCCGTTTCTCGGGCCTGTGGTCAGGCATGAAGACGATTCAGGAAGTGGTGGAGTCGTCTTCTTCTGTCGAGGTCGATCCCGACCGCGTCAACATCATCATTCCTGAAGACTTTGTCATGCCGCCCGGCGGCCTGCATATCCGCTGGCCCGACCCGCCACTGGAGCAGGAAGCGCGCCTGATGAACTACAAGTGGTACGCAGCCCTGGCCTATGTGCGTGCCAACAAGCTCAACCACAACGTGATTGAAGGGCCGAACGATCGCTTTGGCATCATCTCCAGCGGCAAGGCCTATAACGATACGCGCCAGGCGCTGGTCGATCTAGGGCTGGACGACGAAACCTGTCGCCAGCTGGGCATTCGCCTGCACAAGGTCAACGTGGTCTGGCCGCTGGAGGCCACCATCACGCGTGACTTTGCGCGCGGCCTGCAGGAAATTCTGGTGGTCGAGGAAAAGCGCCAGGTCATCGAATATCAGGTCAAGGAAGAGCTGTACAACTGGCGCGACGATGTACGCCCCAATGTGGTGGGCAAGTTTGGCGACGAGCATGGTGGCGAATGGTCGCTGCCCAACCCCAGCTCCGACTGGCTGCTGCGCCCCAATGCCGATCTGACACCCGCGCTGATTGCCCGTGCTATTGCCCAGCGCCTGAAAAAGCTGGGGGTGCCCGCGCATATCGAAGCGCGCATGCAGGAGCGCATCGCCGTACTGGACGCCCGCGAGGCCGCGCTCAAGGCCGCCAAGGAAGCATCGACCGGTGACCGCACGCCGTGGTTCTGCAGCGGCTGCCCGCACAACACCAGCACCCGCGTGCCCGAAGGCAGCCGCGCCGTGGCCGGTATTGGTTGCCACTACATGACGACCTGGATGCCCGACCGCAACACCAGCACCTTCACGCAAATGGGCGGTGAGGGCGTGACCTGGGTGGGCCAGGCACCGTTCACCAAAGAGCCGCATGTCTTTGCCAATCTGGGCGACGGCACCTACTTTCACAGCGGCCTGCTGGCGATTCGCCAGAGCATCGCGGCGGGCACCAATATCACCTACAAGGTGCTCTACAACGACGCCGTGGCCATGACCGGTGGCCAGCGCGTGGGCGAGCGCCCCGAGGGCCATTCGGTGCTGCAGATCATGAACAGTCTGTTGTCCGAAGGTGTGCAAAAGCTGGTGATCGTGACCGACGAGCCGCAGAAATACGACGGCGTGAAGCTGGGCGAGGGCGTGACCGTGCACCACCGCGATGAGCTGGACGCGATTCAGCGCCAGTTCCGCGAGCTCAAGGGCTGCACGGCCATCATCTACGACCAGACCTGCGCCACCGAAAAGCGCCGCCGCCGCAAACGCGGCACCCTGAGCACGCCGGACAAGACCGTCATCATCAACGAGCTGGTCTGCGAAGGCTGTGGCGACTGCTCGGTCAAGTCCAACTGCCTTTCGGTGGAGCCGGTCGAGACCGAGTTTGGCCGCAAGCGCCGCATCAACCAGAACAGCTGCAACAAGGATTACTCCTGCGTCAACGGTTTCTGCCCCAGTTTTGTGACGGTGGAAGGTGGCACGCTCAAAAAGCCCAAGAAAGAGAAAAAGGGCAATCTGGACTCCATGCCCGGCATTCCCGACCCTGTGCTGCCCGTTGCCGAGCAGGCCTGGGGCATTGTGGTGGCTGGCGTGGGCGGCACAGGCGTGATCACCATTGGCTCGCTGCTGGGCATGGCTGCCCACCTGGAAGGCAAGGGCGTGATTACGCAGGATGCCGCAGGGCTGGCACAAAAAGGCGGCTCGACCTGGAGCCATATCCAGATCGCCAACCGTGTGGACGCCATCTACACCACCAAGGTGGACATGGCCAAGGCCGATCTGGTCATTGGCTGCGACCCCATCGTCACGGCTACGCCCACCACCATGTCGGTGATGCAGCCGGGCCGCACCTTCATCGCGCTCAACACCCATGCATCGCCCACGGCGGCGTTTGTGGGTAACCCCGACTGGCAGTCGCCCGATGCACGCTGCGTGCAGGCTCTGGTCGACGCTGTGGGTGTGGACGGCATCGGCAGCTTTGATGCCGAAAAAGCCGCCACGGCGCTGCTGGGCGACAGCATCTATGCCAACCCCATGATGCTGGGCTACGCCTGGCAAAAAGGCCGCGTGCCACTGAGCCATGCCGCGTTGATGCGGGCCATGGAGCTCAACGGCGTGCAGATCGAAAACAACCAGGCCGCGTTCGAGTGGGGTCGCCGCTGCGCCCATGATCTGGCTGCGGTGCGGGCGCTGTATCAGGCTTCGCAGGTCATCCAGTTTGTCAAAAAGCCTTCGCTGGACGAAATGCTGGCCAAGCGTGTGGAGTTTCTGACTGGCTACCAGAACGCCGACTACGCCAAGCAGTACCAGGACTTTGTGGCCAAGGTGCGCGGCGCAGAGGAAAAGCTGGGCCAGGGCACACGCCTGTCGCAGGCCGTGGCGCGCTATTTGTTCAAGCTGATGGCGTACAAGGACGAGTACGAAGTGGCGCGCCTGCACACCGATGCGGCCTTCACCAGCAAGATCAGCGAGATGTTCGAGGGCGACTTCAAGATCGTTCACCACCTGGCGCCGCCCACAACGGCCCAGAAGGACGAAAAAGGTCAGCTGAAGAAAAAGGCCTATGGCCCCTGGATGCGCAAGGCCATGGGCGTGCTGGCGGGCATGAAGGGCCTGCGCGGCACGGTGCTGGATCCGTTTGGCCGCACCGAAGAGCGCAAGACCGAACGTGCGCTGATCGTGGAATACCGCCAGTGCATCGAGACTCTGCTCAAGGACTTGAGCGTCGACAAGCTGGCGCTGGCCGTGGAAATCGCGTCCATACCCGAGGACATTCGCGGCTACGGCCATGTGAAGGAGCGCAATTTGGCGGCGGCACGAACCAAATGGCAGGGCCTGATGCAGCGCTGGAATGCGCCGGCAGCCGCCGCGCCTGTCGCTGTGCAAGCAATGCCAGTGAACTAATTGCGAGAATTCGCATCACAAAAAAGGCCGGGGAGACCCGGCCTTTGTATTGAGGGGGCTATTGGTTCTATATGTGAATTTGATAGCTGGTTGCGCTTGTATTTCCTGATATTCAAATATAAAACAGTCGGAAATCATTAAGAATTAAGCGCTGGAAGCTATGCTTTTTACAAGTCCTGTGCGTATGAGCTGCGATACAGCCAGCACATCAGGGAATGCCTGTGCCATCTGACTGACCCTGCCCATCTTGGGAACAAGCCAGCCGAATACAATGTCCCGCTGACCTGGCCGTCGCTGCAACCGCGCGTCTGTCAGACCCTATTTCTGACAAATTCACTCTTTCGGAGCCTTTTCGTGTTCATTTCTTCTGCTTTCGCTCAGACCGCTCCTGCCGCCGCTGCTGAAGGCGGCTTCATGGGTTCGCTCACCGGCATGCTGCCTCTGGTGCTGATGTTCGTGGTGCTGTACTTCGTGATGATCCGCCCCCAGATGAAGCGCCAGAAAGAGCATCGCGCCATGGTTGACGCACTGGCCAAGGGTGACGAAGTGGCGACCGCCGGCGGCATCATCGGCACCGTGACACGCATTGCCGAGCAGTTCCTCTACATCGAAGTGGCATCTGGCGTGGAAATCCAGATCCAGCGCTCCGCTGTGGTGCAAGTGCTGCCCAAGGGCACGGCCAAGTAAGCCTGTCTGTTGTGAGTTTTGAGGGGTACGGCGCTCGGCCAGAGTGTGCGTACCCGTTGTGCGTTGCTGTAAAACAAAGAGCGCGATCATGAACCGATACCCGGTCTGGAAGTACGCGATCATCGTGATCGCGCTGCTGGTGGGGGTGCTCTACACCCTGCCCAATTTTTTTGGTGAAGCGCCTGCGGTGCAGGTCTCCTCGGCCAAGTCCACTGTGAAGGTGGATGACTCCGTGCTGCAAAAGGTGGAGTCTGCGTTGAAAGAGGCGGGCGTTCAGGCAGATTCGCTGTCGCTGGAAGGCACTTCGGTGCGTGCCCGCTTTGATACGCCCGATGAGCAGCTCAAGGCTAAGGACGTGATCCAGAAGGCATTGATCGCCGATCCAAGCGATCCCACCTACATCGTGGCGCTGAATCTGGTCTCGCGCTCGCCCGACTGGCTGACTGCCATTGGCGCCAAGCCCATGTACCTGGGTCTGGACCTGCGCGGCGGCGTGCACTTCATGCTGCAGGTGGATATGGCAGCGGCCCTGACCAAGAAGGCCGAGAGCTTTGCCGGCGATCTGCGCACCACCATGCGCGACAAGAACATCCGCCACGGCGGTGTCAGCCGTGATGGCAACAATGTCAGCATCCGCGTGCGCGATGAAGCCACGCTGACTGCAGCGCGCAATCTGATTGCCGATCAGTTCCCTGACCTGACAGCGACTTCCGTGGCTGATGGCACGGGCTTCAAGCTGGTGGCAACCATCAAGCCCGAAGCCCTGCGCAAGGTGCAGGAGCAGGCGCTCAAGCAGAACATCGTCACGCTGCACAACCGTATCAACGAGCTGGGCGTGGCCGAGCCGGTGATTCAGCAGCAGGGCCTGGACCGCATCGTGGTGCAACTGCCCGGCGTGCAGGACACGGCCAAGGCCAAGGACATTCTGGGCCGTACCGCCACGCTGGAAGTGCGCATGGTGGACGAGTCTGCCGAAGCGCGCTCAGCCGAGCTGGGCTCCGGGCCCGTGCCTTTTGGCTCCGAAAAATATCTGGACCGTAATGGCCAGGCCATCATTGTGCAAAAGCAGGTGACGCTGACCGGCGAGAACCTGACCGATGCCCAGCCCGGCTTTGACAGCCAGACCCAGGAGCCCACCGTCAACCTGACGCTGGACGCCAAGGGTGCGCGCATCTTCAAGGATGTGACCCGCGAGAACGTGGGCAAGCGCATGGCCATCATCCTGTTCGAAAAGGGCAAGGGTGAGGTGGTGACGGCGCCGGTGATCCGCGGTGAGATTGGCGGCGGTCGTGTGCAGATTTCCGGTCGCATGACAACCATGGAAGCCAACGACACCTCGCTGCTGCTGCGCGCAGGCTCGCTGGCAGCTCCCATGGAGATCATCGAGGAATACACCATCGGCCCAAGCCTGGGTGCGGACAACATCAAGCGTGGCGTGGATTCCGTGGTCTGGGGTCTGGTGGCGATTGCGGGCTTTATGTGCGTGTATTACATGCTGTTTGGCGTGTTCTCCACGATTGCCCTGTCGGTGAACGTGCTGCTGCTGCTGGCCATTTTGTCCATGCTGCAAGCCACGCTGACCCTGCCCGGCATTGCCGCCATGGCGCTGGCGCTGGGTGTGGCCATTGACTCGAACGTGCTGATCAACGAGCGTATTCGTGAAGAGCTGCGTGCCGGAGCTTCGCCGCAGGCGGCGATTCACGCGGGTTACGAGAGCGCCTGGCACACCATTTTGGACTCCAACGTGACTACGCTGATTGCCGGTCTGGCGCTGCTGGCCTTTGGTTCGGGCGTGGTGCGAGGCTTTGCCGTGGTGCACTGCATCGGCATTCTGACTAGCATGTTCTCGGCCGTGTTCTTCTCGCGCGGTCTGGTCAACCTCTGGTATGGCGGCAAGAAAAAGCTCAAGACTCTGTCCATCGGTCAGGTCTGGAAGCCTGAAGATGGCTCTGGCCACCGCTCTGTGGCCGGTCGCGGCAGCAACAACTAAGGAGGAAGATCATGGAATTCTTCCGTATCAAAAAAGACATCCCGTTCATGAAGTACGCGTTGTTCCTCAACGCGGTTTCCTTCATCACTTTTGCGCTGGCGGTCTTTTTCCTGTTCTCGCGCGGTCTGCATCTGTCCGTGGAATTCACGGGCGGTACGGTCATGGAAGTGGCCTACACTCAGCCTGCCGACATTGGGAAGGTGCGTGACACCGTCTCCAAGATCGGCTACCCCGATGTGATCGTGCAGAATTTCGGCACGTCCAAGGACGTGATGATTCGCCTGCCCGTGCAAAAGGGCGTGACGACTGCTCAGCAAAGTGAGCAAGTGCTTACGGCGCTCAAGGCCGAAGATGCAGAAGTCACGCTGCGTCGTACCGAGTTTGTCGGCCCGCAGGTGGGTGACGAGCTGATGCACAACGGCCTGATGGCCCTGGGCATGGTGGTGCTGGGCATCATCATTTACCTGGCTTTTCGCTTCGAGTGGAAGTTCGGTGTGGCAGCCATCATTGCCAACTTGCATGACGTGATCATCATCCTGGGCTTCTTCGCCTTCTTCCAGTGGGAGTTCTCGCTCTCTGTGCTGGCAGGTGTGCTGGCGGTGCTGGGTTATTCGGTCAACGAGTCTGTGGTGATCTTTGACCGTATCCGCGAAACCTTCCGCAAGTTCCGCAAGCTCAACACGCATGAGGTCATTGATCACGCGATTACCTCGACCATGAGCCGCACCATCATCACCCACGCCTCGACCGAGGCCATGGTGCTGTCCATGTTCTTCTTCGGTGGACCCAGCCTGCATTACTTTGCGCTGGCACTGACCATCGGCATCTTGTTCGGCATCTACTCCTCGGTGTTCGTGGCCGCAGCCATTGCCATGTGGCTGGGTGTCAAACGTGAGGATCTGATCAAGGCGCCCACCAAGGCCTCTGAACAAGACCCCAACGACCCCAACGCAGGGGCTGTGGTCTAAATCCTTTAACACTTGCGGCGAGAGCTTTAGAGGTCTGGCCGCCATTACACTATTGGAATGGCTCTCTCGCAGTCTTCCCTCAACGCGCCTGCAGCTCAGCAACAATTGGGCTGGCAGGCGCGCTTGCGTTGGGTTCATGGAATTTGTCAGGGCTTGCCTAAAGTCGCGCAGCAGCTCGATGAATTTTTCGCCACTCAGAGCAGCTCCGTATCTGCCACTCATGAGATGCAGGACTGGCGTGAGGTCTGGGCGGGCTTTCAGTCCAGTCAGAATGCCTGGGTGCAGGCCAGTGCCAAGGCCTTGCAGCAGGCTGCCCGCAAGTCGCCTACGGGAACAAGAGAAAGCAGCCCTTCTTCTTCAGCACCGCTGACGTTCGAGTTGCTCAGCGATGACGTTGTAGAGAACAAAATTCTGGCTTCCCGCATGGCTCTGGCCATGGGCGAGGCACTGCAGCCGGGTTTTGAGCCCATGCGGCTGCGCATTCAGGCCCTGGAAGGGCAGGAACTGCCTTCTCAGGATATGTTTCGTTCCGAAACGATTTGCCTGCACCTGATTGAACAATGGCTGGCCTGCGGCCTGGAGCGCAAGCATTTGCTTAAGGCTGTGGAGCCTTTGCAGAATGCGCTGGCTCCGTTGATGGAGTCCGAGTACGGCATCTTGCATAAACTGCTGGATGCCAAGGGTGTGAGCAAGGCGCAAGAAGCGCCGCTGCGTGTGCGGCGCACCGAAGGTGGCCCTTCTACCGGTGCCATGCATTTGGGCGGTGGAAGTGCTTACGCGGGAGGAGGTGAGTCTGGCTGGACTTCTTCTTCCGCCATGCAGTACATGTCAGCTTCTGCAGGTGGCCAAGGCTTTGCGCTGCCACCAGGCTCCAGCACTGGACTGGGCATGTTGGCTCGTGCGCGTCACCGCGCCTTGGATACAATGAATCAGCTACGCCAGCTGCTGAGCCAGCCTGCGATTGGCATTCAGGGGCTGGTGCCCGGTGTGCCGGTGGTACCCATGCCCCCTGCTTCGGCCGCTTTGGCACAAGCGTTGCAGGAGCAGCAAATGCTGGCGACGCAAATACAGACGCAATTTCCCGTGGCTGCAGGATCGGTCATGGCCATGCCTGCGATGGATTACAGCCCGGCCGCCATAGGGCAATTGGTCAATCTGGTGCGTGAGCGCTCGGCAGACTGGAAGGAAAAAGCCGAGACCAAGGGGGAAAAGGCGACCATCGAGGTGGTTGCGCTGATGTTCCAGAGCATTCTGTCCGAGGACAGGCTGCCGCCTTCCATCCGCGTCTGGTTTGCACGTCTTCAGGTTCCGGTGCTGCGTGTGGCGTTGGCTGAGCCACAGTTTTTCAGCGACCTCAATCATCCGGCGCGCAAGCTGATTGACCGCATGGGATCTTGCGTCATGGGCTTTGATGCCAGCAGCATCAATGGCAATGCGCTGGAGACTGAAATCCGCCGTGTGGTGCAGGTGATCGAGCAGTATCCGGAGACTGGACAGAAGGTGTTTGCTCTGGTGCTGCGCGAATTTGAGGACTTTCTCTCCAAGCACCTTGCGCAGAATCAGTCCACAGCCAAGATCACCAGTGTGGCGCAGCAGGTGGAGCAAAAGGAAACGCTGGCCGTTCAGTACACCATCGAGCTGCGCAATATGCTCACCGACATGCCGGTGCGTGAAGAGGTGAGGGATTTCTTGTTCAAGTCCTGGGCCGATGTGCTTGCCATGGCCACGGTGCGCTATGGCGCCAAGGATGCTCGGGCCATGCGCTTCAAGCAGGCTGCCAGCGAGCTGGTCTGGTCGGCCAGTGCCAAGCCATCACGTCAGGAACGTTCGCGTGTCATTCAGGGTCTGCCGGTTTTGCTGCAGACCTTGCGGGAGGGGTTGGAGCTGATCAGCGTGTCTGGCGACGAGCAGGCAGCAGTGGTCAAGGTGTTGACGGACACATTGGCACAAGCCTTTATGTCCAAGACAGCGGCCATTCCCGCCGAGCGGATTGAGGCCATGGCCAAACGCCTGTCGGAGCTGGAAAAATACATCAGCGAGGATGGCAAGCTCGACGATCTGCCTTTGTCCAGCGAAAGCATAGAGATGATGCTGGGTGTGGATACAGCCGATCTGAATGTCATCTCCAATACGGACACGCCTGTGGAGCCCGCCATGCTGGAGTGGGCACAGTCTTTGGAGAGCGGACGCTGGTTCACGCTCGACCACAATGGTGCACGCGTACAGGTGCAATATGTGTGGCGCAGCCGTCGCAAGCATCTGCACTTGTTTGCCTCTTTGGATGGTCATTGCTATCTGCTGCAGGCCCAGCGCATGGCCACGTACCTGCAGGCAGGCCTGCTTGCCGTGCATGACGCCGAGGCTCTGACGGTGCGCGCTACGCGTGATGCGCTGCAGAAGATTCAGGCGAATCCGGAGCGTTTGCACTAACACCCCCTGAGCGGCTTTGCCGCTTCCCCCTCTCTCGCTTCGCGGGAGGGGAACGACAGCTTTGCTGCGCGGCGGCGCTTGCTTGCTGCCCCTAATTTGGCGTGCGCCAGCTTTTGGACTTAGCTTTGCGTGATACGCTGGTATAGGCCCCCGGGCAGGCGGGCGACCAGGCCGTCCAGTTCCAACTCCATCAACTGAGCCTGCAGGTGGGCGGCATCCCAGCCTGTGCGCTCGCTCAAAGTTTCCAGAGCCATGGGGTCGTGGCCTAGCGCCTGCAGTAGCGGAGGCTCAGTTGCAGGGGTTTCATCTTTGATAGCTGTTTGCGCTTTATCTGTGAGTGATTGAGCGGCTTTTAATCCTTGAAGTTCTTCGAGTACATCGGCTGCGGTTTCCACCAGCTTTGCTCCTTGGCGCAGCAGGGCGTGGCAGCCTTTGGCCTGTGGTGCGTGGATGGAGCCGGGAATGGCAAACACCTCACGTCCCTGTTCACTGGCCAGGCGTGCAGTGATGAGGGAGCCGGACTTCAGTGCCGCTTCCACGACCAGAGTTCCTTGGGACAGGCCAGAGATGATGCGATTGCGCTGCGGGAAATGGCGTGCAAGAGGTTGACTGCCAAGAGGATATTCGCTGATGAGCAGACCATTGAGCGCAATTTGCTGCGCGAGCTGGATGTGGGCGCGTGGATAGACCTGATCCAGTCCGGTGCCGACTACGGCAATCGTGCGGGGTGTTGGGCCTGCCGGGCTGTGTAGGGCTCCCTCATGTGCTGCGGCATCGATGCCACGGGCAAGCCCCGAGACGATGCACAGACCTTGCTCAGTCAGAGCTTGCGCCATGTTTCGGGCATTGATGACGCCTTGAGCCGATGGGTTGCGACTGCCGACCATCGCCAAGGCGGCAGGGTAGGGAAACCAGGGTCTGGCGGAGGAAAGCAGGGAGACTGGGCCTTGGATAAATAGCAGCAGGGGGGGATCTTCGGTATGCAGCAGGCAGTCGGGATATTGAGAGCTTCCCAGCTGGATTACGGTATGCAAGGTACCTGGGGCGGGTGACGCCAACCATTGCCTCAAGACATTGCAGTGCTTGTCCCAGTCCGCAGGAAGCTCACTCAGTGCCTTGATCTGGGCTTGTGTCGCGCACTCCGCCCAGGCTTGCAGCGGTAATTGCCAGATGGCCTCGGCTCCGCCTGCACGGGCCAGAAGCCTGCGTGCCGTGGCACGGCCCAAGCCCGGCGTCAGCAGCAGGCGCAGCCAGGCCAGCGTTTCGGCATCGGGCGAGGCATGGTGCGCATCGGGTAGAGAAGCGGGCACCATGCTTGGCCTCTCTTAGCGTTGAGGTGAGTGCAGGCCGTCACCCACATTCACGCCGCGCTGGGCGGTGGTGATAAGCGCGTACGACACGCGGTCGAAAACCTTGAAGACCATGGCATAGCCATTGGCCTCATCGGGCAGCTTGACGGTGTCGCGAGTAGGGCTGGTCTTATCCACAATGACATTGCCCTTGCTGACAAGCTCCAGCACTGTGCCAATGTCCATACCGTCTTGCGCGCCCTTGTTGATGGCAATCACCTGATTTTGCGCGGCGTTATAGCCCACAGAGTCTCCATAGATGGAGACGACGGCTGCACCTTCAACGTTCTTGACAGGTGCGTGGGGCACATAGCTCAGGTACTGAGGTGCGGGCGATGGCAACAAGCGGTCGCCTGCGCGAATCTCGTTCTTCGAGCGCGTGATGTCCACGGTTCCCGGGGTAGCCTGAGCGGGCTGGCCGTCTGCAGATTCAAGCACGCTCTCACCGCGCACCACAGTCGCACTCCCCAGATACTTGGCTTCATAGCCCAGAATTTCCCCGCTGACCGGGTCCTTGAGTGCAGTTGCGTCGCGGAAGATGCGATAGCTGCTGGGTTGATGCTTGTCAGTGCTGATCAGCTGACCACCAGAGTTGCGTACATAAGCCCTATCACCCTTGGCCATGAGCACGCGCTTGTCCTGTGTCGCAATGATGCGCGGAGCCTGCGTCAGCGCCTGGCTGTCCACTACCAGTGGTTCGGCCAGGAAGGGCTCGATCAGATGGGGTGGTAGCGTGGGCAGAGCCAAGTCTTTGAGGGAAGATTCGCGGGTCTGGGGTGACAAACGAACGACGCCTGGGTCTCCATTGGGTGCTGTGGTCGACAGGCGTGCATAGCCGTTGCTACGGACCAGATACAGCACTTGACCTGGATAGATCAGGTGAGGGTTGGCAATACTGGAGAGGTTCATGCCCCACAGGTCGGGCCACCGCCAGGGTTGGCGCAGATACATGCCTGAAATTGCCCACAGCGTGTCGCCCCGCTTGACGGTGTACTGGGCGGGAGCATTGGCAGTCAGTTCTTGCTCGGGGATTCCTTGTTGAGCGACTTGCTGGGCGGTAGTGCGCTGAGCGGCAGTCACTGGGTAGCTCTGGGCGTGAGCCGAGGTCAGGGCGGCAAGCAGCGTGGCGCCAATACTCAGGGCACGTGCAGTGGCAAATGCGGTCATGAAATTCCTTCTGGGGGATTCGTTTACTGCAGCGTCCCTCGCGTCGCTGCACTGTGGGCGATCTTGGCATAAGCGACCCCACAAGTCTTACAAATGTGTCTAAATTCTCGATGCAAGGCCTGGATAGATCAATGTTTATTGGGATGCGGCCAAGCGTTTGAGCGCAAATGTTGGGACAATAACGACAGTTTTACCGAGATATCATGGCCATTCTTTCCATCCTCTGCTACCCCGATCCCCGTCTTCACAAGGTCGCCCAGCCCGTGGCGCAGGTGGATGAGCGCATCCAGACCCTGGTGAAAGACATGCTCGAGACCATGTATGACGCCCAGGGCATCGGCTTGGCTGCCACGCAGATCGACGTGCACGAGCGTGTGGTGGTGATCGATGTGTCTGAAGAGCGCAACGAGCCGCTGGTTCTTATCAACCCCGAAATCACCTGGGCCAGCGAGGAAAAGCAGCTGGGCGAAGAAGGCTGCTTGTCCGTGCCCGGCATCTATGACGGTGTGGAGCGCTCCACTTCGGTCAAGGTCAAGGCGCTAGACGAAAACGGTAACAGTCGCGAGATTGCTGCCGAAGGTCTGCTGGCCATCTGCATGCAGCATGAGATGGACCACCTGCTGGGCAAGGTGTTTGTCGAGTACCTGTCGCCGCTCAAGCGCAACCGCATCAAGACCAAATTGGTCAAGGCCCAGAAAGCGGCCGCTCGGAACTGATTTCCCCAAGGAGCTCCCCCATGCCGCGATTCCAGACCCTGTGTCGCAGCCTCGCAGCCAGCGTGATGGCTCTGGCTTTGGCAGCGTGCATGGTGCCGCAGTGGCAAAAGCCGGGCATGCCCCAGGCCGAGGTGGAAAAAGGTATGGGCAAACCCACGGTGGTGGTGCCCTTGCCAGATGGCGGAACACGTTTCGTCTATAGCCAGCAGCCCGCGGGCCAGCAGGTCTATCACATGGACTTTGATGCCCAGCACAAGCTGACTCGTGTGGAGCAGGTGCTGGATACCGCCCATTTCTTTGCGCTGCGCAACGGTGTGGATACCCGGGACGATGTCTATCGTGTGTTTGGACCGCCTGCGAAAGTCGAGGGGGTCTACAGCTTCAAAGGCGACATCTGGACCTACCGGTTTATGGACAATGGCAACCCAAGGCGCGCCCATGTGCACATAGACCCGCAGGGCGTGGTGCAAAAAACCATGTTCACCGACGAGAGCATGTATTTCAGAGAGCCGCATCGTTGAACACCTGGCAGCCGATGGCTGCCTTTTTATTTTGTGAGTCCCATGAAAGTCATTTTTGCCGGCACACCCGAATTCGCGCGCGTGGCCCTGGAGCGTCTGCTGGCCGCAGGTTTTGAAGTTCCTCTGGTGCTGACCCAGCCCGACCGTCCTGCTGGACGCGGCATGAAGCTGCAGACCTCTCCCGTCAAGCAGTGCGCGCTGGAGCATGGCATTGCCGTGGCCCAGCCCATGAGCCTGCGCCTGGATGGCAAATACCCCGAAGAAGCCGCAGCCGCCAAGGCTGCCATTGATGCGGCGCAGGCCGAAGTGATGGTGGTGGCCGCCTATGGCCTGATCCTGCCGCAGTGGGTGCTCGATACGCCGCGTCTGGGGTGCCTGAACATCCACGCATCTTTGCTGCCGCGTTGGCGCGGTGCTGCACCCATTCATCGCGCGATTGAAGCGGGTGATGCCGAGACCGGCGTCACCATCATGCAGATGGATGCGGGCTTGGATACCGGCGATATGTGCGTGATCGAGCGTCTGCCGATTGCGCCCAACGACACCACGGCCAGCTTGCACGACAAGCTGGCCGCGCTGGGCGGCCGTTTGATTGTCGAGGCGCTGGAAATGGCGGCTTGTGGGGGCCTTAATCGCACGCCACAGCCCGTCGATGGTGTGACCTATGCTCACAAAATTGATAAGGCTGAAAGCCTGATCGACTGGACTGAAAGCGCGGAAGTCATTGCGCGTCGCTTGCGTGCCTTCAACCCTTTCCCTGGTGGAGCCACCAGCCTGGGAAGCGAAGCCATTAAGGTCTGGGAAGCACAGGCAGAACCGGGTGTGGGCACACCAGGCACCGTGCTTGCAGCGGATGCGAGAGGGGTGCGTGTGGCCTGCGGCAATGGCGTACTCAATATGACGCTGCTGCAGCGAGCAGGTGGTAAGCGTCTTGCGGCAGGGGATTTTCTGCGGGGCTTTGAGGTGCCCGCTGGAGCGGCGTTGGGCACGGCGAAGGCATGAGCATGGCTTTGGTGCTGAGGCAGCGTGCCAAAGCCATGGTACGCGACCCGCTCTTCTGGGTTGGCTCCAAGGAGATGGGGGGCACAGCCTTGGGTATTGCGGCCTGGGGTCTGGTGACCGGTGTAGCCATGGTCAAAAGTGGTCTGTCCGTGCCGCTGGCCTTGTTTATGGGCTTTACGGCCTATGCCGGCAGTGCCCAGTTGGCGGTGCTTCCGCTGATGGCTGTGGGTGCTCCGCTATGGGTGATCTGGTTCACCGCCATTTGTGTGAACCTGCGCTTTGTCATCCTGTCGAGCATGTGGCGCAGTTATTTTGCACATCTGAGTTTGCGTCATCGCCTGTCGATTGCCTATTTCAGTGGCGACGTGATTTTTGTGAACTTCATGCGCCGCTACCCCGAAGCGAAGCCACAGGTGGAGCAGGTGCCTTATTTCTGGGGCGCTGCTCTGACGAACTGGCTGGCTTGGCAGATTCCGTCCACGTTGGGCATTTTTCTGGCCGACCAGATTCCTCTGTCCTGGGGGCTGGGCTTTGCAGGTGTGCTGGCTCTGCTGGGCGTTTTGCTGTCCATGCTCAAGGACCGTGCAACCTGGGTGGCGTCCATCGTTGCCTGCACAGCTGCGGTGGCAGCTTTTGCACTGCCGCTGAAGCTCAATATTCTGGTGGCCATTGCTGCCGCTGTGGCAGCAGGTCTTTTGGCTGAGCAGTTGCAAAAGCAGGCAGACAAGCTGCCGCGCATTGAACGCGACAAGGAACGGCCATGATGAGCAGTTTTTGGATCATCGTTGCCTGTATCGGGCTTGCCGTGATTACTTTGGTGACGCGAGCTTTCTTCATGATTCCTGAGCAGGAACTGCCCCTGCCCAACTGGCTCAAGCGCGGGCTTAAATACGCACCGCTGGCGGCGCTGGCGGCAGTGATTGCTCCTGAGATTGTGATGAGCGATGGCCAGTTGATTGACAGTCTGGCGGATGCGCGCCTGCCGGCATTGCTGGCGGCAGTGCTGTACTTTTTTTACAAGCGAAGCATTCTTGGAACCATTGCTTTAGGTATGGCGATTTATTTGCCATTGCATATAGGCTTGGGCTGGTAGCCCCAAGACTAGAGAAAACAGGAGCAGACTGCTCCTGTTTTTATATCTTCTGAAATGAAAAAGCCTTGAAACCTAGTTACGGTGCGTGCTTTATGCTCCTGTTTTTGAGTCGAGTAAGCATGTAAAAGCAGTGCTTGAAAAGAATTGACGCCCTAGAATGCAGACAGATTTTTTGTTTTCCAACTTCTGTATGGGCGACTTTCGGAGTCGCTTTTTTGCTGTATGAACATCATTCGCTTCTCCGATCTGTGCGCTCAGGGCAAGGCCCAGGGTCAACGTGTTTTCATCCGCGCTGACCTGAACGTGCCGCTGAACGACGCTGGTGAAATCACCGAAGACACCCGCGTGCGCGCCTCGGTGCCCGCCATCGAGATGGCTCTGAAGGCCGGCGCGGCCGTGATGGTCACCAGCCACTTGGGTCGCCCCACGGAAGGTGAATTCAAGCCTGCCGATTCGCTGGCCCCCGTGGCCAAGCGCCTGGGCGAGCTGCTGGGCCGCAATGTGCCCCTGGTTGCCAACTGGGTGGACGGCGTGCAGGTCGCTCCCGGCCAGGTCGTGCTGCTGGAAAACTGCCGCGTGAACGTGGGCGAGAAGAAGAACAAGCCTGAGCTGGCCCAAAAGCTGGCCCAGCTGTGCGACATCTTTGTGAACGACGCCTTTGGCACCGCCCACCGCGCCGAAGGCACGACCTACGGCATCGCCGAATACGCGCCCATCGCCTGCGCCGGCCCGCTGCTGTCGGCCGAAATTGATGCGCTGAACAAGGCGCTGGCCGCACCCGCACGTCCCCTGGCTGCCATCGTGGCCGGCTCCAAGGTGTCCACCAAGCTGACCATCTTGAAGAGCCTGGCCGACAAAGTGGATCAGCTGATCGTGGGCGGCGGCATTGCCAACACCTTCATGCTGGCTGCCGGTCTGAAGATCGGCAAGAGCCTGGCCGAACCCGATCTGGTGGCCGAAGCCAAGGCCGTGATCGACGCCATGGCCGTCCGTGGCGCCGCCGTGCCCGTGCCCACCGATGTGGTCTGCGCCAAGACTTTTGCGGCAGACGCCGTGGCTACCGTCAAGAAAGCCACCGACGTGGCCGACGACGACATGATTCTGGACATTGGCCCAGAGACTGCTGCCAAGCTGGCCGAAATGCTCAAAAAAGCCGGCACCATCGTCTGGAACGGGCCCGTGGGTGTGTTTGAGTTCGACCAGTTTGCCAACGGCACCAAGGTGGTGGCCCAGGCGATTGCTGAATCCCCCGCCTTCAGCATCGCTGGCGGCGGCGACACCCTGGCTGCCATTGCCAAGTACGGCATTGAAAAAGACGTAGGCTATATCTCCACCGGCGGCGGAGCTTTCCTGGAAGTGTTGGAAGGCAAGAAGCTGCCCGCTTTCGAGATTCTGGAAAAGCGCGCCAACGGCTGATTCAGGTGCTGAGGTGTCAGCTATCAAAAAAGGATCGACTTGTCGATCCTTTTTTGTGGCTGTCAAGAGCGAATACAGGTGAATTAAGGTAGGGAAAAGTAACGTGGATCAGCAAATGATTGGCGGGACTGCCGGAGTCGCTTAGCATTCAGCTTGCGCCTGCACAGAGTCATGGCGTCATGAATCCTCTTTTGTATAAGCAGCTTGCGTTGCAGATTCCGGTTAACTGATCTGGAAGACGGACGCGCTGCTTTCTTATCACTGCTTATGTCTGCTTCAACACCTCAGGACTTGTCTGCACTGATTCAGGCCATGACGACGTCCGTTGCCACTGATACTGCTCAGAACGTGCTCAATGCCGGACAGTGGGAGTTGTTGGCACCTTATCTGCAGCCTATCAACCTGGCTGCCAGTGAGGTGCTCTTTGTGGAAGGTGCGCTGGATCGCAACCTGTACATGGTTGAATATGGTTCGCTGAGCGTGCACTATCAGGATTCCAAGGAAAGAATCCGTCTTGCCTTGGTCGGTGCTGGGTCAATTGTGGGAGAGGGCGCTTTCTTTGCCCATCGCCCGCGCAAGGCAACCGTTCAGGCCGCAGCACCCAGTCGTCTTTGGTGCCTGACAGCGCTGCGCTATTCTGAGATGGCAAACCGCCAGCCAGCGTTGGCTCTGGCATTGCTGACGATGGCAGGTCAGGTGCTGGCTCGTCGTGCAGGCGATAGTCGTCGTCGCATTGCCAGCACTTAACGGGCAATATTTATCGCCAGTCTGTTTTTTCTCCTTGATCCATGTCGGACAGAGGCTAATATTTCTTCAAATGTCACGAGCTGCCTTGGTCGTGAAGGCAGAATGTGTCTTGTTGTAAATTTTTGCCTAGTCGAGTGTGCTCATGTCCCTGTTTCGATGGTTTTCTCGCGGGTCACGCCAGGAAAGTGGCTCGCAAGCGCCGCGCCACGAGGATGATTCGGGCGCGCGCCTGTCACAGCGCAGAGAGCGGTCTGCAAGACGTGAGCAGCTTTACGTCATCGTGCGTGAGGCCATGGTGCGGGTTGGCATTCTCTCTGCTGGGTATAAGTTCAAGGTGCTTTCATTGGATAGCAGTGGTCAGCGCTTTGTCGTTATGGTGGACTTGGCACCGGCTTATGCTGCCGATGCTTCTCAGCAGCGACGGATTGAGGCTTTGATCGCAGAACTGGCCAGATCCCGAATGGATGCGGGAGTGCATGCAGTGTATTGGCGTGTGAATGGGCAGATTCAGACGCCCCCAGCTCCCGGCTTTATTGCTCCAGAGCCTGAAGGATTCCTGCATCCTGCAAATCCGGCACCTTATTCCAATGGTGGGGCACGTACGGGCCGATCTTTCGAACCCATTGATGCGAATGAAATGGATGCTTTCAAGCAGGCTGTGGCTATGGCTGCTGCATCTCCAACCAGTGTCCGTTATTCTCGTCATGCCCCCTTGCTCGGGCCCGGTTCTGGGCATGAGGAAGGAGGCGAGTTTGCCGTCTCGGGCCTGGGGTCTCTGGGGGCGACTCAGTATGGAGAGCTGCGTTGACTGCTGACTTAAAGAAAGCCTGGGCTTGCCAGATTCGCTTCAATGACCTGCGAAATCGACCAGCGTGAATAGAGGCAGGCCACTGTCCTTGAGGTGCTTGGAGCCGCCCAACTCCGGCAGATCCACAATTGCGGCCCCTTCGATCACAGTGGCTCCCAGCTTTTCCAGTAATTTTTTGCCTGCCATCATGGTTCCACCAGTGGCAATCAAATCATCAATCAGCAGAACGCGGTCACCGGGCTTGACGGCATCGGTGTGTAGCTCCACTGTGGCGCTGCCATATTCCAGTTCGTAGGTTTCCTCCACGGTGGTGAAGGGCAACTTGCCTTTTTTACGGATGGGGACAAAGCCGACGTTCAGTTCGTGCGCGATCACGGCGCCCAAAATAAAGCCCCGGGCATCCAGGCCTGCAACCACATCGGGGCGTAGCTTGGGCTCCATATAGCGGTGCACGAACGCGTCGGTCATGACGCGAAAAACCTTGGGGTCCTGCAGTAATGGGGTGATGTCACGAAACTGCACGCCAGGTGCAGGCCAGTCTGGAACGGTGCGAATGTGGTCGCGCAGATAGTCGTTGACGCTGGTGGAAGTTTGCATGGGACAGTCTGTGATTTTGGAATGACCGTCAGTGTATTGGGTGGGGCAGGAAATACAGGTAAAAGGGATGTTGCCTGCTGACCATCAAGTATGGGATCGCTAAAATCCATGCATGAATTTTGATGCTGCCCATTCGCGTTTGATTGACGCACCGCGTGCTTTGAGCTTAGCCCGTGAGGCTCTGGAGATTGAGGCCAGTGCCTTGAACGCTATGTCTGAGCGCCTCAATGGCGCATTTACCGATGTTGTGCAGCGAATTCTGCAATTGCCTGGCCGTGTGGTTGTCATGGGGATGGGCAAGAGTGGTCATGTGGGCAGGAAAGTGGCAGCAACACTTGCGTCGACCGGCACCCCTGCATTCTTTGTGCATCCCGCCGAAGCAAGTCATGGTGACCTCGGCATGCTGACCGCAGATGATTTGGTCCTGGCCTTATCCAATAGTGGCGAGACGGATGAGTTGACGGGCGTGTTACCTGCGATCAAGCGTATGGGAGTGCCTTTGGCTGCTGTGACGGGGGGGCTGGAGTCTACTTTGGCCAAGCACGCGGATTGGGTTCTTGACACGCATGTGGCCCAAGAGGCCTGCCCACTGAACTTGGCTCCGACTGCCAGCACTACAGCCCAACTGGCGATGGGCGATGCCTTGGCTGTGGCCTTGCTGGATGCTCGGGGGTTTGGGGCTGAAGACTTTGCGCGCTCTCATCCCGGTGGAGCGCTGGGACGCCGCCTGTTGACCCATGTGCGTGATGTGATGCGCAGTGGTAGCGATGTGCCTCAAGTTGTTCAGGATGCCAGCTGCGTTGATTTGATGCGTGAGATGAGTGCCAAAGGGCTGGGTTGCTCTGCTGTAGTCAATGCAACGGGTGACCTGGTGGGTATTTTTACGGATGGCGATTTACGCCGTTGCGTAGAGGCGGGCGTAGATCTGCGTAGTTGCAAGGCACAAGATGTCATGCATGCCAAACCCCTGACCATTGAGCCTGAGTTGCTTGCAGTAGCTGCAGCCCGGATGATGGAGGAGCACGGTATCACTGCAGTGCTTGTGACGGATGAGCGTCAGCATTTGCAGGGCGTGATACATATTCGTGACCTGATGCGCTCCAAGGTGATCTGATGAATAGACCCGCCCTGGCCCCTCTGCAGCAATGGGCTCCCGAACTCCTGCTTAAGGCGCAAGACATCCGCGTGGCTTTTTTTGACGTGGATGGTGTGCTGACGGATGGAGGGCTCTACTTTTCGGGTGATGGTGAAGTGCTCAAACGCTTTCATACCCTGGATGGTCATGGCCTGAAGCTGCTGCAACAAGCAGGCATTACTCCGGCTGTGGTGACCGGGAGAGACTCGGCACCGCTGCGGCTCCGCCTGAAGCAGCTGGGTATTGAACATGCCCGTTTTGGCACAGAGGACAAAGTGCCAGCTGCCGAGTCCATTCTGGCTGAGCTGGGCTTGCAATGGGGGCAGGCTGCAGCCATGGGAGATGATTGGCCTGATCTGCCAGTGATGCGTCGAAGCCAATTCGCATGTGCCCCTGCCAATGCACACGAAGAGGTCATGCATATGGCGGACTGGGTTTGCGGCAAGAGTGGTGGCGAGGGGGCGGTCCGTCAGCTTTGTGATTTGTTGCTGATAGCGAATGGCTCTTATGCGACCCAGCTGGCGAGGTATGGCTCATGATCGCGAAATGGCGCCGTATCAGCGATAAAGCCTCAATGTATCTGCCTGTTCTCATCATGGGGCTGCTAGCGCTTGGAACTTGGTGGCTGGTGCGCAATGCACCCAAGCCTGTTAGCAGGGGGGCGGAAAAGGTTGTGCGTCATGAGCCCGATTATTTTTTAAAAGACTTTGTCATCAAAAATTTCGAGGCTTCAGGAAGGCTCAAAAATCGCTTGAACGGTTCTGCCGGAGAGCACTTTCCCGATACCGATACGCTGGAAATCGATGATGCGCGGATGCTGAGCTTTACGCCAGATGGTCGCAGGACAGTGGGTAGCTCAAAACGTGCGCTTAGCAATGGGGATGGCTCAGAAATCCAGATGTTTGGACAGGCCGTCATCACCAGAGAACCTTTGCCTGCAACGGCAACTCAGAAGGCATTGCCAACGATGCAGTTGGAGAGTGAGTTTTTGCAAATATGGCCCAATGAAGAGCGTGTCAGTACAAACAAGCCAGTCATCATGACACGTGGTCAGGACCGGTTTACTGGTGATCACATGCAGTACACCCACCTGGATCAAATTCTGCAGATGCAGGGGCGAGTCAAGGGCATCATCCAGCCCAGTGCAAAGCAATAAGTCGTGGCAAAAGCTCGGCCGAATCTCATCTACATCACTGGCGCTTCCAGTGGCATAGGGCAGGCTTTGGCTTAGCACTATTATCAGCTTGGGTTGTCGCTTGCACTGGTGGTAAGGCCTAGTGCTGTGATTGAGCAGTGGCGCAGGTCATGCAGTTGGATACGTCTCGCTGGACTGCTTATGGCGCAGATGTCACAAATATGACAGCATCTGCGCTGCAGGTCAGGAGTGCATCGCTCGTCAGGGAGTGCCTGATGTCGTAATTGCCAATGCAGGGGTTAGTTGGGGCGTAGATACCTCTTTGCGTGAGGATCTTGATGTCAGGCAACAGGTGCTTGCCAGCAACACTTTAGGCTGGGCTGCTACGTTTCAACCATTTATAGAGCCTGTGAAACTGCGTGGCCCAGGTCGCTTGGTCAGTATTTTTAGTGTGACCCGCGTAAGAGGCTTGCCGCGCATGCTGCATCTTTAGCCAGCAAGGCCGGCTGCTATTGCATATAGCGAAGCTGGAGGTTTGAACTCCAGAGGACGATAGTCTCGCTATTAGCGTCTTACCGGGCTATGTTGATACTCCTCTGACGCAAAATAATCCTTACCCAATGTCTTTCTTGCTTTCTTCTGAAGTGTTTGCGAAGCGTGCATATCGATTCATCGAGAAAAAATCACGATATGTGATTATGCCTGGGCAGATGGGGATAGTAGCCCGACTAATGCGAGTCTTGCCTGCATTGGTGTGGGATAAGTTCGCTTATGGAAAGACCCGCAAGCCCAGGCATCTTCAAAGGGATTGATATGAAAATATTTTTCTCTGCCAAGAACGGTAAACCAATTTGAATTGCTAAATCTATGAAATAAAGGCACTTTAAAGTGCCTTTATTTAATGGTGCTTAAAAATTATTCGCTGTGGCTATTACCGTTGCCATAGCCTCCACGACCGCCATGGCGTGGACCGGAGCCGTAAGGACTACGGAAGCCGCCATCACTGCGACCTCCGCCGTAGCCTCCATCGCCGCGGCCGTAACCGCCATCATTGCGGCCACCGCCATAGCCACCTTCGTTGCGGAAGCCGCCACCATAGCCGCCTGTACGTGGAGGGCGTGGCTCCATGGGGCGAGCTTCATTGACGACCAGGCTGCGACCACCTAATGGCTGGCCATTCATTCCTTGAATGGCGGCTTGTGCTTCTGCTTCACTGGCCATTTCTACGAAACCAAAGCCTTTGGAGCGACCTGTGTCACGTTCCATCATGACGCGCGCACTCTCTACAGCTCCAAATTGGCTGAATGCTTGCTCCAGATCGTTGTCGCGTACACCATATGGAAGGTTTCCGACATACAGCTTATTGCCCATTAATAACTCCTAGCTCCTCAATGCTTCAATGGTGCGATGCATTCAGGACATGCGCTGTATATCCACAGGAAAACATGCAATAAATCCCAAATAACTATTCGCTGGTGAACGGGTAATTCCCGAGAAATGGATTATGGGGGATAAACATGAAAAAAATATATGCTCGAAAACCGCAGTTTTAACGTTTGGCAACAAAAAAAGGATCCGAAGATCCTTTTTTTGTTATTTGCAATAACTTCTTAGTAGCTATTGCGGCGGCCGTAGCCACCATCGCCACGGCCACCGCCGAAGCCGCCGTCACCACGGCCGCCACCGAAGCCTCCTTCACGGCCGCCGCCGAAGCCACCACCAAAGCCGCCGGAGCGGGGGGGGCGGGGCTCCATGGGGCGTGCTTCGTTCACAACGAGGTCACGACCACCGTGGTTTTGGCCGTGCAGGCCTTGAATAGCGGCTTGTGCTTCTGCATCGCTGCCCATTTCCACAAAGCCAAAGCCCTTGGAACGACCTGTGTCGCGTTCCATCATCACTTTGGCGCTGTTCACACTGCCGAATTCGCTGAAGGCCTGCTCCAGGTCTTGGTCGCGGAAGGAATAAGGCAGATTGCCTACGTAAAGCTTGTTGCCCATGCTGGACTCCTGAAAAAACTTGAAAACGCGATGGAGCCCTAGGGAGTCAGCCTTGGATGACAACATTAGAGACGCTAACGCACTTGCCCCCATCCAAAAATTGCTCTCTAGACAAAGACTCAAGCATTATGAGTCACAAGAGAAGCCGTCGTATTGCGAAAAGATCAAATTTCGTGCTTGTAACAACAGAGCTTCGATAGGAGATACCCTGAAATACGAAAAATGGAATATCTACATACGTTGTTGTCTTACAAATCCAAACAGATAGAATGGCGGCCTACTGTCTTTGGGGAGTAGGCCGTTCGGCAGTCATCTGTCGGATGCATGCGTCAACAGACTTGGATCTTAGCGATCTATGGCGTATGCGGCACCGCGTGCAATGCGTGGTGTGACCGGTCGAGACCATTGATTACGTACCGAAAAAACCTATGAAGAGATAGGCCGGAGTCGGTGCGTGGTCAATGCGTTGTGGCAACTCCGGCCATCTATCCCCTCATGGAAGCTTTTCTGATCTCCACCTCCATCGTTGCTTTGGCCGAGATGGGGGACAAGACCCAACTCCTTTCGCTGGTGTTAGCGGCCAAGTTCCGCAAACCCTGGCCTATCGTGGCAGGTATTTTTGCGGCCACGGTCGTAAACCATGCGCTGGCGGGTGCATTGGGCAACTGGATCACCACGGTGCTGGGCCCGGATACCTTGCGCTGGATCTTGGGCATTTCCTTCATCCTCATGGCGGGCTGGATGCTGATCCCTGACAAGCTCGACGATGACGACACCGGCAATGGCGTAGGCCGCTGGGGCATTTTCGGTACAACGCTGGTGCTATTTTTCTTGGCGGAGATGGGCGACAAGACCCAATTGGCCACGGTGGGTCTGGCCGCCAAATATCCGCTGTCTTACTACTGGGTGGTGCTGGGTACGACGCTGGGCATGATGCTGGCCAATGCGCCTGTGGTGTGGTTTGGCGAGAAGATCACCAAGAAGCTGCCTATCAAGACGATTCACCGTGTTTGTGCCGTGATCTTCCTGGTGCTGGGTATTGCAGCACTCTTGACTAAGGTATGACGCTATAAAAGGTGTAGCTTTCCGCGTTTGCTGCTCAAGGGCTATGGTGCTTTAACACGCTTGGCCCCAGGCAGCCGCGGTGGATGCAGTACACTGCTCTTTCAACGCGCCGATTTGCTTCTGCTTGCGGGCGCTCTATAAATCCTGCTAAAGACGAAACCAGAGAACCCGGCCTCGTTTTTAGCGATGCCGGGTTTTTTCATATGTCCTTCATCGCCACTCCGCAATCCATGCATTTCGATGAAGCGCTGCCCTTGCAGGGCGGTGGCTCCATCGCCAACTACGACCTCGCTTTCGAGACCTATGGCCAGCTCAACGCCGACAAGAGCAATGCCATCGTGGTCTGTCATGCGCTGAACGCTTCTCACCACGTTGCCGGCTACTACGAAGGCCAGCCCAAGAGCACGGGCTGGTGGGACAACATGATTGGCCCGGGCAAGGCCGTCGATACCAACAAGTTTTTTGTCATTGGCATCAACAACCTGGGCTCCTGCTTTGGCTCCACGGGCCCCATGCACACCAATCCCGCCACAGGCAAGCCTTATGGCGCTGACTTCCCGGTGGTGACGGTGGAAGACTGGGTGGACTCGCAAGCCCGCTTGCTGGACCGCCTGGGCATTCAGAAGCTGGCCGCCGTGCTGGGCGGCAGCCTGGGCGGCATGCAGACGCTGTCCTGGTCGCTGCGCTACCCCGAGCGTATGGGCCATGCCGTGGTGGTGGCCAGCGCGCCTAATCTGAACGCCGAGAACATCGCCTTCAATGAGGTGGCGCGCCGCGCCATCGTGACCGACCCGGACTTCAACGGCGGTCACTTTTATGAGCATGGTGTGGTGCCTGCACGCGGCCTGCGCATCGCTCGCATGATTGGTCACATCACGTATCTGAGCGATGACGTGATGAACCAGAAGTTCGGACGACAGCTGCGCGACGGCATAGACCTCAAGTACAGCACGCAGGATGTGGAGTTCCAGATCGAGAGCTATCTGCGCTATCAGGGCGAGAAGTTCAGCGGGTATTTCGACGCCAACACCTATTTGCTGATCACCCGTGCGCTGGACTACTTCGACCCGGCCCGCAATCACGGCGGCAACCTGACGCAGGCGCTGGCGGCTGCCCAGGCCAAATTCCTGCTGGTGAGCTTTACCACCGACTGGCGCTTTGCCCCGGACCGCAGCCGCGAGATCGTCAAATCGCTGCTGGAAAACAACCGCGATGTGAGCTATGCCGAGATCGATGCGCCCCACGGACACGATGCATTTTTGCTCGACGACCCGCGCTATATGAGCGTGATGCGCTCGTATTTTGAAGGCATTGCCAAGGAACTAAACATCACCAAACGCGCAGAAAAACTCCAGGGAGAAGCCGCATGACCGAGTTGACCACCATGAAAGCCATTGCCCAACTGGTGCCTCAGGGCTCGCGCGTGCTGGACCTGGGTTGCGGCGACGGCGCGTTGCTCGAGCATCTGGTGCGTGAGCGCGGCTGCAGCGGCTATGGCGTGGAGCTGAACGATGCCAATGTGTTGGCCTGTACGCGGCGCGGCGTGAACGTGCTGCAGCTGAACCTGGAGGACGGCCTGGCCATCTTTGGCGACAACAGTTTTGATGTGGTGCTGCAGATCGACACGCTGCAGCACCTGCGCAATGCCGAGGTGATGCTGCAGGAGACGGCCCGCATCGGCAAGCAGGGCATCGTCGCCTTCCCCAACTTTGCGCACTGGCACAACCGCCTGTCCGTGCTGCGCGGGCGCATGCCTGTGACGCGCCGTTTGCCTTACCAGTGGTACGACACGCCCAATATCCGCGTGGGCACGTACAAGGATTTTGAGGTGCTGGCCACCAAGAACCGCCTGCGCATTCTGGATTCCTTTGGCCTGCAAAGTGGTGAAGTTGTGCGCAGCCTGCCGAATCTGCTGGCAACGACGGCAGTTTTCCACTTTGAGCACGCTTGAGAACTGCTGAAAATAGTAGCTGCCAGCGCTTGATCTATCTGTAATTCAGCATCAATTGATGCTGAATTCAATGCAGAACAAGCGTAAGCAGCTCTGAATTGAGGAGTGGCCAGGCCGTAGCCACAGGCCCGCCGAGGTTGGCAGGAATGTGAAAAAATGTGAGCGACTGTTTCATGGACAGTCGCTTTTCTTTTTCCTGAACCCGGTCAACCCGCCCTTGGCCGCTGCCGAGTCTGCCCTCCCATGCGCTTTAGCTCCCGCCTGATCTTTTGCTCGGCTGCACCTGCAGCCTTGTTTGTTTTTGCCTTGCTCAGCAGCCAATGGGGGCTGACGCGCTCGCAGAGCGACTTTGACGATTACTTGCAGGGCGATCAGGTCGTGGTGGAGCAGTTGCAGGAGCTGTATGCCCAGGGACTGCAGTCGGGACAGGCGCTGCGCAACATCGTGATGGACCCCTCAGACAACCAGGCGGTGCAGAATTTGCAGCGGGCACGAGAAGCCTATGATGCGGCCTACACAAAATTAAGTCAGGGTGTGGAAGGCCGCACGCTGGCGACTGCGGTGCAGCAGATGCAGCCGCTTCGGCAAGCGCAGTCCGCAGTGCAGGACCGCATTGTGATGCTGGCTGCCGAAGACTATGACGCGGCAGCGGCGGCTCTCAAGACCGAAGAAACACCGGCCTGGCGCAAGCTGCGCGCCGCGTTGCTGCAAGAGCTCAAGACGGCGCGTGCAGAGGCCGCTGCTTCTCACGCCGCAACGCGAGCCAACGCCCAGCGCATGCAGCTGTGGTCGGGTCTGCTGGCCTTGCTGGCTGTGCTGACGGCGGCCGTCATGCTCTGGGTGATGGTGCGCACGCTGCGCAGCGAGCTGGGCGGCGACCCCGCGCAAGCCCGCAAGGCGCTGCGCCGTGTGGCGGATGGTGATCTGAGCAACACCGGCCACAGCTCGTCGGCGCAGGGGCTGATGGCCGACTTGCAGAGCATGCGTGCATCGCTGCGTGATCTGGTGCAGCGCGTGCACGGCGCATCGGTGCAGATGCACCATGCCTCCAGCGAAATCGCCCAGGGCAATGCCGACCTCTGCGCCCGTACCGAAAACCAGGCCAGTGCGCTGGAAGAAACGGCGGCCAGCATGGAGCAGCTCAATGCCACCGTGCGCCAGAACGCCGACAGCGCCCAGACCGCCAATCAGCTGGCACAGCACGCCTCACAAGTGGCGCGCCAGGGGGGCGATGTGGTGACCCAGGTGGTGCAGACCATGCAGGACATCAACACCAGCAGCGCACGCATTGCAGACATCATCGGCGTCATCGACGCCATCGCCTTCCAGACCAATATCCTGGCGCTGAACGCTGCGGTTGAAGCGGCGCGCGCCGGTGAACAAGGCCGTGGCTTTGCGGTGGTGGCGGGCGAGGTGAGAGCCCTGGCAGGGCGCAGCGCTGATGCTGCCAAGGAGATCAAGCAACTCATCACGGCCAGCGTGCAGCGGGTAGAGGGCGGCAGCGTCCTGGCCGATCAGGCCGGCCAGACCATGAGCGAAATCGTCAGTGCCATTCACCGCGTGACGGACATCATGGGTGAGATCAGCGCGGCCAGCCACGAGCAGAGCGCGGGCGTGGCCCAGGTCGGCGAGGCTATTACGCAGATGGACCAGGCCACGCAGCAGAACGCCGCACTGGTGGAAGAAAGCGCCGCCGCTGCCGAAGGCTTGCGCCAGCAGGCCGAAAGTCTGCTGACAGCGGTTTCGCGCTTTCAGCTGGAGCGCGCAGCGCTGGGCCTGCGCTAAGCCCGCAGGCCATGCCAATGCCCACGGCATAGCCACTGGCATTGGCGCACAATCATGGTCATGGCACGGGCTGGTCATGGCCCGCAGCCCCGTCATTGAAGGAGCCGACCATGAACGCACGCACTCCCGCCAATCTGCTGCAGCCCCAGGAAGCGCTGCAGCGCATCACGCAGCAGTGGGACCAGAGCATCGTCCCCGAGCTGACGAACTACATTGCCATTCCGGCCAAGTCGCCCATGTTTGCACCCGACTGGGAGCAGCAGGGCTTTATCTCCACCGTGGTGCGCAATGCCGCAGCCTGGGTGGAGGCGCAGAAAGTAGCAGGCCTGAAGCTGGAAGTCATTCAGCAGCCTGGCCGCACACCGCTGATCTTTTTCGAAGTCGAGGGCACGGCCGAGAAGTCGTCGACCAGCCCCACGGTGCTGATGTACGGCCACCTGGATAAGCAGCCCGAGTTTGATGGCTGGCGCAGCGATCTGGGCCCCTGGACGCCCAAGTACGAAGACGGCAAGCTCTATGGCCGCGGCGGCGCCGATGACGGTTATGCGGTTTACGCCAGCATTGCCGCCATTCAGGAACTCAAGCGCCAGAACGTGCCCCACCCGCGCATCGTGGGCATCATCGAAACCTGCGAGGAAAGCGGCTCGGCCGACCTGCTGCCCTATATCGAGCTGCTGCGCCCACGACTGGGTGATGTGGGGCTGGTGATCTGTCTTGATAGCGGGGCGGGCAACTACGACCAGCTGTGGCTTACCACCAGCCTGCGCGGCATGGCCAGCGGCACGCTGAAGGTGCAAATTCTGACCGAAGGCGTGCACTCTGGCGACGCATCTGGCGTCGTGCCTTCGTCGTTTCGCATCATGCGTCAGGTGCTGGACCGCCTGGAAGACAGCAAGAACGGCCGCGTGCTGCCCGAGAGCTTTCACTGCGAGGTGCCTGCGGACCGCATGGCCCAGATTCGTGCCACGGCGGAAATTCTGGGCGAGGACGCCTATGCGCGCTTTCCTTGGGCGCACTACGACTGCGGCGGCTCGGCCCGTGTGTCCCTGCCCACCACCACGGATCCTGTTGAGGCTCTGGTGCGCCGCACCTGGGAGCCCACGCTGAGCGTGACCGGTGTGGACGGCATTCCCAATCTGCAAAACGCCGGCAATGTGCTGCGCCCCTACACGGCCTTCAAACTCAGCCTGCGCCTGCCGCCGCTGGTAGACGCTGCGGCCTGCGTGCAGGAAATGAAGGCGCTGCTGGAAGATAACGCGCCCTACGAAGCCAAGGTGACCTGGGAAGGCATGTCCAGCTCCAGCGGCTGGAATGCGCCGGGCATGGACAACTGGTTTGAGAAGGCTCTGAACAGCGCCAGCCGCGCCCACTTTGGCGCGGACTGTGGCTATATCGGCCAGGGTGGCACGATTCCGCTGATGAACCAGCTCAGCCAGGGCTTTCCCAACGCTCAGATGATGGTCTGCGGCGTGCTCGGTCCCAAAAGCAATGCCCACGGTCCCAATGAGTTTCTGCATGTGCCTTATGCCAAGAAGCTGACCGCATCGGTGGCCGAGGTGATTGCCGCCATGGCGCGTGAGATGTCACGTGAGCAAGAGGCCACTCTGCAGGGCTAAAACCTCTGAATTTTCATAAAAATAGCTGCTAGCCCAATTGCTGAAAGGGCTGGCAGCTATTTTTTTGATATCGTACGATCAAGCGTGTGAAGAGGCTTGCTCGCACGCCTCTTCAGAGTTCCTGGTTGACGTCTCAGTCTGGCGCGGCCATTCTCAAGATTCCGGGCCATGCCCGCAGCATGGGTGGGGGACGTGAATCATGAACGACCACAAATCTTGTCATGCCGAGATGCGTATCAGCCATCTCAATGCTCCTGATGGAGTGCCGCTGACAGTGCGTGACTGGCCGCTGGCTGGTGGCGTTAAAGCCCGAGCCACGGTGCTTATCGTCCATGGCCTGGGCGAGCACAGCGGCCGTTATGCAGTGCTGGCGCGCCAGCTCAATGACTGGGGCTTTGCTGTGCGGGCTTATGACCAGTACGGGCATGGACTGTCTGGCGGTCCGCGTGGGGCGCTGAGCAGCGATACGCGGCTGCTGGATGACTTGGCCGTGGTGCTGGATGCGACCCGTGCTGCCATGCCACGCCATCAGCCTTTGGTGCTGCTAGGGCATAGTCTTGGAGGACTGGTAGCTTCTGATTTTGTAGCGTCTGGCTTGCGCGATGTGGATGCCTTGGTGCTGTCATCGCCTGCGCTGGCGCTGCATTTATCCGGCATACAAAAAGCGCTGATGCGCAGCCTGCCCAAGTTGTTGCCCACGTTGCGCGTGGCCAATGGTGTGCAGTCCCGCCATCTCTCGCATGATCTGGCTGTGGTCAAGGCGTATGACGCGGATGCGCTGCAGCACAACCGCATCAGCGCTCGCCTGGCTGGTTACATGGCCCATGGCGGCCTGCGCGTGCAGGCCAAGGCCCGCAACTGGTGTGTGCCTACGCTGCTGCTTTGGGCGGGGCAGGACAAGCTGGTAGACCCGGCTGGCAGCCAGGCATTTGCTGAACATGCCCCTGCCCGCCTGCTGCAGGCGCAGTGCTTTGAGCAGGCGTATCACGAGATCTTCAACGAAAGCCCCGAGTTGGTGGGGCCCGTGTTTGCACGACTCGAGCAGTGGCTGGGGCAGCAGTTTCCGCAGGACTGATGCCTACCACTGAGGGGGTGGTTGTTTGCGGCCTTTTTCCACAGGGTTGGCGCGCAGCTTTTCGGTGGGATAGGGGCGCAGAAATTCCTTGGCCTTGTTGACCTTGGCGTTGAGCCAGGCGTCATACGCACCTTCGTTGAGGATGGCGGGCATGGTCTTGTCGTTGCCGGGCTGGCCGTAGCGGTTCATCAGCGCATGGGCATTGGCGTTGATGGTAATGAGGGCGTAGCTGGTGATGACTTCACCGTCTGCGCCTACCCAGCGGGCCCAGACACCGGCGGCGCCCATGGGCTGGTTGTCCACACGGGTAATGCGTGTGGGCACAGGCTTGCCGGGACGCAGATCATCGACCTGAAAGGCTTGCAGCGGCACGATGCAGCGCTGACCCGCCAGCCAGGCATCGCGGAAGGCCGTGCCCGTGGTCAGGCTGTCGATCTTGGCATTGACCAGCTTGAGCGCGCGCAGGCGACCGTCCGAAGCCGATTTGACCCAGTGCGGCACCAGACCAAAACTGGCGGGTATGACGACGCGCTCCACAGGGGCGAGAGGTGCTCCTTCTTCAGGAGCTGTAAACGTACGACCCAAAAGCGTTGCAGAGGATTCTGCTGCTGCATTGATGATGATGCAGCCCATGCGGCGTGGGGTGAGGATTTTTTCTGGAAGAGGCTCGGGAGCTTCCACGCGAAAGTTTTGGGGATAGAACTCGGGCTTGGCCAGAGAGAGGTGACAGCTGCTCATGATTTACTCCAGGGCCAGCAAAGAAAGGGCGGCCACAGAGGCCGTTTCGGCACGCAGCACGCGGCGGCCCAGGCTGGCGGGCTTCCAGCCGCGCTCCAGTGCCCAGTCTTCTTCCTGTGCGGTCAGGCCGCCTTCGGGGCCGTGCAGCACCCAGACGGCCTGGGCGTCGCCAGCGGCAGTACGCAGCGGCTGGTTGCCTTCGCGCAGCGAAAGCACCAGACGGGTGGCATCGTCGCCAGGGGCATCGCTGCTGCGCAGCCAGTCGGCCAGCGACTGGGGGGCGTGAATGACGGGCACCTGGTTGCGGCCGCATTGCTCGCAGGCAGAGATGGCAATCGACTGCCAGCGCTCAATCTTCTTGTCAGCGCGATCACCCTTGAGCTTGAGCACGCTGCGCGCGGCCATCACGGGCTGAATGCTGGCCACGCCCAGCTCGGTGGCTTTTTCCACCAGCCAGTCCATGCGCTCATTGGCAGGCATACCCACAACCAGATGCACGGCACGCACCGCTTCGCGCTCGGTCGCGCGGTGCGACTCAATGCGCACGCCCACGTCGCTGCGGCCCATATGGGTGATGACGGCATCAAACTCGCCGCCCGTGAAGCCATTGCCAGCCTGGCCCTCGAACAGGGTGATGACCTCACCGGGCTGGTGACGCAGCACTTGTACATGGCGAGCAGCGCCTGCGGGCAGATCCAGCTCGGTGCCGATATGCAGAGGAATAGGGCAGTGATAGCGCGGCATAGAAGAAAACAGTATTGAAGGCTTTGAGCTGCGCAGTGGGCGCAGCTTCAAAAACCGGCGCGGCCCACACCAGTGACAGCGAGCAAGGGCCGCCCCGCAGCGAGGCTGTCGTCCCCCTCCGCGAGCAGAGAGGGGGAAGCGGCAAAGCCGCTCAGGGGGTGTTACATGCGCCCATAGGCATACCCAACCTGCGTCTGAATGCCCTCAATCTCGTCAATGAGCTTCAGGAAGGGCCCCAGAGCGCGGTAGCGGTCGCAAGTGGTGCGGATGTAGTGGATAAAGCGCGGCGTATCGGCCAAATATTTGGGCTTGCCGTCGCGCAGGGTCAGGCGGGCGAAGATACCAGCAACCTTGAGATGGCGCTGCAGGCCCATCCATTCGACCCCACGATAGAACTCGCCAAAGTCATCGCCCCAGCCGCTGGCGCTGTTGGCGCCGACCAGGCCAGCCTTGCGGGCTTTTTCCCAGTAACGAATGGTGATGTCGATGACAAAGTCCTCTTCCCAGGTGATGAAGGCATCACGCAGCAGGCTGGCAATGTCGTAGGTGATGGGACCGTAGACGGCATCCTGGAAGTCCAGCACGCCCAGAGGAGCGCCTTGGCTGACTGGCTGCATCAGGTTGCGCATCATGAAGTCACGGTGCACGTAGACGCTGGGCGCCTGCAGGTTGTGCGCCACGATCTGATCAAAGGTCTTGCTCAGCAAGGCTTGCTGCTTGTCGTTCAGCGTGAACTGGCGGTGCTGGGCGATATACCAGTCGGGGAAAAGCTGCAGCTCGCGGCGCAGCAAGGCTTCGTTGTAGAGGGGCAGATTGCCCACATTGCCGGATTGGGAGGCCAGTTGCCAGTCCAGCAACACTTCCAGCGCTGAGCGGTACCAAGCTTCGGCATCCTGAGGCTTTTCCGGGTTCAGCGCCTCAATAATCGTCTGTCCGCCCAGGTCGCTCAGCAGCATGAAGCCATTGTGAGTATCCCAATCCAGGATTTCGGGCACGCACAGGCCGGCTTTTGCCATCAGGCCTTGAACCTTGGCGAACGGCGCGCAGTCTTCCTTGTCAGGAGGGGCGTCCATGACGATTAGGCTACTGCCGTCGGCGCGTTCTAGTCGCAGATAGCGGCGAAAGCTGGCATCGGCCGAAGCAGGGCGCAGGGTTGCGGGAAGCAGCTGGTGCTTTTCAGCCAGCGGAGCCAGCCAGGCGTCAAATGCGGCGTGGCGGGCAGAATCTGCCCAGGCAACGCCAACTGTGGGGGTGATAGATGCGGTCATGGATAATCGGATTTTACAAACCGATGCCACAGTAGCTGTGGACAGTGGTGCTAGGCTCTCGGTTTTGTTGTTGACGCGTGCTTGGCACGCGCGCTTTTTGACGCTCAAACATCATCGTGCAATCCCCATCCCATTCGCGAGACTCCTTATCTGCCAGCTTCTCCCGTGACAAGCGGGTGGGAGGCGCTCGGCCAGTGATTCGCCCCTTGGCATGGGCCGTGATGCTGGCGTGGGCTGGTGCTGGCATGCAGGTCAATGCTCAGACCGAACACGAGAGTAAGCCGTCAGTTTCTGACGAGGCCGTTGGGCTGCCTCCACTACAGCTCAAATCCAGCCCCCTGCTGCAGGAGAGCTACCCGAAAGAAGTTCGGGATCAGCAGCCCATCTATATCAAGGGTGACAGCCTGTCCGGGCAGCCTGATATCAAGGCATCGGTGCACGGCGATGCCGAAATACGGCGTGGTGACACGATGATCCGTGCTGAAACCCTGGACTATGCAGTGCCTGACGACAAGGTCAATGCAGTTGGCTCGGTTTATATCAACCAGGCCGGCAATGTCTATCAGGGCACGGCCTTGGATCTGCAGATGGATGCCTTCAAGGGCCAGTTCGATAATGCCAACTACCGCTTTCTGGCCACGGGAGGGCACGGCGAATCATCTCGTGTAGATTTCATCGACAAGGATCACTCTGTCGTCCATGACGCAACCTACACCACCTGCCAGCGTGATAACGAGGCCAGTTGGGAGCCGAGCTGGGTGCTCAAGGCAAAGACCATTCACCTGGATATGGCCGAAGATGTGGGCGTGGCCGAAGGAGCGCGCCTGCAGTTCAAGGGTGTAACGGTACTCCCTGTGCCACGCATGAGCTTTCCGCTGTCGGACAAGCGTAAGTCTGGCTTGCTGCCACCGATGTTCGGTATGGACAAGCTTGGCGGTATTGAGTATTCGCAACCTTATTACTGGAATATTGCTCCCAATCGCGACATGACAGTTACCCCCACGCTGATGAGCAAGCGTGGAGTGAACCTGGCAGGACAGTTCCGCTATCTGGAGCCTGGCTACTCAGGTGAGGCTTACGGCAGCTATATGCCAGGCGACAATCTGCGTGATCGTGATCGCTGGGGGTATTCTTGGCAGCATAGAGCCACCTTTGACACACCAGTTGGCGGCCTAGGACTGCGCATGAATTTGAATCGCGTCAGCGATGGAGATTACTGGCGCGACTTCCGTCTTGCTCCAGTGGCGCTGCGCCAGCGACTGCTGCCAAGTACGGCGAACCTGAGCTGGGCCAAGGGCGATGGGGTGTTGAGCCTTAATGTGCTGCGCTATCAGGTACAGCAGGATCCGACAGCGTTGATTGCGCCGCCCTATAGCAAGCTTCCTCAGCTGCAATATCGCTATACACCGCTGGATCTGCCGCATGGGCTGGAGTTTTCCGCTGTGGCTGATACCACGCGCTTTGAGCTGATTCGACCTCTCTCGGCCAAGGCAGGCAACAATGGTCAGCGTAGCTATGTGCAGGCACAGCTGAGTCGTCCTTTTCTGTCGCCTGGTGCTTTCATTACGCCCAAACTGATGCTGCACTCCTCCATGTATCAGACTGACCGGCTGATGAAAGATGGCAGCAAGAGTGCCAATCGCACGTTACCCACTTTCAGCTTGAACAGTGGTTTGATTTTTGAGCGTGATACTTCGTGGCTGGGTCAAAACCTGCTGCAGACCTTTGAGCCGCGAGCGTTCTATGCCTATACGCCTTATCGTGACCAAAGCATGCTGCCGCTTTATGACACGGGACGCAGCGACTTCAATTTTGCGAGTATTTTTTCCGAGAACGACTATGTCGGTCAGGATCGCATTGCGGACAATCATCTGCTGACACTGGGGGCTACCTCACGCTTTATTGACCCTGAAAGTGGTGCAGAGAAGCTGAAGCTTGCCGTTGCACAGCGTTTGCGTTTGTCTGACCAACGTGTGCTGCTGCCTGGGGAGGTAGCTGCCACCAGCAAGCTGTCGGATATTTTGCTGGGTGCATCCTTCAACTGGACCGACAAGTGGTCGCTGGAAGGCACAACCCAATACAACAAGGATTTGAATCGCACGGTTCGAACCACGGCCACGGCTCGCTACAGCCCGGGTAACTACCGGACTTTCAATATCGGTTATCGCACACAACTGGATACGGTCACCAAGAAGCCCTCCAGTGAGCTGGTAGATGTGGGCTGGCAATGGCCTATCAACGACCTTTGGGGTGATAAGGGCAAGGACTTGGGCGCAGGTCGTGGCCAGGGCGGTGGTCGTTGGTATGCAGTGGGCCGCCTCAACTATTCCATCAAGGACAGCAAGCTGGTAGATACCGTTGTCGGCCTGGAATATGACGGCTGCTGCTGGATTGGCCGCGTGGTGCTGGAGCGTCTGCAAAGCTCGATGATCCAGTCCAATTTGCGCTTGTTGTTCCAGATGGAGTTTGTGGGCTTTTCGCGTCTGAGTTTTGGTTCGGACCCCACGGCCAGCCTCAAGCGCAATGTGCCGCGCTACGAATATTTGCGTGAGGCGGTCGAGCCGCCCAGCCGCTTTACCAATTACGATTAATCAAGGCTTTTTTCATGCGTTTTTTCTCCAAGACATCCAATGCATGTGCAGTTGCCATGGCGCTGGCTGTAATGACGAGCGGTGTGCAGGCTCAGGGCTTGAAAAGCCCGGGCAAGGGCAAGGCTGGCACTGAGCAGTCTTTGTCCCGTGCCTTGGAGGCTACGGCCCAGCCTTCAGGGCGTCAGGCACCTGCAGCTGCTTCAGGTATTCGCTCGGCCGATCACATCGTGGCTGTGGTCAACTCCGAGCCGATTACCAACAATGAAGTGCGCGCGCGCATGGAGCGTGTAGCCCAGAATGTGACCGAGCAGGGCGGGCAGTTGCCTCCCCAGAGTGAGCTGGCTCGTCAAGTGCTGGAGCGCCTGATTGTCGAGCGCGTGCAGTTGCAGGAAGCGAAGGACACGGGCATCAATGTGGACAACCTGACCATTGATCAAGCGGTTGCCAATGTGGCGCGCCAGAACAATGTTGACAAGGCAGGACTGCTCTCACGTCTGAAGGCCGACGGAATCTCCGAGACGCAGTTCCGCTCAGAAATCCGCAACCAGATGCTGATGCAACGAGTGCGTGAGCGCGATGTGGATGCACGTGTCAAAGTCACTGAGGCTGATATTGACCGCTATCTCAAGGAGCAAAAGCGTCCTGGAGAAGCGGCAGCTACAGCGATGGTGGAACTGGGGCACATTTTGATTACCGTGCCAGAGGACGCCAGCGCAACGGTGGTAGCGGAGCGCGAAGCCAAGGCCAAGCAGGCCGCAGAAGCTGCGCGCAGCAATTCCGACTTCATTGCTGCCGTTCGAGACTTCTCGGATGTGCCCAATGGACAAGGTGGAGGCTCCATGGGCATGCGCCCCATGAGCGATTATCCAGAGCTGTTTGCCCAGCAGGTGGGTAATGCAGCGGCAGGCTCCATCGTGGGACCATTCCGTTCTGGCGCGGGCTTTCACGTGCTCAAGGTGCTGGGCAAGTCTCAGGCCGGAGCGCCTGTGTACATCACACAGAATCATGCGCGCCACATTCTGCTGACGGTGGGCAATGACATGACAGAAGCCCAGGCGGCCAAGCGTCTGGAAGATTACAAGCGCCGAGTTGAGACGGGGCAGGCCACCTTCCAGCAACTGGCACAGGAATTCTCCAAGGACGGCAGTGCCCGCAGCGGTGGCGACCTGGGCTGGTCTTCGCCCGGTCAGTTTGTGCCCGAGTTCGAACGCGTGCTCGATGCACTGCAGCCCGGCGAGATCAGCAATCCTGTGGTGTCGCGCTTTGGTGTACACCTGATTCAGCTGATCGAGCGTCGCCAGGAAAAACTGACCGAGCGCGAGCAGCGCGAAATGGTGCGCAACGTAGTGCGCGAGCGCAAGGCCGAGCAGGACTTCGAGACCTGGCTCAAAGAACTGCGCGGCAAGGCCTTTGTCGAGTATCGCGAGCCACCGCAATAAGCCCATGCAATCTGCTTGAAGTGTCCGCTGCTGTCATCATTGCGCATCGGGCACTCAAGACACCCACTTCATTTCAAGCGGTGCCCAGGCACCGCTTTCGCATTTCATGAAACATATTCCCCGCAAGCGCTTTGGCCAGAACTTTCTGACCGATGGCGCCATCATCGACAACATTGTTGAAGCCATCGATCCCAAGGCTGGCGAGCCCATGGTCGAGATCGGCCCCGGCCTGATGGCCCTGTCCCAGCCTCTGGTCGAGCGCCTGGGCAAGCTCACCGTGATCGAGCTGGACCGCGATCTGGCCGCCCGCCTGCGATTGCGTGAAGACCTTGATGTGGTCGAGTCCGATGTGCTCAAGGTCGATTTCCGCGCTCTGGCCGCCCGCTTGGGCGTGCCCAAGCTGCGTGTGGTGGGCAATCTGCCCTACAACATTTCCAGCCCCATCCTGTTCCATCTGCTGGAGCAGGTCGATGTGGTGCAAGACCAGCACTTCATGCTGCAAAAGGAAGTCATCGACCGCATGGTGGCCGATGCTGGCAACTCAGCCTATGGCCGTCTGTCGGTGATGCTGCAGTGGCGCTATGCCATGGAAGACGTGCTGTTCGTGCCGCCAGGTAGCTTCAACCCGCCCCCCAAGGTCGATAGCGCCGTGGTGCGCATGATTCCGCGCGAGAAGCCCGCTGAACTCAGCCCCGCGCTGCTGGAAGAACTGGTGCGTGTGGCTTTCAGCCAGCGCCGCAAGATGCTGCGCAATACGCTGGGCAAGTGGCTGGAGGACAAGGGCTTCTCGGGAGAGTTCGACCTGCAGCGCCGCGCTGAAGAAGTGCCTGTGGCCGAATACGAAACACTGGCTGCACAGCTTTCCTGACTGAGCATCAAAACAGTTTGTAGCGCTTATGCATCAAGCGCTACAAGCTATTGATTTGATAGTTGATGCGTTCAGGCGGTGGCTTGCAGCGCATCGCCCAGTGCATTGATCAGGCGCTCGATCTCGGCTTTCTCACTGATAAACGGCGGGGCCAGCTGAATCGTGTCACCGCCATAGCGCACATAAAAACCGGCATCCCAGCACTTCATGGCGATCTCGTAAGGGCGCTTGGCGGGCTCGCCGGGCGCGGGGGCAATCGTCAGGCCTGCTGCCAGACCGATATTGCGAATATCAAGCACATGCTTGGCGCCTTTGAGGCTATGCACGGCCTGCTCGAAAAAGGGCGCCAGTGCCTTGACGCGGCCGGGGCCATCTTCTTTTTCCAGCAAATCCAGCGCCGCCAGACCCGCCGCACAGGCCACGGGGTGGGCGGAGTAGGTGTAGCCGTGGGCAAACTCCAGCATGTACTCGGGCCCGCCCGCGTCCATGAAGCAGTTGTAGATCTCGGGAGAGACCACGCAGGCGCCCAGTGGCTGTGCGCCGTTAGTGACTTGCTTGGCGATGTTCATGATGTCCGGCGTCACGCCAAAGGCCTCGGCAGCCGTCATGGCGCCGAGGCGACCAAAACCGGTGATGACCTCGTCAAAGATCAACAAGATATTGTTTTGCGTGCAAATTTCGCGTAATCGCTGCAGATAGCCGTCTGGTGGAATCACCACGCCGCCGGATCCGGACATGGGCTCCACAATCACAGCCGCAATATTGCTTGCGTCATGCAGGGCGATCAGGTCCAGCAGGCGGTCAGCCAGTGCGCGGCCATCATTGTTTCCGATGGTTTGCGGCTGACCCTTGCAGAACGAGCCCATGGGCGGCTGGGTATGAGGCAGGTGATCGGCTTCAATGCCTTGTCCAAATGTCTTGCGGTTGCCGCCCATGCCACCCACCGAGATGCCCCCAAAGTTCACGCCGTGATAGCCCTTCTCGCGCCCTATCAGCCTGGTCTTGCTGCCTTGCCCCTTGGCGCGCCAATAGGCGCGGGCCATCTTGAGCGAGGTGTCAGCTGCTTCCGAGCCTGATCCGGTGAAGAACACATGCTCCAACCCTTTGGGCATCAGGCCGACGATGCGGTTTGCCAGTTGGAATGAGGCCGGGTGGCCGAACTGAAAGGCTGGGGCGTAATCCAGCTGCAGCGCAGCCTTGCCAATGGCTTCGGCAATTTCACGGCGACCGTGGCCGAGCCCTGTGCACCACAGACCGGATAGTCCGTCAAAGATGCGGCGGTTATCGGCATCGGTGTAATAGGCAGCTTGCGCTGAGGTGATGAGCCGGGGGCTTGCTTTGAAGTTGCGGTTACCGGTGAAAGGCATCCAGTGAGCGTTAAGCCACTGTGCATCGTGGCTTGAGAGGTCGGCACGAGTCTGGCGGTCTGCAAGCTGCATGAGAACTCCTTGAAGTCTCAGACATTGTTGGCGCAAGTACAGCTTTGACCTATAGCCTCAACCCCATGTACCTCTGTCGTGTCAGCGCAGGTGCCCGCTGTAATCGGCTTGGGAAGCCAGTGATTGCAACAGCCATTCGCTGAAAGCATATGTGCCGGTCTGCATGATAAGTCCTTTAGGCTGCAACTACTGCGGGCTCAGTAGCTGTGTTTGGGTGCTGCTTTTTCAGACGACGCTCCCAGGCTTTTTCATGAAAGAAAAAGGCAAAGGCCTGAACAGTCGGCTCCAGCAAGCTGAGCGTCAGCGAGGCAATCAGATTGCCAGTCACTGCATAGGCGACGCAGGCCGCTACAGTGATATGAATCACGTAATAGCTGGCAGTTTTGGTCAGTGTGAGCTGGTTCTGGCGCAGTGTCTGGATTAAGCGTGTCATGTGTTTTCCCCAATCGATAGCTCAATGGTATGGACTTCTTTCTCATTAATCCAATTGAGAATCATTACCATTGTGATAGTCGCGCATGCCAAGATGGCGTAGAAGGCTTGCTAAGCTATTGAGGATTTTTGGATGAAATTGGCATTTCCTCATGGAGAAGAAATGGGTGAATGCTGTTGATTTGAGAGCAATTGATGTCGGAGTTATTGACTGTCGAACTGCGTGCGTTGGGCGCTGACGATATTGATGCCGTGCTGCGCATACAGGCCCAGTGTTATGGCGCAGACTTTGTGGAGCCTCGTGAAGTGTTTGCCCGTCGTCTGCAAAGGACAGGGCACTGTTCCTGGGCAGCGGTGCAGGGTGGTGAGGTACTGGCCTATCTGGCCGCCTACTGGTCACGTCCCGGTGCCATTACCCCTTTGAATGGTGACTTTGCCGAATATTCGGATGCCAGTGTGCTTTATCTGCACGATATGGCGGTATCGACCGAGGCGGCAGGGCGGGGCTTGGCCAAGCGCATGGTGGAAGCGGCCAAGCAGCAGGCCAGAGCGCGTGGGGTGCAGCGCACAGCACTGGTTTCAGTGCAGGGCTCCCAGCATTACTGGGAGCGTCAAGGCTACAAGGTCGAACCCGTGACAAATGCTGCGCAGCAACAACACTTGGCAAGCTATGGTGAAGGCGCCCTCTATATGGTGGGATTTATCTGACACAAGATCGAGGCGACACAAGGATAATGCCGCCCATGCCCAATCGCTGGAAACCCAATGTGACTGTTTCGGCCATCATCGAACGCGATGGCCGTTTTCTGCTGGTGGAAGAAAATACGGCGGATGGACTGCGTCTGAATACGCCTGCAGGTCACCTCGACCCTTACGAAAGCCCGGCAGATGCCTGCGCACGTGAGGTCATGGAAGAGACTGCCTACAGCTTCACACCCACAGCTCTGGTTGGCATCTATATGAACCGCTTTGTGCGCACACGCACGGGTTCGGACATCACCTATCTGCGCTTTGCCTTTACCGGCGATCTGGGCATGCACCATGCGCAAAGCCATCTTGACGAAGGCATTGTGCGCAGCGTCTGGCTCACGCTGGATGAACTCAAGGCCACAGCCCATCTGCACCGTAGTCCTATCGTGCTGGAGTCCGTAGGCGACTATCTGGCCGGTCAGCGCCATGATCTGGGCCTGGTTCATGCGGATTCCAGCATCTATCGGCCGCCTCTGCCGACACCGGCAGTACCGCAGGATGCAGGTGCCACGCTAGATGATGTGCTGGCCCAGATTCACTAAGCCCTGTTTGAAGCAGCCGTGACAGGCATGCACGGCCCGGGCTGTGCACAATGCACGGCATGTCCCCGGCCAGTCTGATCCGACTGCTTGCACTTGCCGCCCTCTGGGGCGGTAGTTTCCTTTTCATGCGCGTCGCCGTGCCGCACCTGGGGGCCGTGGGGCGGGGACTGTTTTCCACGCTGGGCCTGGGGCCACGCTGGCCATCATGGGCGATCGGCCGCGGCTGGGGCGTTATCTCTGGCCTTTGCTGGCACTGGGCGTCATCAATTCCGGCATTCCCTTTCTCATGTACGCGCTGGCGGCCCAGGTGCTGCCATCGGGCTATAGCGCCATCTTCAATGCCACCACGCCGCTGGTGGCCACGGTGGTGGGTGCCTTGATGTTTGCAAAGGCATTACCCCGGCGCGCGTGATGGCGGTGCTGCTGGGTATCTGTGGTGTGGCGGTGCTGGGCAGCATGGCCGCATGTTTTGTGGCCACGGTTTGCTATGCGTTTTCCAGCTTTCTGACCCTGAAGCTGGCTGGGGCCAATGCGCCGGTTGATATGCGGGCAGCTGTTTTTATCAGTCAACTCGGTGCTTTACTGGTCTTGTTGCCTGCGCTGATTGTCAGTCTGGTGCTGTAGCCGCAAGCGCTGTCGTAAATGCAGGCTGCACCGCCGCTGGCCTGGGGCAATGTGGCGCTGCTGGGCCTGTTCAGCACGGCGCTGGCCTATGTGCTGTACTTCCGCCTGATTGCCGATGAGGGCCCGCAAAAAGCGCTGACGGTGACTTTCATCGTGCCCGTGTTTGCCGTGCTCTGGGGCTGGCTGCTGCTGGGCGAGCCACTGAGCCTGGCCCATGCGGCAGGCGGTGGTCTGATTGCGCTGTCGCTATGGTTGGTGCTGCGCCCGGCGGCTAAAAAATAAGCATCAAATATGGCTGTAGTGCTTATGGGTAAAGCGATAGCAGCTATGAAAAAAGGACTGACTGAGCAGTCCTGAAAGAAGAGAAGTTTGGAGTTTCTAGGAAATTAGTTGGAGCCGATCTTGCGCTCCTTGACCACTTTGCCCCACTGCTCATATTCCTTCTTCATGAAGGCCGCGAATTCGGGGCGGGTTGTGGGCTGTGGCGTCAGGCCATGCACCTTAAGCGCCTCGGCCACACCGGGGTCTTTGAGCACTTTGACGATCTCGGTATTCCAGCGGTCCAGCACAGGCACGGGTGTCTTGCCGGGGGACACAAAGGCGTACCAGTTCAGTGCCTCAAAACCTGGGTAGCCCGCTTCAGCCACGGTGGGAATATTGGGCATATAGGCCGGGCGCGTCAGGCCGGTGGTGGCCAGCGGAATCAGCTTGCCGGTCTCGATATGCGGCAGGGCCGTGGGTGGCGCGGCAAAGTACGAGGTCACGCGCTCGCCCAGCAAGTCTTGCAGCGCGGGGGCGCCGCCCTTGTAGGGCACGTGAACCATTTCTACGCCTGCACGCTGGTTGAATAGCTCGCCCGCCAGGTGCGAGGCAGAACCCGCGCCTGTCGATGCGTAGTCCACACTGCCGGGTTCCTTCTTGGCCTTGGCTACAAACTCGGCCAGATTCTTTACGCCTGCACCCTTGTGGACGACCAGCACATTGGGAAAGTTCACGCCGCCCGAGATGGGCGCCAGATCGGTGAAGGGGTTGTAGCCCACCTTCATGATGTGGGGCGCAATGGTCAGCGGGCCGACCGATCCGAACAGCAGCACCGTGCCGTCAGCGGGCGCTTTAGCCACGAACTGGTGGGCAATATTGCCGCCCGCGCCGCCCTTGTTGTCCACCACCACGGTCTGGCCGATGTTCTCGCCCAGCTTCTTGGCAATCATGCGTGCTGCAGCATCGGCGGCGCCACCAGCGGCAAAGCCCACCACCAGCGTCACGGGCTTGTTGGGCAGCCAGTCGGGTGCTGCAAGCACCGCAGAGCCCAGGCTCAACATGGATGCAGCCACTGCTGTGGCGCGCAGGAAATGGCGTTTATTCATTATGGGATGTCTCCTTGTGAGGATGTTTTGCATCGCCCTGGGTCTTGCAGCTCAGGGTCGCTTGGTTGGCTTAATCGGCGCCCAGGCCGATGGGGCTTGGTTGACGCTTTTCAGCGTTGTGGCGCAGCAGCGAGGCTGTGCGGAACACTCCGTGGGCAAACTTGCCGTAGGGCAAGGTGGCAAAGAGAGCAATCACAGCGCCCAGGTGCAGACACAGCAGCAGGGCGAGGGCGGGTGTTGCGCGGCCCAGCCATAGCGCGAGGCCACTGGAGGCCACGACGAACAGCAAGGCGATAAAACCCAGGTCCATGGGCTTTTGCTTGGCATCGCCATGCAGCGGGTGGCGGACGCGGTTCAGCGTCCAGAGGCCCGCCGTGCCGATCATCAGGCTTACCCCGCCCAAGGCGCCCAAAATCTTGGGCAGACTGGGTAGTTCATACGGCGCGGGCAGGTTGAAGAGGTAGTGATACACCGTGGCCAGCGCTGTGGCGGCAAAGCACAGCATGAAGCCGTAGAAGGTGAAGTGGTGGAAGCGGCGGCGCTTCAAGGTGTATTCGTCGTCTTCGTTGTGACAGCCGTCGCCGTGGCCGCCGTCCAGGTATTTCAGGCGCAGCACATCGTGCGTGGCTTCTGCCGCAGCGGGGCCGCTGACATCCACGCCGCTGGTGGCGGGCTTTATGTCCTTCCAGAAGCGGCGCACACCCATGAACAGCGCAAACACCACGAATAAAAATACCGGTGCAAAGATGCTGACCAGCAGGTTGTGCGGGAACAGGTTGTAGAAGTTATTGCCCAGATTGCTGTTCCACAACTGGCCCAGGCCGCCCTGCATGGCCACGGCCAGCGCCAGGAAGATAAACAGGCCTGCGACCAGTGCCAGCGACAGCGTCAGGCCGTTCTTCTGATACAACTTGCCCAATGCTGGCGGCCAGGCGTAGTCGGCATAGGTCTGGCCACGTACCTCGGCCATGGCTTTGGGGATGTTGATGCCAAACTCATGCGGCGGTGCGTACTGGCAGGCATGCAAACAGGCGCCGCAGTTATGGCAGAGATTGGCCAGATAGTGCACATCGGCCTTGCCAAATTCCAGACGGCGCGTCATGGCCGGGAACACGGCACAAAAACCTTCGCAGTAGCGGCAGGCATTGCAGATCTGCATCACACGCGCCACTTCGCCTTCGGCAGCCGTTTCAGGGGGCGCTGGAATGATGGGGATGACCTTGCCGGTGGCCAGGCTCTGGGCTTCCTTGCCCAGTTCTTGCAGGGATTGGATGCTCATGACTCAGACCTCATCTTTCACAGCGCCGTGTACGGCGTCTTTTCCTTGCGCAGCCAGCGCGGCATTGCGCCCGGCAATGCGACCAAATGCCGTGCCAATCGACATGCCCACTCCAGCCGTGTAGCCCTTGCCCAGCACATTGCCGGCCATCATTTCGCCAGCCACAAACAGGTTCTGGCTAGGCTGGTCGTTAAAGCGCACGGCGGCGGTGTCGTCCACCTTCAAGCCCAAGTAGGTGAAGGTGACGCCGGGGCGCAGTGCATAGCCGTAGAACGGGCCGGTATCGAGCGGACGCGCCCAGTGCGTCTTGGCCGGGGCTACGCCTTCGGTGTGGCAGTCGTCCAGAGCCGTGTGGTCAAAGTGGCCGACCTTGCAACTGCTGTTATAGGCCTGCATGGTCTGCATGAAGGTGTCTACATTGAGGCCCAGCTTTTGCGCCAGCTCGGGCAGGCTGTCGGCCTTCACGCCTGGGAAAACGGGCGGCATAAAGCGCCCAATGGCCTTGCTGTCGATGATCGAATAGGCAATCTGGCCGGGCTGCTGCGCCACCAGACGGCCCCAGATCGCATAGCGCTTGGGCCAGAAGTCTTCGCCTTCGTCGTAAAAGCGCTGGGCATCGCGGTTGACCACCACGCCCAGCGACACGCAGTCGATGCGCGTGCAAATGCCACCGTCATACAGCGGCGCGCGAGCGTCGATCGCCACCATGTGCGCCTGCGTGGGGTCGCCCAGACCGTCGGCGTTCTGCACTTCCAGCATGTGCTTGAGCAGCACGCCCTTGTTGAACGCGGTGCCACGGATGATGAAGTTGTCCGCAGGCCATTCGCCGCGCTCGTTTTGGCCCCAGGCCTCACGCAGCCATTCGCGGTTGGATTCAAAGCCGCCCGCTGCCAGCACACAGCTCTTGGCCGTGATGCGCTGACCCTTGCACCATGCGGCCTTGAACTGGCGGTTTTCGATATCGAGCTTGTCCACCGGCGATTCGTAGCGAATCTCCACACCCAGCTTTTCAGCGCTGCGGAAATACGCGTTCACCAGCGCCTTGCCGCCACCCATGAAAAAGGCATTGGTACGCGCCACATGCAGCGCTCCCGACAGCGGTGGCTGAAAGTGCACGCCGTGCTTGCGCATCCAGTTGCGGCAAGTGCTGGAGGCACGAATCACCATGCGCGCCAGATGCTCGTTGGTAATGCCGCCCGTGACTTTGAGCAAGTCCTGCCAGTACTCTTCTTCGGGATAGGCTTCGACCAGCACATCCTGCGGTGCATCGTGCATGCAGCGCAGATTGCGGGTGTGGCCGGAGTTGCCGCCGCGCCATTCGCGCGGGGCGGATTCAAGCAGCAGTACGCGGGCACCTGCTTCGCGCGCCATCAGGGCGGCGCACAGGGCGGCGTTGCCACCACCGATGACGAGTACATCGGTGTCAAAGGCTTCAGTTTTCATGATGGGCTGCCATAGGTTGGTGCCTGTGGCGGTTCAACGTGGGTGGATCTTGTCCTTGCTGCGGCTCTGAATCACAGGTCTTCAGAGGGAATACGCAAGCAGGCAAGCGTTGAAGCTGACTGTAGTGAGCGCCGCCTCACCCGTGCAGCGGGGAGAGAGAATGGGGGCATCACGATTTGTGATTGGTGTCTCTGAAAAGCAAGTTTTCGAGCACAGGGCCGCTATGCTTGCAGGGTTTAGCTCCCTCTGAAGACCGCATGAATCTGCCAATCCAACGTGCTGCATATGTCGCAAGCATTTCCGAGTTTCTGGCGGAATCCGCCAGCGCCATCGTTGGCCAGCTGTCTAGCGCGTCTGAGGGAGATGTTGCTGCAGAGCAGATTGCCGCGTGGGGTCAGCAGGTTGATCTCTTGCATAGCGCGCTTTTACCCAGCATGCAGGGCATGGTGTGCTTTGAGTTCACCATTCCGCGCATTGGCCGCCGTGTCGACAACGTGCTTTTGCTAGGCAATCGAGTATTGGTGTTGGAGTTCAAGGTAGGCGCCAAGCACTACGATGCTGCGGCACAAACCCAGGTGCTGGACTATGCGCTGGACCTCAAAAATTTTCATACGGCTAGCCATGACGCGCCCATCGCACCCATCTTGGTGGCGACTGCGGCGCCTGCGCATAGCTACGCCTACGCATATCCCGTAGAGGGGGGTATCCCATCATCAAATGCAATGCCTCCATGCTAACGCAAGTGCTGAATCAGCTTGCGACTCATCCTAGCGAGCAACGCTTTGATTACATGGACTGGCTGCAAGCAGGGTACCGACCAACGCCCACCATTGTGGAAGCCTCACAAGCGCTGTATCTAGGTCACGGCGTCGCCGATATCACTTATTCAGAAGCCGGCAAAGAAAACCTTAGTACCACAACCCAAGCGCTCACACAGGCCATTGACAGCGCTCGCTTGCAAAACCGCTAGGTGATTTGTTTTGTATCTGGGGTGCCGGCAAAGCACTGGCAGGGTTGAACTTGGCTTGCGAGCGCCGCAAGCATGATCAGGACGATGCCGAGCATGCGGTTTCTTGTCTGGAAACGGGCCACTCGTCGACGTTTTACGAGAAGCTTTAGCGCGCGATGAAGTTGCGCAGGCGAGGACGGCTGGCAAAGTTGTGAGAAAGGCAGATGCCGAGCGCAAAGCCAAAGCATTTATCCAGAATATTCACCACTTTCGAGACGATAGCTTGAAGAGTGCAGATGCGCCCATCGAACGGGTCGTAGTCTTTGATGAGGCACAACGGGCTTGGAACCGCGCCCAGGCGTCTGACTTCATGCGCAGAAAGCGAAACCAGCCGGACTTTGACCAGTCAGAGCCAGAATTTTTGATCAGCGTGATGGACAGGCACGATGGCTGGGCTGCCATTGTGTGTCTGGTGGGAGGCGGTCAAGAGATTAATACCGGTGAAGCAGGGATTGAAGAATGGCTGCGAGCTGTTCGGGACAAGTTCCCCCAATGGGAGGTGCATTTGCCTGCCCAACTGCAAGGCAGTGACTACCTGCCCGACTTCCAACTGGCTGAACTCACGAGCACAGTCAAGCGCACCTCTGCACTGCACTTGAGCGTTTCATTGCGCTCTTTCCGGGCGGAACATCTGTCGCAAGCTATTGCGGCGGTGATGGAAGGTCAGCTTGCAGATGCGCAAGCAACGTTGAGAAAAGTCATGAAGACATTTCCCATCGTCAGAACCCGCTTTTTGGATGAAGCCAGACAATGGGTCAAAGCCAAGGCCCGCGGTAGCGAGCGATATGGGGTTCTGGCTTCATCGGGCGCCAAGCGGATAAAGCCTTTGGGTTTGAATATGGGCGTCAAGATGGATCCCTGTGCCTGGTTCCTCAACGATTCCACAGACGTTCGATCCTCCTTCTATATGGAAGATGCTGCTAGCGAATTTGACGTGCAGGGGCTAGAGCTGGATTGGACGGTAGTGGTTTGGGACGGGGACTTGATATATCAGCCTGGCGCTGGAACAACGCATTGGCGCTATCGAAATTTCAGCGGCACACGCTGGCAAGAAGTGCGCCAAGCAGAAGACCAGCGCTACCGGCTCAATGCCTATCGGGTCTTGCTGACGCGGGCACGCCAAGGCATGGTGATCGTAGTTCCGGAAGGCAATGCACAAGATCCCACCCGTGACCCACAGTATTACGACCCGACTTGGGACTATTTGGCGTGCTTGGATATCCCCCAGCTAGCAAAAAGCCCCTCGATTACAAAAGCGTAGCCCCCACCCATCCTCCGGTCTGCACCAGCTTCCGTGCGCAATCCATCAATACCACGCGCGCAGCCAGTGCGGCGGGTGAGAGCTCATCGTCCGACAAGCTGCACAGCGCGGCCTTGCGGCGTACGGAGTCATCGGCAATCTGCGACCACTGAAAACGCTCGGCCGCATCGCGGTACATGCCCACGGCTGACCAGGGCTGGACGGTCGCGCCCATGCCAGCGTCCACGGCTTCCATCAGCAAGGTCAGCGAATCGATTTCCATGGCCATCTGCGACTGAAACCCCGCGCTGGTGAACGAGGCCATGACCGAGCTGCGCAGACCGTGGCTGCCCGAAGGCAGGATCAGCGGCACCTGCTGTAACTCTGCCAAGCTGATGGGGGCACCATGTTGAATCTTGGGCGCGACGGGCTGCTGGCGCGACTGGATCAGGAACAACTGCTCTTCCAAGAGCGGCATCACGCTCCAGCGGCGGGCGCTATGCGTATCAAAAAGAATAGCTAGATCAAGCTGTCGGGCATTGAGCAGGCTCGTTAAATGCCCTGAAAGCGCCGACACCATATGTAGGCGCACATCGGGGTAGCGCTCGCGCATGGCGCGCATCAGCGGCAGGCCCAGCACATTGGCAATCGTGGGCGACAAGCCCATGCTGACGGCGCCCGACAGCCGCGCCTGCTGGGCTGCGTGAATGGCCTGCTCGGCGTGGCGCAAGGTGAGCTGGGCTTCGTGAAAAAAGGCCTGACCTGCCTCGGTGGGGATGACGCCGCGCGGTGTCCGCTGCAGCAAGCGCGTGCAAAGCTCGGACTCCAGGCGGCTGATTTGCTGGCTCAGCGCCGACTGCACCATGTTCAGATCCAGCGCGGCGCGGCTCATGGAGCCCAGTTCAACAATACGTACAAAGTAGCGCAGCTGGCGCAGTTCCATGGCAAATCCTCACGCTCGCAGCAGTTGGCGGGCGCTGGGATAATCGCATACCTATGAGCAACAAGCACCGTGTCGTGGTGGGGTTGTCGGGCGGTGTGGATTCCGCCGTCACCGCCCATCTTCTCAAACAGCAAGGCCACGAGGTCGTCGGCATCTTCATGAAAAACTGGGAAGATGACGACGACAGCGAGTATTGCTCGTCGAATATCGACTTCGTTGACGCTGCCGCCGTGGCCGATGTGATCGGCATCGAAATCGAGCATGTGAACTTCGCGTCCGAATACAAAGACCGCGTGTTCGCCGAGTTTCTGCGCGAATACCAGGCCGGCCGCACGCCCAACCCTGATGTGCTGTGCAACGCCGAGATCAAGTTCAAAGCCTTCCTGGACCACGCCATGCGCCTGGGCGCAGAGAAAATCGCCACCGGCCACTATGCACGCGTGCGTCAGAACCCAGACACGCAGTTGTTCGAGCTGCTCAAGGGCCTGGATAACAGCAAGGACCAGAGCTATTTTCTGCACCGCTTGAACCAGGCGCAGCTCTCGAAAGCCATGTTCCCCGTGGGTGAGCTGAAAAAGACCGAGGTGCGTCGCATTGCTGAAGAGATTGGCCTGCCCAACGCCAAGAAGAAAGACTCGACCGGTATCTGCTTTATTGGCGAGCGTCCTTTCCGCGACTTTCTGAACCGCTATATCAGCAAGGAGCCGGGCCCGATTCTGGACGACCGCAACCGCAAGCTGGGCAAGCATGTGGGCCTGTCGTTCTACACACTGGGTCAGCGCTCCGGTCTGGGCATTGGCGGCGTCAAGGAAAAGGGGGCTGCCCGTGGTGCAGGCGACCACCAGCCATGGTTTGTGGCGCGTAAAGACATGGACAAGAACGTGCTGCGCGTGGTGCAAGGACATGACCACCCCTGGCTGCAGTCCCATGCGCTGGTGGCAGATCAGATCAGTTGGGTTGCTGGGCATGCGCCAGCCGAAGGCAAGACCTACGGCTCCAAGACCCGCTATCGTCAGCCCGATTCCCCAGCCTTGATCTCTCAGGCGACAGAAGCTGGCTTTCGCCTGGATTTCCCAGAGGCTCAATGGGCGGTCACTCCCGGGCAGTCGGCGGTGCTGTATGACGGCGATGTGTGCTTGGGCGGCGGCATCATTGCGCAGGTAGATCCTGCTGCCTGCTGAGTCGGGATCTAATAAATTCTGTCGATGCAGCCTTCGGGCTGGCTGCTGCTGGATGAAGATGGAGCCGTGGCTGCGCTGGTATGCACGCGGCCCAGGCTCATGATGGCTGTCAGTGTCGTGCCACTGGGTTGAGATTGCAGCTGAAAGCTGCCGCTGACGCGCTCCATGCGCGCCAGCATGCTGCGCATGCCGACTCCCATGCTGTGAGTCTGGACGGTATGCACATCAAAGCCTACGCCATCGTCGCTGATAAGCAGTATCAGCTCATCGGCCTGTTCAAGCTTCATCTCCACCAGCACGTTCTGTGCCTGGCTGTGCTTGATGATATTGGTCAGCGCCTCTTCCAGCACGCGGGTCAGGGTCAGGCACTGGATGGGACTGGGTACTGTGTACCACTGGGGCGGCATGCTCCAGCGCACACGGATAGATAACTCCTCAAACAGGCGTGAGAAGCGATGTCGAAGAGGAGCCATCCATTGTGCAGGCGTCTCTGGCACTTGAACAGAGGTGCTGGTACCTGCATCAATCATCTGGCGCAGGTCATCGCGCATGAGCTTGAGCATGGAGAGCACTTGAGAGTTGGGCAAAGGGGTAGCGGTTTGCTCAACCAGCGCGATCGAGCGCACCAGAGAGCCGCCCAGGCCGTCGTGCAGGTCTTGAGAAATTTGCAGCCTTTCCTGCAAGCGTGAATGACTCAGCGCGAGATGGTGCTCACGCTCCAAGGTCTGGCTCAGGCTGTCACACGCCTGGGTGACATTAAGGCTGAGCTCGTGATTGAACCGTTCGATGAGGCGCATGTTATGAACGATTTGACGCCCCAGCATCCAGGCAATCGCCAGCATGGAAAGCAGAGTCGTATAAGGGGTCAGTGGCACCTGCTGATCAAGCGCATGGTGCATAAGCGCCATGTCGTGTATGCCGATGATTAGGTACAGCACAAAGCAGGCGCTGAAGATGATGTGGGAGGGCTTGTGCGTCTGGAATGCCCTCAATGGGAATAGCAGGCACACCAGAAAGCATATGCCCAGCATCGACACCCAGATGCCTTGAAGCCGGTCTATTCGGGCGTCCGGCACAGCCACGGTAAAAATGGCACAGGCACTGAATATCAGAATCAGGCTGCGCTCCAGTTGTGGAAAGCGCAGCTCTGCAAAACGCAGCGTAAAAATACAGAACGTGTAGGTAAAGGCAATGAAGGAGAGAAGAGAGCCTCTTGCAACGCCCAGGGTGCTACGGAAGGGCCAGGGGTCCGTCATCACGATAAAGCAGAGAAACAGCGACCAGCAGGCCAGGTTGAGGGCATACCAGCCATAGACCTTCTGGTGGTAGTTATTAATCCAGGCAAATGCAAACAGCAGGCACAGCACGAGGCTGACCGTGATGCAGACGATATAGATCGTGCGTGAGTTCCAGGTGGCTTGCTGTGTCCACTGTTGGAGCTCTTCCGGGAGACCGATGCGCAGCATGCCCAGTCCCGGGGTTTGTGAGCTCAGACCATGAATGCGTATCCAGATGCTGTTGCCTTGCTCCTTGAGCAGGGCTTGGGGAAGCAGCCAGTAGCGCGGCATGTTCCAGCTTCGGCTCAGTGGCTCTACCAGCGACTGGTCGCGCCAGATCAGCTCGGAATTCACAAAAACCTCACCGGCCATCACCATGTGGAGTACGGCCAGAGCCTGTGGCTGGCTGCGCCCGCAAGGATTTTCCCAGTCGATGCGATACCAGGCGGACCCGTCATAGCCGGGCCAGCGATGGCTCCAGTCGTCCATTGGCTGAACATCCGTCCAATCCAGCGAAGAGGCCTCGGGTGGTGGACCTTTTGCTTGCGCTTTGGCGGACTGGAGAGCGACGATGCGCGGCAGGCAAGAAGGCTCCGGGGGCGCAGTGTCCTGCGCCCAGCCCAGGCCGCAGCTCATCACAGTCCACAGTACAAACAGCAGACGCAGCATGAAGCTATGGGATTTAGCTCAGCAAGCCACGTGCCCGTGCCTCGCTGACGGCTCTGGTGCGGGAGGGGACGGCCAGCTTGCGGTAGATATTTTTGACGTGGCACTCGACCGTATAGCGAGAGAGAAAGAGCTCTTCGGCAATCTCTCGATTGGTCATGCCATCGGCGACCAGTCTGAGGATTTGTATTTCTCTGGAGCTGAGAGTGGCTTCGGGGGGAACCTCTTTGTGCCCTTCGGTGGGCGCTCCTGGCTGTAATTCGGCAATGATGCGTCGGGCAATAAAGGGGTCGATAGGAGCTCCTCCACGCAGTACGCTGCGGATGGAGAGAGTTACCTCCAGGTCATCGCGCTCCTTGAGGACATAGCCATTGGCGCCTGCACGCAGGGCCGCAAGAATGGCGTCTTCCGTGCTCCAGGCTGAGATGACCAAGATACCCATGCTGGGGTCTGAGGTGCGCAGTTCGCGGATCAGGTCAATGCCACTGCCGTCAGGCAAGCCCAGGTCCACCAGAGCCATGGCGACAGGATGTTCGGCCAGTTGAGCACGAGCCTGAGCCAGGTTGGCGGTACAAATGAGAGCGTCATTTCTATATCCCAAGCCATTCAATATGCTTTCGAGGCGATTTCGGATCAATGGCTCATCCTCGACCACGAGCAAAGGACTGGGGAGGGTGGACTCGGAGGGAAAGAGAAAGGGCTCGGTCATATGGCTTAAGGTAGCGCTTATTTTGTACTGTACTGTTGCCGAGATTCAGTGGCTTGCCTATCACTGGAAACTGGTAATTTGCAAAAAATCCATGGCCATGCAGAGGTCATCCATACAAAAGACGTCTGTGCTCATTGACCTGCAATTCCCATGACGGCAGAAGCAATATGCCGACAGCGTTTTTTCGTGGCGGTTGGCTAAACTTTCCCGCATTACTAACGTCCGCCACTGAAGCGACGGATGCATGCCCGGCCAGCAGGCGGGCTGCAAACTCAGGAATATTTCCCCATGGATGCCATGCTTGGTGCCGAACTGTGGATCGGCTTGTTCAAGATTGTCTGGATCGACATCATTCTTTCGGGTGACAACGCCGTTGTTATTGCGTTGGCTGTACGGGGCTTGCCGCCGGAGCAGCAAAGAAAGGCCGTGATTTTTGGGTCTGGCGCGGCTGTGGTTTTGCGTGTTGCCCTGACAGTCGTGGCGGCCAAGCTGATGCAACTGCCTTTTGTGGAGGTCATCGGAGGCCTGCTGCTGCTCTGGATTGGTGTGGGCTTGCTCAAAGGCGATGATGCAGCAGCAAGTTCAGGCAATGTCGCCAAGCAAGGCATGCTGGCAGCGGTGCGCACCATCTTGCTGGCAGACTTTGTGATGAGTCTGGATAACGTGATTGCGGTGGCGGCGGCTGCCGGTGGCAACGTCGTGCTGCTGGCCATTGGCCTGGCGATCAGCATTCCTTTGGTGGTATTTGGCTCCAAGCTGATGATCAAGCTCATGGAGCGCTTTCCGATCATCGTCACCCTTGGCGCAGCGCTGATTGGCTGGGTGGCTGGCGAAACCATTACCAATGATCATGTGATGGCAGGCTTTGTGCAGTCCAACCCATGGGTTCACTATGTCGCAGCAGCTTGTGGTGCGGCGCTGGTCATGCTGATCGGCAAATGGATGCAAAGTCGCTCAGCAAAGCTCCAGGGCCGTGCAGGCTGAACTTTTGACGAAGTAAAAACGCCCGCATCTGCGGGCGTTTTTGATGAGCAGGCCTGAGGCTTACAGAAACGAGTAAAAACAGCGAAATGCTACTTTGCGCTCTGCCCAGAATTCTGCCGTATCGCGAAACACATCCAGCAGCTGCTCACGCACTTCCTTGTCAAACTTTGGCGTGGTTGGTATCTGGTCCAGTACAACCACAAAGCCGGGCTGGGGGCCTGATTTGCTGATGGGGTCGGTCATGCAGTCATACAAGGCATCCCAGTTCTTGCCGAAGTGGGCGGGCAGATAGAACTGGGTGGAGAGCAGCTCGAAAATATCGGCCTTGGTCTGGGCATGGGCCAAGTTGGCATAAAGGAAGTGCGAACCAAGCGCCTCTGCCGCAGCCTGCAAGTCAGGGATGCGATAGGCACGAATGGATTGCACGATGTTCGGACGAACATTGCGCAACGGAGTTTCCGAGGGCTTACGAAGTGGCGTGTCCATCTCCGTGATTCTTTCTAAAAACATCAAAACGGGTGGCAGAAACGGTGCTGACAGCGCTGTAGGCAATCTGCGCAAACCGGTGCTGCGAAATTCAGGGTGTCAGAAGCCGCCGGAGAGCGGGCCTGCAGAGCATCTTGAAGACTCATTGGACGATCTGCTGAAAGCTGTTGTAGTGGTCTTGCGTATAGAAACAGACATCAGGTACCTGAGGCTGCAAGCCGCCGCAGACAATGCGGCGCGCACCACGGTTTTTGACTCTGGGTGTGCGCACGGTGTATTCACGGTAATAGCCCCTTGCTTGGCGAGGAAGTATGCGCTCACGATTGCCAAAAACCGTGCCGTCCTTGTCGCTGGAAAAAGGGCCACCTTGCAAAATGCGCTTGTAGGTGCTGCGGCCTTCACGAGGCAGATCGGCCAGGGAGATGGTCTCGAACCCGGGCACAGTGACACTGACTTCGGGCGCATTGCGCGCCAAAGCCGCAGGGGATCCCAGCACAACGGCTGCTCCCAGCATCAACGCTAAACCCGTTTGATAGACCTTGGCTGCAGCGGCCTTGAGCATTCACTAAACCTTTCAGAATCTCAGGTAATGCCTGAAATTTCGACCCGCAAGTGTGACGGATAGGCCCTGAAAATGCAAGTTGCGCTTATTTTTTAAGCAAATTGATGAGGCTGTCTGTGGGAAAACAAAAAGCCCTGCCGGTCGGGCCGGAAGGCTTTTGAAAGAGCGTGCAGGGTGGGCTTATTCCCCGTGGGCTGCGATTTCCGCTTCCACTTCCCGGTGTTTGGCCTGCATGGTGGCGGAGGGTGCCTTGTCCAGCAGGCTGATGACTATGATTGTGATAGCTGACAGGGAAAATCCAGGAACGATTTCATAGAGTTTGAACCACTGGAAATGCTGCCATACCAGAACGGTGACGGCACCCACGACCATGCCGGCCAGCGCGCCGTTGCGTGTCATGCGGCCCCAAAGCAGCGAGATCAGCACCAGCGGGCCGAAGGCAGCACCGAAACCTGCCCAGGCGTTGCTGACCATGCCCAGTACCTTGGCATCGGGGTCCTGGGCAATGATGATGGCGATCACCGCAATCACGAACACCATGGCGCGCCCAAACCAGACCAGCTGCTCCTGGCTGGCATTCCTGTTGAGAAAGGTCTTGTAGATGTCCTGGGTCAGGGCGCTGGAGCAGACCAGCAACTGGCAGGACAGGGTACTCATCACGGCAGCCAGCACGGCAGCCAGCAGCACGCCGCTGATCCAGGGGTTGAACAGCAGCTTGGCCACTTCCAGAAATACCAGTTCGTGATTGCCGTTGACATTGACCGCCAGGTCGGGGCGGCTGGCAAAGAAGGCTATTCCGAAAAAACCCACGCCCACGGCGCCGCCCAGGCACAACACCATCCAGCTCATGCCGATGCGGCGGGCGTTGGGGATGGTCTTGACAGACTCTGCCGCCATGAAGCGCACCAGAATATGTGGCTGGCCGAAGTAGCCCAGGCCCCAGGCCAGCAGAGAAATGATGGCGATGGCACCGTGGCCCTCGAACATCTCAAAGGCGCCGTTGCGGGCGGTTTCAATGATGGCGGTGCTGGCGCCGATGCCGCCGTCGGCATAGATCACCATCAATGGCGCGAGAAGCAGCGCCGTGATCATCAGCGAGGCCTGAATCGTGTCTGTCCAGCTGACAGCCAGAAAGCCGCCGATGAACACATAGGCCATGGTGGCGATGGCTCCGACCCACAGGGCGGTCTGGTAGTCCATGCCGAACATGGATTCGAACAGGCGTGCCCCGGCTACGACGCCCGAGGCGCAGTAGATGGTGAAGAACACCAGAATCACGACGGCAGTGACGATGCGCAGCAGGCTGCTTTTGTCTTCAAAGCGGTTGGTGAAGTAGTCGGGCAGGGTCAGCGCATTGCCTACCTTCTCGGTGTAGACGCGCAGGCGTGCCGCGACAAAGCGCCAGTTGAGCCAGGCTCCGATGCACAGGCCAATGGCAATCCACGAGGCCGACAGACCTTTGGCAAACACGGCACCGGGCAGACCCATCAGCAACCAGCCACTCATATCCGATGCACCTGCGGACAAGGCGGTGACCACCGGGCCCAGACTGCGCCCGCCGAGAATGTAGTCGGACAGACTGGACGTGGCTTTGTAGCCTGCCCAGCCGATGAGCAACATGCCCAGCAGGTAGATGACAAAGGTGACGATGGTTGGCGTATTGGCGGTCATGTCGGCTCCGGGTCGGTGCAGCGCGCTATCAACATGAGAGTGTCATGCTGAGCGAAAACAAGTCCGCCAGCGGCCTCCTGTTGGGAGGCCTGCTGGCGGGTGTCAGGCGTCGATTTGACCAGTTATTCGACAGCCCAGTTGCACATGTGGCTGAAAGACGGCGTTTATGGCGTCTCAGGCGGCACATTCAACGGCGCTGCAGGAGGCAGCGGCGTGCCTATATCGCTCCAGCTGGAAGGCGCTGGTGCCCGGGGTGTGGGCATGGGCGCAGGCACTGGCTCGGGCATGGCTTCGGCCGGGGCCAGACCGGGGCTGCTATCGAGGTTAGCCGACGGGCTGCTGCCGTCTGCAGGCGTGGGCTGGCTGGGTGCAGAGGGGGGTGCTGCAGGCGTACTCTCGATGATGTCGGGCTCGCTGCCTTGACTCTTGCCGGGGCCGGAATGAGCAGGAGCGGTGGATGCCGGGGCATCAGGGCCTTTGTTTTCCGGCGCTGGCTCGCTCCACTCTTGCACCTTGTCACGAAGACGGCCCACCAGATCGCTCCACCAGTGGCTGCTGTTGGGCTCAGTGAACTGTGCCTTGGCATTGAGCAGCGGGCTGCGCAGTGCGCGGGACATGAAATCGCCCACCATGGGCAGGGCGCTGCGTGAGCCCTGGCCCCAGTGGTCGCTCTTGAGTGTGATGCGTGCATCGTTAAAGCCCGCCCAGGTGCCTGCCACGATCTGTGGGTGCATGAGGATGAACCAGCCATCGGCATTGCCTTGGGTGGTGCCGGTCTTGCCCGCCACATCGGCGCGAATGCCGTATTGCTTGCGAATAGCGCGACCGGTTCCCTTGTCGATCACAGCACGCATCATCTCCAGCAACTGGTAGTTGTCTTCCTCCTCCCAGACCTGCTCGGGCTTGGGTGGCGTGAATTCCGCCAGCAGATCTCCGTCGGCATTCTCTATGCGCGTGACCAGCTGGGGCGGGATGTAGCGGCCCGAGTTGGCAATGCTGCTGTAGGCGTTGACCATTTCCAGCAGCGTGACGGGGCTGGAGCCCAAGGCCAGAGAGGGCACGGCTTCCAGAAGGCTCTGGCGTACGCCCAGGCCGCGTGCCAGCTTGATGACACGACCCATGCCCACCTCCTGCCCCAGCTCGGCCGTAATGGTGTTCTTGGAATAGGCCAGCGCATCGCTGAGCTTCATGGGCACACCCGTGGGCTCGACCGCATCGCTGGGGCGCCAGACCTCCCCACCGGGTAACTGGATTTCAACCTCCTCATCCTTGCGCATGTCGTCAGGCCGGGCGCCGCGCTCAATGGCCGCGCCATAGACAAAAGGTTTGAAGGTGGAGCCGGGCTGCCGGCGTGCCTGCGCTACGTGGTCAAACGCGTCCTGTGAATAGTCGCGGCTGCCCACCCAAGCCAGTACGGCCGAGGTGCGTGGGTCCATGGCCACAAAGCCGGCCTGCACGCGCGTCTTGTCGTCGCGCAGCTGCTTCATGAAAGCCTTGTCGGCCAGCAGCTTCTTCAACGCTTCATCTGCCCCTAGGTTGCCCGCCTGCATCAGCTTGCGATAGGCAGAGGACTCGCGCACCAGTTGCAGCACCAGATCGTTGTCGGCATTCCAGCCGTCGCGGTGGCTCCAGTTGGTGTTGGTGATGCCCTGCAGTGTGCGCATCTGGCGGTTCACCGCCTGTTGTGCCCAGTTCTGCAGGCGCGAATCCAGCGTGGTGCGCACCACCAGACCATCGGTGTAGATGTTGTAGTCGTTACGGTCGGCCCAGGCGATCAGCCATTTGCGTAACTGCTGGGAAAAATGCGGAGCCATGCCCGTGGGCTCTTCCTGCCGTTCGAAGTCCAGCCGCATGGGGCGCTTTTTCAGACGCTCGAACTCGGCCTGGTCCAGCTCGCCGCGCTTGACCATCTGGCTCAGCACCGTATTGCGCCGTGCAATCGCGCGGTCGGGGTTGAGCACCGGGTTGTAGTAGGCGTTGCCCTTGAGCATGCCCACCAGCGTGGCACTCTCCAGCACGGCCAGTTTGGCTGCAGGCTTGTCGAAATAGGTGCGCGCCGCCATCTCTATGCCATAGGCGTTGTAGAGAAAGGGCACGGTGTTCAGATAGGTCTCGAGAATCTCGTCCTTGGTATAGAGCGCCTCGATCTTGAAGGCTGTAATGGCCTCCTTGAGTTTGCGATTCACATTGCGGGCGCGCCCGATCTCCGTGGGGTAGAGATTGCGCGCCAACTGCTGGGTGATGGTGGAGCCGCCTTGTGGATTGCCCCGCAGCGTATGAATGACCGAGCCCACAGTGCGTGTGAAGTCCATGCCGTGGTGCTCATAAAAGCGGTGGTCTTCGGTGGCGACCAGTGCCTTGACGACCGAGGGCGAAATCTGCTCCAGCGGTACCCACTGGCGGTTGCTGCGCTTGAACTCCCCAATCAGCTTGCCGTCGGCACTCAGAATCTGGGCGGGCTGCTCCAGCTTGGCCTTGCGGATATCGCTGATGCTGGGCGTGAACGGAATCAGCAGCAGCACATAAAGCATGAACAGCACGGGCAGAGCTGCTACCAGCAGCAGCCACTCACGGCGGGTAGGCCAGCGGCGCCACCAGGGCAGGGCGGCAATGCGCTGGCCCAGGCCAGACGAGCGGGCCCGCTCCCACAGTGCAGCAGCACAGGCAACCCATTTTTCTTTCAGATCGTTCAAAGACAAGCGCACGTTGCAAGGCAGCCCGCCAAGGGCTGCAAGAAGGCAAGACTGCAAAGAATGCCCAAAAAACAGGCGCTCTGCTTGCGAAGGCGTGATTTTCTATGGTCTCAGCCCCGGTATTGGGCATCTTCGGTGCCGGGGCGCAGCAGGGTTGTTTCTAGCTGTGAGGGATGGGGGTACCTCCCTTAAGCTTGCGGCTTCCATCAGAGGGGGAAGTGGTATGAGCAACAACGCCGCAACGGTGTATGACTTCGAGGCAAGCGATATTCAGGGCCGCAGCGTCCCCCTATCCCAATACCAGGGCAAGGTGCTGCTGATTGTGAATACGGCCAGCGCCTGCGGCTTTACGTCTCAGTACAAAGGCCTGCAAGCATTGCATGAGCGATATGCGTCCAGGGGACTGGTGGTGCTGGGCTTTCCCTGCAACCAGTTCGGCGCTCAAGAAAAAGGCTCGGACGAAGAAATCGCCCGCTTTTGCGACCTGAACTTTGGGGTCAGCTTTGCGCTCATGCACAAGATAGAAGTCAATGGCAGCGCTGCCCATCCGCTGTACCGCTGGCTGACGACTCAGGCGCCGGGCGTGCTTGGTACCAAGGCCATCAAATGGAACTTCACCAAATTTCTGCTCGGACGCGACGGACAGGTCATCCGTCGATATGCGCCACAGGACAAGCCGGAGAAGCTGGCGGCGGATATCGAGGCTGCGCTGCGCTGAATCCCGCTCTTCGCTCTTTTGCAAGCGCTCCCTCTCAACCCAGCAGCTGCGGGTAGCCTTGATCTTTGTTTGCTTATTGTTCTAAATATGGAACACTAAGTCTGAATATTGTTGACTTTTATTAAATTTGTTCTGAATTTAAACTCAGCACCATGTTCAACAGATCGTTGATGCCTAGGGCAAACGGTCTTTCCTGCGATAGGACTGAAGAGGCTGATGCCAGCTGCTTTGTCGATCGCTCCAAGGAGAATGCTGTGCTGAAGAAAGTTCTGAGTGTTTACGATGCACCCCTGCCTCACTGGGTGGGCAACGGTTTTCATGTGCGCTCGCTGTTCAGCTATGGCGATCATGGCCGTGCACTCAGTCCCTTTTTGCTGCTGGACCACGCCACGCCTGAGCACTTCAGCCCCACCACCGAGCGTAGAGGCGTGGGAACGCATCCACACCGTGGCTTTGAGACCGTGACCATCGTCTATGACGGCGAGGTCGAGCACAGAGACTCTACCGGTGCTGGCGGCACCATTGGCCCCGGTGATGTGCAGTGGATGACGGCGGCCTCGGGCATCCTGCATGAAGAGTTTCACTCTCAGGCCTTTGCCAAGACCGGCGGCACCATGGAAATGGTGCAGCTCTGGGTCAACTTGCCTGCCAAGGACAAGATGTCCGACCCCGGCTACCAGACCCTGCGCAATGCCGACATTCCCAAGGTAGAGCTGCCAGATGGCGCAGGCTCGGTGCGCGTGATTGCGGGCGATTACGCCGACTCCCATGGCCCAGCGCGGACCTTCACGCCCATTAATGTCTGGGATGTGCGGCTGAACGCCGGTGCCAAGGCTGAATTCAGGGCCCAGCCCGGCCATACGCTGGCGCTGGTCGTGCAGCGCGGCACCGTGCTCATCAACGACCAGGAAGTGGCGCGAGAAGGCCAGCTGGTGCATCTGGATCGTGCGGACGACCTAGTGCAACTTGAAGCCAATAACGACGTCATGCTGCTGTGGCTTTCGGGTGAACCCATTGACGAGCCGGTAATGGGTTATGGCCCGTTTGTGATGAATACGGATGCAGAAATCGTCCAGGCCATGAACGACTACCGCAATGGCCGCTTTGGAAAAATCCCTGCAGTGGAACGCTCCGTATCGGCAGTAAATCACTGACTCTCTAGTGTTACCTTCAGCCGCGGCTGACCAATTGATAGGTTGGTAGCGGTTCTTTTCCCCCAACCCTTCTCAAGTAGGAGATCTCCATGAGCAAGAAGCCTTACGTTCGCCTGGATAAAAATGACGCCGCCGTGCTGCTGGTGGACCACCAGACCGGTCTGCTGTCCCTCGTGCGCGACATTGATCCCGATAAATTCAAGAACAACGTGCTGGCACTGGCCGACCTGGCCGAGTACTTCAAGTTGCCCACGATCCTGACCACCAGCTTTGAGACCGGCCCCAACGGCCCTCTGGTGCCCGAGCTGAAGGAAAAATTCCCCACCGCTCCCTACATCGCTCGCCCCGGCCAGATCAACGCCTGGGACAACGAAGACTTCGTCAAGGCCGTCAAGGCCACAGGCAAGAAGCAACTCATCATTGCTGGCGTGGTGACCGAAGTCTGCGTGACCTTCCCCGTGCTGTCGGCCCTGGCCGAAGGCTACGACGTGTTTGTGATTGCTGATGCCTCCGGCACCTTCAACGAAATGACACAGAAGGCCGCCTGGAGCCGCATGGAGCAGGCCGGCGCTCAGCTGCTGACCTGGTTCGGCGCAGCCGGCGAACTGCACCGCGACTGGCGCAACGACATCGAAGGTCTGGGCACGCTGTTCTCCAACCACATCCCCGACTATCGCAACCTGATGACCAGCTATGCTCAGCTGACCGCAGGCAAATAAACCCTACTGAATCCCAAAAGCAAAAGCCCGCAAGCATTCTCTGCCTGCGGGCTTTTTGTATTTTGAATAGCAGTGGGCCTTTGATGCATGAGGGCTTGGGGTTGATTGGGCTTGAAGTTTCTGTTGTCTTGCGCCAGCTGGCCTCTGACAGAGATAACCACTGATTCTGGCGATTCACGCGCCGCCCATATTTCCCCATGCTCTCTGAAACGCCTTGCCGCGCAAGATGAGCCACTGCTTTCATTGGCGTGAAAGATTCCCAAAAGAGTAATCGGCTATAAACCTCCCATTCTTGAAACAAGAAGAAACAAGTAAGAGGTAGAGGCAATGGCGGTATTAATACCCGCGCTCGGCAGTTGCGCGGGGCGAATGACCAGCGGAGAAAAACGGCTGGCAGAGCGTTTGCAGCAAAAGCTGGAAGACGATTATTTGCTCTGGTGGGATGTGCCTATTGGCCCCAAACAGACGCGGCCCGATTTTGTCGTGGTGCACCCGCGCCGGGGTGCGCTGATTCTGGAAACCAAGGACTGGCATCTGGACACCATTCGCAAGGCTACACGCGAATATTTCGAGATTCTGGATAGCGGCAGCGGCCAGCCCAAGGTCGTGATGAGCCCGCTGCAGCAGGCCCGCCACTGCGCCATCCAGGTCATCAACGCGCTGGAGCGCGACCCGCAACTGGTGCAGGGCGAGGGCGCTCACCAAGGCAAGCTGGCCTTTCCCTGGGGCCATGGCGTGGTCTTCACGCGCATCACGCGCAAGCAGTTTGATGCGGCGGGGCTGGGCGATGCGCTGCCAGCGCACCTCGTCATCTGTCAGGACGAAATGCTCGAAGCCGTGGATGCCGAAGCCTTTCAGCAGCGGCTGTGGAATATGTTCCCCCACAGTTTTGGCCGAGCCATCACCCTGCCGCAGCTTGACCGCATTCGCTGGATACTCTTCCCCGAAATTCGTGTGCCCCAGCAGCAAAACCTGTTTGGCGACGAGGCGCAGGCCGAAGAAGAGCTGCCCGACATCATGCAGGTGATGGACCTGCAGCAAGAGCAGCTGGCGCGCAGTCTGGGCGACGGCCACCGCGTCATTCACGGTGTGGCGGGCTCAGGCAAGACCATGATCCTCGGCTACCGCGCCGAGCATCTGGCGCAGACCCAAGGCCCCGGCAGCAAGCCCATCCTCGTGCTTTGCTACAACGAACCGCTGGCCGTGAAGCTTGCCGCAGGTATGGCGGCCAAGGGCCTGCAAGACCGCGTGCATGTACGCCACTTTCACAAATGGTGCCGTGAGCAGCTGGTGACTTACCACCTGCTGCCCGAGGGCACGCAGCGCTGGCCGGTGGACAAACTCATGGCCGAATATGTGCAGCGCGTCATCAGCGGTGTGGATGCCAAACACATTCCCGCAGGCCAGTACCACGCCATCCTCATCGACGAAGGCCATGACTTTGCACCCGAGTGGCTGCGCTTGGTTACCCAGATGGTGGACCCGAGCACTAACAGCCTGCTGCTGCTCTACGACGACGCGCAAAGCATTTACGACCGGGGCCAGAAGCGCAACTTCAGCCTTAAAAGCGTGGGCATACAGGCGTCGGGCCGCACCACCATTCTCAAAATCAACTACCGCAACACGCGCCAGATCCTGCAACTGGCCCACCGCGTCGCGGGCGACATGCTCACGCCCGAAGACGCCAAGGACGAAGACAGCATTCCGCTACTCAAACCACTGAGCTGTGGTCGCGAAGGGCCGGACCCCATCGTCATCGACCTGCCCACCTTCCCCGCCCGCGCAGGCCGTGTGGCGGACTTGCTGGCCGACCAGCATGCCCAGGGCCATGCCTGGGGAGAGATGGCGGTGCTATGCCGCCACAAGGACGAAATGCTGGTCTGCGCCGATGCCCTACGCCGCAAAGGCCTGCCTTACCGGGTGCGCCAGAAGTCCGGCGACTTCAAACCCGAGCACGATTCCATCAAGGTCATGACCATGCATGCCAGCAAGGGGCTGGAGTGGCCTGTTGTGGCGGTCGTTACTTCGGATGAAGAGCGGAAGGCTCGGGATGTGAAGAAGGATGGGGCGTTGGAGGCCAGGTTGGTTTATGTGGCTTCGACGCGGGCTACAAAAACTATTTTGGTTAGCAGGCAGGGAGATATATGAGCGAATTTATAGTCCATTATTATTTAAAGGACAATTCTCATGCAATCAACTCTTTGACGCTTTATAAAAGCCAAGAAGAGCTATTTCATCTTATAAATGAAATATCTTCTGTCTTTTCTGCAAATATAAAAATCAAAGTCCTTCCTCCAAAGGAGGGCGGTTTTGTACATGTTCTTGAATTTGTTAATGATAATGTTCCCGCATTGACACTAGTTAGTGGTGTGGCAGCTTCAGTTATTGCTGGAGTTTTTTGGGTAACGCATCAGAGGCCATTACTAAATCAGCAGCAAAATATAAATCAGCAGCAAATAGAGCTCAATAAGCAGCAGTCTGATAAGAATCAGTTGGATATAGATAAGGCGAAAATAGAACTTGAGCGTCTAAGAAAAGAAATTTATCTTGAAAGGTTGAATCCAGATGAGCAGATTTCAAATGAAAGAAATTTGTTGCTCCCATTAGAAGAATCACCCAGTGAGGATGATCTTGCTACGATAGTCGCGGGTAATAAAAAAGTATTAAAAAGAATTTCTGAAATGTACAAGCATTTATATGCTGATATTGAAGTAATGGCTATTGGGTTTAAAGATGAGGCAAGGTTTGAAGAAATAATTGTCAAAAGAGATTGTTTTGAGAAATTCATACTGGAAAATGAATTAATTGAAGATTTAATTGTGCCTGATTCGGTTATAGAAATAACCTCTCCTGTTTTGAATGAAAAAGATATTCAGTGGCACGGTGTGTATGGTAAAAAGAACATCGGATTCTATTTGAGGGACAATGATTTCAAATCTCAGGTTTTAAAGAAAAAAATAAATTTTAAAAATGGTTCTAAGATAATATGCTCTATGAGAATGCTTCAGCGGATAAACAGTTTTGGCGATGTGGAGGTTTATGAGTACATTGCTGAAAATGTTTCAGTTCTTAAATGAATAGTTTCATTAAATGATTTAAAAATTCTTGGATGAATTTGTCCTGAAATTTTTGGATAGAGGGCGGGTCTCGGCCCGCCTCCCGACCTACTTTCTGGTGCCAGAAAGTAGGCAAAGAGCTAGGCCCCTACTGCCCCCGTCCCTCCGCTTCGCTATGGGCAACCTGCGCCGCCAAGCACTTGTGGCTGTGCGGCCCAACTCACTGCGTGCCTTCGGCACTCCGTTCAAACAAACGGCCGCAAATTTGATGACGATGCAGTTGCACTCTGCGGTGCAACTGCCAGCCCCAAGCCCTTGCCGTCGCAGGCGTGGGCACAAGGGGCGATACCGGATACCAACAGCCAGATAGCTTCTTTGTGTTTTTGATAGCTGCTTGCGCAATCTGAATAAGCGCTAGAGGCATATTTCGTCACCAATCTGGCAGGTCGTCCGTTCCCGTATTCCCCCGTGTGTCAGCGCCTGCGGCACGCTGTTCAGGCTGCGGGCAACGCTGCCGCAGGACAGCGTTGCATCGTCATCTGACTTGCCGCCGTTTGTCTGAGCGAAGCGCTGCAAGCGCGCAGTGAGTTGGGCGGCACCGCAGACCGAATGGCGTGACGCAGGTTTGCCCGCAGCGAAGTGAAACGTAGCGTAGGGACGCGGACAGTCGGGTCGCCTTTTCTTTGGGTACTTATCTTTTGGCGAAGCAAAAGAAAGTACCTCGGCTGACGGGCCGAGACCCGTCCTCTGTCGTGTACGACAAAGCAGTAGCTGTTTTGATAGCTGCTAGTGAAGGTGGACTATGGGCTTGAGGCCAATTTGGCTTGAAATTTAGTGATGCGAAGGTGATGGCGATGGCTGGCACTGCCAAGTGCTGCGAGCACGGCCAGCGACATGCTTGCTTGACGGACAGAAGGCGGGTTTCGGCCCGCCAGCCGACTCACTTTCTTGCTTGTGCAAGAAAGTAAGCAAAGAACACAGCCCCTACTACCCCCGTCCCTTCGCTTCGCTACGGGCAGACCTGCGCCGTCAAGTGCTTGGGGCTGTGCGGCAAAACTCACTGCGCGTCTTTGACGCTCCGTTCAAACACGTTGCCGCAAGTCAGATGACGATGCAGTTGCACTCTGCGGTGCAACTGCGCGCCCCAAGAACTTGCCGTCGCAGGCGTGGGCACAAGGGCCGATACCGAATACCAACAGCCAGATAGCCTCTTTGAGTTTTTGATAGCTGCTAGCGCAATCTGGATAAGCGCTAGAGCCTGATTTCGTCATAAGTCTCGCAGGCCGTCCATTCCCGCATCTTCCCGTGTGGCCGCGCCTGCGGCACGCTGTTCGGGCTGCGGGCAACGCTGCCGAAGGCGCGAGACGGTTTGCTCTCGCTCATCGGGGTGGATGCACTTGGCCCAGTCGTTGAGGGCTTCTCAGTGCTCGGGGCGCCAGCCCAGCGGGGCGCAAAGCCCGCTACCATGACCGGCGTATTTCCCATCATTGCCGCGCAAGCGGGTTTATCAAGGAGTGTTGAATCATGTTCAGTCACGTCATGCTGGGTGTTTCCGATCTGGAAAGTGGCAAGCGTTTTTATGACGCCATGCTGGGCCAGCTGGGCATTGCTCCCGGAGTTGCCAACAAGAACCGCTACTTTTATCGCAGCCCCACAGGCACGTTTGCGATCACCACGCCTATCAACGGCGAGCCGGCCACGGGTGGCAATGGCTCGACCATCGGCTTTGCGGCGCAGTCCGTCGAACAGGTGAACGCCGCGCATGCGGCGGGCGTGGCCGCAGGCGGTGTGGCGATCGAGGATGCACCGGGTTGGCGTGGTGAGGGCGCCAATGCCCTGTATCTGGCCTATGTGCGCGACCCCGGCGGCAACAAGATCTGCCTGTTGCACCGCAAGGCCTAAGCTGCGCCGCCCGCATGTCTGCTGAGGGGCGAAAGGCCCAGCGGCCTGCGGTGATGCTGGGCTGCCCCACGGTTTAAAACCGGGGCAGGCGGCACAATGGCTGCTTTGCAGCGCTGGCGATGTCGCGGGCGCTGTGCTCTATACCAGCAGTTTTTTCATGACCAACACCACCACTCCTGCCGAAGAACATCTGTGCGACGCTTGCGCCGGCATTCAGCGCAACTGGCGCAAAGCCCCTGGCCACGCAGAGCTGATGCAGCGCGGCAACCGCAAGGAGGTGCGCGGCGCGAACACGGCGACGGTGACGCGCTATGTCTGCGAGCGCTGCGGCACGGTGTGGGACTATGAAAACAACAAGCAGAACCAGAAGGTCGGCTGGTCGGTGGTGGGGAGGATTTAACCCCCCTGAGGCGCTGCGCGCCTTCCCCCGGAGGGGGACGACGCCATCGCTGCGAGGCGGCTCTTGCTCGGCGTCCCTGAGCTGGGGAGTGCCAGTTTTCAACATTGCGGTGCCTTCGGGCGCCGTTTGTTTTTGAAGGAGGCTGCGTGCAATCAGCAAGCAACGAGTGGTTTGACGAGGCGTATTACCAGCGCTTTTACTTTGACAAGAAGACCAGCGTGATCGACCCCGAGCACGCGCGGCGGCTGGGTGCGTTTGTCTGCTCGTATCTTGCGTATCTGCGCGTGCCGGTGCAGCGGGTGCTGGACATGGGCTGCGGCATTGGCCTGTGGCGCGAGGCGGTGGAGCAGCACTTTCCCGGCGTGCAGTATCAGGGCGTGGAGTTCAGTCCCTACCTGTGCGAGCGCTATGGCTGGGAGCAGGGCTCGGTCATCGACTGGCAGCCCAAGGATGGCCAGCCTTTTGATCTGGTGATCTGCCAGGGAGTGCTGCCTTATCTGAGCCCTGCGGATCTGAAAAAGGCGCTGGCCAATCTGGGGCGGCTGTCGCGTGGCGGCCTCTATGTCGAGGCCGTGGCCAAGGAAGACTACGAGCGCGACATCATTGATGAGGATCTGACCGACCCGCGTCTGTACCGTCACCGCGCCGAGCTGTATCGCCGCGGTCTGCTGCCGCGCTTCAAGGAGCTGGGCGGTGGTGTGTGGCTGAGCCGTCAGGCGGAGATGCCGCTGTTCGAGCTGGAGAGTGTGGGCGGTTGACGTGGCTGAGGCGGCGGATTCTTGGTGATTTCAGGGTCTGCCCCTATATTGCGGAGCTTTGAACTTACAAGGATATGGAGATGGCCCATCGCTGGATGAAACGCTGCGGAGTCTGGACCGGAGCCATGGCGGCAGCGGCGCTGTTGCTGGCTTGCTCGGATTCCAAGACGGAGGCACCTGCGGCTGCACCGGTCGCTCCTGCTGCCGCGCCGGCACCTGTGACCACCGAGGCCAAGCGTGTGATTGACCAGCTGTTCAGCACGGAAACCATAGGCATGAATCTGGCCTATGTGGAAAAAATTGCCGGCCCGGCCATGCGCTCGGAGTTTCACCGCCACCAGTTCCGCACCGATGGCTGTGACATCACGCTGATCAGCGATGAGGCCGACAAGGTGATCGAGTCTGTAGAGGTCGATATCGCGCCCAGCTGCAGCCTTTCGCTCAAGAGCGTGCTCAATGTGTCCGAGGGCCAGCCCGATATGCAGCTCAACGACCTGACGTTTGGCCGCTTTGAGCCTTTGCTGGATGGCCGTTACTACGCGGATTGCCTGTCGCTGTGCGGCAATGCAGCGGATCCCGTGGTCTACCTGGAGGCCAAGGGTTCGCGCGTGACGAATTTCATCAACTACGCCGTGCAGGCCCCCATGGTGGATGGCCCGGTGCTGGATGCCACCTTTGCCTGGCGCGATGCCATGACCAAGGCCGAGTCTGAAGAGTATGTGGTGGACACGCGCTTTAACTGCGAGCCTGATCGCTTCAGGAGCGTGATTGCTACCGGGCTCAAAAATGTCAAGCCCACGGTGTTCAGCTTTGGCCGCGGGCCGGGCTTTGTGCAGGGCGATTGCGATTAAGAGTCGCTAACACAACCCTTGATACGTCGTTGCTGCGCCTTGTCGTACCTCAGAGTCGTGCACGTGAGGCGAGATCGAGTGAGCGCTTTGCGTGCTAGCTTAAAGGGCGTCAACATAGGTAATCAACAAAAAAGGAGCTGAAGGCGCTCGTCATTGCTTGATTTCAGGCAGAAAACTATCTGACATTCAATACAGACAAGCGCTATGGGCTCCTTTTATTGATCTTTGGTGCAAGCTGCGCAGAGATCGCCTGCACGGCTCTGAGTCGCACTCCTGTAGCGTCAGCACCGGGATTGGCAAAGGCGGGACAATTCGAGCTTCCTTTTGAAACTGCTGGTGCCTGCTTTGCCCGCTTCCTCGCCTTTGTCCTTGTCTGATGCGGCTGCCGACGCCGCTGCCGCTTTGAGCCCGCAGAAAACGCTGGCCTCAGCGGTGTCTGCGCATGCTGTATCGCGCCTGCGCACGGCGCGGCTGGCACGCAGCACGCGGCCTTTTCTGGCGCGTGGTGGCCCCAAGGGCGAGCGTTGCGAGGGTTGTCGCCTGCGCCCGTCGCACTGCATGTGCGCGCTGCGGCCCGAGCTGGCCACGCGCGCCGGCTTTTGCCTGCTGATGCATGACGCCGAGCCGCTCAAGCCCAGCAATACGGGTTGGCTGATTGCCGATGTGGTGCGCGAGACCCATGCGTTTGGCTGGTCGCGCACCGAAGTCGATCCGCAGCTCACCGCCTTGCTGGCCGATCCGCAGTGGCAGCCTTACGTGGTCTTTCCCGGTGAATATGCCGACCCGCCCGAACGCGTGGTGCAGACGCTGCATGGCAGTGACGGTGTGGATGACCGCGGTGTGCTGCAGCCCGGCAAACGCCCGCTGTTCATCTTGCTGGATGCGACCTGGTCGGAGGCGCGCAAGATGTTTCGCAAAAGTCCATATCTTGATGGCTTTCCGGTTCTTAGCCTGCACCCGGACTTGATTTCGCGCTATCAATTGCGCAGATCCAAGCGCGACGATCATTTCTGCACCAGCGAGGTGGCGGCCCTGTGTCTGGAGCTGGTGGGCGATGACGCCGACATGCACGCGGGCCGTGTGCTGGAGAGCTATCTGGGTGTGTTCACCGAGCGCTACCTGCAGGCCAAGCATCAGCTGCCGGCGGATGAGGGCAGCAGCGCACACCATAGGCTGCGTGAACTGATGGGCAGCGCCTCGTGAAACGCGAGGCATGGCGCCCGGAGCAGGAATAAGCATTCCACTCAAACATCTAAGTGAACACCGACAATCGGTGCGCGGCCCTGTGTAACGACAAGGCCGTGCCGGATGAGGTGGGTGAGCAAGCGCTGATGGCCCAGGGTCTCGGCGCTTTTTGGATGGATGTGGAGCGGGTAATGAGCAAGTCGTTGAAGTGGGGTGGGCTGGTTGCGGGTGTGACAGCAGCGCTGGTGTGTGCTGGTTCTGTCATGGCCGCAGGCAAGCCGGTGAAGGCGGAGATCGGTGCCGATATCGATACGGTCGTCGATGTTTCGGCCTCGCCCACGCTGCAGCGCTGGCAGGCAGGCGGTACGGTGACTCTGGGTGTGCGTGAAGCGGCGACGCCCATGTCTTACGTGATTGGTGCGAACGACCAGTTCGTCGGCTATCACATGGACTTGTGCGAGCGTGTGGTGCATGCTATTGCGCCCAAGGCCAAGATCAAATACATGGTGCTGACGCCGCAGAACACCATGCCGCTGATTGCCAACGGCACGGCCGATTTCAACTGCGCGAGCATGACCAACAACCTCATGCGCCAGAAGCAGGTGGCCTTTGGCCTGACCACCTATGTGAGCGAGGTGCGCATGGCCGTGCGGGCGGACTCGGGCATTACGTCGTTCAAGCAGCTGCAGGGCCGCAATGTGGGCGCCATCACCGGCACAACAGCGGTGCAGATTCTGCGCAAGTACGCCAGCGACAACGACCTGAACTTCAAGACGCTGATGAGCAAGGATCAGTTCGAGAGCTTTTTGCTGCTGGAGTCGGGCCGTGTCGATGCCTTTGTGCTGGACGACAACATGCTGGCCGGCGTGATTGGCCAGAGCAAGAACCCCAAGGGCTACAAGATTGTGGGCGAGGTGATTGGTGCCGAGCCGATTGCCATCCAGTTCAGCAAGAACGACCCGCAGATCAAGAAGGCCGTGGACGGTGCCATCTTGCAGATGATCCGCTCGGGCGAGCTGCACAAGCTCTACAGCAAATGGTTTATGCAGCCCATCCCACCCAAGAACGTGAACCTGAACTTGCCCATGGGCGAGATGCTGAAAAAGCAACTCGCCGCGCCTAACGACACGCCGCTGGAGCAGTTCGTATTGCCCCAGTGAGCGGGCTGGGCCAGCCTATAGACTGCAGGTATGCTGGAATATCTGGTCTACCCACTGATCGCGCTGCTGTTTGTGGCGGTGTTCACGCGCGAGGTGATTGCCCCCGCCTCGCGCAATCTTTGTGATCGACGCTGGCTGATCTACAGCAGCGCCCTGGGCGCACTGACCCTGGTGTGCACACTGGCGCTGGGCTATGTGCTGGAGGACAGGATTCGCCAGCATGCGCTGCTGGATGTGGGGGCACGCTGGAACCCTTTTCTGGTGGGGCTGCTGAGCTTTTTCATCACCAGCTTTGTCTTTTACTGGTGGCACCGTGCCACCCATTCCAGCGATCTTCTGTGGCGTGTGTTTCACCAGTTGCACCACAGCGCAAGGCGCATCGAGGTGTTGACTTCGTTTTATGCCCATCCGCTGGACGCCTGCGCTGCCATGATGCTGAGCGTGATCTCCAGCTACTGGGTGCTGGGTGCCAGCCCAGCAGCGGCGGCCGTGGCGCTGGGACTGACGGCGGCCTTCGATCTGTTCACCCACGCCGACATGCGCACGCCGCGCTGGCTGGGCTATGTGCTGCAGCGCCCCGAGATGCATACCGTGCACCATCAGCATGGTCACCATGCGCAGAACTACGGTCTGCCACTGTGGGACATATTGTTCGGTACCTGGACCAACCCGGCCGAGCGCGCGCAGAAGCTGGGCTTTGATGATGACAAGTCCGAGCGCGTGGCCGAGATGCTGCTGTGGCGCGATGTGCACCAGAGCGCACCGGTCTGCGGGCGCAAGAAAGCCTCTTGATTTCTGCCAAGAGCCGCTCACTCCTCGATGGCTGGAGTGGGACTTTTCGTACAAGGGCATTGGTTTTTGGCTTATCAAATTTGATAGCTGAGAGCGCTTGCTGGTAGTGCCTGGGCGCTTCTTTTTGTTTGTATTTGTTAACGCCCTTTGAAGTTGTACGCGGCAAAGGGGCAACCCTTAAACGGGGCTTGGGGCATTGGCCAAAATCTGTTTAAATCGCCCGCGTCTGTTCACCTGTTAACAGACGCCACGTCGCCTGACTGAGGTCGCTGCAACCGGTTTCTGCCCCGTTTTCCCCATTCGGCAGAGCGCGCCGCCTCAGCATTTCGGGCACTTTAGATGCATTTTCCTGTGCGTCTGTGGCCTCAAGGCCGCTGTAAAGAGCTGTTACTGCCTCTTTGCTCACATTCTGAATACTGCATCAGCCATGCTCAGGCGTGGCTGATTGGATGATTGCAAGCCCGGCCCGTGCCAGGGCGAAAGGAAAGGTGTCCGGTTTTGGTGGAGTCGGTTTTCAAGCTGCGCTACAACCCCGCGCTCGACGGATTGAGAGGCATTGCCATTGTGCTGGTACTGCTCTCGCATGCCCATGCACCGCTGTTTGACGGTGCGTTTTTTGGTGTCGATCTGTTCTTCGTGCTCAGCGGTTTTCTGATTACTTCACTGCTGCTGATGGAGTATCAACAGCACGGAAAGATTGATTACTGGCGCTTTTACCGCCGCCGCTTCTTCCGGCTCATGCCGGCGCTGGCGCTGTTTCTGGGCGCGTATTGCCTGTTCGCTCCGCTGATCTGGCCGGATCTGACAGATGTCTATTCCGACGCACTGGTCTCCATTCTTTACCTGGCCGACTACGGCATTGCCTTCTTTGACAGTCCGGACACGCTGCTGCACATGTGGTCGCTGTCGGTGGAGGAGCACTTCTATCTGATCTGGCCGCCGCTGCTGGTATTGCTGCTGCGCAAAGCCACGCCGGGCCGGGTGTGGTCGCCCCTGCTGGCCCTGTGGGTGCTGAGCACGCTGTGGCGCATCTTCTGGGTGGTGCAGGATCAGAAGTTCTACGAAATCTTTTTCCGCTTCGACACGCGGGCGTCGGGGCTGCTGGCCGGAGCACTGCTGGCGGCGCTGATGATGGAGCGCCCGCAGTGGATTGAGCGCCTGCAGTCGATGCGCGCCTACACCATGTGGTTCGTGCTGGCCGTGCCACTGATCATGGAGCTGGAGTGGGACAATCAGCACGCCATGGTCTGGGGCATTACGGTGGTGGAATGCGCGGCCTTGGTCGTGCTGCTGGCGGTGCAAAAGCCTTCGGGCCTGGTCTATGAAATGCTGACAGCGCCTTTGCTCCTCAGGCTGGGCAAGCTCTCCTATGGCATTTATCTCTGGCATTACCCGGTGGTGCGCTATCTGCGGGCTGACTTTTCCTGGCCGGTGACGGTCATTGCCGGTCTGCTGATCTCTACCGCCCTGTCCGCGCTGTCGTTCTATACCGTGGAGCGATGGGCGATGCGCTACCGCGACGGCACGCCCAAGCCCAAGGGGCAGAAGTTGCGCCAGGAGCCCGCCCTGCGCGAAGCGACACGCGGCTCCTGAGTCGGAGGGCTTTTGCAGCTGGCAAGCCGAAGTCAAAAGCCTGAGCCGGGCTGCGCCAGGTAGGCCTGCTCATCGGCAGTGCTGGCGCGGCCCAGAATGGCATTGCGGTGGGGAAAGCGCCCAAAGCGCTCAATCACCACTTGGTGGCGGTGCGCGTAGTCCAGAGAGCCGGTGAGGTAGTCACGCAGCGCGGCATCCTCAGCGCCTTGCAGCAAGCCCTCAAAGGCCGCCACGCACCGAGCCTGCATATCGCGGTCTTCGGCATGTTCCAGTGGCAGGTACATGAAGACGCGCACTACTTCGGGCAGTTGCTGGTCAGCGCCGGATTCCATGGCCTGAAGAGCCAGTGCCAGCGCCTGCGGGTCACCCGCGAAGCTTTTGGGGGTGTTGCGGTGGATGTTGCGGGTGAACTGGTCCAGCAAGATCACCAGTGCCAGCTGGCCCCAGGGGCCTTGCGCGGCCCAGTGACCCAGAGAGCCTGCCAGGGCCGCCTCAACCACTGTGCCAAAGCGCTGACGCAATTGCTCGTCGAACTCGGCGGATTTGGTGAACCACTGTGCCTTGTGCAGCAGGGCCTGTGCGTTATCCGGGCGGGCGCTGCCAAACCATTGCGTCAGCACCTGATCGGGCAGGCTGGGGTCTTGGGCAGCGGCATTCAGGGCCGAGTGGCTGATAGGTGTGGTGTTTTCAGTCATGCAAGACATTGTGCATGGAGCGCGATGCGTCCCACTGTCGTCAACCCCGTGCGTTGCGGGGCGTTAAATAACAGACTTTTACCTGCATGCCGGGCCGGGAAGGGAACCGAAAACACCCATCGAGACTCTGTGGAATAGCAGGCAAAGAGACAATATGATTATTAAAAATAATAGCAAATAGTTATTGAGTATCAATTGTTTGCGGTGTTTTGGGCTCGGATTTTACGGAGTTGGTGGTCGTGATGAATCGGCGCGCATGGTTGATGGTGGCAGTGATGGGGCTGGGAATGGCTACGGCGGGGTGTTCGGGCAAGACCGTGCCCGGCAGCGTAAGCGTGAGCCAGGAAAAGCTGCAGGAGATGCTGGCCAGACGCTTTCCCAAGCAGTTTCCCGTCGCAGGGCTGTTGCAACTGGATCTGAAGGCGCCGCAACTGAACATGGTGCCTGAGCGCAATATGCTCAATGCCGTGATTCCTGCAGAGCTGAGCGGCAAGGTGCTCAAGGAGCGCTTTACCGGCTTGCTCAATGTTGATTTCGCATTGCGCTACGAGCCTACGGACCGTACGCTGCGCGCCTACCAGATCAAGGTCAACCAGCTCAGCATGGATGGCCTGGCTCCGGCCATGAGCGACATGCTGGGCACGTATGCAACCGCGCTGGCCGAGCAGGCCATGGGCCAGGTCGTGCTTTATCAATTGCAGGATCAGGATTTGGCGCTGGTCGACGCGCTGGCCATGGAGCCCGGTGCGATTACCGTCACGCCACAAGGCTTGACTGTGGCTCTGGTACAGAAGTCGCCTGCCGGCAATCAGCGTTAAGAACCGCCAACAAAGCCCTTGATACATCGTTGCTTCGCCTTGTCTCACCCAGCAAATCTTTGATTTGCTGGCTTTTGTCAGCTGCTCTAGGGAAGTCAAACGATCAAGCCCGCATGGCAGTCGCCTGCGGGCTTTTCCAATGGTGGCCGCAGCGCCTGGGTGTGATGCCGTTACGATGCAGCAAACCATTGATTCAGGAGCCAGACGCATGACCCGCACCTTTGCCGATTTTTCTGTAACCCGCAAATGGCCCGCCCAGCACCCTGAGCGCATTCAGCTGTACTCGCTGCCCACGCCCAACGGGGTGAAGGTGTCGATTGCGCTGGAAGAGATGCAGCTGCCCTACGAGGCGCATCTGGTCAGCTTTCAGACCGACGACCAGCTCACGCCCGAGTTTGTGGGCACCTTCCCCAACAACAAGATCCCCGCCATTCTTGACCCTCAAGGCCCGGGCGGCCAGCCTCTGGCGCTGTTTGAATCGGGCGCCATTCTGATCTATCTGGCCGAAAAGTCCGGCAGCCCTTTGCTGCCCGCAGAGCCTGCGGCACGCTACGAGACGCTGCAGTGGCTGATGTTCCAGATGGGCGGCGTGGGACCCATGTTTGGGCAAGTGGGCTTTTTCCACAAATACGGCGGCAAGGACTTCGAAGACAAGCGCCCTCGTGACCGCTACATCAATGAATCCAAACGCCTGCTGGGCGTGCTCGAAACCCGCATGCAGGGCCGCGACTGGATCATGGGCGATCAGTTCACCATCGCCGATATCGCCATTTGGCCCTGGGTGCGCAATATGGTCGATGAAAACGGCTACAACGCAGGCGAGCTGGTGGGCTGGCAGAACTTCCCGCAGCTGCAGCGCGTGCTGGCGGCCTTTGTGGCGCGGCCCAGCGTGCAAAAAGGCCTGAATATCCCGCCACGCGGATAAAGCCACCTGCTGGGCAGATCCGACTGTTGCAAAAACGGTCGGCACTGTCCCATGAATGAGGTCTTTCAATAGGTGGGCCTGGCCTTATCTTTCAAGGGTCAGGCTTTGCGGATCGCTGAGCCCCATCAGGAGATCACCATGACCACCACGGCACATCAGCCCCACAACCCCATCTTGGAAAGCGCCCCGCTGGGCCCACGCTGGCCCTGCCTGGATCCTTTCCTTTTCTGCGCTCACCACGATGACAACTATCCCGCCAGCGACGGCAAGATGGGTGTGCAGGCCGTGGAGCTGGAAGGCCGCGAAATGGGCAGCGACTTCAGCGCCAAGGACGGTTTTTCGATGTACCACGGCGAGCAGGTGCCCGGCTTTCCCGGTCACCCGCACCGCGGCTTCGAGACCGTGACGCTGGTGCGCAAGGGCCGCATCGACCATGCAGACTCGCTGGGCGCAGCCGCACGCTTTGGCGGCGGCGATGTGCAGTGGCTCACGGCTGGCAAAGGCATTCAGCACTCGGAGATGTTCCCGCTGCTCAATAGCGACAAGCCCAACCCGCTGGAGCTGTTCCAGATCTGGCTGAACCTGCCCGCCAAGAACAAGATGGTGGAGCCCCACTTCACTATGTTCTGGAACGAGCAGATTCCGCGTGCCAGCTTCAGCGATGCTGCGGGCAAGAAGACTACCGTCACTGTGGTAGCTGGCTCGCTGGCCGGTGCCGACAAGGCATTGCCACCGCCGCCCGAGTCCTGGGCTTCTCAGGATGGCAGCGATGTTGCCATCTGGACGCTGGAGCTGGAGCCCGGTGCCCGCTGGACCATGCCCAAGGCAGCAGGCGCCGACACGCATCGCATGCTCTACTTCTTCGTAGGCAAGAGCATGACTGTGGGCGGCAAGGTCGTGAACGGCCACAAGGCCCTGCATGTGGATGCGCACAGCGACCTGGAGCTGGTCAACACTGGTGACGTCACCGCCGAGCTGGTGCTGCTGCAAGGCAAGCCGATTGGCGAGGCCGTGTCCCAGTACGGCCCGTTTGTGATGAACACGCAGCAGGAAATCATGCAGGCCATGCAGGACTACCGCCGCACCCAGTTCGGCGGCTGGCCCTGGAAGGACAACGACCCTGTGCACGGGGCCGAGAACCGTCGCTTTGCGCGCTACCCCGGCGCGAGCGAGGACGACTTGCCACCGGCTGCGGCTGCCGCCTGAAAATGGCGCGCCTGATGGCGGGTGTTCAAACGCTGCCACAATGTGCGCCTGACCGCCACGACCTTTGCGGGCCGTGGCGGCTTTGTTTTGGAGCCGCTCAAACCGCAGCCATCAAGAGGCTGGGCCGTGTGGGCCGCTCGTGGAATCTCCAACTGCCATGAATATCACCAAAGACACCGCTGTCACCATCAACTACAAGATTCACGAGCTGCTCGCGGGCGGCGTGGCCGTCAAACTGCTGGACAAGGGCGACGTCGCCTACCTGCACGGCGGCTATGACAACATCTTCGCCAAGGTCGAAGCCGCGCTGGACGGCAAGCAAAAGGGCGATACCGTGACCGTGGACCTGGCGGTGGAAGACGCCTTCGGCGAGCGCGACGAAAGCCTCAAGCGCACCATCCCCAAGGGCGAGTTTCCAGCAGGCGTGAAAGTGGGCGGCCAGCTGCGCGGCGTCAATGACCAGGGCCTGCCCCAGATCTACAACGTGGTGAAGATCAAGGGCCCCGTGGTGCTGCTGGACGGCAACCACCCTCTGGCCGGCCATGCGCTGCGCTTTAGCTGCGTGGTCAACGAAGTGCGCGCCGCCTCTGAAGAAGAAATCGCTCACAAGCATGTGCACGGCGGCCACGGCCACCACCATTAAAAAACATAGCTGACAGCGCATGCCTCTAAAGGATTTCAGGCATCTTTCAATCTGAAATCCTTTGCCTGCAAGCGCAAGCAGCTATCAAAACAAAAAGGCCCCCGAATATAAATCCGGGGGCCTTTTGTTTTCAGGACTGGATCGCTCAGGCGGTCAGACGTTCCAGCGCTTCACGATACTTGGCAGCGGTCTTGTCGATCACTTCTTTGGGCAGGCGGGGTGCGGGGGCCTTCTTGTCCCAGGCCTTGCCGTTGACCTGGGCCTTTTCCAGCCAGTCACGCACAAACTGCTTGTCGTAGCTGGGAGGATTCTCGCCCTTGGCCAGCGCCTCCTCGTAGCCTTCGACGGGCCAGTAGCGCGAGCTGTCGGGGGTCAGCACCTCGTCCATCAGCACCAGCTCGCCGTCTTCGGTCAGGCCGAACTCGAACTTGGTGTCGGCAATGATCATGCCCTTGGTCAGCGCAATGGCAGACGCTTCCTTGTAGATGCGGATCGCAGTGTCGCGGATCTTGGCAGCCAGCTCCTCGCCCACCATTTCCACGGTGCGCTCGTAGGTGATGTTTTCGTCGTGGTCGCCCATCTCGGCCTTGGCGGCAGGGGTGTAGATGGGTTCGGGCAGCTTGGCCGCATTCGTCAGGCCCGCGGGCAGCTTCACGCCGCACACGGCTTGGGATTCCTGGTATTCCTTCCAGCCGCTGCCAGCCAGATAGCCGCGCACCACGGCCTCGATCATGATGGGCTTGAGGCGCTTGACCAGCATGGAGCGGCCTTCGACCTGCTTGACTTCTTCGGGCTTGACCACGGACTCGGGCGCTTCGCCAGTCAGGTGGTTGGGGCAGATATGGCCCAGCTTGTCGAACCAGAACAGGGCCATCTGTGTCAGCAGCACGCCCTTACCGGGAATGGGCTCGCCCATGATCACGTCAAAGGCAGACAGGCGGTCGGAGGCCACCATCAGAATGCGGTCATCGCCCACGGCGTAGTTGTCGCGGACCTTGCCACGCGCCAGCAGGGGCAAGGAAGCAATGTTGGAGGTATGCAGAGCAGAAGGCTGGGTGGTCATGATCAAGGATCGAGATAGGGGGCTGTCAGGCAATTCAGGCGTGCAGTCGGTCAGCAGGCGCCTGAAAGCTTCTGGGGGCTTCCAGCGTCGCAGGCACGAAAGGCAGCTGCGTAAAAGCGCGATTTTAAGGGCGTAGCCAAGGTTTTGAAGGGGCGCGGTCTTTGCCGCAGCCTTTTACTGACGGCGACCATGTCCGTCGCAAGACATGGCGCGCTCCTATGCCCAAAGCCACTCATTGTGTCGCCAAAACAGGGTGTCATCAAACTGAGCCACAAGGCCCCTGGCGAGCCTGCGCTATCCAGGCGATTTCTTTGCCTTTGCGGCGTGGCGGGCGCATAGTGGATTCACAGCAAAGACGAATGCGCATTCCGAACTGCAAGGCTGCGGCACCGCCGTGCAAGGCTGTGAAACCGCAGTGATTTCACCGAGAGCAAAGGAGTGTTTAGTTATGAATTTGACGATTAGCGGCCATCACCTGGAGGTCACTCCCTCGCTGCGCAGTTATGTCATGGCCAAGCTGGAACGCATTCTTCGGCACTTCGACCAGGTTGTGGACGTCAAGGTCCTTCTCACAGTCCACAAGCAAAAGGAAAAAGACAAACGACAGCGTGCCGGTTGCACCGTACGCGTAAAAGGACAAGACTTGTTCGTCGAGACCCAGCACTTCGATCTTTATGCTGCCGTAGACGCATTGGCCGACAAGCTCGATCGCGTGGTCATGCGCTACAAGACCCGGCAGCAAGGCAACCGCTCCATTGCCAAACGCTTGACCCCAGAGGGAACTCAAGTCGCGGCAGTGTCAGTTTGATGACAGCGAAGCGCAAGCCAAGCGTTTGCGCCGGTTTGTGGCAAGGATGTCGCCTTGTTACAACGCCCAAAGCGCCGCCCTTAGGGGCGGTTTTTGATGGTGATCAGGGTTTCCCCACGGTTTTCAGCGCTGCGGTGCATAATTGTTGATCACACCATGAATCGCCTAGCTTCTATCCTTCCCGCCGCTCAAGTGCTTGTGAGCGTTGATGTCACCAGCAAGAAACGCGCTTTTGAGGAAGCGGGTTTACTCTTTGAGAGCTTGCATGGTCTGTCTCGTGCCCTGATCACCGATAGCCTGTTCGCACGCGAACGTCTGGGCTCTACCGGTCTCGGGCACGGAGTTGCCATTCCCCATGGCCGCATCAAGGGCCTGACCGCCCCCATGGCTGCAGTGTTCCAGCTGGCCAACCCCATCGGCTTTGACGCGCCGGATGAGCAGCCGGTCAACTTGTTGATCTTTTTGCTGGTTCCTGAAGCGGCAACACAAAAGCATCTGGAGATCCTCTCCGAGATCGCAGAACTGCTCAGCGACAGCCAGTTGCGTGAGCGCCTGAAGTCCTGCTCTGATGCCCTGCAACTGCACGGCATGATCGACAGCTGGCAGTCTTCCATGACTTCCCAGGGCTGATTGCCCGTTTTTGACTGACAGGGCCTTGCCATGAGACCCAGCGCCATCAGTGCGGACGTATTGTTTGAAGCATTTCGCAATTCCAGTCTGCGCTGGCAGTGGATCGCGGGGATAGGGGCTTCCGAGCGCCGCTTTGACGAGATGGCCGTGCGTTCGGCCCGCTCTGGCGCAGACCTGGTTGGCTATCTCAATTACATCCACCCATACCGCTTGCAGGTGCTGGGCGAGCGTGAAATCGCCTATCTGACCAACGCCACCTCCCAGGATTGCCTGCGCCGCGTGGCGCGTATCGTGACGCTGGAGCCGCCGGTGTTGGTGTTGGCCGATGGTCAGGAAGCGCCAGACGAGCTGATTTCCATGTGCGAGCGTTCGCACATCCCGCTGTTCTCCACCAAGGAGCAGTCTGCCTTTGTCATCGACGTGCTGCGTGCCTATCTGTCCAAGCATTTCGCCGACCGCATCACCATGCACGGCGTGTTCATGGACATTTTGGGCATGGGTGTGTTGTTGACGGGCGAATCCGGCCTCGGCAAGAGTGAGCTGGGGCTGGAGCTGGTCACGCGTGGCAATGGTCTGGTGGCCGACGATGCTGTAGATCTGTACCGCATCAACCAGACGACGATCGAAGGCAAGTGTCCCGAGCTGCTGCAGAACCTGCTGGAGGTGCGCGGTATCGGCCTGCTGGACGTGCGTGCGATCTTTGGTGAAACCGCCGTACGTCGCAAGATGCGGCTCAAGCTTATCGTTCATCTGGTGCGCAAGGAAACCATGGAGCGGGAGTATGAACGTCTGCCCGCCGAGCCTCTGACGCAAGATGTGCTGGGCGTGCCTGTGCGCAAGGTGGTGATTCAGGTGGTGGCCGGGCGAAACATCGCCGTGCTGGTGGAGGCTGCCGTGCGCAACGCCATCTTGCAACTGCGGGGCATCGACACGTATCAGGAGTTTGTCAACCGCCATCGCCGTGCCATGGAAAGCGGAGAGTCCTTTTAATATTCATAGCGCTTTTGGCCGTCTCATAAGCTAATGGGCGCTATAAGGCCATAAAAAACCGCTGCAGCAATTGCAGCGGTTTTGTTTTGGGTGAAGTGCTTTTACTTCGCGGCGCGGCTGGCGCACGCGGCGCACTGGCCGTACAGCGCCATGGAGTGGTCCTGGATTACCCAGCCTTTTTCCTTGGCAATCAGGTTCTGGCGCTTTTCGATTTCGGCGTCGTAGAACTCTTCGACCTTGCCGCAACTGGTGCAGACGAAATGGTCATGGTGCTGGCCTTCGTCGAGCTCATAAACCGCTTTGCCACTTTCGAAATTGCTGCGGATCAGCAGACCGGCTTGCTCGAACTGTGTGAGCACACGATAAACAGTGGCCAGCCCTATGTCGGAGCGCTCATCGAGCAGGACGCGGAACACGTCTTCGGCCGTCATATGGCGCTGGGCACCCTTTTGGAAGATTTCGAGAATCTTCAGGCGCGGCAAGGTGGCTTTAAGGCCCGTGCTTTTGAGTTCCTCAATATTTTTCATGTCGCTATCTCTTGGTGGACTACGGGCACATGGAAGGCAGGAGCCACGCTTTGCAGAGAAGCTTTACACGCAGATAAAGGGAATCTCCAAGTGTCTCCGGGGCCTGCCGCTACAATGAACCCGATCATATCCCTATGCCATTACCCATGCATGTTCAAGCCCGTAGCCGCGCAGGTCTGGCCCTGACGTTGGCAATCGCAGCGGCACTGGCCGGCTGCAATAGTCTCGATGGCGCCGCACACCGCGTCGCTAATGCCGTCACTCCTTACAAAATAGATGTGGTGCAGGGCAACTTTGTATCCAAGGAGCAAGTTGAGGCGCTGCAGCCCGGCATGAGCCGTCAGCAGATTCGCGATATTCTCGGCACCCCTCTGGTGACCAGTGTTTTTCATGGCGATCGCTGGGAATACGTCTTCACCATTCGGCGCCCTGGAGTGGATCCGCAAACCCGCAAACTTACTGTTTTCTTCGATGGCGACAGCTTTGCCCGAGCCGAGGGTGACGAGATGCCATCCGAGTCGGAGTTCGTGGCCAGCCTCAAAGGCATGAAGGGCAAGCCCAAGGTACCGCAGCTGGAGGCCAGCGAAGCCCAGTTGGCCAAATACCCAGCGCGCAGCAATAGTGCGGCAGAGCAAGCTGCTGTAGATTTGCCGCCGCCGGCGACTAACTATCCTCCACTGGAGTCTCGCTAAGATATTCGGCCTGGTGCCGAAATGATGCTCCTCCCTGCTCATAAAGCGGGTTCTGCTCTCTTTTCTGATGGTAGGAATCTTCCTGCCGTCTGCTTATTTGACCGATTGATCGCGCCATGACCGCATCCACGACCACCTCTACTTCTCCTCAGCGCGTTGCCGTGGCGGGAGCCTCGGGCCGCATGGGCCAAATGCTGATCGAAGCGATTCTGAACAGCAGCGACTGCGAACTGGCTGCGGCTCTGGACCGTGCAGACAGCCCCTTCATCGGCACCGACCCTTCCGCCTTTTTGGGCAAGCCCTGCGGTCTGAAGATCGAAAGCGATGTACGCTCTGCGTTGTCCAAGGCTGACTGCCTGATCGACTTCACGCGTCCTGAGGGCACGATGGAGCATCTGGCCGTGGCAGCAGAGCTGGGCGTGAGCGTGGTCATCGGCACCACCGGTTTCAGCGATGCACAGAAGGCGCAGATCGCCGAGTATGCGAAGAAGACTTCCGTCGTGCTGTCCGCCAATATGAGCGCGGGCGTGAACGTCACCTTCAAGCTGCTGGAGCTGGCTGCCAAGGCGCTCAAGGAAGGCGGCTACGACATCGAAATCATTGAAGCCCACCACAAGCACAAGGTGGACGCCCCCTCAGGAACTGCACTGAAGATGGGTGAAGTCATTGCAGAAGCGCAGGGTACCAAGCTGGCTGACCGCGCTGTGTATGAGCGCTACGGCCACACCGGCGAGCGCAAGGAAAATACCATCGGCTTTGCCACCGTGCGCGGCGGCGATATCGTGGGTGACCACACCGTGCTGTTTGCCGGCACCGGCGAGCGTATTGAAATTTCGCATAAGTCCAGCAGCCGCGCCGGCTACGCCAATGGGAGCTTGCGCGCTGTTGAGTATCTGGCGGATAAAAAAACCGGCCAGTACGATATGTACGACGTGCTGAAGCTGCGCTGATCGCGCATTTGCAAAGGGGCCGTGATGGCCCCTTGTTGTTTCTGGGAGTGAGGTGAGGGATGTCTGCAGGAATGTGGCAATGGCTGGCCGAAGGTGATGCAGTGACCTGGAGTACGGCGGGCGTGATGCTGCTGATGTCTGTACTCAGCTGGGTACTGATTCTCTACAAGCTCTGGCTCATTCAGGCCGCGCGTCGCAATGTGCCAAATGCTGTTGAGGCGTTCTGGCAGATGCCTGATCTGGCTCAGGCGAAGGCAAGGGTTCAGCAGCTGGACCGTCAAGGTCTGGTGCAGCCGATGGCTGATGTCGTAGCTCAGGGCAGCAGCCCGGCGATGGCTGACTCACTGGCCCAACGTGCCGCACATGGCCAGCGCTTGATGCGCGGTCTGCGTGAAGCCCTGGGTCAGGCCTCTGCCCAGCTGCAATGGGGGCAGACCGTGCTCGCTACCATTGGCGCGACGGCGCCGTTCGTGGGGTTGCTGGGCACGGTCTGGGGTATTCATCATGCGCTGGGAACGCTGGCCGGCAGCGGTCAGGTTGATATTGCTCAGCTGGCTGGCCCCGTAGGCGAAGCTCTGGTGATGACTGCAGCCGGACTGGCAGTGGCCTTGCCGGCTGTGCTGGCCTATAACCTGCTTGGGCGTGCAGCCAGCCAGCTGGAGGCGGTCTTAGAGGGTTTTGCACATGATCTTCATGCCCAGTTTGGGGTGGATGCTTCTTAAAGGATAGCGCTATGGCCTTTGGCCGCATGAATCACCGCCAGGGGGCAGAAGCTCCTATCAATGCCATCAACGTCACGCCGCTGGTCGATGTGATGCTGGTATTGCTGGTGATCTTTATTCTGGCTGCTCCCATGCTGGCAGCCAGCTTGCGTGTGCAGCTGCCCAAGGCGCAGGCGGCGACAGAGCAGACGGCAGTGAACAAGAGTGATGTTCTGACAGTTGAGGTCAGCCCTGTTGGCGAAATCTGGGTTGAGGGTGCGGTGGCAGACGATACCGCGGTACAGCAGCACTTGCAGGAGCTGGGCCAGCGCAACCCTCGTGCAGAAGTCCAGTTGCGTGCTGATACCACTGTTCCCTATGGTCGAGTAGTGCAAATCATGGGATGGGCCCATGCGTCAGGGCTGACTCGCATCGGCTTTGTGACGGATCTTCAGGCTAAGGCTGGTGCCAACTGACGAGCAAGCTGCAAAATTTCTTACTTTTTGCAAGTCCAGTCACTGTGTCTTTTGCTTTGGCTCAAAGGCAAGACTTCTAACTTCTACTCTTGTTGCTATCTCTTTCAAACTGCAGCGAAGCTAGGCACAGAATGGGAAAAGCCCCTGTCCATTGCTGGCGTAACAAGCCCTGATGGGCAGAACAGGCTTCTGGCGTTACGATGATTTCGCCTGCCGTTATGGCACCCCTACAGATTTAGCCGCAGCGGTTGCGGCATTTGGTGACTAGGAGGATTTGCATGCAAGTACAGGTTCATGCCGACGATTCCATCCAAGGTGGAGAGTCTCTGGCTCAATGGGCGCAGGAGGAAGTCAATGCCAAGCTGGCCCGCCTGAAGGAGTATGTGGTGCGCGTGGAGGTCTTTCTCACAGGCGTTGATGCGCTCAAGACGACGGGAGGCCCTGGCAAACGCTGTGTGCTGGAAACCAGAGCAACCGGACGACCTCCTATTGCAGTGAACGCGGAGGCGGAAAAGGTCAAGGATGCGTTCAGTGCGGCAATTGAGAAGCTCAAGCGTGCTGTCGAGGCTGATCTAGGTAAGCTCAAGGATAAGAATCTGCGCGAGAGTGTGCGTGGTGTGGATGATGCCGGCAGTGAGAGCCCTGCCGTGGCGTAATCAAGCCTGTTTCGTCTGCCAGCCCTTCAGGGCTATGTGCTGGCAGCTATGAAAAACATAAAAAAGGGTATGTTCGTAAGAACATACCCTTTTTTTGTTGCTGATAAGGCTGCTGCTTATGCGGCGGTCAGTGCGCCAGCCTGAGTCAGCTTATCTGCGACCAGCAGCTTCTTCATTTCTGCTTGGCTCATGATGCCCAGCTCTTCAGCGACCACGGCAATTTGCTTGCCGTTGGCAATGGCGGTTTTGGCGATCTTGGCGGCCTTTTCATAGCCGATCAGCGGGTTCAGTGCAGTCACCAGGGTCACGGACTCGGCAATGCGCGAATCCAGCAGTTCCTGGTTGGCCACAATGCCTTCCACGCAGTTCACTTGCAAGGTCTTGCAGGCGTTGCTCAGGTGGCTCAGGCTCTTGTGCAGGGCCCAGGCCATCAGGGGTTCGAAGGCGTTGAGCTGCAATTGACCAGCTTCCACGGCCATGGTGATGGCGGCGTCGTTGCCGATCACTTCAAAGCAGACCTGGTTCATCACCTCGGGGATCACGGGGTTGACCTTGCCGGGCATGATGGACGAGCCAGCCTGACGTGCGGGCAGCTTGATATCGCCGACGCCAGCCTGAGGGCCTGAGGACAGCAGGCGCAAGTCGTTGCTGATTTTGGACAGCTTCACGGCCACACGCTTCAGAATGCCGGAAATATCGGCAAAAGCACCAGTGTCGCCGGTGGCTGCAATCAGATCGGCAGCCTTGACGACGGGCACGCCCGAAATTTCAGCCAGAGCCTTTGTCACCGCATCGGCGTAGCCCACGGGGGCGTTGATGCCGGTGCCGATGGCGGTGCCACCCATGTTCACTTCGGTCATCAAATAGGCGGATTCGCGCAGACGCTTTTCGTCGTCGGCGATCATGGCGGCAAAAGCGGCGAACTCCTGGCCCAAAGTCATGGGGACGGCGTCTTGGAGCTGTGTGCGGCCGATCTTCAGGATGTGGGCAAATTCGCCAGCCTTGGCTTCAAAGGCTGCGCGCAACTCAGCCAGGGCAATCAGCAGCTTCTGGATGCCAGCATAGGTGGCAAGCTTGACGGCGGTGGGGTAAGAGTCGTTGGTGGACTGCGAAGCGTTGACGTGGTCATTCGGGTGAATCACGTCGTAGCTGCCTTTGGGCAATCCCAAGTGCTCGAGAGCACAGTTGGCGATCACCTCATTGGCGTTCATATTCGTGGAGGTGCCAGCGCCGCCCTGGATGACATCAACCACAAACTGCTCGTGCAGCTTGCCGGCGATCAGGTCGTCACAGGCCTGGGAAATCGCGGTGGCTTGCGTGATATTGATAGCGCCAAATTGCAGATTGGCTTGGGCAGCGGCCTTTTTCACAAAGGCAAACGCGCGGATCAGTTCGGGCATGTGCGCGACCGAATGACCGGTGATGGGGAAGTTCTCCACTGCACGAGCGGAGTGAACGCCCCAGTACGCGTCGGGAGGAATGGTCTTGATACCGAGGAAATCTTGTTCTTGACGCATGAATCTGCTTTCAAATTTGCAATATCGGAGTGGCCACGTGTGCAAGAACAGGACGTGGCAACGCCCCGGACGAAAAAAGCGATTGCTGCGTTTTCGAGGCCAGGGCGTTGGGTGAATTATGGAGTCAAGTTATGCATGAGCCCAAACGTTTCATGCATAACATCATTGTTGTTGATGTTGAGAAAATATTTCTTTCTCTAAAATGTCTTAAAAGACGTCAAAACCATGAAAATTTGCGTTAATTGAAGGTGGTGTGTTTTTTAATTCGCACCAATTTGGTGCGAATTAAAGCAAAAAGAGATTTAAGAAGCTCGCAGGCTTACGCCTTTCAGCGATGGGGAGTGCAGCGGCTGAAGGGCCGAGGCCACTGGTTTACCAAAGCGCCGTGGCTGGCCATTGATAGTTTCTGCATCGCTGACGGCCTCGGCTTCCCATTGCTGCTGCGCTTGTTGCATTTCTTCGGTGGTACGAGCCACGAAGTTCCACCAGACCAGGATGGCTTCATCCATCGGCTCTCCACCGATGATGATGAGACGGCTGCCGGGCGTGCATTCCAGACTCACTTCCTTGGTGCCGGTAGGCAGATAGATCACCTCTTCGGACGGCAACAGTTGACCATCCACTCTTACTTCACCGGACATGCTCAGCACGGCATGCTCAAAATCGGTGCGCAATGGCATGGAGGCCCGTGCTGTGCTGGCTGTGCCTGTCGCCAGCAAGTCAACGGCCATCAAGGGGGAGTGGACTTCAGCGGGTGACACCAACCCCAGAGTCTCACCCGCCAGTACGGTGGCAGAGAACTCTCCAACCCGAGTCTGAGGTAGATCTGGATAGTGCTGGAAGCGTGGGGGGATGTGGCGATGGCTGTCAGGCAGGGCGATCCACAGCTGTGCTGCGTGCACTCCCAAGGTCTGGGCTTCTTCCGAATGAGCAATGCCGTAGCCGGCCGTCATGAGGTTGACTTCTCCGGGGCGAATGAGTTGCTCGGTGCCCAGACTGTCACGATGCAGCACTTCGCCCTCAATCATCCAGGTAAAGGTTTGCAGACCGATGTGAGGGTGAGGCCCGACCTGCATACCCGGCGGAGGTGGGACGGCAGGGCCGGCATGATCGAGAAAGCACCAAGCCCCTACCTTGCGCAACGCGGCCTGCGGAATGGCTCGGTGGATAGGGATGCCACCGACATCGGCAACACGGGTGGGAAAGCGTTGTAAGTTCTTTGATTCACTCATGACAATTCCTGACGACAAGGGCTTTGAGTGTGCAGGGAAATGTGGTTTTTGCGAAATCCAACGGCAGAATCAGCCAACGCTTTGCATGGGGTTACATCCTTGAGGCTATTCAGCCAACTGGCTGACAGCGGTCCAGCGCAGGGCCGTTTATTTTGAGAGCGTGGGTCACGCACTGTGGCTCTTCGACAGGCGCCACTCGTGCGCTGAGAATCTAATATTGGCAGGAGGAATAGAGATGAGCGAACAAACGACCTATGGCAACCAGATCTCTGCCGTCGAAGTCCAGCAATACCCTGAGCACTTTGTGGCACGTGTGACAGGCAAGGTAGAGCATCGAGTGGGCGATGGCCCGTGCGAGGCCATTCCTGTCGGTACGGCGATGAAGGTGGATACCGCCATTGCCAGCTATGTGCTGTCCTGGATTGATCCCAAGGATCAGCAACCAGAGACTGCCTATCTGGCCAAGCGCGAGTTTGAGCACTATGTGGAAGTAGGGGCTTTGGAAGTCTCGGTGTAATCAGACTTACAGGCTCCATGAAAAAGCCCTGCAAGAAATTGCAGGGCTTTTTTGCGTCCCGACTTTCAGAGCAGTGCCGTGGGAATCTCTATGGAGCCTTCCAGTAGCTTGTGAACAGGGCAGGCATTGGCAATTTGCAGCAGACGCTGGCGCTGCTCGTCGTCTAGCTCGCCATGCAATGTGATGCTGCGCATGATCTGGTTGCCATTGGCGGGCTTGCCTTCGGGGTTGAGCTTGAGGTTTACATCGACATGGGTCAGTGGCCACTGTTTGCGGCCTGCATACATGTGCAAGGTGATGGCTGTGCAGGCTCCCAGAGCTGAGAGCATGAGGTCCATGGGGTTGGGGGCCGTGTTGGCGCCACCTAAAGAGGTGGGCTCGTCAGCATGCCAAGTGTGACCTTGCTCATCCGTCAGTGTGATGCGGTAGGGTTGGTTGCTGCTTTGTGTATGGACGCTGTGATTCATTCGTGATGTCTCCTTCAAACAGCAAGCACTGTAAGCGCAGATATGCGGGCAGGCTGTCATTTCCGTTCGAGGCAGAGCTGTGACACTGTGCTGGCAATACGCCAGCGCAGCGCTTGTGTTTGGCGGCAGGTGGTGTACACAGGCTGATTCAGAATAGAGGCAAGTCATGGGGCTGGCATGCCCCTGCTGTTCAGTACATGGCACAACCAAGAAAAAAATCGAGGGAGGCAGGCTTGAATTCCATACGTGGTGCGCGATCTTCGGAAGACTCTTCCGAATGGAAAATTCCGCCTTTCTGGCAGAAGCTCAACAGCTTTTTTCTCTTTCCTCTGCAAACCGAGCCGCTGATCTATGCCTTGGTTCTTTCGGCCTGCAGCTATGGCCTGATGCTGGGGCCTATAGGCATTTTTGTGGTGGGGCTGGGCCTGCTGCTGGCCATCAGCCGCTATGGCTTCAAGGTCTCAGCCTATGCTTCACGCGGTATTACGCACAGCTCGGACTTCCGGCGTGACCAGGACGATGAGGACTGGAAGTGGTTGCCGTGGAAGTTCTTCGGCGTGCTGTTTGTGTTCGGGCTTTTCATCGGCTTTCTGGCCAGCCGCAGCCTGACGCTGGGTGTGATGGCCAATCTCGTCGTTGCACTGCTGATACCCGCAACCTGGATGGTGCTCATCAACACCCAGCGCCTGAGCTCGGCGATCAACCCCTTTGAGCTGCTGGCCACGATTTTCGGCATTGGCAAGTCGTATCTGCTGCTGTGCTTTTTCCTGTTTCTGCTGCAGCAGGGTGCGCCCATGGTGCTGGAATTGCTGCTGACCCGCGCCAAGCCTGCGCTGGTTCTGCCACTGGTGTGTTTTGCGACGATTTATTTCTCCTGGGTCATGGCGGCCATGATTGGCTATGTCATGTACCAGCACCATGCGGCACTGGATATTGAGCCTGTGCAGGCCCCTGAGGGCATAGCCGTGGTGACAGTCGATCCGCGAGAGGCCGAGGCCAAGCGGCGTGATGCAGCGGTTGCGCGACTGGTGCAAGACCACAAGATGGACGAAGCCGTGAACCAGGCGCGTGAGTGGCAGCGAGAGGACCCTGAAAGCCTGGCCGATCAGCGCCGCTATTTTCGTGTGCTCAAGCTGACCGATAAGACCGATGCGCTGATTGAACTGGCCCAGCGTTTCATTCCCTTGTTGATGGCGCAGCAAAAAACGAGCGAGGCGCTTGAAGTCTGGGTCAGCAGCGTCAAACGCAAGCCGGATTTTCAGCTGTCCTCCGCGCAGCTCAACCATGATCTGGCGCAGCAGGCCTGGCGTGCAGGCAAGCCCAAATACGTGTTGATCTTGGCCAAGAATTTTGAAAAACGATTTGCGGGTCAGCCCCAGGTTCCGGCCATGCTGGAGCTGTTGGTCAGAGCCTACAAGCAGGGCATGGGCCAGCCCATGCAAGGCGTTCACGTTTATATGCGCATGAAGCAGCTATTTCCCGAGCATGCGAGCACCAAAGAAGTCGAGTGGGTGCTGCGTGAGGAGCTGGAGCAGCTCAGCGCCTAACCCGCAGGCTCTGCCAGCTGGGTCAGCCAGAGCGTTATCGAGTCTTGCGGCGCCACTTGCTGCAAGGCTGGTAACCAGGCTTTGGCCTGCTGCACCTGACCGGCCTGTGTCATGCCGTTGACCAGCAAAACCAGGGTGGCAGGCCAGTGCGGATGATCGCTGGCCTTGTACAGAGACTGGCAAAGCGTTTCGGCTTCTGGCAAGGCACCGATGCGTACAAAGCTGCGTACCAGCCCATGCATGGTGTCTGTGCTCATGCGCATGCCGGGCCTGGCACGCTGGCGGTAGGTACGGTAGCTGGAGAGTTGCAATTGGCGATCTGCATCGGTGCTGGCAGGCAGCTTGAAAATCAGGCGCGCCGCACCATGAAAATCTTCGCTGCCAGGGTGGTGACGAGCACTCTCAAACCAGGCTTTGAGCACTGCCGGATTCTTGGGTGCCAGCCGTGCAGCCTCGCGCCATGCAGGGGCTGCGCGCCCAAAATCCAGTGCGTCGGTATGACGCTGGGCACGGGCCATGGCATCGGCCAGGGGCTTGGCCGCCGTGCGGGCCTGTTCTTCCTCATTGACTGGTGCCTGCACCGTCTGCAGACGCATATACACCCACATCAGCACAGCGCCCGTCAGCAGCCCTCCAAAGTGGGCCATATACGCTACCTGCTTGCCGCCCCAAAAATGCTGCAGCAGCTCCACCCCCATCCATACCGGGAGCATGATCAGCGCAGGCCAGGTGGCGTAGTTGAAGTAAAAGAGCAACATGTAGAAAAAGCGGATACGCCGCATGCGGTACATCACCGCATACATGGCCATCAGCGCCGAAATCGCACCCGATGCGCCCAGGCCATAGCCGCCCATGCCACTATAAAAAATGAGAGCAAACAGCGAAGCACCTACGCCGCCAATCAGATAAAAAGCCAGGTAGGTGAAAGCGCCCAGAGCCAGCTCCAGCGTAAAGCCGAACAGGAACAGAAACACCATATTGCCCAGCAGGTGCCCGGTGCTGCCGTGCAAAAAGATGGAGGTGAATGCCTGCAGTGGCTGCCAGCCCGCGCCGGGCTCATAACTCATGGACCAGCGCTCGGTAAAGCTGCTGCGCGGCTCCAGCGGTGCAAACTGCTTGCGTGCTGCTTGCCACTCGGCATGCCCGGGGTGGCTGGCAGTGATGACCTGCCCATTTAGTAACTGCTGGCGAAACTGCTTTTCCTGCCACATCAGCACATAAAGCCGCCCATAGGCCTTGTGCTTGTAGAGCCTCTCGGCCGCCTGCACGGTATTGCTCTCATAGCGTGTATTGCCCTGACTGACCTGCTCCTGAAGATGCTTGAGGAACAGTGGCAACTCCACCGTGGGCAAGGCTGTTTGGGCATAGGCCTGTGCAGCGCGTTCCACATCCTTGTCTTCGGATGTTTGCCAACCCCAGAAAATCACGCAGTTGATGACGATGAGCAGTACCGTCATCCAGGGTGGAGAGCGCCATGAGGGCTTGTTTTCAAGAGGAATGGCAAGAAACATGGGTGGGGCGGAAAAGTCGGCTCAGGGCGATTGCTGTGGACTGTAGCGCAGCCGCTCTTTTTTCATGAGGTATGCCGCTTTGTGGTGGACAACAAAAAAGCCAGCAGGCGTCCCATGCTGGCTTTTTTGATAGCTATCAGCGCTTATCCAGTAAGCGCTAGAGGCTGATTTGGCTTGTAATCCGTGAAGATTACTTGGCCACCACGCGCACCATTTCCAGGCACTTGTTGGAGTAGCCCCACTCGTTGTCGTACCAGGCAACAACCTTCACGAAGGTCTTGTCCAGAGCGATACCAGCTTCGGCGTCGAACACGGAAGTGCAGGTTTCACCGCGGAAGTCGGTGGCGACCACCTTGTCTTCGGTGTAGCCCAGCACGCCCTTCAGAGCACCTTCGGACTGGGCCTTCATTTCGGCGCAGATTTCTTCGTAGGAAGCTTCGGCGTTCAGTTCCACGGTCAGATCAACCACGGACACGTCGGAAGTGGGCACGCGGAACGACATGCCGGTCAACTTCTTGTTCAGCTCGGGAATCACCACGCCCACAGCCTTGGCAGCGCCGGTGCTGGAAGGGATGATGTTTTCCAGAATGCCACGGCCGCCGCGCCAGTCCTTGTTCGAAGGGCCGTCCACGGTCTTTTGCGTAGCAGTGGCAGCGTGCACCGTGGTCATCAGGCCGCGCTTGATGCCCCACTTGTCGTTGAGCACCTTGGCCACGGGAGCCAGGCAGTTGGTGGTGCAAGAAGCGTTGGAGATGATGTCTTGGCCAGCGTAGGTCTTGCAGTTCACACCGAAGACGAACATGGGCGTTGCATCCTTGGAAGGAGCGGACATGATGACCTTCTTGGCGCCGGCAGTGATGTGCTTGCGGGCAGTTTCGTCGGTCAGGAACAGGCCGGTGGACTCAATCACGATGTCGGCACCGACTTCGTTCCACTTCAGGTTGGCGGGGTCACGCTCTTGCGTCAGACGGATCTTCTTGCCGTTGACGACCAGGGTGTTGCCTTCGACGGAGACTTCACCGTCAAAACGGCCGTGCACGCTGTCGTACTTCAGCATGTAAGCCAGGTAGTCGGGCTCGAGCAAGTCGTTGATACCAACGATTTCGATGTCGGAGAAGTTTTGCACTGCGGAGCGCAGCACGTTGCGGCCGATGCGGCCAAAACCGTTGATGCCTACCTTGATCGTCATAGTTGCCTCGTCAATAGTGAGTAATGAAAAAACCGGAGCGAATTGTGCCCGGACTCGGCGGTTTGCGGCCTCGTCCGGATGGCTGATAGCAGCACAAGCCTGCAATTCAGCCGGAAAAAAGGGGCACTAGGCCCCTTTTGCTTACTTGGCAGCGTTCTGCAGGGCAACCTGCACGGTGTCGGCCACGTTTTCGGCGGTGAAGCCGAAGTGCTTGAACAGCACGCCTGCGGGAGCGGACTCACCGTAGGTGTCGATGCCGACCACGGCGGCGCAGCCGTACTTCCACCAGAAGTCGGTCACGCCCATTTCCACGGCAATGCGGGGCAGGTCGGCGGGCAGCACGGCCTTCTTGTACTTCACGTCCTGCTTGTCGAAGGTCGTGGTGCTGGGCATGGAGACCACACGCACGGCGATCTTGCGCTCGGCCAGCTGCTTCTGGGCAGCCAGTGCCAGCTGGACTTCGGAGCCGGTGGCGATGATGACGGCCTGGGCCTTCTTCTTGAGGCCGATGTCCTTGGGCTCGCTCAGCACATAGGCGCCGCAGGCAATGTTGTCCAGCGCGTCTTCGCTCTTGGGCGAATAGGCCAGGTTCTGGCGGCTCAGCAGCAAAGCGGTGGGCTTGTTCTTCTGGCTTAGGGCCACGGTCCAGGCCACAGCGGTTTCCGTGGTGTCGGCGGGGCGCCACACGTCCAGACCGGGGATCAGGCGCAGGCTGGCTGCGTGCTCGATGGACTGGTGAGTTGGGCCGTCTTCGCCCAGACCGATGGAGTCGTGCGTGAAGACATGGATCACGCGCTGCTTCATCAGAGCTGCCATGCGGATTGCATTGCGGCTGTAGTCCGAGAAGGTCATGAAGGTGCCGCCGTAGGGGATGAAGCCGCCGTGCAGCGCCACACCGTTCATGATGGCGGCCATGCCGAATTCGCGCACACCGTAGTTGATGTGGCGGCCGATCTTGCCGTCTTCGGTCTTGACCACGGCACCCTTGTCGTCCACGCGGAAAGCGGGAGTCCATTTCGTGTTGGTCAGGTTGGAGCCGGTCAGGTCGGCAGAGCCGCCCAGCAGTTCGGGCAGAGCGGCAGTGAGACCTTCCAGGGCCAGCTGGCTGGCCTTGCGGCTGGCCACGGTGGCACCGGCGTCATGGGCGTCGGAGGCGATTTGGGCGGCGATTTCGCCGAAGTTGACGGGCAGCTCGCCAGCCATGCGGCGGGTGAACTCGGCAGCTTGCTCGGGGAAGGCTGCGGCGTAGGCGGCAAACTTCTTGTTCCAGGCGGCTTCGGTCTTGGCGCCCTGGCCCTTGGCATCCCAGTCGGCGTAGACATCGGCAGGGATTTCGAAGGGGCCATGCGCCCAGCCCAGCGCAGCGCGGGTCAGCGCGATTTCTTCGGCTCCCAGAGGCTCGCCGTGAGCCTTGGAGGTGTCCTGGCGGTTGGGCGAGCCCTTGCCGATAGAGGTCTTGCAGCAGATCAGCGTGGGCTTGTCGGCGCTCTTCTTGGCGGCGGCAATGGCTTTGTCCACGGCGTCCACGTTGTGGCCGTCCACGTCGCGGATCACGTTCCAGCCGTAGGCTTCAAAGCGGGCGGGTGTGTTGTCGGCGAACCAGGGGGTGACCTTACCGTCGATGGAGATTTCGTTGTCGTCCCACAGGGCGATCAGCTTGTTGAGCTTCCAGGCGCCGGCCAGCGAAGCGGCTTCGTGGCTGATGCCTTCCATCAGGCAGCCGTCGCCCATGAAGACGAAGGTGTGGTGGTCGACGATTTCGTGCTTGGGCTGGTTGAACTCGGCAGCCAGCAGCTTTTCAGCCAGCGCAAAGCCCACGGCATTGGTGATGCCCTGACCCAGAGGGCCGGTGGTGGTTTCCACGCCGGGGGTCACGCCCACTTCGGGGTGACCAGCGGTCTTGCTGTGCAGCTGACGGAAATTCTTCAGCTCTTCGATGGGCAGGTCGTAGCCGGTCAGATGCAGCAGCGAATAAATCAGCATGGAGCCGTGACCGTTCGACAGGATGAAACGGTCGCGGTTGGCCCAGTGAGGGTTCACTGGGTTGTGCTGGAGGTGGCGGCTCCACAGCGCAACAGCCATGTCGGCCATGCCCATGGGGGCGCCGGGGTGACCGGAATTGGCTTGTTGAACGGCATCCATTGCGAGTGCACGGATTGCATTCGCCATATTTTGAGTGTTGGCCATCAGGGCGCTCCGAAAAGGAGGGGTAATTCTGGTAAGCCGCTCATTTTAATGGAGGCCCAATTTTCGCAGGCGGGATGCGGGTCAATGCTCTACAGTGCAGTCTAGGAAACAGGCCATTCGATCGCATTTTTCATGACTTTCCAAGACTCTAAAAAGCCCGCTTTGTCATCGTTGGCGGCTTCAACTCAGAGCGTGCCCCAAGTCAGGGACACCGAGCAAGAGCAGCCTCGCAGCGAGGGTGTCGTCCTCCCGGGGGAAAGCGGCATCGCCGCTCAGGGGAGGCAAGTGCCTGCAATGCTCTTGGCCGCAGGCCGTGGCGAGCGCATGAGGCCGCTGACGGATTTCACGCCCAAGCCCTTGCTCAAGGTGCAAGGCGTGCCGCTGCTGCAGCTGCATATGCAGGCGCTGATGGCTGCTGGCGTGCCCAAAGCCGTCATCAACACAGGCTGGCTGGGCGCACAGATACCTGCATACTTTGGCCATGAATTTGTGCTGCAGGCCAATCAGAGTGAGCGCAAGCAGCTATCACTTTTGTATTCTGCAGAGCCCGAAAAAGCGTTTGAGACCGCAGGCGGCATCAGCCGCGCCTTGCCGCAGCTGGGCGAGGTTTTCTGGCTGGCGGCAGGCGATGTTTATGCGCCGGACTTCACCTTTCCTGCCGAGGCTGCACAGGCCTTTGCGCAAAGCGACGAGCTGGCCCACCTGTGGCTGGTGCCCAATCCCGCGCACAACCCACGTGGCGACTTTGGCCTGAGTGCCGATGGCAAGGCACTGGATCTGTCTGCCGACGACGAACGCCCGCGCTATACCTACAGCACGATTGCGCTCTTGAAAGCCGAGCTGTTTGCAGCACCGTGGTTCGATGTGCAGCCCGGAAACCCCGAAGGCCTGCGCGCACCGCTGGCCCCGCTGCTGCGCCGAGCCATGCAGGCTGGGCGTGTGGGCGCATCGCTCTATACCGGCCGCTGGGTGGATGTGGGCACGCCCGAGAGGCTGGAGCAGCTCAATCAGGGCTGACTTGCGGGCTGAGTTCCTGCGGGGAACATGCGGACGGCCATGTGGTGGCCAACCTCTGTGGCGTTGCTTGCGGCGGACTGCGTGCAAAAAATCAAAGCAAAAGAGCGTGGCCTCTCGTTTCAGCGGTCTCTGCTAAGCTCGCTGCCCTTCGGGCAGGCAGCACGCCGGTGCTGTCATCAGGTGGGCAAATGCAAATCGTTTTCTTCATGGCCTTGGTCGGGCTGGCTTCTTTTTGCCAGAACCTGACGGGCTTCGCTTTCGGGCTGATTTTTGTGGGCGTGGCAGGGGCCGTAGGCTTGATGAGCATTGCCGATGCGGCCAATGTGGCCTGCCTGCTGTCCATCATCAATGGCATCAGTTATATGCGGGCCTACCGCTTCGAGGCGGACTGGAGCATGCTGCGCCCCATGCTGATCAGTAGTGTGCTGGGGGTGATTGGCGGCGTGGTGCTGTTGCACTGGCTCAGCGGCAACACGCTCAATGGATTGCGTATGTTGCTTGGAGTGGTGATTGTGTTGTGCGCCATCTTGCTGATGGCGCAGAAGAAGGCGCTGGACAAGCCTTCCGGGCCCGTCTCTTTGTGGGTGGCCGGATTGTCTTCGGGCCTGCTGGGCGGCCTGTTTGCGACGCCTGGCCCGCCCATGGTCTATCACCTCTACCGCCAGCCGCTGGACCGGATGCTGGTGCGCCATTGTCTGTTTGCCATGTTCGTCACCTGCTCCGTGCTGCGCGCCGTCATGGTGGCGGTGGAGGGGCAGATCGGTTGGGCAGTCATGGGCTGGACGGTGCTGGCATTCCCGGTGGTCACCGGCGTGACCTGGTGGAGCGCCAGGCGTCCGCCTGCCTTGCCCAGAAAGTGGATTGAGTGGATGGTGTGCGGCCTGCTGGTGCTGTCGGGAGTCAGCCTGTTGTGGTCAGGCTGGCTGCACTCGCAGGCCTGAGGCCTTAACCCTGGTACGACACGCCGGAGTGCTTTTGCAGATCGAAGGTGTCTTGAATCAGGATTTTTTCAGCATAAATGTCCAGAACACTTTCGGCACCGGTCATCGCACTTTGAGCGCTGGTTGGGTAGCTCGCATTGCCGAACTTTTCCTGCCACAGGGCCCACAGGCGGTCTACGTTGCAGTGATGCAGGAAGAAGGCCGGGTCGTTGGGCGATGAGCCGGTACCCATTTGCCCCCCCATGCAGGCATGCACGGTGTTGTGCAGTACTCGCTCCAGGTGCTTGCGCATGCTGTGGGCGTTTTCGTATTCAAAGTTTTGCACCCGCGATGTGGCGGACACCATGTCGTCCATATAGGGTGCAGAGTCGTAGTCGGGGATGTTCAACACTGCCTGCAGTGGGTTGCTGCGCATGTAGTCATCGAGAAAGCTCAGGTCTGTTTGCGCCACACCCTGAAAGCTGTAGTTGCGCGTTAAGCCCAGAGGGCTCAGTTCGCTGGTGTCCGCGTCGTCCGTTCCGTCTGCATCGGTGTCGGCAAACTCGTCAGGCGTGGCATCAAACTGCTCGGCCATGGGCCATTGGCCGACACGGAAAGCGCCAGTCTTGACCAGGTACAGGTCTTTGGAGTCGCCATTGCCGCCGAGGAAGTCGTCGGTAAATATCTGGGTGTGGGACTCCAGCTGGTGCCAGTCCCAGAAGGGCAGCGTCATGCGGCTGTCGCCCGAGACTTTGCGCATCTCTTTTTCGAAGCGCAGCAGCATTTCGCGATGCCAGGGCAGAAAGCTGGCGCTCATGTGTGCATTCTTGTGATCCTTGAATGCATCGACATGAATGTTCACAAAGTAGTCGTAGGCATTGGTGCTGGAGTTATAGCTGGAGGTGCTTTTTTTCATCCCCAGCAAGGTGTCTATGAACTGCTGGCGCTCTTGGGCTGACAGTGAGGTGACATTGCGTCTTTGTGGTGCCGGGAGGGGCTTGAGTTCGCTGCTGCCGTCACCGCCACCACAGGCGCTGAGGTACAAAGAGGAGAGCAGGCTTGTGCCCGCCAGTAAAAAATGTCTGCGTTCCATTATTCGCTCGCCGAATCTATAAGTGTTTATTGGGGTTCATTGCGGGTTATGAGTGGGCCGCATACGGAAGGCGGTGTCCATCACTGATTTCAGGTATTTGGGCGCAAAGCAGGCGCGAAGTCGGACGTAATTCGCCGCTGGAAACTCGTCCGGACAGCAGTACGATATGCCCATGACTTCTGTATACGCCCAACGTCGTGCACGCTTGGCCGCCCAGCTGGGCGACGGCGGTGTCGCCATCATTCCCACAGCGCCAGAGCTGCACCGCAACCGGGATACCGAGTATCTGTACCGCCACGACAGCTACTTCTATTACCTCACCGGCTTCAGCGAACCCAATGCCTGCCTGGTGCTGACCAGCGACGGCCAGAGCGTGCTGTTCTGCCAGCCCAAGGATATTGACCGCGAAGTCTGGACCGGCATTCGCCTGGGCCCTGAAGCGGCGGTGGGCAAGCTGGGGGTGGACAAAGCCTACTCCAGCGACGAGATCAACAACCGCCTGCCACGCTTGCTGGAAAATCGCGAGCGCGTCTGGTTCCCGTTTGCCACGCACAAGGGGCTGGCCGAGCAGGTCGAAGGCTGGCTCAGCCAGGTGCGCGCCCGTTCGCGCTTTGGCGTGCTGTGCCCTACGCAGCAGGGCGATGCTTGCGCCCTGCTCGATGAGATGCGATTGGTCAAGGACGCACATGAGCTGGACATCATGCGCCGCGCCGCGCAGATCAGTGCCCAGGCCCATGTGCGTGCCATGCAGCGCTCGGCCCGCATGATCCGCAATGGCGAGGAGGTGCGCGAATACCATCTGGACGCCGAGCTGCTGCACGAATTCCGCCAGCATGGCTCGCAGTACGTGGCCTACGGCTCCATCGTGGCAGCCGGTGCCAATGCCTGCGTGCTGCACTATCAGGCCGACAAGGCTCCGGTGCGCGCGGGCGAGCTGGTGCTGATCGATGCGGGCTGTGAACTGGATGGTTATGCCAGTGACATCACGCGCACCTTCCCGGCCGACGGCAAGTTCAGCGGGGCGCAGCGTGCGCTGTACGACCTGGTACTGGCCAGCCAGGAAGCGGCGATCGCCGTCACCAGGGCCGGCAAGCGCTTCAACGACCCGCATGACGCCACCGTCGCTGTGCTGGCCCAGGGCATGCTGGACCTGGGACTGCTGGACCGTACCAAGTACGGTACGGCCGAGGATGTGATCGAGTCGCGTGCCTACTTCCAGTTCTACATGCATCGCACCGGCCACTGGCTGGGCATGGATGTGCATGACTGCGGCAGCTATGTGGAACCCAGCGAGCTGGGCGTGATCAGCGAGCGCAAGGACCCGATCTCGGGCGAAACCATTGCCAATCGCCCCAGCCGAATTCTGCAGCCCGGCATGGTGACGACCATCGAGCCCGGCATCTATGTGCGTCCTGCTGCAGGCGTGCCAGAGCAGTTTCACAACATCGGCATCCGTATTGAAGACGATGCCGTGGTGACAGCAACCGGTTGCGAGCTCATCACCCGCGGCGTCCCCGTGAAGGCCGATGAGATCGAAGCGCTGATGCGCGGCTGAAATTCGCAAACCAGGAGGGCCTATGCAGCAGACCTTCTCAGACCTGCCACGCCATGCCGCAGCGCGGCCTTTGCCAGTGGTGCGCATGGGTCTTTTGCTATGGCTGCTGGGACTTGCCGGTGTGGTGGCCCTGGTTCGTACGGCACCGCTGGCATGGCTGTTCACTTCTGCACAGGCCGCCTCTGATGTCTCTTTTAACTGGGGGGCGATTGTGCAGTTGGGTGCCTTGCTGGCACTGGCCATCTGGGCGGGCCTGCGGCTGGGGCCGCGAGTGGGGCTGAGTGCGCCCTTGATTCATGCCTTGGCGGAGGGGCGCATGCCCTGGCGCGGCATACGGGTGCTGAGCCTGCCAGGCGTGGCAGCGGGAGTGATAGGGGCGGCCTGGCTGGTGACGCTGGCCATGCTCTGGCCTGAGAGCATGGCATTTGTGGACCCGGCCTACGGCCTGCCGATCTGGTCCAAACTGCTTTATGGCGCCATCACCGAAGAGCTGCTGCTGCGCTTTGGACTGATGACGGCAGTCATGTGGCTGCTGTGGAAGGCGTTCGGCCCCAGCGGTCAGCGGCCCGGCCGGTTTCTGGGATGCTTGGCGATTGCCATTGCTGCGCTGCTGGCAAGCGCTGTCTTGGTCTGGCTGGGTGCTGGCCTGCCAGGGGGGGTGTCAAAACTGGTCATGCTTCAGCTGCTGGCGTGTGAGAGCGTCTACGGTTTGCTGGCCGGCTGGGTCTTCTGGCGTTATGGCCTGGAGGCGGCCATGCTGGCCCATGTCGTGACCTATCTGCTCTCTCACGGCCTGGTTTGAGCCACAGGCGCATTTGAACCTGCCGGGCAAAACTGTTTCGACGCGGCCGATGCTGCGTTGCACTATGCCTGCATGCGTCAGCGTGAAGCCTCCAATGACAGCTTTTAAATTAATAGCTGCATGTGCTTGAAATATATGAATATCAGAAAGAAATTGATCTGTTTTATATGAAAACCAAGCGCAGTCAGCTATCGTTTTTGTTTAAAGCTGTAGGTCTTTGGCTTGCCGCAGGCCTCTGGAAGATGCCATCATGTAACCGCATTCGTGCAAGAATTGAAACCCGATTACATTTCATCGCGAGAGAGACATTTCATGCAAGTTCGTCGTGCTACCAAGATCGTCGCCACACTGGGCCCAGCTTCCAGTGACCCGCAGCTGCTTGAGCAAATGGTGCGCGAAGGCGTGAACGTCGTGCGCCTGAACTTCAGCCACGGCAAGGCGCAGGACCATATCGATCGCGCCACCATGGTGCGCGAAGCCGCTCAGCGCGCGGGTCGTGAAGTCGCCATCATGGCCGACCTGCAGGGCCCCAAGATCCGCGTGGGCAAGTTTGCCGAAGGCAAGGTCATGCTGGAGCCCGGCGCGCGCTTTGTGCTCGACGCATCGCGCACCGAGCTGGGCGACATCAACGGCGTGGGCCTCGATTACAAGGAGCTGCCCCGTGATGTGAAGGCGGGCGATGTGCTGCTGCTCAACGACGGCCTGATCGTGCTGACGGTGGAAGCCGTGCGCGGTGAGGAAGTCCACACCGTCGTCAAGCTGGGCGGCGAGCTGTCCAACAACAAGGGCATCAACAAGCAAGGTGGTGGCCTGACGGCTCCCGCACTGACCGCCAAGGACATGGAAGACATCAAGACCGCGATGTCCTTCCAGGCCGACTACGTGGCCGTGAGCTTCCCCAAGAACGCCACCGACATGGAAATGGCGCGCCAGCTGTGCAATGTGGCAGCGGCCCAGTATGGCCACAAGCCCGGCCTGATCGCCAAGATCGAGCGCGCTGAAGCCATACCCCGTTTGGAAGAGATTCTCAAGGTCTCCGACGGCATCATGGTCGCCCGCGGCGACCTGGCCGTGGAAGTGGGCAACGCTGCTGTGCCCGCGCTGCAAAAGAAGATGATCCGCATGGCGCGTGACATGGACAAGGTGGTGATCACCGCGACCCAGATGATGGAGTCCATGATCACCAACCCCGTGCCCACCCGCGCCGAGGTGAGCGATGTGGCCAACGCCGTGCTGGACGGCACCGATGCCGTGATGCTGAGTGCCGAAACCGCTGCCGGCAAATACCCGCTGGAAACCATCAAGGAGATGGCCCAGATCTGCGCTGCGGCAGAGGCTGCCGAAGACCGCGTCAAGGATGCCGACTTCAGCAACAGCCAGTTCAAGCGCACCGATCAGGCGATTGCCATTGGCGCGCTGTTCACGGCCCACCACCTGGGTGCCAAGGCGATTGTGGCGATGACGGATTCGGGCTCCACCGCACTGTGGATGAGCCGCCACCGCATTCACATTCCCATTTACGCACTGACACCGCGCCTGTCTACCCAGCGCAAGATGGCGCTGTACCGCAACGTGCGTCCTCTGCTGATGGACACCAGCGCGGATCGCGACACGGCTCTGGATCAGGCCAAGGGCCACTTGCTGATGCGCGGCATTGTGCAGTCGGGTGATGTGTATGCCATCACCTGCGGCGAGCCCATGGGCCAGCCCGGTGGGACGAACATGCTCAAGATTTGCCGGGTGGAGTAACTGAGGTCACCCCCTGAGGCGCTGCGCGCCTTCCCCCTCTCTCTCTTCGGGAGGGGGACGACACCTTCGCCGCGAGGCGGCTCTTGCTCGGTGTCACTCGCATGGATCGTGCGATTTTTAAGTAAAAAAAGCTGCCAACGCTTATGCATAAAGCACTGGCAGCTTTTATTTTGATAGCAATTTTTAGCTGATCTGTGGTTGCAGGCGTTGCTTAAGACGTTTGTGGCGCTGGGTTTGGCGCACTTGCAAGCTCAGGCGCCAGACCAGGGTCGCACTGGCTGCGCCGACCAGCATGCCGGCTACCACGTCCGAGGGAAAGTGCACACCCAGGACTACGCGACTCAGTGCGACGGCGAGGGCCAGAAGCCATGTGACGCGGAGCAACCAGCGTTTGTGTCTGCCTACCCCCAGTTGGAGTCCCTGTGCCAGCGCAAAAGCACCGGCAGCATGCATGCTGGGAAAGCTGGCGCTGGCACCATGCATGCTGGGAAAGCTGGCGCTGGCACCATGCTGTATCCACTGCCAGCCCATGCCCAGCTGCGCCGGCCGGGGTGAGGGAAAGCCCCAGCGAATCAGGCGGCAAGCGACCCAGGCGACCGCCATGGACAGTAGTGCCAGCTGCAGGCTGCGCCGCCAGCCTGTGCGCATTGTCAGCATGGCAGCCATCAAGGGCAGGGCACACAGGCCCGGCAGCCAGTTGGATGCAAAGCGTGCGGCCTGAATCCACCCAAGCGGACTTTGGGCGTTGGCATTCATGAAGTGAAAAATCGAGACGTCTATTGCCAGCATGCTGAACCCGTCTCAGGACAAAAGGCTGTCGGGGGCGTGGCCTGTGCCTGCAGCCGCCTGGCGCGCTAGGTGCCGGGTTGTGATGAGGTCGCACAGCCAGCATGTGGTCCAGCACAGCCAGGCGGTCCAGAGCGTGTGGCTCATGAAGTGGGCGCCGCGCATCTGCTGCGCCAGACCCAGCGCGAAACCGGCGGTCAAGGCGGCTGCCAGCCACAGGCGTGCCGTACGGGGCAGGTGGTGGCGCAACGCAAAGTAGCCGCTGATAAAGGCAAAGCCTGCCGAGGCGTGTCCGGCGGGAAAGCAGTGGCCGCTGCCGCCATCCGTAATGCCCCAGGCCCAGTGAGAGACGTAGTGGCCTACGCCACCGAAGTCGGCAATGTCCCAGGGGCAGCTGGTGGCGCTGATGCGCTTCATGAGGGCCATCACAATCAGTGAGAGCAAGGCTCCCACCACCAGTTGCACCCGCCGTGCATAAGGCACCTGGCGCAGCAGGCCCAGGGGCCACCAGATCATCAGGCTCAAGCCCATGACGATGGTCCAGGCCAGCTTGCGTGCCCCTTCGTGGGCGATGTGGACCATGAACCAGTCGTTTTGCAGGGCAAAGCCCTGGCTGTTGCCGAACCAGTGCGCCATCGGAATGTCCAGTCCGCTGCTGTCCCAGGCCAGCAGGCAGCTCAGGGCAATCAGGGTCCAGCTCAGCAGGGCCGGTGTAGAGGCTCCGAGACGCAGGGTGGGAGGAAAGAGTGGGGCGGGGGACGACTTCATGCCCGCCACGATAGAAAGCGCTTCTTAACAAGCGCTTAAAGGCATCTTCAGCGTGCAGTGGCCAATGCGCTGCGCAGTCGTTTGATGTGTGGCACAACCCGCAGCTGGCGACGATAGCGCAACTGGAAGGCAAGGCTCCAGACGGTCAGCGCGCCGCCGATGCCGACCAGAGAGCCGGCCAGCACGTCGGAGACAAAGTGCACGCCCAGATGGACGCGGCTCCAGGCGATGCCTGCGGCTGCCGTCCAGCTCAGCCATATCAAGGGCTTGTGGTGGCGCGTTGCCCCCAGGCTGAGCGCCATGGCCAGCGCAAAGGCGCCGCTGGCATGCAGGCTGGGAAAGCCGGCGCGGCCATCATGTTCAATCCATCGCGTGCCCAGATTGAGATGGAATGGCCGCGGAGCCGGAAAGCCCCAGCGTATGAGCCTGACGACTACCCAGGCGATGGCCATGGATAGCAGCAGCATCGCCATGGTGCGGCGAGTTGCAGGCGAGCCGAGCGCCAGGGCGATGAGTACAAGCACTCCACTGAAGTTGGGCAACCAGGCCGAGAGCGCACGTGCCAGCTGGATGCTGAAGGAGGGCGTCAGTGCGTCGGCATTCAGCAGCGCAAAGAGGAAGGGGTCAAACGGGAACATGAGCAAGCTGCGCAGTGTCAGAGGGCAGTATTAAGGCGCCATTCTTGCGAACCAATATCCAATCCGTGTGACAAGCGGTGTCGAAGTGTGTGGAAAGCCGAGCGGATTTCTGAGCGGCCCCGCACAATGCAGGCATGCGAATTCTGGTGGTTGAAGATAACGACGGTATTGCGGCAGGCTTGCGTACCAATCTCATGCAGCGTGGCTATGCCGTGGATGTCTGCGTCAGCGTGGCAGAGGCCTGGCATGCATTGAGTGCCGAGCGCTTTGATGCCGTGCTGCTGGACTTGGGCCTTCCTGATGGTGATGGCAGCGAGATAGTGCGACGGCTGCGTGAGCAGGTGCTCAAGCCGGGCGTGACGCCATTGCCGGATCCGGCCACGCCGGTTCTGATCCTCACAGCGCGTGATCAGGTGCAGGACCGGGTTGCGGGACTGAATCTGGGTGCAGACGATTACCTGGTCAAGCCCTTTGACATGGACGAGCTGGAGGCGCGCTTGCGTGCCATGCTGCGCCGTGCAGCGGGCCAGGCATCTCCGGTGATTCGCCATGGTGAGCTGGAGGTGGATCCGGCGGCGCGCACCATCAAGCGGGCAGGTCAGAAGGTGGAGGTCTCGCCTCGTGAGTTTGCCGTGCTCTGGGCCTTGCTGGTGGCGCGCGGGCGAGTGCTGTCGCGGCAGCAAATTGAAGAGCATCTCTACAGCTGGGGCGATGCCGTGGAGAGCAATGCGGTGGAGGTCTATGTCCATCACCTGCGCAAGAAACTGGGGCCCCAAGTCATTGTGACCATGCGTGGTGTGGGCTACTTCATCCCTCAGGAGCAGGCATGAGTGGCACTGCAGCGCCCGCTTCAAGGCGCAGCTCGCTGCAGCTGACGCTGCTGGCCTGGATGCTGGGGGCACTGATTCTGGTCTGGGGCAGCTTTGTCATCTGGGGCTACCAGACGGGGGTTCATGAAGCCGATGAGCTCACGGACGGGCATCTGGCCAGCGTGGCTGCGCTGACCCTGAACTGGCATGTGCAGGACGACGTTCCGGTGGATCAGACCACACCGGTGCAGCCGCCGCCCGGACTGCATGCCCACGACTACCAGGAGTCACTGAGTGTGGTGCTCTGGAATGCCCAGGGCGTGCTGATCTCTCGTACCGGGCAGGCACCTTTGCCGGACTTCGCAATAGAGCAGGGCTTTGCCACGGTCAAAGGTGCAAGAGGGGAGGCTTGGCGCAGCTTTACCCAGTGGGGCCACGACAAGTCGGCCAAGGTCACCGTGATGGTGAGCCTGGCCGAGCGGGACAGTCTGGCAGGCGATATCGCCATGCAGATGGTTGAGCCGGGCTTCTGGCTGTTGCCTATGATCGTGATTGCCTTGGGCATAGCCATGCGCCGTGGCATGCGGCCGCTCAATCAGCTCACACAGCGCGTGCAGGCACTGGATCTGAGCCGTGATCAGAGACTGTCCGATGCCGCCGTGCCGCGAGAGCTGGCACCCATGGTCAGCTCCATCAACACCTTGCTGGACCGGCAGCAGGAAGCGCTGGTGCGTGAGCGCAACCTGGCCAATGAGGTAGCCCACGAATTGCGTACGCCACTGGCTTCTATTGCCTTGCAGGCGCAAGCACTCAAAACCTCGAGGCACAACGATGCCGCTGCCTTGCAGGCCGCCATGGAGCGCATAGGGCGGGATGCCCTGCATGCAGGGCATGTGCTCGATCAGCTGCTGACTTTGGCCCGCGCCGGACGCGGCATGCTCGATGCGCCTTTGCAGCCGTTGAACTGGGCTGATGTCGTTCGGGCCGTAGCGGCAGACCAGGCCCAGGGAGCCTGGCTGCGCCAGGATGTGATCGCGGTGGAGGCTCCGCAGGATTTACCGGTTCTGGGCAATGCGCTGCTGCTGGAGTCGGCAGTGCGAAACTTGGTGGAAAACGCCATCAGGCACACGCCGACGGGCACGCAGATCGAGGTGCAGGCCGGCGTGGATGAGGCGCAGTCCCGGGTCTGGGTTCAGGTCTGTGATGACGGCAGGCGCGATGCGGCTCCGGCCCACGTTCCTCCTGTGGACAGCTTGCACCTGGGGCATGAAATCGTTGCCCGCATCATGCAGGCCCACGGCGGGCGCTTCGAGGAGATGCAGGCTCCGGCAGGCTTCACCACCTGCTGGCGCATGGAAATACCGCGAGCCGGTTAAAATAGCCGGTTACTAAGCGGTTACGAGAGCGTGACCGCTGGTCTTTCCCCAGGCCACAGCTGTCGTGCCGCGCACTGCAGTCATCCATCGCCGGGGGCGTTGCCTCTCAAAACTTTGAACGGAACCCACCATGCCTTTGATCTCGATGCGCGAAATGCTGGACCATGCTGCTGAAAACGGCTATGGCATTCCCGCCTTCAACGTGAACAACCTGGAACAAGTCCAGGCCGTGATGTCGGCAGCTGACGAAGTCGGCGCGCCCGTGATCCTGCAGGCCAGTGCCGGTGCCCGCAAGTACGCTGGTGAGCCCTTCATCAAGCACCTGATCCAGGCTGCTGCCGAGATGTATCCCCACATCCCCCTGGTCATGCACCAGGACCACGGCACGACGCCCGAAGTCTGCCAGGGCGCACTGAACCTGGGCTTTGGCTCGGTGATGATGGACGGCTCGCTGATGAGCGACGGCAAGACACCTTCGGACTTTGCCTACAACGTGGACGTGACCAAGCAAGTCGTGGCCATGGCCCACCAAATTGGTGCCACCGTGGAAGGCGAACTGGGCTGCCTGGGCAACCTGGAAACCGGTGAGGCTGGCGAAGAAGACGGTATCGGCGCCGAAGGCAAGCTGGACCACAGCCAGATGCTGACCGATCCCGAGGAAGCCGCTCAATTCGTGCAAGCCACGCAGCTGGACGCTTTGGCCATTGCCATTGGCACCAGCCACGGCGCTTACAAATTTAGCCGTCCCCCCACAGGTGACATCCTGGCGATCTCGCGCGTCAAGGAAATCCACGCCCGCATTCCCAACACCCACCTGGTGATGCATGGCTCTTCCTCGGTGCCTCAAGAGCTGCTGGCCATCATCAACCAGTACGGCGGCAAGATGAAGGAAACCTATGGTGTGCCCGTCAAGGAAATCCAGGAAGCCATCAAGTACGGCGTGCGCAAGATCAATATCGACACCGATATCCGTCTGGCCATGACCGGCGCGGTGCGCAAGTTCCTGGCCGAGAACCCCGACAAGTTCGACGCCCGCGAATGGCTCAAGCCTGCCCGTGAAGCCGCCAAGCAAGTGTGCAAGGCCCGCTATCTGGAATTCGGCTGCGAAGGCCAAGGTGCCAAGATCAAGGGTTACACCCTGGAGCAGATGGCCAAGAAGTATGCTTCTGGCGAACTGGCCCAGCTGGTCAAGTAAGACTTCTTTTTTGATAGCTGAAGGCCCTCTTCTGTAAAAGGATGGAGGCTTAAAAGAGCTAAAAAGCCCGCAGGTCTTGCACTGCGGGCTTTTTGCATGTGTCCGCTGTCGGCCAGCAGAAGACGGGCAGAAGCCGTGACGCCTGCGCCTAGCGCCAGTAGCTGCTGATCTGGCAGCGCATCTGCGGCTGATGCTCCTGCATCCAGCGGCGCAAGGCCTTGGCCTGCGCGTCTCCGCAAGCGGCCCAGAGCAGCTCGGGCTGGGGGGCGCTCCAGTCCAGCTGGCTCAGGGCGCACAGCAGCGCTTCGCTGGTCGCGTCCGTGCTGATCGTTTCTGTCGCCAGCCAGCGCAGCGTATGTCGCGCAGGTAGGGACAGGGCGCGAATTTCGTGGGCGCTCTCCACCATGGCCAGCACCTGGGCCTGGGCGTCTGCGGGCATGGCCTGCAACTGCCGTTCCAGTGCGGGCAGGCCGCAGTTGTCGGCAATCAGGACCAAGGATCGGGCCGCCAGCAACCGCCCACCTGCAGGGGTGATGACGGTCAGCTCCGAGCCCGGCTGCGCATGCTCGGCCCAGAAGGCGCCCGGTGCGCTGGCATGGGTTGTGGGCTGGCCATGGCGCAGCATGTCGATTTCCAGCCAGGCGTGGTCTGCATCGCTGTTCACGATGGTGTAGATGCGCTGCGGAAGGGGCAGAGTTGTGGCGTCGGGATAGTGCAGCCGTCCATCGCTGCCCATATGGGGCCAGATGACCGTGCTGTCTTGCGGCCGGGGCAGCACAAGGCGTACATGCAGGCCCTCCTGCAGCAGCGTTTGCAGATTTTCCGCCTGAAGCCGGAAGCGACGCATGCGCGGCGTGATGTCCGAGATGCACACAACGCGCAGGCGCATCAGGCCGGGTTGTGCACTCGTGTCTGCTGCGCTGTCGCCGTCCCACTTGATCTGCAATGCCTGGACATCGAGTTTTTGCTGGGTCAGAAACTCCTGGGCATGCTCGATCAGCGACATCTTCACCAGAGCCAGCATGGGCGCATCCACCGGCCATATCTGGCAGTCCAGTGTTTCGTCGGTCGATGCCAGCAACTCCAGCGTGCCCACGCTGTCCATCTGCAGGCGCTGGCTGCCTGCACGGCTGCCGGGTTCTGTCTGTACGCCCTCTTGCTGCAGATGCTCTACCAGCCAGCGCATATAGCCCGTTGCGTCAGGCATCTGCAGTCTGGCCTGTGCGAACAAGGAAGGTTCAATGCTCATGTCAAAGCTCTCGCCAAGGAGTGTCGATACTGCCTGAGCAGCATGCTGGCGGCCAGCCATGACAGCAGCGCCAGCGCCGTGGCAACGCCAAACATGGCGGCGAAGCCCAGTTGTTTGGCGATATAGCCGCCTGCCATGGCGCTGATCATGTAGCTCAGCAGTTCTGCGCAGACCAGCACGCTGAAGTCGGTGCCCGGCTGTTCGGGAGATGCCGCCTCCATGAACAAGGCATACAGTCCCACCATTTCCATGTAACGCAGCATGCTCAGCGACATGGCCAGAAAGCCCAGCATGGGTGTCTGGCCCAGACCACCCAGAGAGGCCATGATGCCTAGCGCATGAATGCTGAACACAAGATAGCAGGCAACCCTGAGCCCGCTTAGGTTGAGAAGCACTTTGTCAGGGCTGCTGCGCATCAACCAGCGTGCGGCCACTACGCTGCCCATCAGGCCGGCAATGGTGGCGGAGCTGCCCAGCAGGCCGCCCGCTTCAGACAGCTTCAGGCCGTTGTGCATGAGATAGCTGCTCTCCATGGTGCGCACCATGCCTTCGCTAGCGCGGTACACGAGCGCCAGCCCCAGAATGCTCCAGGCACCGGGGCGCTGAAAGAATCGGCGCAGCGAGGCGCGTTTGTGCAACGGCTGGGTGCTGTCAGGGCGTTCACGCATCCACGGCAGTACGGCCAAAGGCAGCAGTGACAGGGTACTCATCGCAAGCAGCGTGGCTGTCCAGCCCCAGTGCTCGAAAAGCCACATGGACAGCGTTCCGCCCACCAGGACACCTACGGCGACCGAGCCAGCCTGAATGCCATTGCCCATGGGACGATCCGCAGGGCTGAGCAGGCGTGTGGCATAGCCATCGGTGGCAATGTCCTGTGTGGCAATGGAGAGCGCTATGAGCAGGCCGGCCAGCACCACGGCGGTGATCTGGCTGGGGTCGCTGAAAGCCAGTGCGGCAATGCCCGCGCAGGTGCACAGCTGGGTCATCAGGATCCAGCCCCGGCGGTGGCCCAAGCGGCCAAAGCGTGTGCGGTCCACCAGCGGCGCCCAGGCAAACTTGAGAATGAGCGGCAGCATCAGCATCGACAACAGTCCCACCTTGTCCAGCCCCAGGCCCAGCGCTCGCAGTGCCGCAGGCACCGCCATGATGAGCAGATAGGAGGGAATGCTTTGTGCCAGATACAGCGCCCCCACCAGCACCCAGCGCTGGCGGTCGGTGACAGCGGCCTTGGCAGCGGTGGCGCTCATCGCAGAATCGGCCATGCTCAATAGTCCACGCGGTATGTCGCGCTGAGCGTACGTCCCCGGCCATAGAAGGCAAAGGTGTCACGCGAGACGGGCGGCACGGCATACAGCGCCATCGCACGCTGGGACCAAGTGCTCAGGTATTGTTTGTCCAGCAGGTTCTGTACTCCCAGCTGCAGCTGGCCTACGGGCAGTTTCACGGTGCTCATGAGGTCCACGGTGGTGTAGCCCTTCATGCGCTGACCGGTGGAGTCCTTCAGAGACACCATGTGGGTGGCCTGCAGGCGGGTATTCCAGTTTTGATGGCGCCAGGTGGCATGTGCCGTCAGCTTGGAGGGGCTGGCCGTCATGATGCTTTGGCGCTGCCACTCGTTGTTGTTCTTGTTTTCAGAGCGCATCCACAGCCAGCTGCCGCCCAGGGTCCAGGCGCTGTTGACTTGGTAGTCGAGCATGCCCTCCCAGCCGAAGTTGCGGCGCTTGTCGTCCACCACGTTAATGACCAGGGTGCCGGGCGACAGCGTCATGTTTTTGTCCGACCAGGCGTAGAACAGCGCGCTTTGTGCCTTTAGCGGGCCCATGCTGCCACGCCAGCCCAGCTCCACTTGGCGGGTCTTGATGCCTTGCAGCGGAGAGCTGGCAGGCGTGACGCCGCGCACCAGTTGCCAGTGGGTGCCGTTGAGCACATATTGACCCTGGCCGTAGTACTTGGCCGGGTCTGGCAATTCGAAACCTTCGGAGTAACTCACCCAGGTGTCATGGCCTGGGGTCGGCTTGAAGTTCAAGCCCAGATTGAACAGGCTGACGTTGTAGCTGTTGCCGCCGCCGGGCACGACATCGGCCGTCTTGCCTTGGCCGTACAGCGGCATGACCTGCTGGGTGGCCGCCACAAAATCATCCACCCCCAGGCGCATGCGCTGGTGGCGCAGGCCTGCATTGAGGCTGGTGCGCGGGCTGAGCTTCCACTCACCTTGTGCAAACAGGGCGGTGCTGCGCACGCGGTAGTCGGGGTAGCGGCCGGTTTCGGCCATGGTCTTGTTGATCATGCCGCCTGAAGACAGGCTCAGTTTGCGGTCGAAGATGGTCTGGCTGGAGTCGAAGTTCTCCTCATCCCAATCCAGTCCGTAGCGGATATTGAGGTCGCCAAGCTGCTTGGACAGGGCTGCCTTGAAGCCAAAGGCCTCGGTGTTCTGGTGCGTGGTCGAGATGTAGGAGCCGGGGTAAGGGGCGAAGTCCAGGTTTTCCTTGCGATAGAAGGTCTGCAGGTACAGATCCTGGCCGCCCAGCACATTGCCCGCGCTGTAATCGGCGTTGAGCATGAAGCGCTCGGTCATGGGCATCACATCGCTCTGAAAGTCGCTGCGCTGCTCCAGCAGTTCGGGGCGGCCAAAAATCCCAGCCAGGCCTGGGCCTGCGTAGAGATAGCTGCCGCCATCAAACTTGTTGCGGTAATACTGGCCGCTCAGGTTCAGGTGCTGCTGTCCACCGAGCTTGACTTGCAGGTTGCCCAGCAGATCCACGCTGCGCGTGTTCTGCAGATCGGTTTGCGTGATATCGGTTCGCACCTTTTGTCCCTTGGCGTCGTAGAAGTCGCCGGCATCCTGAACCGCAATCCCCAGGCGGCCTTGTACGGTCTCGTTGCCGCCGGAGATGGACTGGGCCAGTCGCCACTGGTGATCGCCACTGCCCTGAAAGCCGCTGGTCAGGCCGACTTCGCTGCTGTAGCGGGTTGGAGCGTCCCCTGCCTTTTTGGTGATGATGTTGACGATGCCGCCCGTGGCGCCTCCGCCGTACAGGGCGCTGGCGCCGGAGAGCACCTCGATGCGCTCGATATGGAAGGCATCGATGGCGTCCAGCTGCCTGGCAGTGGCGCGTGCCGAGTTCAGAGAGACACCATCGATCATCACCAGCATGGGGCGACCGCGCAGGTTCTGGCCAAAGGCGCTACGCCCCTGGTTGCCCAGGTCAATGCCGGCTACCAGATGGCCGAGCGCCTCCTTGAGATTGAGGCCACCCTGAATCTGCGTCTGTAACGTGGCGCTGTCGATGATTTGCACCGTGGCCGTCAGTTCGCTGCGGCTCTGGGCCAGCCGGGAACCGGTAATCGTCTGGGTTGCCAGCTCTGCTTCTGCTTGCGCTTCTGAATTGCTAGCGTTGTGCGCAGCCTCTGTCTCGGCTTGGGCTTGAAAATGCACTAAAAGCAGGGCCGCCAAGCTGATGGGCAACAGATGCGGATGAGAAGGGCGTTGCTGGAGTGCAGCGCTCAGAAGCGAAAGGGAAAAGGGCATGGCGCGGCCCGCCTGGGGCGGTCAGGAATGTGCTACAACCCCCTAATCTATTCAAATGCAAATGAGAATTCTTTTCTTTTGAGAACAATTGGTATGTCTGCAACAAATCACTACTCAAAAGAGCAGGTGCTGGAGCGGTGGCGCGAATGCATCTGGGCGGATCATGTGCCGCACGCGTTCATGCACAGTCAGGTGCTGCCTGCGCTGCAACTGCGCCATCTGCAGGCGGGGCAGTCGATATGGCGTACGGGCGATGCCGCCCAGCACTGGACCGGCGTGCTGGGCGGTGCCGCCAAACTGTGCGTGCACCTGGAGGATGGGCGGGCGGTTACGCTGTGCAGCGTGGCGGGAAGCTGGATCGGGGAGGCTGAGCTGCTGCGGGGCGTGCCCTACGCCTGTGACGCAGTGGCCTTGCACGATTTGACGGTGGTGCAACTGCCGAGCCTGGTGTTTGATGCGCTGACCGTGCAGGCTCCCGGCTTTCAGGCTTTTTTGCTGCAGTTGCTGGCAGAGCGCAACCTGCAGCTCATGACCTTGATCAGTGCGCAGCAGCACAGCGGAACGGTCGCGCGGGTGGCTCGCTGCCTCGGAGCGCTGATCACGCCGCTGAATTTCCCCTCGGCGCGTGGCCGCTGGCTCAATGTGCCGCAAAGCGAACTGGCCGACTATTGCAATGTCTCGCGCTCGCGCCTGAGTGAGGCGCTGAGCCATCTGCACCGAGCGGGCCTGATCGAGGTGGGCTACCGCAGTGTGCAATTGCTGGATCTGGAAGGGTTGCGCAGCTTCAACGGGTTGCCGGAAATGCCCGCTGTGGCTTAGCGATTCGTCACGCAGCTTGCAAAAGCGCGAGACGATCTTAGGGTTAGCACAGTATCGAACGACCGTGCTTTTTATCAGAATGTTCGATCAGACGATATGACATGGAGACTGCACAATGAGCAACCGTCCCTGGCTGAGCGCCTATCCACAGGGGGTTCCTGCTGATATCGATACAAGCCAGTATTCCTCGCTGGTGGCCTTGATGGAGGAGGCCTTTTCCAAGCATGCGGGCAAGGTGGCGTATTCGTTCATGGGCAAGGAGCTGAGCTTTGCCGAGGTCGATGCACAAAGCCGGGCATTTGCGGCCTATCTGCAAGGTCTGGGCCTGCAGCGCGGCGATCGTGTGGCCTTGATGATGCCCAATATCCCGCAGTACCCGGTGGCCGTGGCGGCGGTGCTGCGCGCCGGTTATGTGGTGGTCAACGTCAACCCGCTCTATACTGCACGTGAGCTGGAGCACCAGCTCAAGGATTCGGGTGCCAAGGCCATCGTCATCATCGAGAACTTTGCCAAAACACTGCAGGACGGCATTCACGGCAGTGCCGTTCAGCACATTGTTCTATGCGCCATGGGCGACGAGCTGGGCTTTTTGAAAGGCATGCTGGTCAACTATGTGGTGCGCTCCGTCAAGAAGATGGTGCCTGTCTTCAGCCTGCCGGGTGCAGTGCGCTTCAACGATGCGCTGGCCAAGGGGCGTGGTGCCCGCTTTAATGCACCGCAACTCAAGCCTGACGACATGGCCTTGCTGCAGTACACCGGCGGTACTACGGGCGTGAGCAAGGGCGCAGTGCTGCTGCACAAGAACATCATCGCCAACGTGCTGCAGTCCGAAGCCTGGAATGAGCCTGCCATGAAAAAGGTGCCGGCGGGCGAGCAGCCCACCAGCATCTGCGCGTTGCCGCTCTATCACATCTTCGCTTTTACGGTGAACATGATGCTGAGCATGCGCACGGGCGGCAAGACCGTGCTCATCCCGAATCCGCGCGACCTCAAGGCCACGCTCAAGGAACTGTCCAAGCATCGCTTTCACAGTTTGCCCGCAGTGAATACGCTGTTCAATGGGCTGGCCAATCACCCGGATTTCAACACCGTGGACTGGAGCCACCTCAAGGTCTCGGTAGGCGGCGGCATGGCCGTGCAAAGCGCCGTGGCCGAGCTGTGGCTCAAGAAGACTGGCTGCCCGATTTGTGAGGGTTATGGCCTGTCCGAAACCAGCCCCTCTGTCACCTGCAATCCGGTGACGAACACAGAGTTCACCGGCACGATCGGCGTGCCCTTGCCCAGCACCTATGTGAAGCTGGTCGACAGCGATGGTCGGGAAGTGACAGAGCTGGGCCAGCCCGGAGAAGTCGCCGTGCTGGGCCCGCAGGTGATGGCTGGCTACTGGCAGCGTCCCGATGAGACGGCCAAGGCCATGACGGCCGATGGCTACTTCCTCACCGGTGACATCGGAACCATGGACGAGCGTGGCTTCGTGAAGATCGTCGATCGCAAGAAGGACATGGTCATCGTCAGTGGCTTCAATGTCTATCCCAATGAGGTAGAGGACGTGGTCTCCAACTGCCCAGGCGTGCTGGAGTGCGCCGTGGTGGGCGTGCCCGATGAGAAGACGGGCGAGGCCATCAAGCTCATCGTCGTGAAAAAGGATGCGGGGTTGACCGAGCAGACCTTGCGCGAGTACTGCCAGGCCAATCTGACGGGATACAAGCGCCCGCGCTACATCGTCTTCCGCGACGAACTGCCCAAGACGCCTGTAGGCAAAATTTTGCGTCGCGAGCTGCGCGATGCCTGAGCCCTAGGGCTGGAAGCATCTCTTCCCCTTCAACCCAAGGCAGCCATTTCAGCTGTCTTTTTTTGTGTCAAAACGGCAGTTATTCGTTTCCTGTATTGCGCTGTCAGCTCTCAATTCAGGAGTCGTTTGCGAGGCAGAAAACGGCGGCATCATTGCTGCGTGCGCAGCCTGCCTTGGCAGACAGTGGCGCAGTCAAAAAAGGGAAGATGATGAAGATTGCTTTGTTGGGGCTGGGGGCGATTGGCCGCAGTGCATTGGAGTTGTTGCAGACTGAAAAGCGCGTGCAACTGGGCTGGGTGGTGGTGTCGAATATCAGCCCGCAGCGGCAAGCGTTGCTCCAGCAACTGGCCCCTCAGGCGAAGTTGCTGACCGAGCTGCCCGCCGATGCGCAGCCAGATCTGCTGGTGGAATGCGCAGGCCACGCTGCGCTGGAGCAGCATGTGCTGCCGGCACTGGAGCGCGGCATTTCTGCACTGGTGGTGTCGGTCGGAGCCTTGAGTGAGCCGGGCATGGCGCAGCGGCTGGAAGCCGCCGCTGATGCAGGCGGTGCGCAGTTGCAGTTGTTGTCAGGGGCCATGGGCGGGATTGATGCATTGGCTGCGGCCCGCCTGGGTGGGCTGGATGCTGTGACCTATACCGGGCGCAAGCCGCCTCAGGCCTGGCTGGGTACGCCCGCGCAGCAATTGTGTGATCTGACCTCGCTGAGCGAGGCCTTTTGCCTTTTTGAGGGTTCGGCCCGCGAGGCTGCGCGGCTGTATCCCAAGAATGCCAATGTGGCGGCCACGTTGTCGCTGGCGGGCCTGGGTCTGGATCAGACACGCGTTCGGCTGTTGGCCGATCCGGCGGTGACGCAGAACGTGCACCAGCTTGAAGCCCATGGAGCCTTTGGCTCGCTGGAGCTGACGTTGCGCGGCAAGCCGCTGGCGGCCAATCCCAAGACGTCTGCGCTGACGGTGTACAGCGTGGTGCGTGCCGTTTTGAACCGGGTGGCAGTGCTGAGCATTTGAGTACTTCAGGGTCTGACGGGAGTACATGGGGCACAATTGAGACAGGCGGCTTGCGGGCCGCTTTTGTTTTGTCTGACTGAAGTTCCCATGATGCCGATTGCCATTCTCAGTGCCCTTGCCGACGAGCAGGACGGGCTGGTTCACTTGCTACAAGATGCGCAGCAGATTACCCATGCTGGCCGTACCTTCTGGCGTGGAAAGCTGCATGACTCCGAAGTGATTTGCGTGCTTTCCGGTATCGGCAAGGTAGCGGCTGCCACCACTGCAGTGGCGCTGATAGAGCGCTTTGGTGTGCAGGCCATGGTTTTCACCGGCGTGGCAGGCGGTTTGGGGAGTGATGTGCAGGTGGGCGATGTGGTGGTGGCGCACGACTATGTGCAGCACGACATGGATGCATCACCGATTTTCCCGCGCTACGAAGTGCCCGGCTATGGCCGCCAGCGCTTTGCCTGCGATGCTGCGCTGACCGCCACGCTGGCGCAGGCTGTACAGCATTGTGTGGACCACCATGCTGCTGCCTGGGCGGCAACGCTGGAGCTGCCTGCACCGCGCATGCACCAGGGATTGATCGTCAGCGGCGATCGCTTTGTCTCTGGCGCAGAAGAATCTGGCGACTTGCGCCAAGGTCTGGAGCAGGCCGGCCTGCAGCCCTTGGCCGTAGAGATGGAAGGCGCAGCCATTGCCCAGGTCTGCGCGGACTACGGCCTGCCCTTTGCTGCCATGCGCAGCATCTCAGACCGTGCCGACGACTCGGCCCATGTGGACTTCCCGAAGTTTGTGCAAAGCATCGCCAGCCGCTACGCACAGGTTGTCATCGAAGACCTGTGCAAACGCCTGGCTACACAAGAAAAGTAACGTAGTGCGGCGTTAAAAACTGGCGCGGCCTAAGTGAGAGACAGCAAGCAAGGGCCGCCCCGCAGCGAAGCTGTCGTCCCCCTCCCGAAGGAGAGGGGGAAGCGGCAAAGCCGCTCAGGGGGTGTTTCTATTTAAGCCACCCGCGCTTGCGGAAGTACAGCATGGGCCCCACCGCACTGGCCACCATCAGGGCCAGCACATAGGGGTAGCCGTATTCCCAGTTCAGCTCGGGCATGAACTGGAAGTTCATGCCGTAGACGCTGGCGATCAACGTGGGCGGCAGCAGGGCCACGCTGGCCACGGAGAAGATCTTGATGATCTTGTTCTGGTTGATGTTGATGAAGCCGACGGTGGCATCCATCAAGAAGTTGATCTTGTCGAACAAAAACGCGGTGTGGCTGTCCAGCGACTCGATGTCACGCAGAATCTGGCGCGACTCCTCGAACTGCTCGGCGTTGAGCATCTTGCTGCGCATCATGAAGCTGACGGCGCGGCGCGTATCCATGACGTTGCGGCGGATGCGACCGTTCAAGTCTTCCTGGCGGGCAATGGCGCCCAGCACTTCCTTGGCCACATCGTCGGTGACATCGCCCGACAGCACCATCTTGCTGGCTTTTTCCAGATCGTCGTAGATGCGCTCCAGCGTGTCGGCCGAGTATTCGGCATCGGCGTCGAACAACTTGAGCAGCACGTCCTTGGCTTCATCGATCAGGCCGGGCGCACGGCGGGCGCGCATGCGCAGCAGGCGGAAGACGGGTACATCTTCATCGTGGATGGAGAACAGAACGCCGCAGCTGCGCAGGTCCTGGTTGTGCTGGTTGAGGATAAAAGCCACACGCACCGAGCGTGGGTCTTCCACATCGTCGATCAAGAAGTCGCTGCGAATATGCAGCTCGCCATTGTCTTCTTCGTAGAAACGGGCCGACTCCTCGATGTCGTCATCCATCGCATCTTCGGGAATGGAGAGTTCGTAATGCTGCTTGATCCAGCGCTTTTCTTCGACCGTGGGCGACTCCAGGTCGACCCAGACGGGGCGAAAGCGTGCGAGGTCTTCCAGAGACTCGATTTCTTCTTGAACGAGGCGGCCATTGGCCAGCGTAAAGATGTTGAGCATCAGCTCACTCCCGGTTGTTCTTGAGGTTTTGCAGGGATGAAGGCGCTTTCAACCCCCATCCATGTAAACCGGGAGCTGAAAGCTACCAACTGGGATAGTTGTCCACAGATGTCTTTCAGTGAATAGAAGTCGGTGATTATGCTACGTTGCACATGCAGCATGTGGCACTCAACGCACATGGGGGAGTGGGTAAGCAGGGCATGTCGCCCGGCTGTCACCGAGTCTTTGTAAAGGCATCGGCCTGCACCAGGTCGGCCCAGGCTCCCGCCTTGGCCTGCGGCGCACGCAGCAGGTAGTTGGGGTCATAGGTCACCACGGTAGGCACTCCGGCAATGCGGTGCGGCTCGGCCCTCAGGCGGCCCAGCGCATCATGGCGTCCCAGTACGGCGCGGGCGCTGGCCAGGCCCAGCACCAGCACGCAGTCGGGGCGCAGCTCGCGCAGCAGGGCTTCCAGCGCAGGCTGCAGCGGCTGGGCGTGGCTCAGGTCGGCATCGGGCGGTGCGCGGTGCAGTGCAGCGCTGAACACACGGGGCTTTTCTTGCAGGTTCAAGGCCCGCAGCATGTTGTCCAGCAGTTTGGCGGCATCGCCTTGCAGGGCTGTCTGGGCGCTGTCTGCGCTGGGCTTTTGCGAGGGGCTGAGCAGGGCCGGGTTGGCAGGCGGCTCCATCAAGAGCAGCCAGCCGCCTTGAGCGCCCGCTTGCACATGCTGGGGCGCGTGGGGGTAGACCAGCTGCGCCGGGCTGATGGTCCAGCCAAGACCGGGTTCTCCGGAGGGGCCGGCTGCGGGCTGCTGTACAAAAGGTCGAGTCTCGCTGCTGTGGTGCGCCACTCTGGAGGTTATTTGTGCAGGCGCTGCCGGAGCCGGTTTGGCGGAGGGAGCTGGAGCGATCTGCACCGTCGGTGGCTCAGCTGATGTGCTGGAGGGCTGCACAGGAGCTGCAGCGGGTGCGACAGGAGTGACGCGCAACACAGGGGCAGGCTCGGCAGCACGCAACTCGGTAGCGGCCGGCGCTGCATCGTGCTGCGGCTGGGCCAGGGCTTCGACAGGCTCGGGCAGCCAGACCGTAATGCCCATGGCTTCCAGCATGGCCCGCTGGCGGGCGTCCAGGTTCAGGGCCATAGTTTCAGATTCATGAGCACGGCGTTTTCACGCGGGCCGTTGGGGTTGGGATAGTAGTTCTTGCGCAGGCCGACTTCGGTAAAGCCGTGCTTGACATAGACTTCGCGGGCACGGGCATTGCTCTCGCGCACTTCCAGCCAGATCCACTGGGCATCTTTGCCGCGCGCCCACAAAGACAGGGCATCGAGCAGCACGCGTGCCCAGCCCTGACGCTGGTGCGCAGGGTTGACGGTGATGTTGAGCAGATGCACCTCGTCGAGCACCTGCATGGCGACAAAGTAGCCCAGCAACTGGTGCTGAGCATTGACCAGCAGCTGTATCTCGTAGCCGGCGACCATGGCGTCCTGAAAGTTGCCGCGCGTCCAGGGGTGGGCATAGGCTTGCTCTTCAATCGGGAGCAAGATGTCCAGCCACAGTGCGGACAAGGGCTCAAAATGCACCATGGATGCAGCGTCTTCAGAAAGACTGCTGCAAAGGGCTGAGGTGGCGCTGCTGGATGGGGTCATTGAGAGGCTTGTGCAGAGTTCTCGGCGGCCGCTTTTTCGGCTTCGCGCTCGGCCGTGGTTTTGGCCACTTTATCGCGGATATAGCGCGGCAGCGCCTCTTCGGCAGGCACGGCGCAGCCTTTTGCCAACAGCGCCGGGGCCAGTCGCAGCATGGCCGTCGCCGTGGGCATGGCGTGCACATGGCGTGCGGCAGGTGCCAGCTGCTCGGGGTAGATGGCTTGGGCGTTGCCGGCCACGGTCAGGTCGGCGGCCACCTGCAGTGCCTCGGGGGCGCACAGGCCAAAATCCTCGGGCTCTTGCCACTGGCCGTCCACATAGCGAAACGGCGCGTGATAGACCTCGTGCATGCGTGCGTCCAGCACGGCTTCTACCTCGGTGCAGCCATGCAGATGGCGGGCTTCTTCCGCCACGGTGAGCAGGGAATCTACAGGCAGCACGGGAACCTTGGCCGCAAAGGCCAGGCCTTGCGTGATGGCGCAAGCCGTGCGCAGACCGGTGAAGGAACCAGGGCCGCGGCCAAAGGCGATGGCGTTGAGCTGGGGAAAGCTCAGCCCTGCTTCCTGCATCAACCGGCGGATGGCCGGCAGCAGCTGCGCCGACGACTGTTGCGCCCCCGGCCCGCTGTGCTGCCAGATGGCATCGCCACGCTGGACGGCTACAAACAAGGTATCGGTACTGGTGTCGATGGCGAGAAGATTCATGGTGGGCGGGCGTCAGCCGCAGGTGGGCTGGAGCGCAATACAGACGGCTCTGAGCTGCCACAGGCGGCAGCAAAGCTGCATATTATCCGGCGCTGGCCGTCAGCCTGCCGCTGGCGCAGTCAATGCCCGCAGGCTGGGCACGCGGCGTAGACTCTGCCCCCATGCTGCTGACCACCTCTTTTTTCCGCAAGGCCGCCACGGCCCTGAGCGCGCCACTGCTGGCGCTGTTGGCCCACACCGCACCGGCGCAGAGCCCGCAGGCACAGACTGTGGACACTCGCCTTCCCGCTGCGGTGGATGCCGCTTTGCAGCGCGCCAAGATTCCGCGCGACGCCGTGTCCATGCTGGTGATGAATGTGGATGGCAAGACGCAGCCCCATCTGGCCTGGCGCACGCACCAGCCCATGAATCCGGCCTCGGTGATGAAGCTGGTCACGACCTATGCGGCGCTCGACCAGCTCGGCCCGGCCTATGTCTGGCGCACGCCCGTGTACCTGGGCGGTCCGGTGGTCGATGGCGCGCTGCGCGGCAATCTCTATATCCAAGGTCAGGGTGACCCCAAGCTGGTGCTGGAGCGCCTGTGGCTGATGCTGCGCCGCCTGCAGGGCATGGGGGTGAAAGTCATTGTGGGCGACATCATTCTGGACCGCAGCGCGTTTCAGCTTCCATCCCACGATGCAGCGGGCTTTGACAACGAGCCCTGGCGGCCCTACAACGCATCGCCCGATGCACTGCTGATCAACTACAAGGCGGTGGCCCTGCAGATCACTCCTGATACAGGAGCTGGTGTCGCTCGTATTCAGTACGATCCGCCCATGTTTGGCATGGAAAACCAGCAAACACTAACGCTGGCAGCTCCTAATTCTGATTGCGGTGACTGGCGCGCCAAGATGCAGCTGGACATGAATCACCCACAGCGCATCGCTTTCAACGGCAGTTATCCGGCCACTTGCGGCGAAAAGAGCTGGTCGATTGCGCCCGCGCAGCCCGAGCGCTTTGCGGCCAAGGCCATCGAAGGCATGTGGCGCGAGCTGGGCGGCAAGCTGACCGGGGCCGTGCGCGACGGCAGCGTGCCCCAAGGGCTGCAGCCTGCGCTGCAGATCGAATCGCCATCGCTGTCCGAAGTGGTGCGCGACATCAACAAGTACAGCAACAACATCATGGCCCAGCATGTGCTGCTGGCGCTGGGCATGCAGCGCACTGGCGTGACCAGCTTTGAAAACTCCCGGCAGGTGTTGGCCCAATGGTGGGGAGCTCGCTGGGGCAGTGCCGAGCTGCCCGTGGTGGACAACGGCGCGGGCCTGAGCCGCAACGCCAGCATTACTGCCAATGCTTTGGGACAGATGCTGCAAAGCGCTTGGGTCTCGCCCGTGATGCCGGAGTTCGTCTCCTCCCTGCCCATCGTCGGCGTGGACGGAACGCTGCGCCGCAGCAAGGCGCGTTCTGCTGGTGCCGCCCACCTCAAGACCGGCACCTTGCGCGACTCTGCCGCTCTGGCGGGTTATGTGGATGGTGCCAGCGGCCAGCGTTATGTGCTGGTGGCCATGGCCAACCACGCCAATGCACCGGCGGCGCGTGCGGCCTGGGACGCGCTGGTCGACTGGACGGCAGCGCAGTAACAAGCCGGGTACCGCAGCTGGCACCGCAGTGCTGAGCGCAAACTGCAATACTGAACGGAGGCTCGACTTTGATAATGCGGCACGTTTTAGGCTGGATTGACAGGGAGGTTCAGAGCATGCGAGGACACATCAAACTTTTGGCGGCGGCATTGTCGGCAGCAGGCCTGATGGCCGCTTGCGGCGGTGGCGGCGATTCGGGAACGCTGCCCGCACCCAAGCCCAAGGTCAGCGGTGTCAAAGTGGCGGGCGACAGCCTCTCGGACAGCGGCACCTTTGGTTTTAAGTTCACGGTGCAGGGCAAGGACAGTGACGGCAAGGACTTCCAAGTCTGGGCCGAGCGCATTGCTGCCCAGTACAAGGTCGATCTCTGCCCGCACTATGCGGCACAGGACCCCGCCATGACGGGATACACCGAGAAGGCCGCCTGTGGCAACTATGCCGTCGCAGGCGCTCAGATCAATCCGCTTGCGCCCAGTGGCGAACCAATCGATAAACCACTGTCTGTGATTCACCAGATCAAGCACCTGGCACAGGAATGGCTTGCCTCCACCGACTTGCTGATGATTGCCGCGGGCTCCAACGATGCCGCTGCGCTGGTCGAGAATTTCTTGGTCGCACTAGGGACGGGTGATAGCGCTCCACTGATGAAGATGCTGGCGTCCAGGATTGATGCGGCCACGCTGGATGCTCTGGTGAATCAGGGCCAGCAAGGGCTGGCGCAGGCCGGCGGGCTGTATCTGCAAAAAGTGGCGCAGTTGCTGGCGACCTCGATCAAGGCCGAGTTGCTGGACAAAGGGGCTCAGCATGTGGCGATCCTTAACGTGCCGCCTATCACCATGACGCCCGAATTCGCTGCAGTGCTGCATAACCTGGAGCTGACACAGAGCCCGGCAGTGGCACAGGAGATGAAGCAGCTGTTTGAAGGCTGGGTCAAGGCCTTCAATGACCGCCTGGCGCAAGAAGTCAAGGGCGAGGAGCGCGTGCTGCTGGTGGACTTCCACCAGGCCTTTGGCGACCAGATTCGCGAACCTGCCAAATACGGCTTCAGCAATGTCACGGTGCCAGCATGCTCGGTGCTGGGTGTGAGCGAAGATATCTACAAATGCAGCGCAGACCTGCTGCAAAAAACGATTCCCGCCGGTGAAACCAGCCCTGACTGGTGGAGTCGCTATATGTTCTCCAACGCTTTCCATCCCACGCCCTACGGGCACCAGCAGATGGGCGTGATCATGCAGGAAGCCTTGAAAGCCAAGGGCTGGCAGCCCTGAGCGGCATGGTGTGTGCGGACTGAACCGGGCCATGGCCCGGTTTTTTATTGCGGGCCTGCGCCTCAGCCCGCAGCCGATGCGCGTTGCAGGCGGTCGAGCACACCTTCCCAGTCGGCTGTATCAGGGGGCGTCTCGATCCAGATCAGCTTGGCGCCGATGTCGTCAAAGTCGCGCAAGACGCCAAACAGCTCATGGGCCGTGGCCAGCGCCTGCTGGGGCATGGGGCGCAGATGAATGGCGGCAGAGGCGCACTTCAGCGGGCTGCGGTGGTAGATGGCAATGTTTTTGCCATCTGCGCCCAGCACATCGAGTGCTGCCTGCAGTTGCTTGCCATCCATCAGCCGCACCTTGGCGTTTGGTGCATAGTGCGCCAAAAGCGTGCCTGAGGCACGCGGGGTATTGGCTGACAGCTCTTCTTTGGAGAGCGGTCGCTGGCCGCAGGCACGCTGGATGTCATCACGCGTGATGGCACCGGGGCGCAGCAGCACAGGCACGCCGCGTGTGCAATCGACTATTGTTGATTCAATGCCGACTTCGCAGGCACCGCCATCCAGCACCAGCAAGTCATCGCCAAATTCGGCAGCAACGTGCTGTGCCGTAGTGGGGCTGACGCGGCCAAACTTGTTGGCGCTGGGGGCGGATACGCCCCACACCGGCGGATTCAACTGCTGGCAGGCTTTGAGCACCGCATGTGCTACGGGGTGTGAGGGGCAGCGCAGGCCCACGCTGTCCTGGCCGCCCGTCGAGGCCTTAGCAGCATCGGGCAGGCGCGGCAGGATGAGCGTCAGTGGGCCGGGCCAGAAAGCGTCGATCAGTTGCTGGGCAAAGACCGGTACTTGCTGGGCGTAACGGGTGATGGCGGCAGCGTCCGCCACATGCACGATCAGCGGATGGTTGGCCGGGCGGCCCTTGGCGGTGAAGATCTGCGCCACGGCAGCGTCGTTGTCGCTGTCCGCCGCCAGGCCATAGACCGTCTCGGTGGGCAGGCCCAGCAGCTTGCCTTGTTGCAGGGCCGCGGCAGCAGCTTGCACCGAGGCGTCCAGCTTTCCATCCAGAATCACAATGCTTCCTTAGAAGGGCTCAATGCCCAAAATTTCAGCAGCCTTGAGGGCTGTAGTGCGGGCTTGTTCAGCCGTAGCCGCAGTGATGTTCAAGTGCCCCATCTTGCGGGCTCGCTTGGCATCGACCTTGCCGTACAGGTGCAGGTGGGCACCGGGCAGGGCCAGCACCTGATCCCAGGCGGGAGACTGGGCGGTGTCACCATCCTTGAACCACAGATCACCCAGCAGGTTGAGCATGATGGTGGCGCTGTGCTGGCGTGGCTGCACCAGGGGCAGATTGGTCATGCAGCGCACTTGCAGGTCGAACTGCGAGACGTCCATGGCGTTCTGGCTGTAGTGGCCGCTGTTGTGCGGGCGCGGGGCGATTTCGTTGACCACCAGCATGCCGTCTTCCAGTACAAAGAACTCCACGCACAGCACGCCCACATAGTCCAGGCCTTGTGCTACAGACTTTGCAGCTGTAATCGCTTGCTCCGCTTGTGCTGCAGGCACATTTCCTTCGTAAACCTCGGTGACGGCCAGAATGCCGTCGCGGTGCAGATTGCGCTGCACGGGCAGGTTGACGATGGTGCCGTCGCGGCCACGGGCCACGATGACCGAGCATTCGTGGGCCAGCGGCAGCATTTTTTCCAGCACGCAGGCCACCTTGCCCAGCTCGTCCCAGCCCTTGGCCAGCTCTTCGCGGGTTTTGACACGGATCTGGCCCTTGCCGTCATAGCCCATGCGGGCCGTCTTCAAAATACCGGGCAGCAGCGCGTCGTTGACAGCGGCCAGTTGCGCAGGCGTTTCAATCACGGCGTAGGGTGCGCAAGGCACGCCGCACTTCATAAAGTGGGCCTTTTCGGCAGCGCGGTCCTGGGCAATCGCCACGGCAGAACCGGCGGGCGAGACGGGCAGGCTTTCGGCCAGCTTGTTCAGGCTGCCCGCAGGCACGTTTTCGAATTCGGTGGTGACGGCTGCGCAGAGCTTGGCCAGGTCAGCCAGGCCCTGGGCATCTTCATAGCCGGTGCGGATATGGTGATGGCTGACCAGACCGGCAGGGCTGGTTTCGTCCTTGTCCAGCACGGCGGTGAAGTAGCCCATGGCCTGCGCGGAGTGGACAAACATGCGGCCCAGCTGGCCGCCGCCGAGCACGCCCAGCGTGGCGCCCGGCAGGATCACATCGGTATCTTTGCTCATGCGTTCACCGGCAGCGTCATATTGCGGGCGGCTTCGGTCTGCTCGGCGCGGAAGGCTTCGAGCTTCTTGCGCAGCTCAGCATCTTCATTGGCCAGCAGGGCCACGGCAAACAGGGCCGCGTTGGCCGCACCTGCGTTGCCGATGGCAAAGGTGGCCACGGGCACACCCTTGGGCATTTGCACGATGGAGTGCAGCGAATCCACGCCTTGCAGATGGCGGCTGGCCACGGGCACACCCAGCACGGGCACGGGGGTCTTGGCAGCAATCATGCCGGGCAGGTGGGCCGCGCCGCCGGCACCGGCGATGATGGCCTTGATGCCGCGCTCTGCAGCAGTCTCGGCAAAGCGGAACATGTCGTCCGGCATGCGGTGGGCCGAAACGACCTTGGCTTCAAAAGCGATACCGAATTGCTGGAGGATGGCAACTGCGTGCTGCATGGTGTCCCAGTCGCTGCTGGAACCCATGACCACGCCAACTTGGATGGGGTTCATGTTCTTCAGGGCAAGCCGCCCGGCCTAGTGGAACCCCTGATTTTACGGTTTCGCGGCCTGACCGGGCGGCGGCGGGTCAAAGCCGTCCGGTCAGAGCTGCTATGACACGCAGTTATGCGCTCGTCGCGTTGTCGCGGGCAAAGCCCAGCACACGGTCCCTGAAGACGTGGACGACCCAGCCCAGAACGGCCAGTGTCTGCAGGCTCAGCGAGATCCAGGGGATGTAGTGCACCCACTCACCGGCCTTTTCTATGGCATCTGGTGAGCCCATCCCCATGCCAAAGACCGGTTGCACCACCATGGCGCCGGCATAGCCTGCCACTCCATAGGCCAGCAGCGGCGCGACGAGGTTGAAGATCAGCCAGGCAATGACGAAGGCCGCCATGGGTGACTTGAGTCTGCCGGCCAGCAGGGCAAAGCCGGTCAGCAGAAGGCAGTCGCGCAGCAGATGCAGGCACAGGTAGAAGTTGAAGGTGTTGAGCTGGCCCGTGATGGCCGCCTCAAAGTCGTAGGGCACAAAGAGCAGCAGCGCGGCCATGGCAAAGGCCAGCAGCAGGCTGACGGGCCACAGCGGCAGGGCTTCCAGAGCTTCACGCCAGCGCTGACGGCTGACAGACCATTGCACCTGGCGCCAGGCGCGCAGATGCTGGTCCATGTGCTGCAGCGCGACATAGGCCGTGCCTATCACGGCAATCCAGGCCGTGCTGCTGAAGAAGGCAGTCGCCCCCACATCCAGCGACCCGGCCGAGAAAAAGCCCGTGAGCGCCAGGCCCAGCGGCCAGGCCCAGGGCAGGGTGCGCACATCAAGCCGCGTGCAGAGCTGGCGCCACAGGGCCAGCAAGCCCAGGCCCAGTACCAGAGCACCGGCCAGATAGGCCAGGCCCAGCCCGCCGACTTCCATGCCCCACCAGAGCACGGGCTCGGGGTTGCTGCTTGTCATGCCGTTGTAGACATGGCTGATGAAGGGGCCGGGGATGAAAAACAGCAGCAGCAAGGGTACGAGAGCTGCGCGCCTGCGGTTGACCGGCCTGTCCTGCAGGCCCCAGCTCATCAGCACCGAGTTCATGGCCCAGGTCTGCAGGCCCAGGCCCCAGAGCACGGCCAGAGCAATGGTGTGGTGCATCTGCAGTGGCTCCAGCACCCAAACGGTGGCAATGGCGGCGCTGGCCATGGCAAACCACAGCACATACAGCCAGGCGGGCAGGGTTGCGCCCAGCAGCTTGCCCCAGGCCATCTGCCAGGGCGAGAGGGCGGAAAGGCGCTGCCAGTCCCAGGTGTTCTGGCTGGCTTCTTCGGCCAGACTGCGCCCGGCCAGCACGCTGCCGTAGATGACGGCAGCAATCCACAGCCCGGCCATGGCCGTCATGCTCAGAGAGCCGGGCAGATTCTTGGGGGCGGACAGGGCTATGGGCAGAGCCAGTACCAGCAGGCACAGACCCAGGCTCCAGGCCAGCAGCGAGGGGCGCCAGTTCAGCCAGAGCTGGCGCTGAAATTCGGGGTTGCGCGTGCTCATGCTTGCTCCTTGTTCACGGGGCCTTGGCCATGGGTGTCTCTGGCCTGCGCGGTGCGCGCATAGCGGTCTTGCAGACGCTCACGCAGCGGGTACAGCGCTGCGACGGGAATGCCGGCCTGCACCAGCTGGGCCAGCCAGGCCGCACGGGCACTGGCGGCGGCAGGCAGCCACAGCTGAATAGGGCGCTGACCACTCAGATCGAAGTCCTGCACCTGCGTGCTCAGCAAGGCCTGGCGCAACCGGGCTTCAAAGCCGTCACTTTGCTCCATGGCCACTTCCAGCGCATAGAGCTGGGGCTGTTGTGCCGTCTGAGCCTGTGCGGACGGGCTCAGGTTGTCCGCGCTTTGCAAAGCCTCGTGGCTTTCGATGCGGCCATGGCGAATGCTCAGAATATGCGTGCAGTACTCGTCCAGCTCGCTGAGGATGTGGCTGGAGACGATGAGCGTCATGCCCTGTGCCTGCAGCTGGCGAAACAGCTGGGAGAGGCTGCTGCGCGCATCGGGGTCCAGACCGCTGGCCGGCTCGTCCAGCAGCAGCACGCTGGGCTGGTGCACGATGGCCTGGCCGATGGCCACGCGCTGGCGCTGGCCGCGCGAGAGCTCGGTCGGGTGGCGGTGCAGCAGCTCGGTCAGGCCCAGTTGCGCGGCCACCTGCTGCACGCGGACAGCGACCTGCGCGGGATCCACGCCCATGGACAGGGCCGAGTACTGCAGGCAGCGCGTGACGCTGAGGCGGTCATAAAGGCCGTAAAAGTCCGACAGATAGCCGAGGTGGCGGTGCACCTGGCGCGGCTGCTCCTCTACGGACAGGCCTTTGACATAGATCTGCCCCGACAGCGGCTGCTCCAGCCCGGCGATGCAGCGCATCAATGTGGACTTGCCTGCGCCATTGGGGCCGACCAGTGCGGTGACGCTGCCTGCGTCTATGGACAGGCTCACGCCGTCGAGTGCGCGGTGTCCCGGATATTCAAACACCAGTTGTGAAACTTCAATCAAGTCTGCGCTCCTTGGTTGGCAGGCAATATAGCTGAGGTGCAGGTCAGTCCCATGGGGCAATGGCTCTCAAAACAGGAGCTTTAAGCGCAAGTCTTTCAATGCTTTGTGAAATCAAACACGTTGAAATGCAATGACAACAAGCGCCAGGTGCTTTCATTTGCAGAGCAAAAGCCCTTGCCTCCTCGGCCTATGAGTTGCCGCAGCGCATTTGCGTGGAGAATCGCAGCATCGCCCGGCTGGCACCAAGGGTGCGAAGGCCGGCTTGCAAGAATCTTCAGCGCAGCCGCCAGTGCGGTCGCGCAAGCAGCATTGGGAATCACATGATTGACGTCACCATCGAGAATTTTGAAGCCGAAGTTGTAGCCGCCTCCATGGCCGTGCCTGTGCTGGTGGACTTCTGGGCACCCTGGTGTGGCCCCTGCAAGACGCTGGGCCCGGTGTTGGAGAAGCTGGAAGAAGCGTATGCAGGCCGCTTCAAGCTGGTCAAGATCGACTCCGATCAGGAGCAGCAACTGGCCAGCATGTTCGGCATTCGCTCCATCCCCACCTGTGTGCTGATGATGGGCGGCAAGCCCGTGGACGGCTTCATGGGTGCCCAGCCCGAAGGCAAGCTGCGCGAGTTCCTCGACAAGCACCTGCCCTCCGAGGGCGCGTTGATGGCGGAAGCCGAAGCGGACGAAGCGCAAGCCCTGCTGGAGTCCGGTGACACCCAGGCCGCACTGCAAAAGTTGGCCGATGCGCTGGCCGCCGACCCCGCCAATGACGATGCCCGCTTTGACTATGTGCGCCTCTTGATTGCGACCGGCAGCTTTGACGAAGCCCACGCCTTGCTGGCCGAGCCCATCAAGCGCATTCCCCAGCCGCTGCGCTTTGAGGCGCTGAACCAGTGGCTCAAAGCCCTGGAGTTCGCCATGCAGGACGACAACGCCGATGTGGCCAAGTTCGATGCCTTGATCGAAGCCAACAAACGCGACTTTGACGCCCGCTTTGGCCGTGCCCGCGCCCTGCTGGCCCACAGCCAGTGGACGCTGTGCATGGACGAGCTGCTGGAGATCATCATGCGCGACAAGACCTGGAACGAGGAGGCTGCGCGCAAGCTCATCGTGGCCTTGCTGGAGCTGCTGACCCCTCCCAAGCCCAAGAAGCAGGACGCCGTGCCTGGCAAGACCGCTGGCGGCATTGAGCTGTTGGGCAAAGGCAATGCCGAGCAGGATGAGGCGACGGCGCTGGTCAACAGCTATCGCCGCCGCTTGAGCATGGCATTGAATTAAGGGCTCCCCCTGAGGCGCTTGGCGCCTTCCCCCTCTCTGGCGCACAGCGCCGGAGGGGGGACGACAGCCTCGCTGCGCGGCGGCGCTTGCTTGCTGTCCCTCGCTTGGGTCGTGCCAGTTTTTGACGTGGTGGTTCTAAATCGATCGAGTCATGGAGCAGATTCTCTCTACGGCCTTCAATGGCCTGTTTTTGTATCTGGGGCTGGCGCTGGCATTCATGGTGCTGGTGGGCGTGTTGCGCTCGCCGCGCTTCAAGGGCTGGGCGGGAGAGCAGCGGGTTCAGAGGCTGATTCGCCAGCGGCTCAATCCGCTGATCTATGTGGATCTGCGCAACGTCACCTTGCCCACAGCGGATGGCGGCAGCACGCAGATCGATCATCTGATCTTCTCGCCCTATGGCCTGTTTGTGCTGGAGACCAAGAACTTTCAGGGCTGGATCTTTGGCACCGAAAAGCAGCGCGAGTGGACGCAGCAGATTTTCAAGAAGCGCAGCAAGTTCCAGAACCCGCTGCGCCAGAACTACAAGCACATCAAGACTTTGCAGGAGTTGCTGGGCATGGAGTCCGCGCATGTGCATTCGGTGATCGCCTTTGTGGGCGACTGCGAGTTCAAGACCGAGATGCCGCCGCAGGTCACGCGTGGCGATGGCTTTGCAGCCTATATCCAGAGCTTTGATCAGGCCGTCTGGAGTCCGGAGCAGATGCAGATGTGGCTGGACAAGCTGGAGGAGGTGAAGCTGCAGCCAGGCCGCGCTACCGACAAGCGGCATGTGGCCCATGTGAAGCAACTGCAATCCACCAAGCAGCTGCGCCGCACCAGGGCGAGACTGGAGCCGGATGTGCAGGCCGCCGAGCCCGTCAAGCCGGTGTCTCCCGAGACCGTGGATATTCAGCTGGAGCCAGTGGAGGCTCCAGCTACAACGGTAGCCCAAACCACTCCAAAAAACGCCCCGAAAGTGGTGGCAGCCAGTCAGTTGGATGAGGTGCCGGTGTGCCCGCAGTGCGCCTGGCCGCTGCGCAAGCTGTTGATGCAGCGTGGTCCGCTGGCAGGGCAGGCCATCTGGCGCTGCAGCAATGCTGCGGTCTGTCAGTTTGTCAGCAGCAGCCCATAGCCGCGGGTTGGCAGGTGCAGCGCTTGTCTGCATGATGCTCAGCTTGAAACGGAGATATTGATGGATCCCAATCTGTATCAAGCGGCGCGCCAACTGCCTGCCGGCGACGGGCGCATGGCGCAGCTCTACCAACTGGCGGTATCGCCAGCACAGCCCCGGAATCTGGCCGTGCTGGTGCGCAAGGGGCTGCTTTGGGTCGCGGGACTGCTGCTGGCCAGCGGACTGATTTTTTGGGTTGCCGCCAATTGGCAGGAGCAGTCGCGCATGTTTCGACTGGGGCTGATCGAGGCGGCGCTGGCGCTGAGCGTGCTCGCAGCCTGCGTCTGGCAGCGTGCCCGGAATGCCGCCTTGCTGTGTGCAACGATGGTGCTGGGCGGGCTGCTGGCTTTCGTGGGGCAGACCTACCAGACGGGGGCCGATGCCTGGCATTTGTTTGCAGCCTGGGCTGCGCTGTCCCTGGTGTGGGTCGCTGCGGCTCGTAGCGATGTTCTCTGGCTGCTGTGGGTGCTAATTGTTGCGACGGGGTTGGTGATGTGGACGGGCCGTCTGGATTGGGCCGATGTGCTGTTTGAACACTCGCCCTCTCTTTCTCAGATCGGCCTGAACCTGGGGCTGTGGTTGCTGCTGGCCATCTGCCCCGCCTTGCTGTCCCTGGTGCCTGCGCTGCGTGTGAAGGGGCAGGACGGTCATATAGGCTGGTGGTCGCACCGAACGGCAGTGGGCTGCGCTCTGGCCGCGTGGACTGGAATGGGCATGACGCAGTTGCTGGCAACCAGGGGAGATGCATCCGGGCTGATTCTGGGGCTGGTGGTGCTACTGGTTGGCGGTGTGTTGTGGCTGTCTTTGCGGGGCCGTTTTCAGGACTTTGTGACGGCCTGCCTGGCAATGCTGGCGGTCAATGCTCTGCTGCTGTCCTCGCTGGCGCGCTGGCTGTTTGAAAGCGGGGGCGAAGTCATGCTGCTGATTTTCGGCTTGGTGACACTGGGCTGTATTGCGGTTTCGGTGCGCTGCCTGCTCAGCGTGCAGCAGCGCATGCGTTCCGAGCAGCAATCCACCCTCAAGGAGGCTGCATGAATCGCTTTCAATCACGGCCTGCTTGGTGGGCACAGGCCCGTGCGCAGCAACTGGTGAAAAGCGATTGGCCCGCGCAGGACAGGGAAGAGCCTTCGCCCTTGGTCATTGCCATGGTCATGCTGGGTGTGCTGGTTTGCACGCTACCGATAGCGGCGTTTTTGCTGCTGGTCTGGAGTGAGCTGATGGAGGGGGTGGGCGGTACCGTTTTTGCGGTGCTCATGCTGGCGGTTGCAGGGGCTTTGCTGCGGCGGGCCGAGCAGGCCTTCGTCAGCTGCGCAGGGCTGGTGCTCTGGGGGCTGGGCCTGGGACTGTTGCTGTTCAAGCTGGGCCTAGAGGATTTTGAGACCCGCCAGAGCATGCTGCTGCTTTTTTCCTGCGCCGCTGTGTTGCAGCTGCTGGGAGGCTGGCTGGCCAGTGTGCGCTGGATTCAAGCTGTCATGGGCGTGGGCTGGGCAGTGGCGGTCTACGGCATGTGCTTTACGCTGCAGCGCTGGAGTATCTGGATGGCTCCCGTGCTGCTGGGCTGTCAGCTGATCGCTTTGCTCTGGTGCCTGTGGCTGCGCGGTGAAGTGCAGCGACTGGAGAATTCCGCAATGACGCCACCGCCATGGTGGACGCAGCTGCGCTGGGCGGTGTTTGCCGATGCGGCCATTGTGGGGCTGGTGTTCATCATGGTGCTGATGGACTATGGCATGTCAGCCTCCAGTTTGCTGGGCAGCATCTGGTGGAGCCATGAAGTCCTGCAGAGCTGGCGCTGGCTGCTCTGGCTTGGACGAGGGCTGGATGTGCTGGCGGTGCTGCTGGCAACAGCCTGGCTGCTGCGTGTCTGGCGACAGCGCCAGTTGCTGGACGCAGAGCTGCAATATGTGCTCGTGCTGGTCGGGGCTTTGCTGGCGGTATGCGCGTGGTTCAGCCCCGGGCTGGGGACTGTGAGTCTGATTGCTGCGGGGGCATTGATGGCGGGCCGCTGGCGCATTGCGCTCTTGTGCGCGCTGGCTGCCTTGAGTTTTCTGGGGCATTTTTACTATGTGCTGAGCTGGCCTCTGGCGATCAAAGGTCTGGGTTTGGCAGTGCTGGGGGCCCTGCTGTTGATCGGTCTGCTGTGGCCCAGGCGTGGTGTCCGGCATGAGCCAGCGGCGTTGGCTAGCGAGACGCCTCAGCCCAGGTGGGTCTGGGTGCTGCTGGGCGCAGTGCTGATCTTTGGGGTGGTCAACTGGGATGTGCGCGGCAAGGAGCAGGTCATTGCCCAAGGCCAGCGCATTCTGGTGCCCCTGGTGCCGGTGGATCCGCGATCGCTGATGCAAGGCGACTACATGGCGCTGCGCTTTGATTTGCCGCCCGATGTGCTGACGGGCCTGGAAAAAATACAAGGCCCGTTGGCCCATGTCCTGGCCGGAGTGGATGCACAGGGCGTTGCCTTCATCAAGGCGCTGGCGGACGACAGCAAGGCGGTGGGCGAGGGGGAGGTCCTCTTGCCGCTTAAGCGGCTCAAAGGGCGCTGGGTGCTGGTCACGGATGCCTACTTCTTCCCCGAGGGGCAGGGCGAGCACTTTGCACAGGGCCGCTTTGGCGACTTCCGCGTGCTGCCGGACGGGCGCGCTTTGCTGGTGGGGCTGGCCGATGGAGCGGGGCAGGAGATCAAGCCTCTGCCTGGTGGCTCTATCTGGGACTTGCGGCCTGCTGCAGAGCGACTGAACTCTGACGCGATGGGCGAGGAAGACCGCTCTCTGGAGTCGTCCCAGGACATGGGCGGTGAAAGTGCGACCGAAGCGCCTGAAGTGGTTGTGGAGGAGGCGTCTGAACCACCGCCAGCGATAAAGCCTGCCGAGCGCCGGGAGTAAAGCGGCGCAACCTCTGTTTTGCCTAGGTACATGCGAGCAAGGCCGATGGCACAGGTAGGCCCGGGCTGGGCCCAATAATGGACAAGGCTTTGAAAGCTGTGTGCATGACGACTGGGCAGCAAAGGCACTGCCCTAGAGGAGGCAGAGCATGAATCGACTGGCAGGCAAGACCGCCATCATCACAGGCGCAGCGCGTGGCATGGGCGCTGCGACTTGCCGGCTGTTTGTGGAGCAGGGCGCCAAGGTGGCGGTAGCAGACCTTCTGGATGAGGAAGGCCAGAAACTGGCGCAGGAGCTGGGAGATGCGGCGCGCTTTTATCACCACGCTGTGAGCAGCGAAGAGTCCTGGGCTGCGCTGCTTTTCGCTTCAGCGGGTGGCTGAGCCGCACGAGGTTGCCGCAGCCACGCTGTTTCTGGCCAGTGATGAGTCGGCTTATATGGTGGATGCAGAAATCGTGGTGGATGGCGGCATGACCACGGGGCACTACTACCAGGGCTTGCCCGGTGCCCCCGGGATTGGGCATAACTCCTGAAAAAGGAGCTTGATGTGCCTTTTTGTGCAGCGTTTCAATGCGTTTTGAATGAGATTTTTATGTACGCCAAGCCTTTTATGCTCCTTAATTTGAAGCAATTTCGCATGGGCGTCAGCAGCCTGTGCATGTTCTGGGTGTTGGCGGGCTGCGCTGCCTTGCCTGTGCCCTCAGAGGCGGAAGCCATGGAGGCGACACCTGCGCCGCTGCTCAATACGTACTGGAAGCTGCATCAGATTGGCAATGGACCGCATGTCGGGGCTTTTGACAATCAGCCCGAGGCGCACCTGGTTTTGCAAGAGGGAACTGGGCGTTTTCACGGTGCGGGCGGCTGCAATCGACTGCAGGGTAGCTACAGCCTGGACGGGCGCTGGCTGCAGCTGTCAGCCGTTACCACCACACGCATGGCTTGTGCCCAGGGCGGGCGCATGGAGCAGGTGTTTCTTGCCACTTTGCCCAAGGTGAACAGCTATTCGATTCAGGGTCAGAAGTTGCTGCTCAGCGACGCTGATGGACAGGTGCTGCTGCGGCTGGAAGCGGTGTACCTGCGCTGAAAGGTGAAGAGGCTGCCTTGTGCGGCTCTCAGTGCGCCAGCGCCGCTGGCTTGCGCACTGCGTTGCTGGAGAGGGTGCGAATGGGAATGCCCATGTCCTGCGGAATCTCTCCCGATAGCTGCAGCGCCAGGTAGCGCGTGCAGCACACGCGCAGAAAAGAGCTGAAGTTGTCCACCGCGCCGCGCTCGACCAGCAGCTCGTCATAGAGCTTGGTGCAGAGCTGGGGCACCGTGTAGCCGTCGCGTGCGGCAATCTCTTCAAGCACCTGCCAGAACAGGTTTTCCAGCCGGATGCTGGTGGCCACGCCATGCAGCCGGATGGAGCGGGCTTTGTGGGCCCAGAGCTGTGGGTCGGCGCTGATAAAGACCTGGCACATGGCGTAAACCTCTCAAAGCAAAACCGGGCCATGGTGTGGCTCGGTGAGTACTTCGTCAAGCGGCTGGCTTAGAAAACTCCTGAAACCATAGCTACTTGCGCTTGATGGATAAGCGTTGGAGGCGGTTTTAGTGAGCAATCTTCGTGCCCAGCAGCGCCAGAAACTGCGCAATCCAGGCCGGATGTGCGGGCCACGCCGGTGCACTGACCAGATTGCCTTCGGTGTGGGCCTGATCGACCGGGATATCGGCATAGGTGCCGCCGGCCAGCTCCACCTCGGCGCGGCAGGCGGGGTAGGCCGAGCAGGTGCGACCCTTGAGCACGCCGGCACCGGCCAGCAACTGCGCACCGTGGCAGACGGCGGCCACGGGCTTGTTGGTGTCGAAGAAGTGGCGCACGGCGGCGCGCACGCTTTCATAGCCACGCAGATACTCGGGGCCTCGGCCGCCGGGGATGACCAGGGCGTCGTAGTCGGCCGCCTTCACATCGGCAAAGGTGGCGTTGAGCGTGAAGTTGTGGCCCGGCTTTTCGCTGTAGGTCTGCGCACCTTCAAAGTCGTGAATCGCGGTCTTGATCTGCTCGCCCGCTTTTTTGTCGGGGCAGACAGCGTGCACGGTATGACCCACGGCCAGCAGCGCCTGAAACGGCACCATGGTTTCGTAGTCCTCGCAGTAGTCGCCGCAAATCATCAAAATCTTCTTGCCTGCCATGGTCTGTCTCCTTGTGTGTTGGGTGCAGACCATTGTGGGCAGGCAAGCTGGGCGGCGGGTGTTAACCGGTTACTACATCGCGGCTCACGGAGCCGGGGATGGGGTAGTGCATGCCGTAGTCCGAAGAGCGCTGGTACAGCTTGAGGCCGAACTGCGGCAGCATGGCAATCAGGTGGTCGAAGATCTCGCCCTGAATGGCTTCGTATTCCACCCAGATGGTGGTTCTGGTGTAGCAGTACAACTGCAGAGGAACGCCTTGTGGAGAGGGCTCCAGCGTGCGGGCCAGCAAGAACATGCCGGGGCCTTGGTGGATGCCCGGATGGGCCAGCAGATAGGCATAGGCGTAGGCCTTGAAGGCCGCCAGATTGCTGACCTGGTCGGGAGCGATCAGGTGGCCGCTTTGGGTGGTGATGGTGCCGGGCTGGGCATCATCCACGGCGCGCAGGCCGGTTTTCTCACTCCAGTAATCGCGCAGCAGCGCAATGCCGGAAAGCGTACGGCGCTCCTCTTCGGAGAGCAGGTGAATGCAGTGGGCATCGATGGACAGCGAGCGCTGTATGCGGCGGCCGCCCGACTCGAACATGCCGCGCCAGTTCTTGAAGCTGTCCGTCATCAAGCGCCAGGTGGGGATGGTGGTGATGGTCTTGTCGAAGTTCTGCACCTTGACGGTGTTGAGTGCAATGTCGATGACAAAGCCATCGGCCCCGACCTGGGGCATCTCAATCCAGTCGCCCACGCGCAGCATGTCGTTGCTGCTGAGCTGAACACCGGCAACGAAGGAGAGGATGGTGTCCTTGAACACCAGCATCAGCACGGCTGACATGGCGCCCAGGCCAGACAGCAGCAGCAATGGTGAGCGATTGAGCAAGGTGGCCACGATCAGCACGGCGGCGAAGCTGCAGATCAGCAGCTTGCCCAGCTGTACATAGCTTTTGATGGAGTGGGGTTGAGGGGCCGCCTTGCGTTGCTCGTCCTTGTCGTGCGCCTCGTTGGCGGCATTGAGCAGGTCGCACAGTGCGCGAGCGAGGTGGTAGACCGTGAAGGCGACTGCCCCGTTGGTGATCAAGGTGGTCCAGCGGGCTTCCAGATGAGGCACGCCCTGCACGCCGAACTGGATGATCAGCGACGGAACGACCCTGGCCATGCGGCGCAACACCTTGTCGTGCATGAGGATCTGCGCCCAGGTGGTCTTGAGCGTGTCCCGCATGCGGCGGAAGGCCTTGGGCAGCAGCCACTGGGCCAGTGCGCCGACAAGCAGGGCTGTCAAGGCCAGTGCGCACAGGGAGGCCAGCGTTTGCATGGCGGGGTTCCATTCGGAGACAAAAGACCAGCGGGACAGCAACAAAAGCTCCTTGAAAAATGAAAGGGGGCAAGCATGGCAGCGGCGGCAAGGACGGTAGCTGCTCGCCAGGCCGGCAGGCGATAGCCCCGTCAGAGTGACATGCAGGGCAAAAGTTCAGCGCAGATTGCTGCACAGCAGATGCGCCGCGCAAGCTTACGCAAAGCTGGATTTCCGAGTTTGGCGTGCAGGAAGTGCGGGCCAGATGGCGCAGCGGCTTTTGCGGTCATGCAGCCCTAAACCGGCGCGGGCGGGCCGGGAGCCTAAAATCCCGGTTGATTTCAGATTTCTACCTTGCCGGGTCCCTCAGTGGGGGCTGGCGGCCACCGCACTGCAACATGCAAGAAAAGTTCAACCACATTGAGGTCGAGCGCGCTGCGCAAGACCATTGGCAAGCCAAGGACGCTTACCGCGTTACCGAAGACCAGTCCAAGCCCAAGTACTACGCCTGCTCCATGCTGCCCTACCCCAGCGGCAAGCTGCACATGGGCCACGTGCGCAACTACACCATCAACGACATGCTCACGCGCCAGCTGCGCATGAAGGGCTACAACGTCTTGATGCCCATGGGCTGGGACGCGTTTGGTCTGCCCGCCGAGAACGCTGCGCTCAAGAACAAGGTGCCGCCTGCCCAATGGACGTACGACAACATCGCGTACATGAAAAAGCAGATGCAGGCCATGGGCCTGGCCATCGACTGGTCGCGCGAAATCTCCACCTGTGACCCCGAGTACTACAAGTGGAACCAGTGGCTGTTCCTCAAGATGCTGGAAAAGGGCATCGCCTACCGCAAGACCCAGGTCGTGAACTGGGACCCGGTGGACCAGACCGTGCTGGCCAACGAGCAGGTGATCGACGGCCGTGGCTGGCGCACCGGCGCGCTGGTGGAAAAGCGCGAGATCCCCGGCTACTACCTGGCCATCACCAACTACGCACAAGAGTTGCTGGACCATGTGCAGGTCGGCAATGATAAGGCGACGCTGAACGGCTGGCCCGACAAGGTGCGCCTGATGCAGGAAAACTGGATCGGCAAGTCGGCAGGTGTGCGTTTTGCCTTCAACCATGACATCAAGGGCGCCGACGGTCAGCTGATTGGTGACGGCAAGATGTATGTCTTCACCACACGTGCCGACACCATCATGGGCGTGACCTTCTGCGCCGTGGCGCCTGAGCACCCTCTGGCACAGCATGCAGCGGCTTCACAGCCTGAGCTGGCAGCCTTTATCGCCGAGTGCAAAAAGGGCGGCACAACCGAAGCCGAGCTGGCTACCCAGGAGAAGCTGGGCAAGCCTACGGGCCTGTTCGTCACGCACCCGCTGACCGGTGCCCAGGTGGAAGTCTGGGTCGGCAACTACGTGCTGATGAGCTACGGTGACGGCGCCGTGATGGGTGTGCCTGCCCATGACGAGCGCGACTTTGCCTTTGCCAACAAGTACGGACTGCCCATCAAGCAGGTCGTGGCCGTGGAGGGCGAGAGCTTCTCGACCGAGGCATGGCAGGAATGGTATGGCGACAAGCAAAAGTGCGTCTGCGTGAACTCCGGTGAGCTGGACGGCTTGAGCCATGGCCAGGCCGTGGACAAGGTGGCCGAACTGCTGGCCGCCAAGGGCCTGGGCGAGAAGAAAACCACCTGGCGTCTGCGTGACTGGGGCGTGAGCCGCCAGCGCTACTGGGGTACCCCCATCCCCATCATTCACTGCGCAGACTGCGGCGCTCAGCCCGTGCCTGAAAAAGACCTGCCCGTGGTGCTGCCCGAAGACCTGGTACCCGATGGCTCGGGCAATCCGCTAGTCAAGAGCGAAGCCTTCCATGCGGGCGTGGTTTGCCCCTGCTGTGGCAAGCCGGCCCGCCGCGAGACAGACACCATGGACACCTTTGTGGACTCGTCCTGGTACTTCATGCGCTATTGCGACGCCAAGAACAGTGAGCAGATGGTGGCCGGCGGCGCCGACTACTGGATGCCCATGGACCAGTACATCGGCGGCGTGGAGCACGCCATCCTGCACCTGCTGTACGCGCGCTTCTGGACCAAGGTCATGCGCGACCTGGGTCTGGTCAAGATTGATGAACCCTTCACCAAGCTGCTCACGCAGGGCATGGTGCTCAATCACATCTACAGCCGTCGTACGGCCAAGGGTGCCAAGGAATACTTCTGGCCCAAGGATGTGGAGCATGTGACGGACGAGACAGGCAAAGTCATTGGTGCCAAGCTCAAGGTCGCCGTGGACAGCGCCGATGGTCTGCTGCCTGCGGGCACCGCCATCGACTACGAGGGCGTGGGCACCATGTCCAAGTCCAAGAACAACGGTATCGATCCGCAGGAGCTGATCGAGAAGTACGGTGCTGACACCGCGCGTCTGTACACCATGTTCACCTCGCCCCCCGAACTGACGCTGGAGTGGAACGACGCCGCCGTCGAAGGCAGCTACCGCTTCCTGCGCCGTGTCTACAACTTCGGCTCGAAGTTGACGGCCATGGACATGACGTCTGCGCTGCAAGGTGTGGCCGGTGCCAAGTCGCTGGACGATGTGGAGTTTGGCAAGGCCGCCAAGGCGCTGCGCCTGGAAATCCACAACGTGCTCAAGCAGGTGGACTATGACTACTCCCGCATGCAGTACAACACCGTGGTGTCTGGCGCGATGAAGATGATCAACGCACTGGAAGACTTCAAGGCGCTGGATGATGCCGGAGCCAAGGTGGCGCTGATCGAAGGCTTTGGCATTCTGCTACGCGTGCTGTATCCCGCAACACCCCACCTGGCCCATGTGCTGTGGACCGAGCTGGGCTATGCCAACCATATGGGTGATCTGCTGGATGCCGCCTGGCCCCAGGTCGATCCCAAGGCGCTGGTGCAGGACGAGATCTCGCTGGTGCTGCAGGTCAACGGCAAGCTGCGCGGCGCAATTTTGGTGGCAGCGGGTGCCGACAAGGCCACCATCGAAGCCGCTGCGCTGGCCAACGAGGAATACCAGAAGTTTGCCGAAGGCAAGGCGCCCAAGAAGATCATTGTGGTGCCCGGTCGTCTGGTGAATATTGTGGTGTGAGCCTAGTCACCCCCTGAGGCGCTTTTGCGCCTTCCCCCTCTCTCGATGCTTTGCATCGGGAGGGGGACAATACCTTCGCTGCGGGGGCGGCCCTTGCTCGGTATTTCTGGCAAAAAGGGCGATGCCATACGCTGTGAACCCGCTGCTATTCATGGGGCACGCGGGCGTTGAATTGAAGGACCGTTGATGCAAAAACGTACGCTGCTGGCCGCCATGGCCTTGACGCCTCTGCTCGGGGCTTGTGGTTTTCGCCTGCGCGGCGCACCCAATTTCGTGTTTGGCTCCATTTATGTTCAGGCTGGGCGTGGCTCGCCCGTCGGTACTTTGCTGCGCCGCAATCTGGAATCTGCCAGCGACAAGCTCACGGTGGTCAAGGATCCTGCATCGCCTGATACTGCAGAGGTGATCTGCCAAGTCATCAGCGAGCGGGCTGAGCGCATCATCATTGGCTCCAATGTGGCCGGGCAGGTGCGTGAAATCGACTTGCGACTGACGGTGCGCTTTTCACTGCGTACGCCGGGTGGAGATGAAATCATCGAGCCCACGGAAATTCGTCAGACGCGCAACGTGACCTATAACGAAACCCAGGCCTTGTCCAAGGCCTCGGAAGAAGAAATGCTGAACAAGGACATGCGCAATGACATCGTCCAGCAGATCATTCGCCGTTTGGGTGCCGTGAAAACACTGGAAATATCCTGATTTGATAGCTGCTTGCGCTTTATGGATAAGCGTTTGCGGCATATTTGATGCCTAAAGACTCATGCAGCTTGCGCTGAACCAGCTTTCCTCTCATCTGACCAAGGGCTTGCGTTCGCTCTATGTGCTGCATGGTGATGAGCCTTTGCAGCAGCAGGAAGCTGCCGATGCTATTCGCGCGGCGGCGCGTGCCCAGAGCTATACCGACCGCAGCAGCTACACCGTCATGGGCGCGCACTTTGACTGGAGCGGCGTGCTGGCGGCGGGTGGCAGCTTGAGCCTGTTTGCGGACAAGCAGATTCTGGAAATCCGCATTCCCAGTGGCAAGCCCGGCAAGGATGGGAGCACAGCCTTGCAGCAACTGGCGCAAAGCGCCCAGGGCAATGACAGCACGTTGATGCTGATCAGCCTGCCGCGCCTGGACAAAGCCACCAAGACTGGTGCCTGGTTTAGTGCTCTGGAAGCCCAGGGAATCTCCATACAGATCGACCCCATAGAGCGCGGCGCATTGCCGCACTGGATTGCCCAGCGTCTGGCGCTGCAGAACCAGCGCGTGGCGGCGGGCGAGGAAGGCCAGCGCACGCTGCAGTTTTTTGCCGACCGGGTGGAAGGCAACCTGCTGGCTGCGCACCAGGAAATTCAAAAACTGGCGCTGTTGCACCCCGAGGGGGAGCTGAGCTTTGAGCAGGTCGAGCAAGCCGTGCTCAATGTGGCGCGCTATGACGTGTTCAAGCTGTCGGAGGCAGTGCTGTCTGGGCAGGTGGCTCGCACCATGCGCATGCTCGACGGTCTGCAGGCCGAGGGCGAGGCTGAAGTGCTGGTGCACTGGGCCCTGGCCGAGGATATTCGCAACATCAAACGTGTGAAAGATGCGATGGCTGCTGGCAAGCCTTTGCCCATGGCATTGCGTGAAAATCGCATCTGGGGACCGAAAGAGCGCCTGATGGAGCGGCTGCTGCCGCGTGTCAGCGATGCGCGCGCAGCCGAGCTGCTGCAGGCGGCACATGCGGTAGACGGCATCGTCAAAGGCTTGCCCAGCGATGGCTGGCCTCGTGATGGCTGGCAGGCTTTGCGGCAACTGGCCATGCAACTGGCAACATCAGGAAACACCGCCTGAAGCGGTGTGTACGGCTCAGCGCACCTTCTCCAGCTGTATTTGTGCCTTGTCCGCCCAGGTCTGCAGGTTGTCCATAAGATCTTTCTGGCTGAAAGAGCAGCTTTCCTCGGTAAACAAGGCACTGGACTCGAGCCGGTCCAGCAGGTTCAGCAGCACCTCGCCGTAGCGCTCAGGCAATGCCTGCAGCAAGGCGCTGGCTGCACGGGCTTGCAGGCTCAGATTAGAGGCGCTGACCTGCGACTGCGCCAGTTGCTCAAAACCACTGCGCAGTTGCTGCAGCTGACATGTGGCCTCCAGCACAGCCGGTGTTGTATTTGTAGTCATGGGTCTCCTTGCGTTTCAGGGCTCCAGTGTAGGTGGCACCAGCGCCATAAACCCCTCTTGGTCGGACTTGTCTGCGCAAGTTGCGTATCTCGGCGAAAATCACCCCATGAACGCGCTCAATACCGTCGAATACATGCACAATCTTGGTGTACAGGCAAAAGCTGCCTCTGCGCTGATGGCTCGTGCGTCTGCAGCTACTAAAAACAAAGCACTCAAGGCACTGGCCCGTCTGCTTCGCGAGAATGTCGAGCCGCTGCAGGTCGACAATGCCCGCGATCTGGAGCGTGCCGTTGCCAACGGCTTGGCCGCCCCCATGGTCGATCGCCTGCGTTTGACGCCCAAGGTGCTGGAGACCTGTGCCGAGGGCTGTGAGCAACTGGCGGCCATGCCCGATGTGATTGGCGAGATCAGCGGCCTCAAGCAAATGCCCAGCGGTATCCGCGTGGGTCAGATGCGTGTGCCTCTGGGTGTGTTCGGCATGATTTATGAAAGCCGCCCCAATGTGACGATTGAAGCGGCCAGCCTGTCGATCAAGAGCGGCAATGCCTGCATCTTGCGCGGCGGCTCTGAGGCGATTGACTCCAACAAGGCGCTGGCCAAGCTGGTCGCTCAGGCGCTGGCAGAAGCTGGTCTGCCTGAAGACGGCGTCAAGCTGGTGGAAACGACGGACCGCGAGGCTGTGGGCCAGCTGATTGCCATGCCCGACTATGTGGACGTCATCATCCCCCGTGGCGGCAAGGGCCTGATCGAGCGCATCAGCCGTGAGGCCAAGGTGCCCGTCATCAAGCACCTAGACGGCAATTGCCACACTTATGTGGATGACCCTTGCGACATTGCCATGGCCGTGAAGGTCGCGGATAACGCCAAGACCCACAAATACAGCCCTTGCAATGCCAGCGAGAGCCTGCTGGTGGCGCGCGCTGTGGCGGCCGATTTTCTTCCTCTGATCGGCGCTGTTTATGCCGCAAAGGGGGTGGAAATGCGCTGCGATGCAGAGGCTCTGGCGATTTTGCAATCGGTCAAGGATGCCAAACTGGCCCAGGCGGTGGAGCAGGACTGGTTCGAAGAGTACCTGGGTCCCGTTATCAGCGTGAAGCTGGTGGATGGCGTCGATGAAGCCATTGCCCATATCAACAAATACTCCAGTCATCACACAGAGTCCATCCTGACGACCAACCATCAGCATGCGCAGAAGTTTCTGCGCGAGGTGGATTCGTCCAGCGTCATGGTCAACGCCAGCACGCGCTTTGCCGATGGCTTTGAGTACGGACTGGGGGCCGAGATCGGCATCAGCACTGACAAGTTCCATGCGCGTGGGCCTGTGGGTATCGAGGGTTTGACCTCGCTGAAATACGTGGTTCTGGGTGACGGCGAAGTCCGTTCCTGAAATCCGCCAGCCGAGAGGCTGCGCAGGCCGCAGTTCTTGGTTTTGAATTGATGCTGCAGCTTGGATCCCTTTCCATAACACCATGAAAATCATTATTCTGGGTGCCGGGCGTGTAGGTCAAAGTGTGGCCGAAAGCCTGGTGTCCGAGCAAAACGGAATCACGGTCATTGATACCGATGCGCGCGCTCTGCGCGAGCTGGAGTCACGCTTTGATTTGCGAGGAGTGGTCGGCAACGGCATTGATCCGCAGGTGCTGGCAGAAGCCGGTGCCAAAGATACGGATCTGCTGATTGCCTGCGCGTCCATGGATGAGACGAATCTGGTCTGCTGCAAGATTGCGCAAACTGTTTTCGACATTCCGACCCGGATTGCCCGGGTGCGCTCCTCCAGCTTCGCCGTGGACGATCCTCTGCTGGGCAAGGAAGGTTTTGCTGTCGATCGCATCATCTGCCCCGAGGAATCCGTTACCAACTACATTCGCAAGCTCATCCAATACCCCGAAGCCATGCAGGTGCGGGCCTTTGCGGGAGGGCGAGCCGCTCTTGCCTCGGTGCGCGCACGAGCTGGTGCGCCAGCGGTGGGCCTGCAGATCGCACAAGTGCGTGAGAGCATGCCCGAGCTGGCCATGCGCATCGTGGCGATTTATCGCCGCTTCATGGATGAGCCTGACCGTTTTGTGCGCTGCGATGGCAACACGCGTATTGAGCCTGGTGACGAAGTGTTCATGCTGGCCGCGACCGAGCATGTGTCCGAGGCTCTCAAGGCCATCAACTTACCTGAGGGGCGTCCATCGCGCCCAGTGTACCGCATCATGATTGTGGGCGGTGGTCAGGTCAGCTTGCGCCTGGCCAAAAAGCTGGCCCAGACGCCTGGGCGCTTTCACGTCAAGATCATCGAACACAACGAACAGCAATGCCTGCGACTCTCTTCCGAACTGCCCGCAGAGGTGCTGGTGCTGGAGGGCGATGCCACGGACGAAGGGGTGCTGGAGGAAGAGGGCATCGAGGAGGTCGACCTGTTCCTGGCGTTGACCGACGATGATGAGGACAACATCATGTCCAGTCTGCTGGCCAAGCGTATGGGCGCCCGTCGCGTGCTATCGCTGATCAACCGTCGCGCTTATGCAGACTTGATGCACGGCACGCAGATCGACATTGCGCTTTCCCCTGCGCAGGCCATGCTGGGCGAGTTTCTGGCCTATGTGCGCCGCGGCGACGTGCAAGCCGTGCACAGCCTGCGTCGCGGTGTGGCCGAGGCGCTGGAGATCGTGGCGCGTGGTGACCGGAAAAGCTCCCGTGTGGTGGGGCGCAAGGTTGAGGAGCTACGCTTGCCCGAGGATGTTCACATCGGCCTTATCGTGCGCGGCATCCCTGAAGGCAAAACTTGCGAAGAGGTCGCGAAGGCTGATTTGGAAACCGAGGTCATCATTCCGCGCAGCAATACCGTGATCGAATCGGGTGACCATGTCGTGTTCTTTCTGCCCAACAAGCGGCTGGTACGCAATGTGGAAAACCTGTTCCGTGTCAGCGCAACCTTTTTCTGAGCTGGGTTCATGAAAGACTTGCTTCCTGTCCTGCGCGTGCTGGGCATGCTGATGGTGATGTTTGCCGGAGCCATGCTGCTGCCTTTTGGCATTTCATGGTTTACGCAAGATGGTATTTGGCGTACCTACCCCTGGGCCATAGGCCTGACGGTGGGCGTGGGCCTGCTCTTGTGGGGCGGGCTGCACCGTTATAAGCAAGACCTGCAGCCGCGTCATGGCGTGATTCTTGTCACCTTGGTCTGGGTCGTGCTGCCACTATGTGCCATGGTGCCGTTGATGATGGGGCTGAACCATGTGGGCATCTCTATCAGCTTTACCCATGCTTATTTCGAAGCCGTCTCAGGCCTGACGACCACCGGCGCCACGGTGCTCAGCGGGCTGGACCAGTTGCCCGTTTCCATCAATGTCTGGCGTACCTTCATGCAGTGGATGGGGGGGATGGGGATTCTGATTCTGGCCGTCGCTGTGTTGCCGCTGCTGGGTGTTGGTGGTGCTCAGCTTTTCAGAGCTGAAGCTGCTGGCCCGGTCAAGGACACCAAGCTGACTCCGCGCATTACGGAGACGGCCAAAGGTCTCTGGGGTGTCTATGCGCTGTTCTCCATTGGGTGTTTTTTTGCATTCTGGGTTTGCGGCATGCAGCCGCTGGATGCGCTGATACACATGTTTTCAACGGTGAGCCTGGGCGGGCTGTCTTCTCATGACGCCAGCTTTGCCTATTTCGACTCCCCGCTGCTGGAGGCAGCCGCACTGTTGTTCATGCTCTTGGCTAGCTGTAACTTTGCGCTGTACTTTGTGGCCATGCGAAAAGGTCGTCTCGACAGCTTTATGCGTGACCCTGAAATGCGGGCCACGATTGCGGCTCTTGTCGGGTCGGGGTTGCTGGTTGCATTCCTGCTCTGGGTCAAAGGTGTGTATGGACCGCTGGATGCATTGCGCAATGGCATGTTCCATACTGTATCGGTCGCCACTACCACTGGTTTTTCGACTACGGACTACCTATCCTGGCCGGTCTTCATTCCTGTGCTGCTTCTGCTTTTGTCTGGCGTGGCGACCAGCGCAGGCTCCACGGGCGGCGGCATCAAGATGGTTCGCATGCTGATTCTGGTCAAGCAGGCCAGGCGGGAAATGACGCGCCTGGTGCATCCGCGTGCCGTGCAGCCTGTCCGACTGGGCGATGCGGTGGTGGATAACAGGATGATTTTTTCGGTGCTGGCCTACATGCTGGTCTATGGCGCCACCGTCATTGTGTTGAGTATGGTGCTTTTGTTGACTGACCTGGACCCTCTGACCGCCTTCTCTGCTGTGCTCGCCAGTGTGCACTGCATGGGACCGGGTTTGGGTGCTGTCGGTCCCGCATCTAACTACACGGTGTTGACGGACTTCCAAGTATGGGTGTGTACTCTGGGCATGTTGTTGGGGCGGCTAGAGATACTTAGTTTCATGGCGTTGCTGTCACCGGCATTCTGGCGTCGTTGAGACAAAGACTAGGGAAAACACCTATCTCATGCTCCAATCTCTACAATTGCCCCCCACCATCGTTTCCTGAGGGTATTTATGGTTCCACATCTTGTCACGGCTTTGACCGGCCCCATTAACGAACTTGAGCAGCGCATTCTTGACTCAATGCCTGCCATCGAGCGTTGGTTTCGTCTGGAGTGGATGGAGCACACGCCGCCGTTCTATTGCTCGGTGGATATTCGTAATGCGGGTTTCAAGCTGGCACCGGTGGACACAAATTTGTTTCCAGGTGGCTGGAACAATCTGACCGATGAAATGCTTCCGCTGGCCGTACAGGCCGCAATGGCAGCGATTGAAAAGATCTGTCCGGAAGCGCGCAACCTGCTCATCATCCCTGAGAACCACACGCGCAACACCCACTATCTGGCCAGTGTTCTGCAACTCAAGCGCATCTTTACAATGGCGGGCTTGAATGTGCGCATTGGCTCGATCAGCCCGGAGATCAAGAAGACGCTGTCCATCACGTTGCCACTGGGTGACGAGATCAAGCTAGAGCCTGTGATTCGGTCCAAGCGACGTCTGGGACTCAAAGACTTCGATCCTTGCACTATCTTGCTGAACAACGATCTCTCCACCGGAGTTCCCGGGATCATTGAGGAGTTGTACGAGCAATATCTGCTGCCGCCGCTGCATGCAGGGTGGAATGTGCGCCGCAAGAGCCGTCACTTCCAGAGCTACGAAGAAGTTGGAAAACGTTTCGGCAAGCTGCTGGGCATAGACCCTTGGCTGATCAACCCCTTGTTCGGGCATGTGGAAAACATCGACTTTGCTGAAGGCACGGGCATGGAGGCCCTGGCTGAGCAGGTGGACGTGATCCTGGCCAAGGTGCGCCGCAAGTACAAGGAGTACGGCATCAAGGAGAAGCCGTTTGCTGTGGTCAAGGCCGACAACGGCACTTATGGCATGGGCGTGATGACGGTGCGTGATGCCAAGGAGCTGGGCGCGCTGCCGCGCAAGAGTCGTAACAAGATGGGCGTCATCAAGGACGGTCAGACCGTGCATGATGTCATCGTGCAGGAAGGCGTTCTGACTTATGAGCGTATGCACAACGCGGTCGCAGAGCCTGTGGTCTACATGATGGATCGCTATGTGGTGGGTGGCTTTTACCGCATGCACCCCGAGCGCGGTGAGGATGAAAACCTCAACACCCCCGGTGCAGGCTATGTGCCCCTGGCATTCCAGCAAAGCAACCACCTGCCTCAGGCCGGCGCCCGCCCAGGTGCCAGTGCTCCCAACCGCTTCTACATGTATGGCGTGATAGCACGCCTGGCCATGCTTGCAGCTAGCTATGAGCTGGAAGCCACTAATCCTGACGCGGAAATTTACGACTGATACGGCCTAGGCCGGGGGCGGCGCACAATGCCGACACTTTCATAACTTGGTGACTGCCTTACGAGTCGCTTCCTGACCTGTGCAAAACTCGAAATCCTCGCTAGGTGCCCTGACCTTGGGCGCGATCGGTGTTGTCTATGGAGACATAGGCACCAGTGTTTTGTACTCGGTCAAAGAGGTCTTCGGCTCAGGTCATGTGCCCTTCACCCCGGCTAATGTCTATGGCGTGCTGTCGGTGTTGTTCTGGACGCTCACGGTCATCGTCTCACTCAAATATGTAACGCTGGTATTGCGTGCCGATAACAACGGCGAGGGTGGATTGGTGGCCATGCTGGCCTTGGCATCCCAGACAGTCAAAGACAAGCCGCGCCTGTCTAGCACCTTGTTTCTGGTGGGCATGTTCGGCACTTCGCTGTTTTATGGCGATGGTGTGATCACTCCGGCGATTTCGGTGCTCTCGGCGGTGGAGGGATTGGAGGTCATCTCGCCCCACTTCACCAAGGCCGTGATTCCGTTGACGCTGGTGATTTTGTTTCTGCTGTTCTTTGTGCAAAAGCGCGGTACGGCAGGCATAGGCAAGTTTTTTGGGCCGATCACCGTGGCATGGTTTGCCTGCATTGCCTTGTTGGGGGTGAGGCAGATCGTGGGCCACCCCGAAATCCTGGCGGGATTGAGTCCGCACTATGCCGTGATGTTCATCTGGAAGAATCCCGGCACCAGTTTCATCATTCTGGGGGCGGTGGTTCTTTGTGTGACCGGGGCTGAGGCACTGTATGCCGACCTTGGGCACTTTGGCAAAAAGCCCATTCGCCTGGCGTGGTTCACGATAGCCATGCCGGCCTTGACTCTGAATTACTTTGGACAGGGAGCTTTGCTGCTGGCTAATCCCGAGGCCGTCAAGAACCCCTTTTTCATGATGGCTCCGGGCTGGGCGCTACTGCCGCTGGTCATCATGGCCACCATGGCAACGGTGATTGCGTCGCAGGCCTTGATCACCGGAGCTTTCAGTGTGACACGTCAGGTTATACAGCTGGGCTACTTCCCTCGCCTGGAGGTTCGCCATACCAGTGTGAAAGAGACGGGGCAGATTTATATGCCGCTGGTCAACTGGGGGCTGTTTGTTGCAATTGCGCTGGCCGTGCTGCTTTTCAGAAGCAGCGGCAATCTGGCGGCAGCTTACGGTATTGCGGTGACGCTGGACATGCTGATCACCACCATGCTGACCTTTTTTGTGATTCGCTATCGCTGGAATTACCCTCTGGCCCTGTGCTTGCTGGCAACCGGCTTCTTCTTCGCGATTGATCTGGCTTTCTTTGCCTCCAATCTGCTCAAGTTGTTCGAAGGCGGTTGGTTCCCGTTGTTGATTGGTGGCACGGTCTTTACGTTGATGATGACCTGGCGCCGTGGGCGCGAGCTGCTGCACCAGAAGCTACAGGCGGATGCGCTGGACCTGCGCCAATTTCTTGAATCTACCTGGCGTCACCCGCCCATGCGCGTTCCTGGAACGGCGGTTTTCCTCTCGGGTGAGCCGGGTGCGGTGCCGCATGCGCTGCTGCACAACCTCAAGCACAACAAGGTGCTGCATGAACGCAATATTTTTGTGACCGTGCGCAACCATGAGGTGCCGTGGGTCGGTATGGACAAGCGGCTGCAAGCGCAGTCACTGGGCCATGACTGCTGGGAGGTCATCATTCACTACGGCTTCAAGAATGAACCCGATGTGCCGGCAGCACTTGCACAGCTGCGCTCTCAGGGCTGCTTGCTGGATGCCATGTCCACCAGCTACTTCTTGTCGCGCGACGTAGTCATTCCGCGTATGAACAACTCCATGGCGCACTGGCGCGAAAAGCTGTTTGCGCAGATGCACAGGAATGCCAGCCGGGTGGCAGATTTTCTGCACCTGCCTAGCAACTCGGTGGTGGAGCTGGGCTCCAAGATAGAACTGTAAATACTTTGAGTCAAATATGCCTCTAGCGCTTTGTGGGTAAGCGCTGGTAGCTATGAAATTAGAAGAGACTCTGGCGCTCACCATCTTAGGGCATGCTGGCTGCCTCATTTCTGGCTGGCGTGATGCCAGAATGCACGAATGCGCTTCTTCAAAGACTTGAGTCCTGCCGCTGTGGCTGCGGGTTTTGTCGCTGTTTTGGTGGGTTTCACCAGCTCGGTAGCTTTGGTGTTTCAGGCGGCTCAGGCGTTTCATGCCACGCCTGAGCAAATCACCTCCTGGATCTGGGCGCTGGGCCTGGGCATGGGTTTGTGCTCGCTGGTGCCTTCGCTGATTCTGCGCATGCCGGTCATGGTGGCGTGGTCCACGCCGGGGGCGGCCGTGCTGGCCACGGCGGGGCTGGCAGGAGGCTTTTCCATGGGGGAGGCCATCGGTGCATTCATTGTCAGTGCGGCCCTCATCATTCTGGTGGGGGTGACAGGATGGTTCGAACGCATCATGAACCGCATTCCCATGGAAATTGCCTCTGCCCTGCTGGCGGGTGTACTTGCCAAGTTTGGCATGCAGGCGTTTTCGGCGGCCGAGACCAATCTGCCTCTGGTGTTAGTCATGTTGCTGGCCTATCTGCTGTCACGCCGCATGGCAGCGCGCTATGCGGTCATCATCACCTTGCTGGCCGGCACAGCCTGGGCAGCGCTCAGCGCTCAGATGCAATGGTCGGCCGTACAAGGGGGGCTGGCCATGCCGGTCTATACGGCACCGGAATTTTCGCTGCAGGCGCTTATCAGTCTGGCACTGCCTTTGTTTGTCGTGACCATGGCATCGCAGAATCTGCCAGGCGTAGCGGTGATCCGCGCCACGGGCTACCCGATTCCAGTCTCCAAAGTCATCAGCACGACAGGGCTGGCTACGCTGCTGCTGGCTCCATTTGGCGGCTATGCCCTCAACCTCAGTGCCATTACGGCGGCGATTTGTATGGGGGAGGAAGCGCATGAGGACAGAAACAAGCGCTACACGGCTGCAGTAGTGTGCGGGCTGCTATATATATTGATAGGTATCTTTGGCGCTGTTGTCACAGGGCTGCTGACAGCCTTCCCCAGGGAGTTGGTGGCTTGCATTGCTGGTCTGGCCTTGCTGGGCTCCATAGGCGGCGGCATGGCCACGGCCTTCAAGGAAGAAAAGCACCGGGAGGCGGCTCTCATCACTTTTCTGGTCACGCTCAGCGGCGTCGTCATGGCAGGCGTGGGCTCAGCATTCTGGGGTGTAGTGGCAGGCAGCCTGGCCCTGCTGATCCAAAGCTTTCGCAGCAAGAGTGCCTAGAGCATGAGCCGCTGCATTGTGGTGTTATGCCCGGCTGGGCATGATGCGCATATATCTAGATAGAGTTATCACCATGCAAATACTGTTTGTCGCCGATCCGCTGGAATCTTTTGCTATCTACAAGGACACCACCTTTGCCATGATGCGAGAGGCCCAAAGCCGTGGTCATCAGATTGTGGCTTGTGAACCCAAAGATATTGCGTGGCAAAGCGGCGGCAAGGTGCAGGCGCAGGTGCGCTTTATTACGCTGACAGGTCAGAAAGAAGACTGGTTTGCGCAAACCGAGAGCAAGGTGATGGCACTGGCAGACTTTGATGCCATCGTGATGCGCAAGGATCCGCCGTTTGATTCTGAGTTCTTCTATGCCACGCACATGCTCAGTCAGGCGGAGCGAGAAGGTGCCAAAGTCTTCAACAAGCCCAGTGCCCTGCGCGAGCACCCAGAAAAGCTTGCCATCATGGAGTTTGCGCAGTTCATCTCCCCCACTTTGGTGACCCGCAATGCGCAAGACGTTCGTGCTTTTCATGCAGAGCACAAGGACATCATCCTCAAGCCTCTGGACGGAATGGGAGGCATGGGCATCTTCCGGGTTGGCGAAGATGGGCGCAATCTGGGTAGCATCATTGAAACCCTGAACCAGGGGGGCGCTACCAGCGTCATGGGGCAAAAGTTTTTGCCTGACATTGTTCATGGCGACAAGCGGGTGCTAATCATCGGAGGCAAACCTGTGCCCTTTTGTCTAGCTCGCATCCCTCAGGGTAATGAAGTGCGCGGCAACTTGGCGGCGGGAGGTAAAGGGGTGGCTCAGCCTCTGGCGGAACAAGACAAGGCAATTGCTGAATTTATTGGCGAGCGACTGGTGCAGCGTGGACTACTGCTGATCGGCCTGGATGTCATTGGTCACAATGTCACGGAGATCAATGTGACCAGTCCCACATGCTTCCAGGAAATTTTTGATCAAACAGGCTGCAACGTAGCTGCCTTGTTTGTAGATGCGCTCGAGCAGGCTGCCCGCGCCTGAGCGAAAGAAACAAAGACCCCGGTAGGCTTGCCTGCCGGGTCTTTCTTTCAATGTCTGCGTGGATGTTGTGAAGTGCTGAGAAATCTGTGTACAATGCGGGGCTGCACTGAGCGAAACACAAAAACATTCGCTCAAAACTTTAAAAAATTTAAGTTG
>NZ_JBXXZI010000009.1:0-178388 GCF_057369555.1 Comamonas sp. FUJ_7
TGCGGGGACGGTCACCAAAGTCACGGCCCTGTGGACGATCGTCACGACGATCATCGCGGCGGCCTTCAAAACGGTCACGTGGTTGATACTCGCGGCGCTCGCCATCTCGAGGCTGGTATTCGCGGCGTTCTCCGCCTTGATCCGGGCGGCCAAAGCCGCCGCTGCGAGGACGGTCACCAAAGTCACGGCCTTGTGGACGATCGTCACGGCGATCATCGCGGGGACGGAATTCACGGCGCTCGCCACCTTGATCCGGGCGACCAAAGCCACCGCTGCGGGGACGGTCACCAAAGTCACGACCATCGCGATTTTGAGGACGATCGTCACGACGGTCATCACGGGGACGGAATTCGCGACGTTCTCCACCACGGTCGCCGCCTTCACGCGATTCGCCGTAAGGACGGAAACCTCGGTCACCGCCGCCAAAGCGGCGCTCGCCGCCTTCCGATGGGCGATCGTCGCGGCTAAAGCGAGGACGATCATCGCGCTGCGAGAAGCCGCCACGGCGTTCGCCGTCATCACGAACAGGACGTCCGCCATCAGGACGACCAAAGCCGGAAGCGCGTGGACGATCTCCACGGTCGCCACGACCGCCGCGGTCATCACGCTGAGGGCGGGCACCACGATCACCACGCAGGCCATCGCCGCGTGAGCCGCGATCGGAACGGTCACCACCAGCGGGGCGGTCTGCCTTGGCTGGTTTGGAGGGTGCACGCAAAACAGGGCGCGCCGAAGAAGAATCGGACGGCGCGGAGGAATTGCCAGCACCTGGGGTGCCGGGCTCTTTAGGAGGATTGACTGACATTTGGCCGCAATTGTCTCGCGACGCGCGGGCGCGAGCCGGAAGTTATCCACAATTCCAGCGCGGTCCTAGGTTATAGCCAGTCTCTCAAGCAAGCGTCTTGCGGGGAGAGCAGAACTCTCCATAGCGCAGAGCCTCCAGCTCCAGCACACGCAAGCCGCCATATTCGATCTGAATCACGCGCTCACGCTGCAAAACCGACAGTGCCTCGTTGACACGCTGGCGCGACAGTCCCACCAGGTTGGCCAGCTCCTGCTGGGTGATGCGCAGCACCTGCCCCACTCCGGGATACAGCAGCGGGTTAAACAGTGCCGCCAGACTACGCGCCACGCGCAGATCAGGGTTGCTCATACGATCGATCTCGCGCGCTGCAATGAACTGCCCCAGACGCTCGTTGAGTTGGTTCATCACAAAGCGGTTAAAGCCTATGGAGTGGTCCAGCAACCAATGAAACATGTCGATGGGCAGGCCTCCGACCACCGATTTGCGAATGGCCTGCACGTTGTAGCGGTAAGGCTCGCGCTTGATGACCGTGCCTTCGCCAAACCAGCCCCCCGGCGGCAGCCCCGCCAGCGTCATGCTGACGCCATCGGCGTTCTCGGTGTTCATCTTGAGCAAGCCGTCCACCACACCAAACCAGTAGGTCGGTGGCCGCCCGATGCGGCAGACATAGTCGCCAGGCTCTGCATCACCTACCAGCAGCACCCTCAGCACGTTCTCGCGCTCCTGCGGCAGCAGCACGGGCCACCATGGAATACCTTGCAACTCCGCCTCCGAGGGCTTGCGCCGCCTCTGGTGCAATGACAGTTCATGACTCATGGGCTGCAAGCATTGCCAAAGCCGAGCGGCCACAACAGCGGGATTTCCACGAGGCAGCAATTGCATCAATTTCAGCAGCATTTGTTACAGCGGATTTCCACTATCAAGGCTTTCCCGCAAATTGTCGTCAAACAGACATCCTGACGTCAAAGTCATCCTTAGCATGCTTGCAAGACTTTCGAGAACGGCTGTTAGACACCGTTTTCTCCCAAGACTCAAAGGATCCGGCATGACAACCACGTTCCCTCAGCTGCTGCTCAAGCACGCGACAGAACGCCCTGATGCACCCGCTCTTCGTGAGAAGGAATATGGCATCTGGCAAACCTGGAGCTGGCGCGAAGCCGCGCAAACCGTGCGCCACATGGCTTGCGGCCTGCGTGCCTTGGGTCTGGAGCGCGGCCAGAATCTGGCTTTCATCAGCGACAACCGGCCCCATGTCTACCTGGGCTTTCTGGCCGTGCAAAGCTGCGGCGCTGTACCGATTCCGCTCTACCAGGATGCCGTGGCTGCCGAGATGATGTTCGTGATGGAGGACGCAGAGATCGCGTTTGCCTTTGCCGAAAATCAGGAGCAGGTGGACAAGCTGCTGGAGGTGCGCGAGAACGTGCCCAGCATTCGCCACATCATCTATGACGACCCACGCGGCCTGCGCAAGTACGACCAACCCGGCCTGATCAGCACCGAAGAGCTGCTGGCCCAAGGCAAAGCATGGGATGAGCTGCACCCCGGTGCCTATGAGGCCATGGTGCAGGCAGTGCAGCCCGATGATGTTTCGGTCATCCTCTACACCTCGGGCACCACGGGCAAACCCAAGGGGGTATGCCAGACCCACGCCAGCTTTGGCGAGTCTGCACGTGGCGGTGTGCAGACCGACAAGCTGAACGCTGCAGACAATGTGATCTGCTATCTGCCCCCTGCCTGGGTGGGCGACCATCTGTTCTCGTTTGCGCAGTGGCTGGTGGCGGGCTTCACCATCAACTGCCCTGAATCGGCCGCAACTGTCTCCATCGACCTGCGGGAAATCGGCCCCAGCTACTACTTTGCACCTCCGCGCATCTTCGAGGGCATGCTGACCTCGGTCTCCATCCGCATGGAAGACGCCTCGCCCCTCAAGCAGTGGATGTATGCCAAGGCCATGGATGTGGCGCGCCGCGTGGGCTCGGACATCCTGGATGGCAAGAGCGTTGGCGCCATGGACAGGCTCAAGTACCAATTGGGCAACTTCTTCATTTACGGGCCGCTGCGCAACGCCATGGGCCTGTCGCGCATTCGCGTGGCTTATACGGCGGGTGCGGCTATTGGGCCTGAGCTATTTCGCTTCTTCCGCTCCATTGGCATCAATCTCAAGCAGCTCTACGGCCAGACCGAGACCTGTGCCTACGTCTGCCTGCAGCGCGATGGGCAGGTGGAACTCTCCAGCGTGGGCCAAGCTGCTCCTGGTATTGAGCTCAAGATTGCCGACAACGGCGAGGTTCTGGTCAAGGGCGTGTCGGTACTCAAGGAGTACTACAAACGGCCTGACGCCACCGCCGAAGTCATTGATGCCGACGGCTACTTCCACACCGGCGATGCCGGCGTGATCGACGCCAGCGGCCAGTTGCGCATCATCGACCGGGCCAAGGACGTGGGCAAGACCAGCCGCGGTGCCATGTTTGCGCCCAACTACATCGAAAACAAGCTCAAGTTCTTCCCCCACATCAAGGAGGCCGTGTGCTTCGGGCACGGCAGGGACGAAGTCTGCGCCTTCATCAACATCGACTACGAAGCCGTGGGCAACTGGGCCGAGCGTCAAGGCCTGCCTTATGGCGGCTATGTGGACTTGGCCAGCAAGGCCAAGGTGCTGGAGCTGGTGGCCGAGTGCATTGCCAAGGTCAATGCCGACCTCGCCAGCGAAGCCGGCATGGCCGACACCCAGGTGGCTCGCTTTCTGGTGCTGCACAAGGAGCTGGACCCCGATGACGACGAGCTTACCCGTACCCGCAAGGTCCGTCGCAACTTTATTGCCGATAAATATGGCGTGCTGGTCGATGCGCTGTACACCGGCAAGAAGGAGCAGTTCATCGAGACCTTGGTGAAGTTTGAAGATGGCCGCACCGGCAGCGTCAGCGCCACGCTGTCCATCGTCGACGCGCAATTGCACCCAGCCACCACACGCGCCGCCTGAGAGGAGCACCCATGACAAGAAAAACCGGCGACGTCATTCTGGACATCAAGAACATCAGCCTGCGCTTTGGCGGGGTGAAGGCTCTGACCGACATTTCGTTCAACGTCAGAGAGCATGAGATCCGCTCCATCATCGGCCCCAATGGCGCAGGCAAGAGCTCGATGCTCAACTGCATCAATGGCGTGTACACCCCGTCCGAAGGCTCCATCACCTTCCGCGGCCAGACCTTCAGTCATATGAACAGCCGACAGGTCGCCGAGATGGGCGTGGCCCGCACCTTCCAGAATCTGGCGCTGTTCAAGGGCATGAGCGTGATCGACAACATCATGACCGGCCGCAACCTCAAAATTAAGAGCAATCTCCTCATGCAGGCTCTGCATTTGGGGCCTGCAAAGCGTGAGGAGATTGCCCATCGTGAGTTTGTCGAACACATCATCGACTTTCTAGAAATTCAGGCCTGGCGCAAGACACCCGTGGGCCAGTTGCCCTATGGCCTGCAAAAGCGTGTGGACCTAGGCCGAGCTCTCGCCATGGAGCCACAGGTGTTGCTGCTGGACGAGCCCATGGCAGGCATGAACGTGGAAGAAAAGCAGGACATGTGCCGCTTCATTCTCGACGTCAACGAAGAGTTTGGAACCACCATCGTGCTGATCGAGCACGACATGGGTGTGGTCATGGACATCAGCGACCGCGTCGTGGTGCTGGACTACGGCAAGAAGATCGGCGATGGCGAACCCGATGAAGTGCGCAACAACGAAGACGTGATCCGGGCCTACCTCGGCGCGGGTCACTGAAGGAGCAAAGCATGGGATTTTTTCTGGAAACCTTGTTCGGCGGCCTCATGGTGGGCACGCTGTACGCACTGATCGCCATCGGCTTTGTACTGATCTTCAAGGCTTCGGGCGTTTTCAACTTTGCGCAGGGCGCGATGGTGCTGTTCTCGGCCCTGGCCATGGCGCGCTTTTCGCAGTGGATTCCCAGCTGGCTGGGCATGGAGCCGGGCCTTGTCGGCAACCTGCTGGCCATCGTCGTCACGCTGGCACTGATGGTGGTCGTTGCCTGGGTGATCGAGCGGCTGGCCCTGCGCCATCTGGTCAATCAGGAGCCCATCACCTTGCTGATGGCCACGCTGGGCATTGCCTACCTGCTCGATGGCCTTGGCCCCATGGTGTTTGGTTCCGAGGTCTACAAGATCGACGTGGGCATGCCCAAGGACCCTATTTTCATCATGGATGGTCTGTTTCAGGGCGGCGTGATGATCAGCCTGGAAGACCTCTACGCAGCCTGCATCGCCGCCATCCTGGTGATCTGCCTGAGCATCTTCTTTCAGAAGACCAAGACCGGTCGCGCCCTGCGTGCCGTGGCCGACGACCACCAGGCGGCACAGTCCATCGGCATCCCGCTGTCGCGCATCTGGGTCATCGTCTGGTCGGTGGCGGGCGGCGTGGCGCTGGTGGTCGGCATCATCTGGGGCAGCAAGCTCGGCGTGCAGTATTCGCTATCGCTGGTGGCCCTGAAGGCCCTGCCCGTGGTGATTCTGGGCGGCCTGACCTCGCTGCCCGGCGCCATCATCGGCGGCCTGATCATCGGTGTGGGCGAGAAGCTCTCCGAAGTCTATCTCGGCCCCATGGTGGGCGGCGGCATCGAGACCTGGTTTGCCTATGGTCTGGCCCTGTGCTTCTTGCTGGTGCGCCCCCAAGGTTTGTTTGGTGACAAGATCATTGACCGCGTCTGAACTGGGAGAGCAAAAACATGTTTTATCGCGAAAACGGCCAGTTCAAGACCAGCTACGCAGCAGATCAGCAGATCTTTGGTGTAGCGCAGGACCGCTGGGCCATCCTGCTTGTGCTGGCCTTTGCCTTTCTGGCAGTGCCCTTCATCGCCAGCGACTACACCTTTCAGGCGATTCTGATCCCCTTTGTCATCATGTCTCTGGCGGCGCTGGGCCTGAACATTCTGGTGGGCTACTGCGGACAGATCTCGCTGGGCACGGCCGCCTTCATGGCCGTGGGTGCTTATGCGGCCTACAACCTGCAGGCTCGCATCGAAGGCATGCCTTTGCTCGTGGCGCTGATCGGCGGCGGGCTGATCGCCATGGTGTTCGGCGTGATTTTTGGCCTGCCCAGCCTGCGCATTCGCGGCCTGTATCTGGCGGTAGCCACACTGGCGGCTCAGTTCTTTGTGGACTGGCTGGCCACCCGCGCTGCATGGGTGACGAACAACTCCTCATCCGGCTCCGTCAGCGCCAAGCCACTGGCCATTCTGAGCTGGCAGATCGACACCCCCATGGAGAAATACCTGCTGTGTCTGGTCATTCTCTGTGTACTGGGTCTGGCCGCTAAAAATCTGGTGCGCAGCTCGGTAGGCCGTGAGTGGATGGCGATGCGCGACATGGACGTGGCCGCCAGCGTGATCGGCATTCGCCCCACCTACGCCAAGCTCTCGGCCTTTGCCGTCAGCAGCTTTATCGTCGGCGTAGCCGGCGCACTCTGGGGCTTTGTCCACCTGGGTGCCTGGGAGCCTGCTGCCTTCAGTCTGGACCGCTCTCTGCAGCTGCTGTTCATGATCATCATCGGCGGCCTGGGCTCGGTCGTAGGCAGCATCTTTGGCGCCGCCTTCTTTGTGCTGCTGCCCCTGCTGCTCAACCAGGTGCCGCACTGGTTGGGCCTGCCGCTGTCCACCGCCACGGCCACTTATCTGGAGCACATGATTTTTGGTGCGCTCATCGTGTTCTTCCTGATTGTGGAACCCCATGGACTGGCCAAGCTGTGGTCCACGGCTCGCCAGAAGCTGCGCGTGTGGCCGTTTCCTCATTGAGATGACTACCCCCTGTGCCGCTGACGCGGCTTCCCCCAAGGGGGACGGCACCTTCGCCGCGAGGCGGCTCTTGCTCGGTGCCCCTGACATGGTTTGTGCTCGTTCAGAGAACGTGAATTTCGTTTCTACAAGACACCACAGAGTGCCTGCAACCGGGACAGCGTCCCAAACAACCCAAGGAGACCGTCGATGATGTTCAAGAAAGTTGCGATTGCTGCCGCCACTGTCGCTGCAGGCATGGGGGCCTTGATGGCCTCGCCCGCTGTGCAAGCCCAGGAACAATTTGTGCCCCTGCTGGTGTACCGTACCGGCCAGTTCGCACCCCTGGGTATTCCATGGGGTGACGGCAAGCAGGACTACCTGAAGCTGGTCAATGCCAAGGGCGGCATCAACGGCGTGAAGATCAAGTTCGAAGAATGCGAAACCGCCTATGACACTGCCAAGGGTGTGGAGTGCTATGAGCGCCTGAAAAACAAGGACGGCGGTGCCTCCGGCTTTGATACCCAGTCCACCGGCATCACCTTTGCCGTGACGGACAAGGCTCCCAGCGACAAGGTTCCCGTGGTCACTCCCGGCTATGGCCTGTCTCAGTCCGTGGACGGCAAGGTCTTCGAGTGGAACTTCCCGCTGCTGGGCAATTACTGGACTGCAGCCGATTCCATCGTGCAGGACATTCTGAAGAAGGAAAAGGGCAACCTCAAGGGCAAGAAGATCGCCTTGGTCTATCACGACTCGCCTTATGGCAAGGAGCCTATCCCGCTGCTGGAAAAGCGCGCCGCCAAGGAAGGCTTCGAGCTGATCAAGCTGCCCGTGACTGCCCCCGGTGTGGAGCAGAAGTCCACCTGGCTGCAGATCCGCCAGAACCGCCCCGACTATGTGCTGCTGTGGTCGGCCGGCGTGATGACGCCCACCGCCGTGCGCGAAGCACAGGCCACGGGCTACCCTCGCGAGAAGATGTACGCCGTGTGGTGGGGTGGTTCTGACCATGACGTCAAGGACATCGGCGCCGGTGCCAAGGGCTACAACACCGTCACCATCCACAACACGGCCGAGAGCGACAAGGTGCATGCGGACATCAAGTCCATGCTCTACGACAAGGGCCAGGGCACTGCTAAGGACGCCAAGGAGCTGGGTCAGCTGGCGCATACCCGAGGCATGGTGATCTCCATGCTGCAGGTGGAAGCCATCCGCACCGCTCAGGAGAAGTACGGCAAGGGCAAGGTCATGACGCCCGAGCAAGTGCGCTGGGGTCTGGAGAACCTCAACCTGACGCAGGAGCGCCTCAATGAGCTGGGCTTCGGCAAGATCATCCGCCCCTTCAAGACCAGCTGCGACAACCACCTGGGCGCCGACTGGGCGCGTATCGCCACCTGGGACGGCAGCAAGTTCAAGGTGACCTCCGACTGGTACCAGGCCGACAAGGCTCTGCTGGATCCGCTGTACAAGGAATACGCGGACAAGTACGCCAAGGAGAAAAACATCAAGGTGCGTACCTGCAACTGATGTCGTTGGCACCATCCCCTCTCAACGAGAGGGGATGACATCCTCGCTGCGGGGCGGCTCTTGTTTGACGCCTCTGAGCAAGACTGGTCTCGCAACAAGCGGATTTATAAAAAATCAGCCTCAAGCGCTTATCCATCAAGCGCATACAGCTATCTATTTTGAGTTTCAGGTGACCGTATGACCGACTCCCCGCACACCTTTTCCGCCCCTGCCCAGACCGCGCCCCTGGTGGAAGTCAATGGCATTGAGGTCATCTACAACCATGTGATTCTGGTGCTCAAGGGCGTGTCGCTGCAGGTGCCGCACCAGAGCATCGTGGCCTTGCTGGGCGGCAATGGCGCGGGCAAGACCACCACGCTGCGCGCCATCTCCAATCTACTCAAGGGCGAGCGCGGCGAAGTCACCAAGGGCGGCATCACGCTGGAAGGGGAGCAGATCGCCAACCTCACGCCCGCCGAGCTGGTCAAGCGCGGCGTGGTACAGGTCATGGAAGGCCGGCACTGCTTTGCCCACCTGACCATCGAAGAAAACCTGATGACGGGCAGCTACACCCGCACCGACAAGGGCGAGATCGCTGCCAACCTGGAAAAGGTCTACAACTATTTTCCGCGTCTCAAGACCCGCCGCACCAGCCAGGCAGCCTATACATCGGGTGGCGAGCAGCAGATGTGCGCCATTGGCCGGGCGCTGATGAGCAATCCGCGCATGGTGCTCCTGGACGAGCCCTCCATGGGCCTTGCGCCCCAGATCGTGGACGAGGTTTTCCACATCGTCAAAGACCTCAACAGCAAGGAAAAAGTCACCTTCCTGCTGGCCGAGCAGAACACCAATATGGCGCTCAAGTACGCCGACTACGGCTACATCATGGAGAGTGGCCGCATCGTCATGGATGGCAAAGCCAGCGACCTGGCTAGCAATGAAGACGTCAAGGAGTTCTACCTGGGCGTGGGCGGCGGCGAGCGCAAGAGTTTCAAGGATGTGAAGAGCTACAAGAGGCGCAAGCGCTGGCTGGCCTGACCCTATCCCCCTGAGGCGCTACAGCGCCTTCCCCCAGAGGGGGACGACAGCCTCGCTGCGGGGCGGCGCTTGCCCGCTGTCTCTGGCTTGGTGCGCGCCAGTTTTTAGGTTGCGCCCATTGACTTCAGTTTTGCTTGCTGATTTTTCGACAGGATTTGCCATGAGTGACTTCTACGATTCTCTGGAAACGCGCAGCCCTGATGAGCGCGAAGCAGCATTGATGGCCGCCTTACCTGCACAGATCGCCCATGCGCAGCAAAAATCGGCGGCGTTTGCCGATATTTTGCAGGGGGTGAATGCAGCCGGTATCACCAGCCGCGCGGCGCTGGCGCAGCTGCCGGTGACGCGCAAGAGCGAGTTGCTGGAGCGTCAAGGCGCTCAGCGTCCTGAGCAGATTTTTGGTGGGTTCAATGCCATTGAGCTGGGGCGTGACATGCCCCGCCTGTTTGCCAGCCCAGGGCCTATTTACGAGCCTGAAAGCCGCCGCCCCGATTACTGGCGCATGGCGCGCTCCATGCATGCCGCAGGCTTCAGGGCTGGCGAGCTGGTGCACAACTGCTTTTCCTACCACTTTGTGCCTGCTGGATCGATGATGGAAACCGGTGCACAGGCGCTGGGCTGCACCGTGTTTGCGGGCGGCACGGGCCAGACCGAACAGCAGGTGCAAGCCATGGCCGACCTGCGCCCAGCGGCTTATGTAGGCACGCCCAGCTTTCTCAAGATCATTGTGGAAAAGGCCGCAGAGATGGGCATCAAGCTGCCCAGCCTGACCAAGGCCATGGTCAGCGGTGAAGCCTTCCCACCATCGCTGAGCCAGTGGATGCAAGAGCATGGCATTGATGCCTACCAGAGCTATGGCACAGCCGATCTGGGCTTGATTGCCTATGAAACTGCAGCCCGCGAAGGCCTGGTGCTGGACGAAGGTGTGATTGTGGAAATCGTGCGCCCCGGCACGGGCGACCCAGTCGCCGAGGGCGAAGTGGGCGAGCTGGTCATCACCACGCTCAACCCCGACTATCCGCTGATCCGTTTCGGCACGGGCGATCTCTCTGCCTATCTGCCCGGCCAATGCCCCACTGGCCGTACCAATGCTCGTATCAAGGGCTGGATGGGTCGCGCCGACCAGACCACCAAGGTGCGCGGCATGTTTGTCCATGCCAAGCAGGTGGCCGAAGTCGTCAAGCGCTTTCCTCAAATCGCCAAAGCCAGGTTGGTCGTGACCGGAGAAATGGCTAATGACCAGATGCAGCTGCAGATAGAAACCACCGAGACCGCTCCCGGCTTTGCCTTGCAGGTCACGGACACCCTGCGCGAAGTCACCAAGCTTCGCGGCGAAGTGCAGATGCTCGCACCAGGCAGCCTTCCCAATGATGGGAAGGTGATTGAGGACGCGCGAAGCTACCAGTAAAGGCTTCTTTTTTGCGCAAGCGCAAACAAGATGTGTTCACGCGCTCAATCCGGGGTTAACACTTAGAAAAAAAATAAAACCCTACGCTTTCTCGCTACCTAGAATCCGGTTTCGCGTCAGGGTAAGCCAACTTTCTTGGTCTTGGCGGACGTGAACTCAGGGAGACAAAATGAAGACGTATTTCAAAATCGCCGCCGTTGCTCTGGCCGCTACCGCAGCCATCAGCAGCCACGCCGACAGCAGCTACCCCGCTGCTGGCAAGACCGTGACCATCATCGTGCCCTTTACCGCAGGCGGCCCCACCGACAAGGTGGCACGCGACCTGGCCGAGTCCATGCGCAAGCACATGAACAATGCCACCATCGTCATCGACAACGCCGACGGCGCTGGCAGCACTATCGGCACCGCCAAGGCCGCACGCGCCAAGAATGACGGCTACACGCTGCTGCTCACGCACATCGGCATGTCCACCATCCCTACGCTGTACCGCAAGCTGTCTTTCAACGTGCTCAATGATTTCGAGTACGCCGGCATCATCAACGATGTGCCCATGACACTGATCGGTCGCCCCACACTGCCCGCCAAGAACTTCGCTGAAGTCAAGGACTGGGTTGGCAAGAACCAGGGCAAGGTGAATCTGGCCAATGCCGGCGTGGGCTCTGCCTCGCACCTGTGCGGCCTGATGTTCCAGGCATCACTGCAGCAGGAAATGACACCCGTACCCTACAAGGGCGCCGCTCCCGCGATTGCCGACCTGATGGGCAACCAGGTGGACCTGCTGTGTGACCAGACCACCAATACCACCTCGCAGATCGCCGCCAAGAAGGTGCAGGCGTATGCGGTGACCACCTCCAAGCCTCTGACAACGCCTGCTCTCAAGGATCTGCCCACGCTGCAGTCCCTGGGCATGAAGGACTTCAACGTGACTATCTGGCACGGCCTGTACGCTCCCAAGGGCACACCTGCCGACGTGGTCAAGAAGGTCAACGAGGCCATGAAGGCTTCCCTGAAGGACCCCGAGTTCATCAAGCGTCAGGAAGCACTGGGTGCCGTGATTGCCACGGATGACCGCATCACCCCCGCTGGTCACAAGAAGTTTGTGGAGAGTGAAATCGCCAAGTGGGGCAAGGTCATCAAGGCCGCCGGCATTTACGCCGACTGATAGGCCTTCGCCTCTCCAAACAAAAAGCCTGCATCTGCAGGCTTTTTCATGTGCATCAACAACGCGGCTCAGGCAGTGTTTACCAGGTCACTTCCTTGCCTTCGGCTGCACTGCGTCTGAGCATGTCCACAAAAGGCACGATGCGCTGGCTCAGACCCACGCCGTCTTTGGCTGAAGCCTGTGCGTCCTCTTGCACGGCATCCTCTTCGGTCTCCGCCTTGAGTCTGGCGGCCTCTTCTGCAGCGGCGGCTTCCAAAGCCGCAATCGCAGCCGGAATTTGCTCCACCGTGATGATGCCGCTGGCCTCATCCGGAGACTTGCCAATGATTTCCAGCAGCTTGCGGCCATTGGCATCGAGCATGATGAGATCTGCTGTAGCGCGCGATTTGAATTTGTAGGGCATGGTGCTATTCCTTCAGCGATAGATGTATTCGCGGTTGAAAGGATAGCTGCTCTGCGCTCCAGTCATGACTCCGCTTTCCATATCGGCATCAGGCCGGATGCACAGCATCTGATGCAGCGCAATCCAGCCTTGCTCAAAACCCATGGCGCAACCAGCCAGATACAGGCGGTAGGCCTTCAGCGCCTTGAGGGCTTTTTCCTCGTCGTACTGAGCGCGCAGGATGGCGCTGGCGGCATCCATTTGCTGCTCCAGCGAATCCGACCATGCCCACAGGGTACGGGCGTAATGGGGTCGTAGATTCTCGGTATCCACCATCTCCAGCCCGCTGGCTGCCAGGTCATGCAGCACACGGCTGACATGCATGAGTTCGCCCCCCGGGAAGATGTAGCGATTGATGAACTCCCCCATGCCTGCACCCAGCTCCACATTGCTGACGCCGCCCGCCGTAATGCCATGCACCAGCGCCATCCCACCGGGCTTGAGCATGGAGTAGATGGTCTGAAAATACTCGGGCAGGTTGGCACTGCCCACATGCTCGAACATGCCGACCGAGCCGATCTTGTCAAAAGGCTGCACGCCCTCCATCTTGCGATAGTCACGCAGTTCCACCTGGACCTGGCCCTGCAGGCCTTTTTCCACAATCAGCCGCTGCACATGCTCAAACTGGTTGCGTGACAAGGTAATGCCGTGCGCCTTCACGCCGTAATGCTCTGCGGCCCAGAAGATCAGCCCGCCCCAGCCCGAGCCTATGTCCCAGAAGCGCTCTCCGGGCTGCAGTTTGAGCTTTTTGCAAATGTGATCGAGCTTGGCCTCCTGCGCCTGCGCCAGGCTCATGCTCTGATCCTGGTAGTAAGCGCAGGAGTACACACGGCGCGGGTCCAGCCACAGCGCGTAGAAGTCGTCAGACAGGTCGTAATGAAACTGTATCTGCTCCGCATCCCTGACCAGGGTATGCATGGCCAGAGATTTCGCCTTGGAGACCTTCTGGCCCAGCCATGAAGGCTTGTGGCTTACCGGGCTGCCATGAAGCAAGCCCGTGGCGGCTGCCATGATGTCCCGGGCGCTGCCGTGGACGTCGACCCAGCCCTCCACGATGGCAGAGCCTATGCTGCCCACCTGCCCCTCCAGCAAGGCCGCCAATGCCTTGGGAGAGCGAAAAATCAATTGAACCGCACTGCGCTCAGGGCCGATGCGCTCCCCTGAAGGAAGCTGTACCGATGCCGTCACAGGAAGTCTTGCAAGCAGCGGCTCCAATGTGCTCAACAGGTTTTTCATGCAAACCATTGTTCATGTCACGCATGACAGGGTCAAGGCCAGCACAACCATCGCTTGCCCGCATCCACAGGCACGCAGGTGACTCAGCTACGGGAGTTCACCAGCTTCTCATAGGCCTTGAGCGTCGCTGGAGAAACAGATTGCAACACTTGCTCATACGCCGTTTTGTGGCGCGCCAGCAAACGCATGGAGGCAATCGTGCGGCTGCGGCAAAACCAGTGGCAGGTGTGCTGCATCAGCATCAGCTCAGCCGTCATGGTGAAGGCCCGGCTTTTGCGCTCCTGCTCATCCACCGCCTCTCCCACACGTGCAGCCGCCATGGCCTGCGCATGCAGCTTCATGGCAGCACGCACGTCCATCGTGGCAGACGGCAGAACCCGCGTCATATACGGCAAGGCCAGCGGCAAGGTGCTGGCCCGGGTCTGCTCAGCCGGCAGCGTCGCAAATTCATCGGCAAAGCGCTGGAACTGGCTCACCAGGCTGCTTTCCGTGTTGGCTAGCACCGGCCATATCTGTGCCCGGCGCTGCTCGTCTTTTTCGGCAATCACACGCAAATAGCCCTCCATCAGATTGGCCATGAGCTTTTCAATCTGAAAACGCGACAGATGCTGGGCCAGCAACTGGGTGTGCTGCTTTTGCTCCTGCTTCTTGAGGATATAGAGCACGGTGGTGACAATGATGGCGAGCGTTAAAAAATCCATGAAACGAAACCAGACTGGCGAACAAGCGCAATGAGAAAAAGGATGAGTGTAGTCAGCCTGACGGCCGCACTGGGATTTGCCGCCGCAATTGTCGGCTTGTCCGGCTGCAGCAGCGCCGGCTATTACTGGCAGGGTTTCAAGGGCCAGATGCAGATTCTTCAGGCGGCACGCCCCATTGATGACTGGCTGGCAGACGCAAAAACACCGCCGCCCTTGCGCCAGCGGCTGGAGGCGGCGCAGCAGATGCGCCGCTTTGCCAGCCAGGAACTGGCCCTGCCCGACAATGCCAGCTACACCCGATACGCGCAGTTGCCGCGCCCGTTTGCGGTCTGGAACGTGGTCGCGGCTCCGCCCGACAGTCTAGAGATGCACCAGTGGTGCTTTCCCATTACCGGCTGCATTGCCTACCGAGGCTACTTTGCCGAAGCGGACGCACACGCCAAAGCGTATGAAATGCATAGCCAGGGCCTGGAGGTCAGCGTCTACGGCGTGCCGGCGTACTCCACGCTCGGCTATCTGAACTGGCTGGGCGGAGACCCCTTGCTCAGCAGCTTTATCGACTGGCAGGAGGGAGACTTTGCCGGCCTGCTGTTTCACGAGCTGGCACACCAGCAGCTCTACGTCAAAAACGATACCGCCTTCAACGAATCCTTTGCCACCACGGTGGAGCGCATGGCCACGCCGCTGTGGCTGCAGGCGCATGCCAGCCCCGCTGCGCAGCAACGCTGGCAACGAGCCCAGCAGCGGCGCAGCCTCTGGCAGCAACTCACGCGCGAGACCCGCCATCGCTTGCAGTCAATTTATGCACAAAAAGAAACGCAAGCCCTTGATAGCAAAGCGCTTACAGCTATCAAAAGCAAAGTCTTTGAAGAATTCCGCAGCACTTATGCACAACTCAGAGCGCAGTGGGTCGCCAGTGACGAGCCCCTGCTGACCACTCCCGCCCTGCGCGAGCAATACTTCCAGCGCCTGTCGCAAACCGACCGCTGGGTCGCCCAGGCCAACAACGCCAGCTTTGGCGCACTGGCCGCTTATGACGACTGGGTTCCGGCCATGTCCCACTGGTGGCAGCGACTGCGCGGTGATGCACCCGCCACACCCCAAACCTGGCAGCACTTTCACACCCAGATGCGCGAGCTGGCCAAGCTGCCTCCCGAGCAGCGCAAGCAGCGGCTGTGCGAGCAATGGGGGGCGGCCTCAGGCACATCACCCATGTGCCAATAAGAGCGCCTTAGGGGCACAAGGACCTCCTGTCTCAGGGCGGGAGCGATCTCCGAGACAGCTTCGACGGCTTCAGCGGCTTTTAAGAAAGTCTCATCAGACTTTCTGCATACCGTTTTTTGGCCTTCTACCGTGGCTTCATCGACCTTCGCATCAGTCCCTGCGTCCTCACGCCTCTTTCAGCCTCGCACACCCCAGTTCATCGCACTGGCTTTAGCCATCTGGCTAACGCTGAGCGCCAACTGGGCACTGTGGCTGCGCCTGCCCTCGCTGGAGGGCTACAACGGCAGCCTGAGCATTCTGGCCTTGCGTGTACTGCCCCTGGTGCTGGGCGCCTGCCTGCTGCCCATGGCCTTGTTCGCCTGGCCCCGCTTTACCAAGCCTTTCTGGATAGCGCTGCTGCTGGTTGCTGCCTGCGCCCAGTACTTTATGGTCAGCTATGGCACGGTGATGGACCGGGGCATGATCCACAACATCCTGCAGACCGACGCCCGCGAAAGTGCAGACCTCTTGAACATCAAGCTGCTGGCCCAGGTTCTGGTCATCGCCATCCTGCCAGCCGTCTGGCTGTGGAAGACGCCGCTCAAACGTGCCAGCAGCGCGTGGCGCAATGTGCTGCGCACCACGGTGCTGGTGCTCGCCAGTCTCATGCTGCTGGGCAGCGCCCTGGCGGTGTCGTACAAGGACCTGGCGCCTGTGGTGCGCAACAACCTGTGGCTGCGCTACATGATCAATCCAATCAACCCTGTACTCTCAGCCGCCTCCGTCACGCTCGATCCTCTGCTCAACAAGCCCCACCCCTTTGTCAGCATCACAGGGGACGCAGCACTGGGCAGCAGCTACGCCTCTGCACAAAAGCCGCCGCTGCTGGTGCTGGTGGTCGGTGAAACGGCCCGCGCCGACCATTTCAGCCTCAACGGCTATGCGCGCGACACCAACCCGGAGCTGGCACAGCGCAAGGTGCTGAGCTGGCGCAATGCGCACTCCTGCGGCACCAGCACCCGCGAATCCGTGCCCTGCATGTTTTCTCATCTGGGCCGCGAAGGCTTTTATGCCTCCAAGGTCGAGCATGACAACCTGCTCGACGTTCTGCAGGCCGCTGGCCTGGCAGTGCTCTGGATCGACAATCAGGCCGGCTGCAAGGGCGTTTGCAAGCGCACTCCCATGGCCAGCACCTCGGACAGCGTGAACACACCCGACGGCAAGGCCCTGTGCGCCAGGGATGGAGAGTGCCTGGACGGCATGCTGCTCAGCGGCCTGGACGAGCGCATCGCCCAACTGGACCCCGCCCGGCGCGCCAAGGGGCTGGTGCTGGTCATGCACCAGATGGGCAGTCACGGCCCCGAATACTTCAAGCGCTCCACACCCGACCTCAAGGCCTTCCAGCCCGAGTGCGCCACCAATGCCTTGTCGAGTTGCTCTCGCCAGGATGTGGTCAACGTCTATGACAACTCCATTCGCTACACCGACCGCTTTCTGGCTCAGACCATAGACTGGCTCAAGACACAGCAAGCCCAGTTTGAAACCGGCATGTTCTACATGTCCGATCACGGCGAGTCGCTGGGCGAGATGGATGTTTATCTGCACGGCATGCCCTACGCCATGGCACCGGAGGCGCAAAAGCATGTGCCCATGATTGCCTGGCTGAGCACGCTGGGCGCACGCACACACCTGGATCAGGACTGCCTGGGCAAAACACTGGATCAGCCCCGCTCCCACGACAACCTGTTCCATACCGTGCTGGGGCTGATGGATGTTTCCTCGCCCGCCTACCAGCGCCCCCTGGACGCCTTTGCCAGCTGTCGCAAAACCAGCTGAGTTACAGCTGGCTCACGAAAAAGGCCGAGAGGACTTTGAGTCTTATCGGCCTTCAGCCCATATACAGACTGCGCTAGCAGCTATGAATTTTTACGATTCCAGTTGCCAGGCTGCTGTGACTGCACTCACTTCAACGATTCGATCAGGTCGATGTATTGCTGCTTGGCCTCATCTGCCGTCGTGCCCTCCAGCTTTGCCCAGGCATCCCACTTGGCGCGCGCCACCATGTCGGTGAAGCTGGGCTTCTTGCCTTCGTTATCGCCTTGCGTGGCCTGCTTGTACAGCGCGTAGATCTTGAGCAGCGTGGCATTGTCAGGCCGCTCTCCCAATGAGGTGGAGTTCTTGACGGTTTCTTCAAACCGGGCTTGCAAATCGGACATGGCGGGTCTCCTTGACTGATAGGTATGCAAGCCAGTGTAGCGACAAATCACCAAAATTAGAACGACCGTTCTTTTTAAGAGGTACTCATAGCGGGCAACGGCTTTTAGCGGCGTGTCGGATCCGCCAGCCAGCACTGGGCCAGCCTGACCCAGAAGGTGCCTCCCAGCGGAATCAGCGCATCGTTGAAGTCGTAGCTGGGGTTGTGCAGGGTGCAAGGGCCGCCGCCGTGACCAAGAGCGCGGTGGTCGCCGTCACCGTTGGCGATGAAGCAGTAGGCACCGGGCTTTTCCAGCAGCATGAAGGCAAAGTCTTCGGCGCCCATGGAGGGCTCCTGCGGCACCACGCCGGCATCCCCCAGAATCTCGCGCATCACGGCTTGGGCAAACTCGGCTTCGGGCGCGGTATTGATGGTGGGCGGGTAATTGCGCACAAACTCGAACTCGCACTGCGTGCCATGCGCGGCGCACAGAGACTCGCTGATCTGCTTCATGCGCTGCTCGATCAAGTCCAGCACTTCCAGCGTGAAAGTGCGCACCGTGCCCTGCAGCTCGACGCTGTCGGGCACCACATTGGTGGCCTCGCCAGCGTGCACCATGGTGACCGAGACCACGCCCGCTTCGATGGGTTTGACGTTGCGGCTGACGATGGTCTGGAAAGCCATGATGAGCTGGGCCGCCACAGGAACTGGGTCCACCACCATGTGCGGCATGGCCGCGTGGCCGCCCTTGCCGCGCACCACAATCTTGAATTCATTGCTGGAAGCCATGGCCGGGCCTGCGCCCACGGCCATGGTGCCGGCCTTCATGCCCGGCCAGTTGTGCATGCCAAACACGGCCTGCATGGGGAACTGTTTGAACAGTCCGTCCTTGATCATCTCGTGCGCACCGCCGCCCCCTTCTTCGGCGGGCTGGAAGATGGCGTAGACCGTGCCTTCAAAGCTGTCGCGATGTGCGGCCAGATATTGCGCGGCAGCCAGCAGCATGGCAGTGTGACCGTCGTGACCACAGGCGTGCATCTTGCCCGCGTGGCGGCTGGCGTGCTCGAAGCTGTTGAACTCCTGCATGGGCAGGGCATCCATGTCGGCGCGCAGGCCGATGGCGCGGCCGCTTTGACCGCCGTCACGCCCGTGGATGATGCCCACCACCCCCGTCTTGCCCAGCCCGCGATGTATGGGGATACCCCATTGCTCCAGCTTTTCAGCGACCAGGTCCGAGGTGCGAATTTCCTCGAAGCACAGCTCTGGGTGGGCATGAATATCGCGCCGCAACGCGGCAATGTCAGGGGCGCTTGCTTGTAGTTCGGGCAGCAGGGCCATGCGCTCTCTCCTTGGGATCATCATTGGCAAAAATGCCATGATGACCCAAGTTTCAGGGCGCTGCGCCCATACGAGCGCAAAGCCTCACACGCGGACCTTGCCGTCGCCGGTGAGCATGGAAAGCTCCACAAAGCGCGGCTTGCCCGGCTGAGGGCGAAAAGCGATGGGAAAGCCCGCCACCTGCTGCCCATTCAGGGACTCCAGAGCGGCCACCAGCCCATCGCGCTGCAGGCGACTGGCGGCAGCAGCAGCCTTCAAGGCCTCGCCCACCACTCGGGCCGCCAGAAAGCCTTCCATGCTCGAGTAATTGGGCTGCAGCGTGGCGCCGCTTTTTTGCAGAGCTGCATGGAACTCGCGCGCCAGCGGGTGCGTGGTTCTGTAAGGCGATGGCACGACCTGGGTCACCACCACCCCCTCAGCCTCCTTGCCCAAGGCCTGCGCAAGTGCCGATGTGCCGACAAACGACACGTTGTAGAACTGGCCGCCATAGCCTGCCTGGCGCGCCGCACGCACAAAGGCAGCACTGGCTCCATACGTACCCACCTGCACGATCACATCAGCACCCAGCGGCACCAATGCCTTGACGGCCTTGCTCACATCCTGCGAGTTGCGCTCCACCGTGGCTGCACCCGCAGGCTTGAGGCCCTGGCTGGCCAGGGCCTGCGTCACGCCCTCCAGCCCGGACTGGCCATAGGCATCGTTCTGGTAGAAGACCGCAATTTTCTTGAGGCCCAGCGACACCAGTTGCTTGACCATGAGGGCGGTTTCATCCGCATAAGAGGCCCGCAGATTGAAGACCGTCTGCGCCAGCTTGGGATCGCGCAGCCCCGCACCACCGGTCAGCGGCGCAATCAGCGGCACCTTGGCCTTTTGTAGCAAGGGCAAAGCCGCCATGCTGGTGGGCGTGCCCAGATAGCCGAACAAGGCCATCACATCGTCGGCCAGAAATTTCTGGGTGTTGGCCACGCAGCGCTCGGGCTCATAGCCGTCATCGAGCGTGCGCAACTCCACCTGACGCCGCCCAATGCCGCCCTGGGCATTGAGCTGATCGAAGTACAGCTTGGCACCCTGCGAAAACTGCGTCCCCAGCTGCGCCGAGGGGCCGCTGAGCGCACAGGACTGTCCCAGCACAATCGGCCCGCTGGCTTCCTGCGCCAGACCGAGCCCGCTCCAGCCGCCCAGCGTTGCTCCCGCAGCAGCCGTGGCCATCCATTGACGACGATTCCATCCCATTGGTTTGTCTTGCATTGCTCTCACTCTCTGGTTGCTTATGGCTTTTTATTCAGGGCTTTTTTCAGCCCTTTGGGTTTGCGCGCCCGCCACGGTGTGGCGGCGAATGCGAGGCAAATAATAGGCGCACACGCTGATTTCAATCCAGCCATTTTTCAGTGGTATGTCAGCGTCTGTGGAGAACGTTCTCTCAACGGCGTCCGCGCCCTCTGCCTGAGCTATTTCAGCCCGCTCACATCAAGGTCTTCGCTATATTTTTAAAAGCATGTAGCGCAATATTTGAAAGAAATTCAGATAGAAACCACTATCAAAACAAGAAAAACAAAGCGCTAAAAGCTCTTTGAAAAGGAGCAAAAAAATCTTTCTCTGCGGCAGCGTTATGCTTTTTGCGGACAAGGAGAAATCAATCCATGCTGCAAACCGCTGTTGTTGCCGTTCGTGACCGGGCCCGTCTTCAGGAAATCGTGGGCACTTTGCTGCGCTTTGGCCTGACCGATATCGTGCAGACACTGGGACTTTCGCGGTGGGCGCAATGGAAGTCCTCTGCAGAGAACCCTTCGCTGGATGCTCTGCCTCCCAGTCGCCCTGAACGCGTGCGCATGGCCATCGAAGCGCTGGGCCCCACCTTCGTCAAACTCGGGCAGATTCTGGCGACCCGCTCCGACCTTCTGCCAGCCGAGTGGACGCAGGCTCTGGAGCAGTTGCACACCCAGGCCCAGCCGCTGCCCTGGGAGCTGATGCAACCCCATATCGAAGCTCAGCTGGGCATGCCGGTAGAGCAGGCTTTTGAGCGTTTTGACAGCACGCCGCTGGCCTCTGCCTCCATGGCCCAGGTCTATCGCGCTGCAGTGCGCCAGGCTGATGGCGGCGCACGCGAAGTCGTCGTCAAAGTCCAGCGCCCCGGCATACGCGCCGGTCTGGAAGCCGATGCCCGGCTGATGCGCCACATGGCCGCCGTGCTGCAAGAGCGCTTCAGCCCGCTGCGCCGCTACAACCCCAGTGAAGTCGCGCGTCAAGTCAGCACCGCCTTGCAGGAAGAGCTGGACTTCACCATCGAAGGCCAGAACAACGAAGCCGTGGCCAAAGCCTTTGCGGCACAGGACGACATCGTCATCCCCGGCATTGTCTGGGAGCTCAGCGGCCCGGAAATCCTGGTGCAGGACTGGCTGGACGGCGTGCCCGCCAACAAGGCCGCCGAGCTGCCGCATTTCGACCACCCGCTGCTGGCCCGGCGCGGCGCGCAGGCTTTTTTGCAGATGGTGCTGCGCGATGGTCTGTTCCACGCCGACCCACACCCCGGCAACGTCTTTGCCCTGTCCGGCAATCGGGTGGGCTTTCTGGACTTTGGCCTGGTCGGCCATTTGTCGCCGCACCGCCGCGACCAGTTTTTGATGCTGCTGCGTGCCATTGTGGACAGCGATGCCGACGCCTTGCTGATGACGCTGCTGGAGTGGAGCGGCGAGGCGCACAGCGATATCTCGCGCCTGGAAACGGCGGTGGAGCACTATGTGGCACGCCGCCAGGCCGAAGCCACACTCTCGCTGTCAAACGCCATCATGCAGCTGATGAATCTGGCCCGCGAGGCCGAGGTGGCCCTACCCTCAGACTTGGCCTTGTTGTTCAAGGCGCTGGTGACGGCCGATCGCGTGCTGCTGCAACTGGATTCGCAGTTTGACGTGGTGCAAACCATGCGCCCCATGGTGGCCGCGCAGATCAAGGCCCGCTATTCTCCCAAGCGACTGCTGCGCGAGAAGCAGGCGGCCATGGCGCAGCTGTACGAAGTAGCGGGCGATGTGCCGCAAACCCTGCGCCTGCTGATGTACCGCCTCAAGCAGGGGCGCGTGGCCGTGGATATGGACATTCACCATCTGGAGCGCCTGTCCACCGCGGTCGAGCGTGCAGCCACCCGCCTGGCCTTGGCCGTCGTCGCCGGCGCCTTTGTGCTGGGCATGGGCCCCACCTTGCTGGCCTGGGATTTGCGCCTATGGGACATTCCTGTCTTTGCCGTGCTCGGCGTGTTGGGAGCCTGTATAAGCCTTGCGGTTCTGGTGCTGACCATGCGGCGCCAAAAGGCACTGCAGTAGTTCCCATTGCCCATACCCAGAATCAGGGCCTGTGGCTCGCAGCGGCAAGGCTCCATCCATAATCGCCCTCGGGCCTGCCTGCAGGCAGCAGCCTGTGCGTTTTTTGAATTACTGGCTGCAGCTCCGCCCTGCAGAGCGTCATGGACTTACGTCGTCTGATTCTGGTGCTGACACTGCTCAGCGCGCTTATCCCTTTTGCCAACACCTTCTATGCCGGCTATCTGGTGCAGCGCCAGCAGCTGATCGACACCACGCTGGAAGGCCACCACGCCTACGCCACCAAGCTGGCCAGGAGCACGGACGATTTTCTGCACTCTGCGCTGCAGCAGCTGGCCTACAGCGCCCGGCTTATGGGAACGCAGATGAAGAACACCGACTACCTGTCGCAAGAGGCCAATCGCCTGCGTCTGCAGACCAAGAGCTTTAACTCCGTCACCATCATCGACCCCACCGGCTATGTGCTGGCCACCTCCCCAGAGACGCTGCAGATCAAGGGCAAGACACTGGAGAGTCCGGGGGTGATCGAGACGCTGAAAACCCGGGGCCCGGTCATCAGCAAGCCCTATCTATCCGTTGCCGGCAACTACATCGTCTTCATCTCCCAGCCCATCTTCAGCCAAGCCGGCACCTACCTGGGTGCCGTGGGCGGCAGCATCTACCTCAAGGACGAAAGCATTCTCGATACCTTGCTGGGCTCACATTTCTACCAGGACGGCACCTATGTCTATGTGGTGGACAGCGACCGCCGCATCATCTACCACCCGGAGAGCAGCCGCGTGGGCGACACCATCAAGAACAACGAGGTCATCAACGCCGTGACCCAGGGCCAGTCCGGCACGTCTCCGGTACTCAACAGCAAGGGAGTGCAAATGCTGGCCGGCTACGCCACCATTCCATCGGCGGGCTGGGGCATCGTCGCTCAGCGCCCCAAGGCCTCCACACTGGCGCCGCTGGACAAGCTGATGCGCTCCGTGCTCTACAAGACGCTGCCCATTGCAGCACTGATGCTGATCGTCATCTGGTGGAGCGCGCGCCAGATCGCCCGCCCGCTGCGCCAGCTGGCCAACAGCGCAAACGACATGGACAGGCCCGAAACAGCCCAGTCCATTCAGGACGTCAAATCCTGGTACTTCGAATCCCATGAGCTCAAGAAAGCCATGCTCAAAGGCCTGAGTCTTTTGCAGCGCAACATCACCAAGCTGCGCGAGGATGTGAACACCGACCCGCTGACGGGCCTGGGCAACCGCCGCCATCTGGAGGCAGCCATCGCCAGTCTTGAGTCTCGGGTGCAGCCTTTTTCCGTCATTGCGATCGACATTGATCACTTCAAGCGCATCAACGACAGCTACGGCCACAGCACGGGTGACGAGGTGCTCAAGCAGCTGGCGCGAACCATGCGCGAAGTCTCACGCTCCGGCGACCTGCCCTGCCGCGTGGGCGGAGAGGAGTTCTTACTGCTGCTGCCCGATGCACCGCTGGAGGCCGCCGCAAGTGCCGCCGAGCGCCTGCGCCTGCTGGTAGAGAAGATGGAGCTTGCGCAGGTCGGCCACATCACCATCTCTTTGGGCGTGGCCCACTGGCCTCAAAGCCATGCGGATATCGCCGGCGTCTTTGAACAGGCCGATGCCATGCTCTATGCCGCCAAGAATGGGGGACGCAACCGTGTCATGGTCAGCCCCCTTGCAGCGGCGAGCTAAAAGCGTGCTGAAGACCTAAGGACCGCTCCCGCCCACCATCCCCAAGGCGTATTCGCAATAGCAGCGAATACGCCTTTTTTCACGCCTGAGCGTGCAGGCTGATTGCACCAATTTGATCAGTGATGCTTCAAATTAGTGAGCATGCACCATAAGCGGTACAAAGGATTGAGACACTTCAAGCTCAAAAGCACAGCAAACCCATGATTTCATTGAGTTAATGACCGGCATCGCAGCTCTGGCACAGCTCTTGCTCAACTCCCTGTAAGACGTCGCCCCACAAGGGCGGCGCAATGGATTCACAGCACAGGAGTACCCATGTCAGAGCCACGCTCAACCGTCAGCCGCAGACAACTGCTTTCCATGATCGGCAAAGTCGCCGGCGGCAGTGCCATGTACCAGGCCATGTCTTCTCTCGGCTATGCCGCCGAATCGCACTACAGCGGCCCCGTCAAGCTGAGCCATGCTAAGCCCGGCTCCACCGTACTGGTGCTGGGCGCAGGCCTGGCCGGCATGGTGGCCGCGATTGAATTGCGCGCTGCGGGCTACAAGGTGCAGCTGCTCGAATTTCAGGGCCGCGCCGGTGGCCGCTGCTGGACGCTACGCGGTGGCGACGAATTCACCGAACTGGATGGCACACGCCAGAAAGTCGGCTTTGCCAAGGGCAACTATTTCAACCCCGGCCCCTGGCGCGTGCCCTACCACCACCACGCGATGCTGGACTACTACAAGCGCTTTGGCATCAAGCTTGAAGCCTTCAACCAGGTCAACTACAACGCCTATCTGCACAACAGCAAGGCCCTGGCGGGCAAGCCCCAGCGCTTTCGCCATGTGCAAACCGATGTCTATGGCCATGTAGCCGAATTGCTGTCCAAGGCCACGAACCAAGGTGCGCTGGACCAGGCCGTCAGCAAGGAGGACAAGGAGCGCCTGCTGGAAGGCCTCAAGGCCTGGGGCGTACTGGACAAGGAATACCGCTACCGCTCAAGCAATGCGGTCAGCGATTTCCGCGGCTACGACATCGACCCCGGCGGCGGCCTGATGGCGCTGGCCAAGCCCTCCACGCCCATGGGACTGCACGATCTGCTGGAGTCCAATCTGTGGCGCCAGATGGGCGTGGGCAATATCTACGAGTTCCACAGCGCCATCTTCCAGCCCGAGGGCGGCATGGACATGCTGGCGCAAGCCATGGCCCGCGATCTGGGCCCGGCCATTCGCTACAACGCCAAAGTCACCAGGATCGCGCAAAACGACAAGGGCGTGACCGTGGACTATGTGGACAGCCTCAAGCCCGGTGCCACACTGCATGCCCGTGCCGACTGGTGCGTGTGCACCATTCCGCTGTCCATCCTCAGCCAGATCGAAGTGCAGGCCAGCAGCGCCATGCAAAACGCCATTGCCGCTGTGCCCTACGGCAGCTCCATGAAAGTAGGCCTGGAGTTCAAACGCCGCTTCTGGGAGGAAGACGAGCGCATCTACGGCGGCATCAGCTACACCGATCTGCCCATTCAGCAGATTTCCTACCCCTCCACCGGCTATATGGGCAGCGGCCCCGCCGTGCTGCTGGGCGGCTACGCCTTTGAAAACAGCAACAGCTACCGCTTTTCCTCGCTCAAACCAGCCGAGCGCATCCGCCTGGCGCTGGAGTACGGCGCGCAGATTCACCCTCAATACAAGCAGGAGTTCCTCAACGGCGTATCCGTGGCCTGGCACCGCATTCCCTGGATCAACGGCTGCTTTGGCAACTGGACCGACGCCCTGCGCGAGCAGCACTACCAGAACCTGGCCCAGGTCGATGGCCGCCTGGTGCTGGCGGGCGAGCATGTCTCGTACATCCCCGCCTGGCAGGAGGGCGCCGTGCTGTCCTCGCTGGACGCCATCCAGCGCCTGCATGCCAAGGCCTCCAGCCTCTGACCACCCACATCTCTAGAAAGAGCACACCATGATGAACACATTGCACCGTCTTTGCGCCGCATCCGCCCTGGCTTTGGGTCTTTCTGCGGGAGCGCTGGCCCAATCACAGGGCACGCAGGATGTGAAAAACCTGCAGCCGCTGCAGTCCGCCGCCATCCTGGCCATCAGCGCCGCAGACACCCAAGCGCTGATGAGCAACTTCTCGTCGCTGCGCCCGCGCTTTTCGCAAACCGGCGGTGAAGCCCTGTACCAGAGCACCTGCCAGGGCTGCCACATGGCCAAAGGCGAAGGCGCCAAGGGCGCGGGCTTTTACCCTGCCCTTGCCTCCAACCCCAAGCTGGCCGCTGCCGCCTACCCTGCCTCGGTCGTCATGAACGGGCTGCACGGCATGCCCTCTTTTGCCAGCAAGCTCTCTGACGAGCAGATTGCCGAGGTCGTGAACTATGTGCGTAGCAACTTTGGCAACCAGTTCACCGACAAGCTGACCGCCGCTGACGTCAAGCCCTTTCGCATCACCCAGTAAGCGCCCCCACCAATTCATTCAGGAGATCCCATGAACATTCCATCCATCCTCAAGACCACCATCACCGCTGCCGCTTTGGGCGCAGCCGCCCTGCTCACCGGCTGTGCTGCCACCACCGCTGGGGGCGGCGATGTCGTGCGCTACAAGACACCGGGATCCACCTTCCCTATCGCCGCTGCCGTGGAAATTCCCACCGATGCGCGCACCGTCTATCTATCGGGTAAGGTGCCGCCCGTGGTGGACAAGTCCAAGCCTGCCACCGATCCCGCAGCCTACGGCGGCGACACCGAGGGCCAGACCGTGGCCATCCTCCAAGGGCTGGAAGAGCAGCTCAAAAGCATGAACCTCAGCATGAGCGATGTGGTGAAGATGCAGGTCTTTCTGGTGGCCGATCCGGCCAAGGGCGGCAAGATGGACTTTGCCGGTTTTATGCGCGGCTACACCCAGTTTTTCGGCACGGCAGCGCAGCCCCATCTGCCCGCCCGCTCGGCCTTCCAGATTGCCGCGCTGGCCAACCCGGCCTGGTATGTAGAGATTGAAGTGGTGGCGGTGCGCGCCGCCAAAGCGAAACCTTCAATTTGATAGCTGATAGCGCTTTATGGACAAGCGCTTGAGGCACATTTGATGCAAAAAGGCCCGCTCAAAGCCGGGCCTTTTTGCAGCTTCAAAGTAATCAGTCCAGCTTCACGCCAGCGGCCTTGATGACCTCGCCCCAGCGCTTGGCTTCGGCACGGGCCATGGCGTGGAACTGCTCGGGCGTGCCGGGCAGCGCTTCCATGCCGAAGTCGGCCATGCGCTTGATCACATCGGGATCCTCGAACGCTTTTTGCAGAGCTGCGTTGAGGCGCTGCACGATGGCGGGTGGCAGCCCCTTGGGGCCCAGAATGCCCTGGAAGGCATAGACCTCGGAGTCCTTCAAGCCCAGCTCGGCCAGCGTGGGCACATTGGGCAGATTGGGCACGCGCTTGGCGGTGCCAATGGCCAGGGCTCGCACCTTGCCGGACTGAATCACGGGCAGGCCCAAGGCCAGGTCCAGGAACATGCAAGGCACCTGGCCACCCATCACGTCGGCCAGCGCGGGGGCTGCTCCCTTGTAGGGGATGTGGGTCAGGCTGGTGCCGGTGCGGTTCTTGAACAGCTCCATGGCCAGGTGGTGGGGCGAGCCGTTGCCGGGCGAGGCGTAGTTGAGCGTACCGGGGTTGGCCTTGGCGTAGGCCAGGAATTCCTTGAAATCCTTGGCTTCAAAAGCGGGGTTGACCACCAACGCCATGGGGAAGCGGCTGATGCCGCCCACATAGGTAAAGTCCTTTTCGGGGCTGAAGGGCAGCTTACGGAACAGGTGTTCGTTATAGGCCAGGATGGCATTGTCGGCCGACATGATGGTGTAGCCGTCGGGCTTGGCCGAGGCCACCATCTGGCCGCCGATATTGGTCGAGGCGCCGGGACGGTTGTCCACCACGATGGTCTGGTTCAGCGTCTTGCGCATGGCCTCGGCCACCGTGCGGGCCAGCACATCGGTGCCGCCTCCTGGTGGGTAGGGAACGACCCAGCGCACGGGGCTGGCAGGCCAGTCCTGCGCCATGGCAAAGGGGGATGCGGCAGCAGCCGAACTGGCGGCCACGGCAGCCAAGAATTGACGACGATCCATGGTTTGTCTCCTTGAGGGTTGTCTAGGGGTTATGAAATTTTTGTAGACCCCGCACCGCTGCCTGTTTTTATGAATTGATAGCAGCTAGCGCTTGTCTCTATTCGGTTTGAGGCGGTTTTGGCTCCGATTTTTGTGCCGCCAACGGCTTGAAGCTCACACGCTCAACCCGATAGCCTTTTTGCCGCAGCAGCTCGGGCAGTCCCTGAGGCCCGACCATGTGCAGTGCTCCCACAGCGGCAAACACGGTCTTGCCCTGCTGGATCTGGGTCGCGATGCCCTCGGCCATGCCGGGGTTGCGCCCATCCATCAGGCGGTCGTACTTCAGCCGGTCACGTTCGGTCTTGATGCAGTCGCACCAGTCGGCATAGCTCGCCAGCTTCTTTTCATTGCCACTGGCCCACAGCTGCGCCAGTTGCCTGAGGATGGCCGGCGCCTTGGGGTCTTCCAGCTGATCCAGCCCGTCACGCACGCTTTGCCGCACCTCGGCCGGATCGTCGGACAGCAGCTCCTGCAGCTGGGTCTGCACAGACTCCAGCCCCAGCACGGGCTTGCCCAATTGCTGAGCCATGCCTGCCAGCAACATATCGGCCCCGAACTCGGCCATCAGACCCTGCCTGCGCCCAAACTCGCTGAGCAAGCCCAGCAACTGAGCATCTGGCCGCTGCGCGCTCAAGTGCTCGGCACAGGCCTGCTTGCGATGTCGGGCCAGTCTTGCCTCCAGCTCATCCGGCAGCGCCGGCGCTCCGGCGCGGGCCTGCAAGCCTTCCATCAACTCCTGCATGATCTGCGGATCCAGCACATCCAACTCCAGCGCCAGCAGGTCTGCACCAGCCATGGCGTGCACGATGGTGCGGCCCGGCAACATCCACTCCCGCTTGCCCACATGCAAAGTGCCGTAGAGCCAGCTGGTGCGCTCGCCATCCTGCACGCGCCAGAGCAGGCCTCGATCCTGGATATGAGGAGCCATGGCCTGCACCTCGGCCGCAGTGGGCGGACTGGCAGGGGGAACACAGTGAACTTCAGGCTCTGCCGCCATGGACAGACCCGCGCATAACGCAAGCAGCAGGGTGGCCACGGTTTTCAGCACTGGCATAGATGACAGCTGCAAGGCATCACTCCTGGGCAGCGTCCGCAGACGAGACTTCAGTCACGTCATCCCGATTGCCGCCGGGCGGAGCAATGTTCTGGTCAATGGCGCCGAAGATGCTCTGGCCATCCTTGCCCTTCATCTCGATACGGATGGTGTCGCCGTATTGCATGAACTCGGTCTTGGGCGCGCCGTCCTGAATGGTTTCGATGCAGCGCTTTTCGGCAATGCAGCTATAGCCCTTGGGCCATTCCATGCGCTTGTTCTTGCCGCTGCCGGTCTCCACGCCCTTGTTGCTCACGGTGCCGCTGCCCACGATGGAGCCGGCGCGCACATTGCGGGTCTTGCAGATATGGGCGATCAGCTGGCCAAAGTGGAAAGTCATCTCCTCACCCGCATCGCACATGCCGACCTTGCGTCCGTTCCAGGTGCTCTGCAGCGTCAGATGCAGGCGGCCTCCTTTCCAGGCATCGCCCAGCTCGTCCAGCGTCACGGCCACGGGGCTGAAAGCCGTGGCAGGCTTGCTTTGGAAGAAGCCAAAGCCCTTGGCCAGCTCATTGGGAATCAGGTTGCGCAGGCTGACGTCATTGACCAGCATCACCAGACGAATGCCGTCCAGCGCATCCTTGGCATCGGTGCCCATGGGCACATCACCGGTGACCACCGCAATCTCGGCCTCGAAGTCAATGCCCATGGCCGTGCTGGGCACGATCACATCGTCGCAGGGGCCGATGAAGTCATCGCTGCCGCCCTGGTACATCAGAGGGTCGGTGTAGAAGTTGGCGGGCACTTCGGCGTTGCGCGCCTTGCGCACCAGCTCTACGTGGTTGATATAGGCCGAGCCATCGGCCCACTGATAGGCGCGTGGCAGCGGAGCCATGCAACGCTGGGGATCGAAAGGAAAAGCGTGGCGGGCCTTGCCGCTGTTGAGTTCGTGCGACAGATCCTGCAGCTGGGGTGCCATATAGCTCCAGTCGTCGAGCACCTGCTGCATGCGGTTGGCAATGCCTGTGGCATAGCAGGCCATGCTCAGATCGCGCGAGACGACAATCAGTTGCCCATCGCGCGAACCATCTTTGTAAGTTGCCAGTTTCATGCCCTGCTCCCTGTCATGATGGCAAGCTATGCAGGCACAACGCCTGAGCTCCACATCAATTACGATTGGTTAAATCAATTTAACTAAACAAAACACAATTCTATGGCAATGGAAAAGGAACGTGCGGGGATTCAATCGGTCGAAGTGGGGTTCTCCCTCATCGAAGCCTTGGCCCTGGCCAGCGGTCCGCTGATGCTCAAGGATGTCGCCGCTGCTGCCGGCATGAGTGCCGCCAAGGCACACCGCTATCTGGTCAGCTTTCAACGCATAGGCCTGGTCACCCAGGACCCGCGCAACTCTCGCTATGACCTGGGGCCTGCGGCGCTCAAGATCGGCCTGGCCTCCATCGCCCGGCTGGACCCGGTGCGCCTGGCCCGCGAACGCATACCGGCCCTGCTGGAGACCCTGAACCACACGCTGGCCATTGCCGTCTGGGGCAATCACGGCCCCACCATCGTGCACTGGGAAGAATCAGCGCAGTCCGTTACTGCCAATCTGCGCCTGGGCGATGTGATGCCCATGCTGTCATCTGCCACGGGGCGCTGCTTTGCCGCCTGGCTGCCACGCGAAACAACGGCTTGCTTGCTGGAGCCTGAATTGGAGCGGGCCTGCAAGGCAAAGCGCCAGGACCTGCCACTGACCGAAGAAGCCGTGGCCGCCATGCTGGCCGAGGTTCGCGAGCGCGGCTGTGCGCGCGTGGTCGATACCGTGCTGCCGGGGATCGTGGCTTTCTGCGCGCCGGTCTTTGATGCCTCCGGTCATATCGCCTTGGGCCTGATGACCCTGGGTTCACTGGCGACTTTCGATGCGGAATATGGTGGAGCCATCGACAAGCCGCTGCAGACCGCAGCCCGCCAGCTCTCCAGTGACCTGGGCTGGCGCGGCGAGCTCCATCGCTGAGATTCACTTCACATCACGCCCATGGGACAACGCCCTCAGCAAAACTGCACACGCAAGGCACTGCTGCCCGCGACAGCAGTGGTCTTGACTGCCCATGGCCTGCTGTTCCTGGGCCTGCCAGAGCCCACTCTCAAAGACAAGACAGGCGACGTCCAGATCGTGATGGAGACGCGCATGCTGCAGGAGCCACCACCTCCTCCGCCTGCACCACCTCCTCCAACTCCTGCACCCCAGCCTGCACCGCCACCAAAGCCAAGGCCCAAGCCGGCCCCTTTGCCTGCGCCTGCGCCTGCGCCGGCTCCCTCACCCGAACCTGTGGAACAGGAGCCAGAGCAGCCCGAAACTCAGGAGCAGCAGCCAAGCGCCCCAGAGACAGAAACACCAGCGCCATCGCAGGAAGCTCTTTCCGAACCGTCAGCGGAGTCCGCCCCTGAGCCAACAGAACCCGCCGAAACCCATGGCCCCGAAACAGCGCGCCCGCTGATCGTCACGCCTGCCGGAGGCACGCCATTGCCGCCGGACACCATGCTTCCAGTGAGCTTGCCCGATTCCGCCACGCTGGAGTTCAATGCCTCGGGCCAGGTCAAAGGCTTTCAATACTCCGCCGGCGCCCAGCTGCAATGGCAGCATGACGGCCAGTACTATCAGGCACGCCAGTCCATCAGCATGTTTCTGATGGGTGAGCGTGCACAGACCAGCGATGGACTGATCACCCCCAAGGGACTGCAGCCGCTGAACTTCAGCGACAAAGGTCGTAAAAACCAGTCTGCCGCCTTTGATGTCGCCGAAGGCAAGGCCCGTTACAGCGGCGGCCAGACCGACGCAGCCATTACCGCTGGCGTGCAGGATCGACTCAGCGTCTTCTTGCAGCTCTCGGCCCTGCTGGCCGCTGATTCCGAACGCTATCCCGCAGGCACATTGATCGAGCTGACCACCAGCAGTGCGCGCTCTGCGGTGCGCTGGCAGTTCCGCGTAGGGCCCACCGAAGCACTGGAGCTGCCTTTTGGCAGCGTGATGGCACTGCGCCTGGATAAACTGCCCGGCAAAAGCAGCAGCGAACAGCGTGGTTCGGTCTGGCTGGCCCCCGCCATGCAGTACCTGCCCGTGCGCATCAAGCTCACCCAGGGCCAGGATGACTTTGTGGATCTGCAGCTCAAGAAGTACCGTCCTGCCGTGCAATAGACCGGCATTACAGGTTACTCAAGTCCTTCTGAAAACCTTGACCCTCAGTCCCAGCAAGCGCTCGCTTGCGATCTGACCTTGGCCTGCAAGCTGTACCAGCCCGAGAAAAGTACCGTCGCCTCACCTTCTGCACCGCCTACTACAGCTTGAGAAAGCGGGTTGCTCACCGTCCTGTTCAATCCATGGAATACTGTGCCCAGGTGCTGGTGCAGGCGTCCAACGCTTGAAATGCAGCACCCTGCCGCCATATCCATGGCTGGCAGCTCAAAACGGAAGTGAAAGGAGGAACACCATGCAAATGCTTTACGACTCAGAATCCTTTGCGGTGCTCCATCTGCGACCTGATATGGAAGCAGACGCTCCGGCAGGCAAAGCCAAGGCCGAGATCGAGCGAGTCCATCAACTGCCCCGTCACGGCTTTGAAATCGTGGACAAGCGATCGGGCAAAGAGGTGTATCTGGACGGCTCCTGGGCAGAAATGTTCCAGAAGCAAATTCTGGCCTGGCAAACGGATGCTCCAACCGAAGAGGAGGTCGAGGAAATCCTGGATACCTACACCGGCCTGGCGCAACAACCGGTGATCGTTCACTAAGCGATTGCCCCTCGAAAAAGCCACTCAAATTCTGAGTGGCTTTTTTGCATTTGCGCCCATGCCTGACAACACAGAGAGCTATGGCTTTTTAAGCAAGCACATCACCACGAGCGCCAGCAGCAGACAGAAGAAAAATCCCAGCAGCCCTGCTCCTGCCCCCAGCGTCAGCCAGTAAGCCCAGTCGATGCCCGTCTCGGCACAGTGAATCTCGCACTGCGGGTTGTGCTGCCAAGCCATCCACATCACCAGAGCACCGCTTGCCAGGCCCATCCACAAACTGATGACCACAGAGATAAGCCAAGGTTTTTTCATGTTGCAGAGAGTACCTCTCTGCCATTGACCCACCGGTAGAGCGGAGCCACCAGCAGCAGCACGGCAATCAGGCGGCAGACCTGAAAGGCCGTCACCACTGGCACGCCCAGCTGCAGCACCTTGGCGGTGATGGCCATCTCGGTAATACCGCCCGGCGATGTGGCCAGCAGCAGGGTGACCCAGGGCAGGCCCGTGCCCCAGTGCAGCAGCCAAGCAAAGCCCGCACAGATCAGCATCAAGCCCACAGTGCCCAGCGCCACCATACCCAGCCAGCTCGGCGCGGTGTGCAGAAATTCGCGCCTGAAGCGCACGCCCAGACTGACGCCAATGACCAGCTGCGCCGCATTCATCAGCCACTGCGGCACGGCCGACAGCTCAATGCCCGCCATGGTCAGCCCCATGGTCACCATGAGCGCGCCCAGAAACCAAGGGTTGGCGCGCTTGAGCTTGAGCATCAACCAGGCGCCTGCGCCCGTTGCCAGCACCATCCACGCAAAGCCCGGCCACTGCACCACACGAATGCTGGGGGCCAGCAGGCTCGGGTCGCCATGCAGGCCCGCCCACTGCAGTGCAAATGGAATCGTCACCGTGACGATGACTAACCGCAGACTATGGCTGGCCGCCACCAGATCGGTGCGCGCATGTTCGCGCTCGGCCAGCAGCGTCATCTCTGAAGCCGCACCAATCGAGCCTGAGAAATAGGTGGTGGCGCGCAGCCGGGATTCCGTCATGCCCGGCAGCTGCAGCATGCTGGGCGCCTGCATCCGATACAGCCAGCGGCCAAAGCCCCACCCCAGAGCCAATGCCCAGACAATGGCCAGCGCGATCGCCCACCACAGGCCTGCCACCAGCGCCGTCACCGCTGGCGTGAAATACAGACCCAAAGCGCCGCCAATCGTCCACTGACCCAGATTACGCAGCTTGCCCCAGCTTTGTGTGGGTGCCCCGGCAATCGAGACCAGCGACACCGAAATCAGCGGCCCCAGCATCCACGGCAGCGGCGTGTGCAGCACTAGGCATAGCTGCGCTGCCAGCCAGGCCAGCAGCAGGGTGGCGGCCACCTGGGCCAAGAATCGAGGGTAAGGCAAAGAAGGCATATGCACGTTGAGGATGCACGGGGAGAGCACAGGGATTGCGGCAAGGCGCGACAATGCTGCAGGCCGCAGTATCGCGGCAAAACCCGGTGGGCAAAGCCATATCGACAAAGCCATGCCCCGTCTTTCAACGGATTGGACTGGTTGATATTTATGTGGATGACATCACAGGCGCTGACGCGCCCCGCACTTTCTTCCCTGGCACAGGCTGGCGCACTGGCTGGTGTACTGCTGGCAGCAGGCTGCGCCCACCAAAGCCCTGCTCTCACCTCAGACGCCGAATGGCAGCAGACGCTGGCCCAATGGAGCAATGTCCAGGTCATCGCTCTGGGCGAGCAGCATGACCAGATCGCCCATCACCAGTGGGAAGCGCAAACCGTCAGGCTGCTGGCCGCGCAGCAACGCCTGAGCGCCTTGGTCATAGAGATGGCGCCCGCAGGCGGAAGCACTGCAAGCCTGCCAAAAACAGCCACGGATGAAGAGGCGCAACAGGCACTGCTGTGGCAAAGCGGCGGCGCGGGCGGCGGATGGCCCTGGAAGGACTACGGCCCCATGGTGATGAATGCCGTGCGCGCCGGTGTGCCTGTGCTGGGCGGCAATCTGCCGCGTGCGCAGATGAAGCAGATCATGGGCGAAGCGCGCTATGACAACCACCTGCCTGCCGCTGGCTGGCAGCTGCAGCTGGATGCCATCAAGGAAGGGCACTGCGGCCTGCTGCCCGAATCGCAGCTCGCCCCCATGGCTCGCATTCAGCTGGCACGCGATGAATCCATGGCCAAGGTCACGGCGGCTGCCGTGCAACAGCAAAGCCAACCCGGCCAGGCCGTGATGCTGGTCGCAGGACGCGGCCATGTGCGCAGCGATATCGGCGTGCCCACCTGGCTACCTGCAAACTTGAAGCTAAAAGTGGCCATAGCCCAATCGGATAAATCACAGTCAGCTATCAATATGAAAGCAGACAAGCTGCTGACCCTGCCAGGCAGCCCCTCGGAAGATCAATGCGCCAAGCTGCGTAAGCAGTGGAGCAACAGGGATGCCGCCAAGCCTTGAGGCATGGCCCCTGAGCTCTGCCCGCACTCAGAATGGATTGACGCTCTCAGATCTCCGGGCAAAAGCCGGAGCTATCGAGAGCGACCAACGACTGACCATCGCGCACCTTTTCCAGCAGGCGCTTGAAGTCTTCGGCCGGCAAGGGGCGGCTGCAGAAGTAGCCCTGAAAGAAGTCGCAGCCTTTTTGCTGCAGGAACTTCAGTTGCTCCTCTGTCTCCACCCCTTCCGCCAACACCTTCAGACCCATGGCATGACCCAGGGCAATGACAGAGCTGCTGATGGTCATGTCGTCGCAGCTGTTGGGAATGTCACGGATAAAGCCCTGGTCGATCTTGAGCAGGTCGAGCGGAAAGCGCTTGAGGTGGGCCAGCGAGGAGTAGCCGGTTCCAAAGTCATCAATGGCCAGGCGCAACCCCAGATCACGCAGCCGGTTGAGCACAGCCAGCGCTTCTTCAGGCCGCTCTGCCAGCGCGCTCTCGGTGATCTCCAGCTCCAGCTGACTGGCAGGGAAGCCCGTGCTCTGCAGTACCTGAGCGGCTTCGCCCACGATATCCGTGAGCAAGAACTGATGCAGCGAGACATTCACGGCAATCCTCAAGTCCGGCAGGCCTGCACTGCGCCATTCCTGCCCCTGTCGGCAGGCCTCATTCAGCACCCACAGGCCCAAGGGGCCGATCACGCCCGTGCTTTCCGCCACCGGAATAAAACGCGCCGGAGAAATCAGGCCTTCTTCAGGGTCTAGCCAGCGCACCAGTGCTTCGGCACCAATCAGGCGACCACTTTGCAAGTCGATTTGCGGCTGGTAGTACAGACGCATATGGCCCAACTGCAGGGCTTGGCGCAGTCTCGCCTCCAGCGCCAGCCGCTCACGCGCTGCCTGGGTCATATCTTCATGGAAGAAGCACCAGGCATTGGAGCCTCTGGCCTTGGCCCCATAGACCGCTGCATGTGCACCTTGCAGCAGCTCCTCTGCCGTGAGTGCATGCTCTGGATAAAGGCAGATGCCGGCGCTGACGCTGACCACCACCGACAGACCATCGGGAGTGCTCCAGGGCATGGCAGCCGCCTCCATCAGGCGCTCTGCCACCTCGACCGCCGCCTGGCGCCCGTTCAGAGACTGAGCCACCACGCAAAGCTCATCGCCCGCCAGACGACCAATGATGTCGCCACTGCGCAAAGCTTCCTGCATGCGGGTGGAGACATGCCTGAGCACTTCATCCCCAATCGAGTGCCCATAGCTGTCGTTGACATCCTTGAAGCGGTCGATATTGAAGAGCAGCACCGCCATGCCCATCCCGGTGTTCTGGCTGCGCTCCACGGCATCGCCCAGCATGCGGGCAAACTGGGCACGATTGGGCAGCCCGGTCAGCACATCTCTATGCGCCAGAAAGTCCAGTTGCTTCTCGCGTGCTTTTTCTGCCGAAATATCCGTGAACATGCACACGTAGTGCGTGACCTTGTCATTGGCATCCTTGACGGCGCTCAGCGACATGCGCTCGGGGAAGATTTCACCGTTCTTGCGCCGGTTCCAGATCTCGCCCTGCCAATGGCCTGTGGCGCGCATGCTGGCCCACATGGCGTCGTAGAACTCCTTGCCGTGGCGCCCCGACTTAAACATGCGTGGCGTCTGGCCCAGCATCTCTTGCTCGCTAAAGCCCAGCAATCGCGTGAACGAGTTGTTGACCGAAAGAATGCGGCTGTGCGCGTCGGTCACCACCACACCTTCGATCGTGTTGTCCACCACGGTGGACGCCAGGCGGCGGCGCTCGTCGGCTTCACGGCTGGCCGTTTGGTCGGACAGCAGCCCGGAAATGCGCAGCAAGCGCCCGTCTCCGTCCTTGTAAGCCTGACCACGCGCCCGAAACCAGCGGTACAGCCCATCAAAGCACAGCAGTCTGGCGGTCAGCACCAGCTGATTGCCCTGCTGCAGAGCCTGCTCGACCTCAATGCGGGCCTGGGCTGCATCTTCAGGGTGCAGCCGCTGGTAGAAGTCGAAATCACGCGCCAGATCATGGCCTTGATAGCGCAGCAGTGCCCCCATGCCCGAAGAAAAATTCAGCCGCTGCTCCTGGGCATCCCACTCCCAGACGCCGCTGCCGCTGCCCTCCAGCGCCATGCGCAGCATGGTTTCGCTACGCATCATGGCGTTGCGCGCATTGACCATTTCGCTGAGGTCCTGCAGCACGCAGACCAGAGCCACTGGCCCGCTCATACCCGATGCCGCAACGCGACTCGTCGTGCACAGCACCGGCGTGATCTTGCCTGTTTGCGCATGAACGCACTGGCGCAGCACTTGGTAGTAGTCAATGCTGCCGTCAAGCAAGCGCTCCAGCTGCAGCGCAACCTCGGCCTCGTCATCTGCAGGCACGACACGTCGAAAGTCCTGGTTGCGCAGTGACTCCACACTGCACCCCAGCCAGCCTGCCAGCTTGGCATTGGCCCAGACAATCTGGGCTCCGCCCACATGCACGCGCGCCATTCCGACTGGTGCATGGCGCACCACCAGGTCCAGCTCCTGCGCCACTTCCTGTCTCTGCAGATCTGCCTGTTGCTGGCGCCGTATAAGCCATAAGACGGCCAAAGCCGTCCCCAGAAGCCAGACCGCGAACAGAGCAATCTGCCACGCTAAAGACTGGAGATTGGGCGACACCCCAAAATAAGCCAGCACAGCTGCCTGAGCGGCCAGCCACATCACTCCCAGACCCACATAGAGAGTGACAATCACCCCAGGTGTCAGTCGAGAATGCCCCCCCTCGCTTTTCATGTATTTCCTTTGTCCGCAGGGTCCTCGCCTTGCTGCGACAATTGCCCAGCTATGACCCAAGCCTATATTTTGACTTTATCTTGCCCAGACCGCCTGGGCCTGGTGCATGCCGTATCGGGCTTCTTGCTCGAACAAGGCGGCAATATCGAAGAAGCAGCGCAGTACAACGACCCTGTGACCGGCCTGTTTTTCATGCGCGTGCAGTTTGCCTGCGACGGCAAAGACACCGCCTCGCTGAAGGCCTCTGTCGCAGCCTTGGCGGACCAGTATCAGATGCAGTGGAGCCTGCACTCCAAGGCCGAGCGCATGAAGACCGTCATCATGGTCAGCAAGGAAGGCCACTGCCTCAACGACCTGCTGTTCCGCTGGAAGTCCGGTCTGCTGCCCATCGAGATCAAGGCCATCATCAGCAACCACCGCGAGTTCTACCAACTGGCGGCCAGCTACAACATCCCCTTCCATCACATCCCCGTAACGGCAGCAACCAAGGCCCAGGCCGAAGAGCGCCAGTTCGAGATCATTGAAGAAGAAGGTGCAGAACTGGTGGTTCTGGCCCGCTACATGCAAGTGCTGTCCAATGACCTGTGCAAGAAGCTGGCTGGCCGTGCCATCAATATCCATCACAGCTTCCTGCCCAGTTTCAAGGGAGCCAAGCCTTACTACCAGGCGCATGACCGCGGCGTGAAGCTGATCGGCGCAACGGCCCACTATGTAACGGCCGACTTGGATGAAGGCCCCATCATCGAACAGGACGTAGCCCGCGCCGACCATACCGACACCGTCGAAACACTCACCGCCCGAGGCCGTGACACCGAAAGCCAGGTGCTGGCCCGCGCTGTGAAGTGGCACAGCGAGCGTCGCGTGATTCTCAACGGTCACAAGACCGTGGTTTTTCGCTAAGCCGAAAGGCTTGGGACTGTCTGCATGACCCGCAGCCCCGACACTTTGAACAGCATGACGGCTCGGCGCATTCCGCCGATTCAGTGCCTGCTCACTTTCGAAGCGCTGGCCAGACTGCGCTCTGTGACGCTGACAGCCGAAGAGCTGTGCGTCACTCCCAGCGCCGTCAGCCACCGGGTCAAGCAGCTGGAACAGATTCTCGGGGCCCGCCTGTTTGGCCGCACCGATTTCTCATTAACAACAGATGGCAGCGCCTACCTGGCCCATGTACGTGAGGGCCTGGGTGCACTGCAGCGCTTTCCCGGTGCCACCGCAGCGCCGGGGCGTCGACGCCTGAAACTGGCCGTCACACCCACTTTTGCGCGCGTCATTCTGATTCCTCGTCTGCGTCAGTTCACCGAAGCCTATCCGGAGATCGACATTGCGCTGCAGGTCTCCATCCCGCTGCTGGACGTGATTGGCGAGGAAGCCGACCTGATGGTGCGTTTTGGCCCCGGCCACTATGCCGATGTGGAGCACATCGAACTGGCCCGCGACACCATCACGCCGCTGGCATCGCCCAGTTTCATTCGCGAGCATGGCCCGTTTGAGCACCCCGAAAGCCTGGAGGGCATGCCGCTGCTGCGCAGTCCTCTTGAGCCCTGGCGTACCTGGTTCGCTGCCACCGGCATCGACATGGCCGAGCCGAATGAGGGCTCGCAGTTCAACGACATCGGCCTGATGTGCGACGCCGCTTCGGCCAGCATGGGCATTGCCCTGGTAAGGCACAAGCTGGGAGCCCCCTGGCTGGAGAACGGCACGCTGGTACGCCTGTTCGATATAGACGCGCCCAGCCCACATGCGCATTATCTGTGCTGGAAGACCGGCGTCATGGATCGCTGGGAGTGTGCAGCCTTTGCTGACTGGCTGCGTCAGGCCATGAGTTGAGGCAGTGCGCGAGGCCTCACTGCCTTGCAGTGCCCATTGGTTGCCCGGCACAAGCCTGCCCTTGTGCAAAGCCCAGCAATGGATAACGTAGATGGAGCAGTCACTGCATGAACCCGCAGCCAAGGCTTTACCCCGGACTTGACCAGAACCTGGCCCTCAACAGCGAGGCGCCCTCTTTGCTCATACGCGCCCTGGCCGGCACGGGCAAGACCACCACGCTGGCCATCAAGGCTGCCGACCTGATCCAGACAAAGGGTGCCCGCAATGTGCTGATGCTGGCCTATTCGGACGCAGGCATCAAGGCCATCCAGGATAGACTGACCCGGTTTACTGCCGTTCGCCCCCAGGACCTGCATCTTCTGACACTAGAGCAGCTTTGCGCCCAGATCCTCAAGGAGCAAGGCGACCCCGCTCCTTTGCTGTCCTCGGCCTTGGAGAAAAACCTTCTCATCCAGCAAGCGCACGCGGCACTGTCCCAAGAGGTCCAGCGGCATGGTGAAAGCGGCATCCCCGAGCTGGAAGACTACTTCTCCCGCCCCCTGGACATCAGCGCCTTTCTCGCCTTCGAGGCTCTGGCAAAGCAGCGCATGCTCGAGTGCAGCATGGATGAAAGCGGCTGCACGGCTTTGGCCTATTGTCGCGACAACGCGCTGGACTATGGCCTGTACCGGCTGCTGCGCAGCTATGAACGGCTGCGCGCCGGACCCACTCAGGAGCCGCTGTTCTATGCGCCTGGCGATTGCACCTATGCCTTGGCCTGCCAGCTGGCGGCCTTGGACTTTGGGGCCAGTTTTGCATGGCTGCAGGGCCGCTTCGACGCCGTGCTGTTCGACGAGCTGCAGGATCTGGACGAAGCCGCTTTGCTGGTGCTGCGCCACCTGGCGCGAGGCAATGGCCGCTTCATAGGCGTGGGCGACTTCAACCAGCACATCCTGCCCGGAGCCGCCTCCATTTTTGGGGACAGCGCCCAGCGCATCCTGCAGGAGCTGCCCGCAGATACTGCTCAGGCCACACTCAACACCACCTACCGCTTTGGCCCCGTCATCTGCCAGGAGCTGAACCGGCTCTTCGGTGTGGAGTTTGAGGCCCATTACCGCAATGCCACCGCCTGGTTTGAACATCGTCATGGAGACCATGAGGAATGCGCCCGGCAGTTGCTGGAAATCCATGCCACCGTGACCCGCCTACCACGCAAGCCGCAGCTTCCACCCGCCGTGCTGCGTGTCATCCTGCGTTCGCCTGAAGACTCGATACAGCTTGAATGGCTGTTCGCTCATGAAGGCGTTCACTATGCGTGCAAAGGCATACAGCGCTTCTATCAGCGTCGCGAAATTGCACTGGTCCTGACCATGCTCTGGGCCATGCAGGACTGCAGTGGCGCCGCCCAGCTCTCGCAAGGCATTTTGAGCAGTGCGGTTGAAGGGCTGATGCGCTACGCGCGCCATGCCAATCCCCCCGATCAAGATCTGCTGGCCAATGGCCTTTTCGATATGGCAGCACTGGGCGACGCAACACCGGAGTCAGATACGTTGCGCATTGCAGCCGAACTCATGGGTCAGCAAGCCGCCATACGTCGATTTTTTGCAGTCCGCATCGCGCCAAATTCTCCCGCTGCTCGATGGCTGGCCCTTCCCGCAGAGCATGGTGCCGATGCAGGAAAGCTCTGTAGCCACCCTCTGCTGCAGCAGTTTTTTGCTCAGGCTTGCATCAGCCATGATGAGTTGCAGCAATGCCTGGCCAGCCTGAAAGCACTGTCTCGCATCTGCACCGGGCTGTCGGTCGATGAGTTCCTGGGACGTCTGAGCCTCATGGTGCAGTCCAGCATTGCACAGCACCAGCGCCAGGAAAGGCCCAGCCTTCAACTGCTCACGGTGGAGCGCAGCAAAGGCCATGAATATGAATACGTCGCTGTGCCTTTTGTCGACTCCCGGCATTTTTCCTCCAATGCCAGCAGCCCTCAACGCAACATGCTCTACGTGGCCATGACCCGCGCCAGCAAGCGCTTGTGGGTGCTGGAAAGTAATAAAAACCAGCTCAATCGCTTACCTATAAAGCGCTCATAGCTATAGTTTTTTGAAAACTCCAGCACCGTTGGCACACCACATTTCAAACAGCTTTGCAATAAAGCTCACACTGCAGATCGGGCGCATACCCTACATTTGCAGGGATGACGCCTGCCAGCACCTTTACCGATCTCGTGGCCAGCTCCAGCGTGGCCGCGAATGCCGCACATCAACAGCCTGAGCCATCCGAGCGCGCCCGACGCCAGGCCGAAGTGCTTGCCGCCCTGCGCCCCCATGTACCCGCCCATGCCTTGCTTTATCAAAGCGAAGACACCACGCCCTATGAGTGCGATGGCCTGACCGCCTACCGCCAGCGCCCCCTCCTGGTCTGCCTGCCCGAAACCTACGAACAGGTGCAAGCCGTCCTCAAAGCCTGCCACGCCATCAACGCGCCAGTGATTGCGCGCGGCGCAGGCACGGGCTTGTCCGGCGGTGCCATGCCCCACCCCATGGGCGTGACTCTGTCGCTGGCCAAGTTCAACAAGATTCTCGATGTCGATGCCGCCAGCCGTACTGCCCGGGTGCAATGCGGCGTGCGCAACCTCGCCATCAGCGAAGCCGCTGCGCCCTACGGCCTGTATTACGCACCCGACCCCAGCAGCCAGATTGCCTGCACGATTGGCGGCAATGTGGCCGAAAACTCGGGCGGCGTGCACTGCCTCAAATACGGGCTGACGATACACAACGTGCTGAAAGTGAAGGGCTTCACCATCGAGGGCGAGGCCGTCGAATTCGGCTCCGATGCGCTGGACACCCCCGGCCTGGACCTGCTGGCCATCATGATTGGCAGCGAGGGCATGCTGGCCGTGGTCACCGAAGTGACCGTCAAGCTCATTCCCAAGCCCATGCTGGCGCGCTGCATCATGGCCAGCTTTGACGATGTGCGCAAAGCCGGTGACGCCGTCGCCGCCGTGATTGCCGCAGGCATCATCCCGGCCGGTCTTGAGATGATGGACAAACCCATGACGGCCGCCGTCGAAGACTTTGTGCGCGCAGGCTATGACCTCACGGCCGAGGCCATTTTGCTGTGCGAATCCGACGGCACACCCGAAGAGGTCGAAGAAGAGATTGCCCACATGAGCGAGGTGCTGCGCAACGCCGGAGCGACGGCCATCACCGTGAGCAACAGCGAAGAAGAGCGCCTGCGCTTCTGGAGCGGACGCAAGAATGCCTTCCCAGCCAGCGGCCGCATCAGCCCCGACTACATGTGCATGGACTCCACCATTCCACGCAAACGGCTGGCCGACATCCTGCTGGCCATTCAGGAGATGGAGAAAAAATACCAGCTGCGCTGCGCCAACGTGTTTCACGCGGGCGATGGCAATCTGCACCCGCTGATTCTGTTTGATGCCAACAACCCCGACGAGCTGCACCGCTGCGAACTATTCGGCGCCGACATTCTGGAAACCAGCGTCGCCATGGGCGGCACAGTAACGGGCGAGCATGGCGTGGGCGTGGAAAAGCTCAACAGCATGTGCACCCAGTTCACCACGGCAGAAAACGCGCAGATGTTTGCCCTCAAGGCCGCGTTTGACCCGCAGTCTCTGCTCAACCCCGGCAAGGTGATTCCCACGCTCAACCGCTGCGCAGAGTACGGCAAGATGCTGGTGCGCGGCGGGCAGATCAGCCACCCGGACTTGCCACGTTTTTAAGGCAAAGCAATGGGGCTGAAGGCTTTTGACCGCTGAGGCAACGCTGGTCAAAAGCCTTTTTTTGCATGAAATATGGCTTGGACGCTTACGCAGCCTGCACAAGCAGCTATATTTTTTAGAGATCTGAAAGACGGTGTTGAGTCAACCCGAAACGTTGCTTCGCTCGTTACTTGGCGTTGATGCTGTGTATAGCCGGAGTCGGCCAGAAGCAGTCTTTCCCACCGGTCGTTTCGTTGGTGGGATACCCCGAACAGTTATCAGATCGAAATGGAAATCCACGCCACTGATCAATGCGTCCAAATTGGCGATGGCGATATATGAATCATATACAATTTATATATTGTTCATATATTGGTGACTCATGGGTATTGTGAAAATCTCCGACAACATGCACGAGAACTTGCGTTTAGCCAGTGGCGCACTCAGCAGGTCCATCAATGCGCAGGCAGAGCATTGGATGCGGGTGGGCATGCTCGCCGAAATACACCCAGATCTGGACCACCGAGAGATCTGTCAGTTATTGATTGAGGCGGAACATAGGGGAGGACTGAACCTGCACACGGCATTTTCTGTCCATGCACCAGACGAGAAAACGCTCTCTCAAGGCGCGGCCTAATGACGCGCCACAACATTCCCATCCGGTCAGCCGACGAGATTGGCATGGCACGCGTTGCGGCGCAATTGGCGGCTGATGTGCTCGCCATGATCAAGCCCTATGTGGTGCCCGGCGTGAGCACCGAGGCGCTCGATAAACGCTGCCATGACTACATCGTCAACATCCAAGGAGCGATACCAGCCAACCTGGGCTACAGCGACTATCCAAAGACTATTCTCACCTCAGTCAATCAGGTGGTCTGCCACGGCATCCCGTCGCCAGAGAAAATCTTAAAAAAGGGGGACATCATCAACGTCGATGTCGCTGTTTTCAAAAATGGCTGGTTTGGTGACACGAGCCGGATGTTTTTTGTTGGCGAACCTAGTGTACTGGCCAAGCGCTTGGTGGAGACCACCTATGACGCGATGCTAGCTGGGATTAAACAGGTAAAGCCTGGCGCAACATTGGGTGATATAGGGCATGCGATTCAATCTGTCGCACGGCAAGCCAACTTCAGTGTCGTGCGCGAATACTGCGGCCACGGCATTGGAACTGTCTATCACGATAAGCCATCCGTGCTGCACTATGGTAAGCGCGGGCAAGGCTTGCAGTTAGAGGCCGGAATGATTTTCACCATTGAGCCCATGCTCAATGCCGGTCGGCCAGAGACCAAGGAAATGCCAGATGGCTGGACTGTCGTTACCAAAGACCGATCCTTGTCCGCGCAGTGGGAGCATATGGTGCTGGTCACTGCCCAAGGTTACGAGGTTTTAACAACTTGGCCAGATGGAACAGATACCCGCAAACCCGCTTGAGTACATCCTTTTGTACAGACTATTTACACCCAAAGTTGTGAACAACGTTTTTTGGGCATGAACTTCTGCTTTGGGTCGCAAACAGCCCTCCAAAGGCATCCCAGAAAGCCGCCAATACAGCTTCAAATCACTCAACAAAAAAGGCTGCTAACCCATGCAAAGAGTTCACAGCCTTTTCAGCCTCTAGCGCTTATCCAGCAAGCGCTGGCAGCTATTGATTTGATAAAATCGCTACAAAGCAAGCCTGCTTGCAGGTATGTTTAGCCCGCCACCTGATCCGTCTGCAGCGGAAATCCATTGCGTCCCGGAAACTCCGGTGCCAATGCCCGCGCATTGGGCATCTTCAGCCACAGGCGCAGCAATTTGCGACGCTGCTCTGGCGCGTCATGGTCTTCAAAGCCATTGCGGGAGTGCAGCACCATGTAGTTGTTGGCGAACTGCATATCACCGGGCTCCAGCATCATGTCCAGGCGCATCGCGGGGTCGTGCATCACGCGGTCAAACACATCCAGCGCTTCCAGCTCCACAGGGGTCAGCGGCTGGCCGCGCATTTCATGGCCCAGCTCGATGTACTGGCGCAGGTAGCGGCAGGCCAGCTTGCCCTCGTGGTAGCTGAACAGCGGTGACAAACCCGGCTCCACGCCTTTTTCGCAGAGGTGGGCGTAGTGCCACTGGCGGTAGTACAGGCCCAGGTATTCCGGGTGGGTGCGCAGAATTTCGTTGTAAACAGCAGCGGCACTGACCAGGCTGGACAAGCCGCCTTCTCTCGCCTTGCGCACGCACAGCAGAGCCACCACATCGGAGGGGTCGGTGTGATAGGGCAGATAGTTATTGGTTTCGTAAACGCGTGTGGTTTTCTTCGTTTTGTCGCCCACGTTCATGACCAGACCCAGCAAGTCGCCACGCGGGTTCTGGCGCACGGGCTGCCCCATGTGCAGGCCAATGCCGTAGTAGATGGCGCTGATCTGCTCGTCGCTATAGCGCTCGATGGGCAGGCCGCGCAGCAGCAAGAAACCCATGCCTTTTTCCAAGTCTTCGGCATAGCGCGTCAGCTCGGTGCGCAGGGCTTTGGGCAAAGGAAAGTCGGCTTGCGTGAAGTCGGGAAAAGCCAGGCCCTTTTGCTGCAAATGCGCCAAGGCTGCATCCAGAGCAGCAATGGCTTCGGAGCTGAGGTGATGAATCCAGGATGTGTCACCGGCCACGTCTGCACCACGCCATGCGGCGGGACCTGTCACCGGGTTCAGAAGAATGCTGCTCACGTTGTACCTTCTCTCAAGCCAAGTGCTTGCCTCAGCCCGTCAAAAAACCAGCATCCTAACCCGCAAAGTACCTGAGCCCGGTGCTGCGCAATCGCCATCCAAGACGAGGGGCATCACCGGCATTTTTTGCACACTTGCGCCGCACTCTGGCCTACAGTGGCTGGAGACAGTCCACTCAAGGAGCAGATATGGCCAGTGCAGGCGGTGACTGGAAAGACATGTACTACGCAGCAGAGCGTGGCGATGAGGCCTGTGTGCGCTTTCATCTCAACGAAGGGGTGGATGTGGACTACCAGCATCCTGAGGCCATGATGTCCGCCTTGGTCGTCAGCATCTTGAACGGCCATGCCGACGTGGCGCGCGTGCTGCTAGAACACGGAGCCAACCCCAACTTGGCGGCACAACTGGACGAGCTGACACCGCTGCAAGCGGCCCGCCAATATCAGCGCCCCAAAATAACGCGGCTGCTGCAGGAGTTTGGTGCCACCGAGTCACCGAAACGCGCTCGTTTTTGGGAGCGCTGGCTGCCACTCTGAACGCTGCTGAGGCTTGAACAATCCGCTCAAGCCGCTGCGCACAGCTGCCGCCCGCGTGCCAGAAATTGGGCATATTCCTCATCGGGCACAAACAGGCCTCCCGTGGTCCAGACAAGGTGCGTGGCATTCCCCATGTGGGGCAGCAGGTTCTGGCGCTGCAGATAGTCCTGACCCGCAGCACTGTCCAGCAAGGCGCGTGGCCCGCTGAAGCCCGCAGCGGCAGAAGGCTCGATATTCAGTCCCTCGCTGTCATGCAGGCGGTAGAGGTGGCGCAGCAAGGTGTCATCTTCCACCGTATAGACCCCGGCAAGGAAACCACCCACCACATCGGCTGCCAGTTCCGAGGCAGCAGGCACGGCCAGACCATCGGCCTCGGTCTGATTGTTCAGACCCAGCGCATAGACCGAAGGGTGGCGTGGCAACTCTGGCAGCGCACCGCTGGCCGCCAGCATCTCTGCCATGAAGCAGGGGGACTGCACAGGCTCGGCAAAAAAGCAGTGCACATGATCGCCAAAGGCCTGCTGCAAACCCAGAGCCACACCACCGGGCGCGCCGCCCACGCCGCAGGGGATATAGACAAACAAAGGGTGCTTTTCATCCACAGCGCGCTTGGCTTCTGCGAGCTGCGCTACCAGATAAGGAGCGGACGCCGCATAGCCCAGCAGCAAAGACAGCGAGTGCTCGTCGTCCACAAAATGGCAGTGCGGATCTTGTTCGGCCAAGGCGCGACCGGCGGCCACAGCCTGCGCGTAGTCGCCTTCATGCTCGACCACCTGCACGCCGCGTGCACGCAGGCGCTGCTTTTTCCATTCCTTGGCATCGGCCGACATATGCACCACGGCCTTGAAGCTCAGGGCCGAGGCCATGACACCAATCGACAGGCCCAGATTGCCGGTGGAGCCTACCGCCACCTGATACTGCGCAAACACGGCCCGCGCCGCATCAGAGGCCAGGTGCAGATAGTCGCCATCGGCCAGCAGTCCATGCTGCTGCGCCACTTGCTCAGCATATTCCAGCACCTCATGCACACCGCCACGCGCCTTGACCGAGCCTGCCACGGGCAGCGAGTGATCGGCCTTGACCCACAACTGCCCCATGGCATCTGGCAGGCCCAGCGCCTGCTGCATCGCAGGCACAGCCAGCAAGGGCGATTCGATACGACCATCCGAAGCCTGCAGTTCGGGGAACAGCTTTTGCAGCAGCGGTGCAAAACGCTTTATGCGCTCCACGGCCTGCGCGACCTGATCGTGCCCCAGTGTCAGTGCAGAGCTGCAACACTCGGAGCGCCCAGCCCAAAATGCGGGCCTGGCCTGGCGCAGTGCGTCCAGGGCCTGCTGGTTCAAGAGCCGAGACAAAAGCTGGGACGGTAGGGCTTGGCGACTTGGCATGATGGCGAAGATTTCAATAAGCGGCCTGCATGGTAGCCGCTCTCCCCCCACCACTACGCAACCCGAACTTCAGCCAGCAGGGCTTCCGGCATGGACTCAGCAGCAAAAAGAGCGCAGCCGGACTTCCCGCTGCTCCGGAGTTTCCTGGAGCAACTCGTTGATGACCTCCTGCCGCGTCTTGCCGCCACCGGCCTGTGGCAGGTCTGCTGGATAAGCACCGGAGTTGAAGCGCGACGGTCCGCCCTGGCACACCGCTTCAGCCGCCTCGGCCTTCACCTGCTCACGAGTCTTGCTGCTGCGCCGTGCGCTGTCCAATCTGCTGGGCAATGCCACACGCTACGCCACGCCGGGCAGCGCCATCAAAGTACAGATCAGCACGCCGCAACCGGGGCTGATCTCGCTGGTCGTCTGCAACCAAGGTCCGGCCATTGCACCCGAGCATATGCCGCGCTTGTTTGACCGTTTCTACCGCTCCGACGCCGCCCGCAGCCAGGGCGACCGCAACAACGGGCTGGGCCTGGCCATCGTGGCCGCCATTGCACGCATGCATGGCGGGCAGGCGTTTGCAGAGTCAGGCCCGCACCTCACCCGCATTGGCCTGAGCCTGCCCGCCGAGCCACACCCGCAACAGCCTCAGACGCTTGCAACGTTCAGCAGCGCCGCGTAAATGCCACGTAAATGCCTGCGCCACCCACAAGCAGCACCAAGCAGGGCTTACAAGCGGCAGCGCGCCGCAGTCGCAGCATCGCCAGTCTGTGGTTCTCAGAAAGGAAACACCATGCCTGGTTTTAACCACCGCACCGCACTGACTCTGGCCGCCAGCGCCTTGCTGGCTTTGCCTGCCCTGTCACAGAGCCAGATTCCAGCCATGCAAGAGGTCGGCCCGCTGAGCTACAGCTGCGGCGGCATCGGCGAGGATGAATCCACGGCCATGCGCGCCGCAATGAAGAACTACCCGCTGTCGCTGCTGTTCGCAGAAAAAAGCGGAGCCTATCTGGCCAGTGTCAAGGTCGATGTGCAGTCCCCCAAGCTCAGCAGCCAGTTCATCGCCAACGGCCCCGTCTGTCTGATCAAGCTGCCTGCCGGAAGCTACCAGATCACCGCCACCACCAAGGACGGCAACAGCCAGACCCAGTCCGTGCAAATCGGCAAAAGCCCGCGCCAGCTCGATTTCCGTTACTAGCGCTTCGCAACCAGCTCGCTGGCCGAAGTGGTGCCTAAGTCCCGAGGCAGTCCTGGGGACTTGCGCGAGCATGCGCCTCGTCCAGCCATGCAATGAGGACAATATCGGCCATGCCTCAAGACCAAGACACCTCGACCTACGAAGCCCACCTGCAAGCGGGCAATGCACTGGTGCTGCAAGCGCAAAAGGTTGCCACACAGAATTTCGACCAGGCCCGCGCACTGTGGCAAGCGGCCGGCAAAGAGTTCTACCTGGCGCACAAGGCCGACATGACCGAGCCCGAAGCCGCCTTCCGCCTGGCCCAGGCCTGGATGGCCGAAGCCCACGCCCTGCAAAAAGAAGAGAACAAGAACGCGCTCGTCATGTGGGCCAATGCAGCCGCGCAGTGTGAACTGGCCTTTGATCTGGAGCCCGAAAATGGCCGCATCGCCATGACCGCTGCCAGCTGCCACCTGTTTGCCGGCCAGACTGATGCCGCCAAGGCCTGGCAGCTGATTGGCAAGCAGCTGCTGCCATCCGACCCGGCCACGCCCAGCGCTTAATGGTTTTGATAGCTGCCAGCGCTTGATAAAAGTTGATTTCAAGCATTTATCACCTTGAAACCATTGAATAACCAGCGCTTGCAGCTATCTATTCAATAGAACTCAGCCTCAGCGTTCAGGCCCACCACACCAGCAGATTGCGCCACAAGGCTCCGGCGTGGGAGATCACAAACAGCAGCAGCCCGACGGCTCCGCCCACCAGCGTGCCGTTGATGCGTATGTACTGCAGGTCCTTGCCGATATGCGCCTCGATCAGCTCGGATAGCTGCTCGGCATTCCAGCGCTGGACCGTGTCGGCAATATGCTTGGCAATGAACTGCGAGACATCGGGCGCCAGCGTTGTCGCCCAGCGCTTGAGGCGCTCGTTCATGGAGCTGCGCAACGCCTCGTCATGCGCCAGCGCCTGGCCCAGCCAGCGCCCCATCACCGCAGCACGGCGCGCCAGGGCCGAGTTTTCGTCGGCCAGATCGCGCTCCAGCTTGGCACGCCAGCCAGCCCATAGCTCACGCAGATAGGCGGCCAGCTTCTCGTCGTGCAGCAGATAGTTGCGCAGCTTCTCCACCCGCTCGGCGTAGGCCGGGTCGTTCTGCAAGCCCTCGATCAGTCGCTGAATCGAGCCATCAAAAGCTTCGCGCAGCCGATGTCCGGGGTTTTGCGCCACGTCCTGCAGCAGGCTGTCCAGCGCACTAGCGATCATGGCTGCGCCCTTGTCGCTGAGCCAGTCCGTGGGAAGCATTTTTTCCTTGATCGGGTGCTCGCGCTTGAGCCAGATCACAATCGTCTGTGCAATCAGCACATGGGTCTGCTCCTGGCGCAGCACGCGGCTGATGCGCGCCAGCACATCGTCCAGTACCTCCTGGTGGCGGCCGCCCGCCGTCAGCCCCGACAGCAGCGAAGCCGCCGTGCGCGACAGATCCACATGCTGCATCACAGCCTTGAGCGACTGTGTCAGAAACTTCTCGACCTGCTTGTCCTGTACCATCTCCAGCGCCGCCAGCGCCAGCCGCGCCACTTGCTTACCCAGCAACTGGCTGTTGGCCGGGGCCGTCAGCCAGTCCGCCAGTGCCTGCGCCGGGTTGTTGCGCTCGATCAGCGCCACCAGCGAGGGGGCATCGAGAAACTTGTCGCGCACAAACGTGGCCAGGTTCTGGCCTATGCGGTCCTTGTTGCGCGGGATGATGGCCGTGTGCCGCCCCACCAGCGGCAGCGGTATGCGCCGAAACAGGGCCGAGACGGCAAACCAGTCGGCCAGTGCACCGACCATGGCGGCCTCGCAGATGGCACGCAGGCAGACCAGCCACAGCGGCACGGCCTGGCCCGCAATGCCCCAGCGCGAGCCCGCCAGCGCCGTGGCGATAAAACCGGCCGTGACGATCAGCAAAAGAATCAGCGGCAAGCGCTTGGCTTGCTGCAGAGACAGTCGTTGTTCTTGCGTGAGCATGGGTGCAAGCATAGGCGAGCCAGCCTTGCTCGCCTATGGCAGCAGCCCCGATTGAGAGCCGTCTGCCTTGTCTGACACATGGTGTGAGGCAAGACAGGCTTTTGCAAATGCGCCGAAAATAGCGAGCTTTGTATCCCTGACTTCCCAAGAATCATGACCGACGCTACCCGCCCCGAACTGCCCGACCACCTGTCCATCGACCCTCGCAGCCCCCACCATGTGGCCGCCGTGTTCGAGCACGACATCGGCATCCGCTTTAACGGCAAGGAGCGTTTTGACGTCGAGGAATACTGCATCAGCGAAGGCTGGGTGAAAGTACCCCACGGCAAGGCGCTGGACCGCAAGGGCCACCCCCTGTTGATCAAGATCAAGGGGACGGTCGAGGCTTACTATCGTTGACCCCCTGAGGCGCTTTGCGCCTTCCCCCTCTCTCTTCGGGAGGGGGACGACATTCTCGCTGCGGGACGGCCCTTGCTCAATGTCTCTCACTTGGGCCGCGTCTCAATAAAAAGAGCTGCTTGCAATGTCATGACTCCATAAAAAGAGCTGCCAGCGATGGATTTGCATGGGTTTCAGATGCTTTTCGCATTGAAATCCAGACATACCAAGCGCAGGCAGCTCTTTTTTAATGAGCATCCATTGCTTGCAGATCACAGCGTACAAAACCGGCGTGCCCCAAAGCGAGGGACGCCGAGCAAGGGCCGCCCCGCCGCGACCACTTCGTCCTCTCCCGCTAGCGCGCAGCGCGTAGAAAGAGGAGGAAGCAGCAAGGCCGGTAAAGCCGCTCAGGGCCGCAATAACGTCAAGCCAGCGCCTCCGCGGGTCCAAAAAACTCGTAATGCACCTGGGCGTCAGGCACGCCCAGATCACGCAGCGACTGCTTGACGCTGCGCATAAAGCCACGCGGGCCCAGGAAGTAGACATCGGCATCGCGGGATGCGGGCAGCCACTGCCCCAGTTGATCGGTGCTCAGCAGGCCTTGCGCATCCACGCCATCGCTGTCGCCCGCCTGGTCGTAGCAATAACGACGTGTGAGCTGCTCATTGGCGGCCACCAGCGCATCGATCTTCTCGCGAAAGGCATGGACGCCACGGTCGCGCGCGCAGTGGATAAAGGTGATCTCGCGGCCCGTGGGCAGCGCTGCCTGAAGCATGGGCAAGGTGGGCGTGATGCCCACACCGCCGCTGATCAGCACCAGCGGCTTGCTGCCCTCTTGCAGCGTGAAGTGGCCCGACGGTGCAAACAGCTGCAGCACATCGCCCACCTGCACCTGATCGTGCAGATAGCCCGAGACCTTGCCACCGGCTTCGCGCTTGACGCTGATGCGATAGCTCTTGCCATTACTGGCGGCAGACAGCGAATAGTTGCGGCGCTGCTCCAGACCGTCGACCATCACACGCAGACCGATGTACTGGCCGGGCTGATGGGCAATCACCGCGCCGCCATCGGCTGGCTCCAGATAGAACGAGGTGATCTCGGCGCTCTCGGCCTCCTTCTTCACCAGCTTGAAGTCACGCGCACCGCGCCAGCCGCCTTCGGCGCTGGCGGTCTGCTCGTAGATGCTGCGCTCGGCCGCGATCAGAATATCGGCCAGCTGCTGATAGGCCGCGCCCCAGGCGGCGATGACTTCATCGGTCGCAATTTCAGCGCCCAGCACCTCGCGAATCGCGCGCAGCAGGCAGGCACCCACGATGGGGTAATGCTCGGCCTGCACCTGCAGCGCCACATGCTTGTTGATGATTTGGGCGGGCAGATTGCCCAGGCCTTCCAGGCGGTCGATGTTCTTGGCATACATCAGCACGCTGTGGGCCAGCGCGCGGGGCTGGGCACCGCTTTGCTGGTGGGCCTGATTGAACAGCGGGCGCACCTCGGGGTACTCGGCCAGCATGGTTTGGTAGAAATGGGTGGTCAGGGCTTCGCCGCCGGTTTCCAGCAAAGGGACGGTGGCTTTGACAATCTCGCGTTGACGTTCGGTCAGCATGCAAATCTCCAGGTTGCCGCCTTGCCAGTTGCAAGGCTTGACCAAATAACTGCAAGCTGCGTGCCAACCTCAAGACCATTGCAAAACAATGGCTTGCAGAAATATGAGTCAATATGACATCAAGCATAAGAAGTCTTTTAGACCCATCCTGATGTCAATATGACAACATCCCACGTCCTCCATGCCGTCATTCCGCTGATCGCCGATCTGGCCCAGGATCTGAGCGAGCGCGAGCGTCTGCGCCGCCTGCTGGCCGCGCTGCGCAATCTGCTGCCCGCCGATGCCGTGGCCCTGCTCAAGCTCGAAGGCGAATGGCTGCGCCCCATGGCCATCGACGGTCTGATGCCCGATACGCTGGGGCGGCGCTTTCGCCTGGCCGAGCATCCGCGCTTTGCCCAGTTGCTGGCCGCTGGACAGGCCATGCGCTTTGCGCCTGACAGCCCGTTGCCCGATCCCTATGACGGGCTAGTAGCGCACAAGGGCCAGGCCATTAACGGGCTGCATGTGCATGACTGCATGGGCTGTGTGCTGCAGCTGGGCGGCCTGCCGTGGGGACTGCTGACACTGGACGCGCTGGAGCCGGGCCGCTTTGCCGACCCCGCCGCACTGGCCATGCTGCAGGCCTTCAGCAACCTGGCCGCCGCCACCGTGGCCACGGCCGAGCGCGTGCACCAGCTGGCCCAGCTCGCACGTGGTGCCACCGTCTCTGCCAGAGCGGCTGCGCCCGCCCAGCGCGGGCTGCAAGGCTCAAGCCCGGCCATGCGGCAGCTGCAAAAGGACATGGCCTTGGTCGCCGCCAGCGATCTTTGCGTGCTCATCACCGGCGAAACCGGCACCGGCAAGGAGCTGGTGGCCCAGGCCGTGCATGCGCAGTCGGGCCGCGCGGGCAAGCCCATGATCAGCATCAACTGCGCAGCCCTGCCCGACAACCTGGTCGAAAGCGAGCTGTTTGGCCATGTGCGCGGCGCCTTCACGGGCGCTTTGAGCGAGCGCAGCGGCAAGTTCGAGCAGGCGCACCAGGGCACGCTGTTTCTGGACGAGGTGGGAGAGCTGTCGCTGCCCGTGCAGGCCAAGCTGCTGCGGGTGCTGCAAAGCGGTCAGCTGCAGCGCCTGGGCTCGGACCGCGAGCACCATGTGGATGTGCGTGTGATTGCCGCCACCAACCGCGATCTGGCGGCGGAAGTGGCCGCCGGGCGCATGCGCGCGGACTTTTATCACCGGCTCAATGTCTATCCGCTCCATGTGCCGCCACTGCGTGAGCGCGACAGCGATGTGCTGCAGCTGGCCGGGTATTTTCTGGAAGAAAACCGCTCAAGGCTCAACCTGGGCGGGCTGCGTCTGGACGCCGCCGCACAGGCTGCCTTGCTCAAGCATGGCTGGCCCGGCAATGTGCGCGAGCTGGAGCACCTGATCAGTCGTGCCGTGCTCAAGGCCCTGAGCCGCCATGACGGCAGCGCCAGCCGCTCAGGCACAAGGCTGCGCATTGTGAGCCTGGGACTGGCCGACCTCTGGGACCGTGCCGAAACCCTCACGCCCACGTCATCATCAGCGCCTGCACCGGCCCAGAGCGCGCCGCTTGCAAACCCGCCCATGGACTTGCCCGAAGCCGGCCTGCGAGCTGCCGTGACCGAATACGAGCGCCAGCTGGTCAGCGCCAGCCTGAGCCGGCACCATGGCAACTGGGCCGCCGCAGCGCGTGAGCTGCAGCTCGACCGCGCCAATCTGCAGCGCCTGGCCCGGCGGCTTCAGATACAGCGCCCCTGATCAACGCCCCCGAATGTCCAGCAGCTCGACGTCAAAATTCAACGTGGCATTGGGCGGAACCGCGCGTCCTGCCCCACGGCTGCCGTAGGCGATCTCGGGTGGGCAGGTGAACTTGGCCTTGCCGCCCACCTTCATCTTCTGCACGCCCTCGGTCCAGCAGGGGATCACGCCATCGAGCGGAAACTCGATGGGCTGCTTGCGCGCGTAGGAGCTATCGAACTCCTTGCCCGTATCGGGAAAGTAGCCACGGTAATGCACCTTGACGGTGTCTGTCGCCTTGGGACTAGGGCCTGTGCCCTCCACCTGGCTGTCATAGATCAGTCCGCTGGCGGTGGTGACCGGCGCGGCCTGAGCGGCCGAGCCAGCCCACATGGCAAACACGGCACAGACGAGAGATGCTGCTTTTTTCATGGGTATGCGCTGTAACAAACAAAACCCCGACTCTATTACGAAGCCGGGGACAAAATCTCATCACCGCAATGCGGCGATCAGTTCCTGGCTGCAGGGATGCCGATCTCGTCCAGCGCCTTGGACAGATGTGCCACGGAGCGATCCGGCGCATGCCACTTGTCGAGCCCGAACAGACCGATGCGGAAGGTCTTGAAGTCCGGCCCTTCATCGCATTGCAGCGGCACACCCGAGGCGGTCTGCAGACCGACCTTGAGGAAGGCGCGACCGCTTTGGATTTCGGGGTCGGTGGTGTAGCTGACGACCACACCGGGAGCCTTGTAGCCATCGGCAGCCACGCTGGGGAAGCCGCGCGACTCCAGCAGCTCGCGCACCTTGCGGCCCAGCTCCATCTGCTCTTCACGCACCTTGGCAAAGCCGTAGTCACGCGCCTCCTGCATCACGTCGCGCAGGCGCAGCAGCGCATCGGTGGGCATGGTGGTGTGATAGGCGTGCTGGCCTTTTTCGTAGCCCTCGGCAATCTGCATCCACTTCTTCAGGTCGCAGGAAAAGCTCGAGCTTTGCGTGTGCTCGATCGCCTCGCGGGCACGCTCAGAGAGCATGACCATGGCGCAGCAAGGCGAGCTGCTCCAGCCCTTTTGCGGCGCGGAGATCAGCACGTCCACGCCCGTCTTTTCCATATCCACCCACATGGCACCCGAAGCCACGCAATCGAGCACGAACAGCGCGCCGACCTCGTGTGCCGCATCGGCGACGGTGCGCAGGTATTCATCGGGCAGCATGATGCCGCTGGCCGTCTCCACATGCGGCGCAAACACGACCTTGGGGCGCTCCACACGAATGGTCTCTGCCACATCCTGCGCCGGGCACGGTGCCCAGGGGTCCTGGCTGCCCGCACCCTGCTTGCGCGCCTTGCAGACCACGGAGCCACCGCCCAAACCGGCGTCGGCATCGAAAATCTGCGTCCAGCGATAGCTGAACCAGCCATTGCGCACGATCAGCACCTTCTCGCGGTTGGCGAACTGGCGCGCCACGGCTTCCATGCCGAAGGTGCCGCTGCCGGGAACCAGCACGGCCGTGTTGGCGTGATAGACCTCCTTGAGCATGCCCAGGATGTCCTGCATCACTCCCACAAACTTCTGGGACATGTGGTTGAGCGCACGGTCGGTATAGACCACTGAAAATTCAAGCAGGCCATCAGGATCAACGTCGGGCAAAAGTCCGGGCATGGGGATGTCTCCATTCACAAATTGAGCGGTCAAAAACGCCCGGTCACAGCCTGAAAAGGCCGCCGGGCGTTGGCACGTCGTTTCAGCTTAGCACGAGGGAAGATATGAATTTCCATATAGGTTTCATATCAAAAACATGAGCTTAAAGCGCATACCTCACCTGCTCTTAAGCCATATTTAGCTTGTAACTGCTAGCACTTTCATCCGCATTTACCAGGTATCGACAAAGCGCCCGTCACCTTCACGCAGTTGCGCACCGGCCAGGCCGCGCACCAGCCAGGCCCGCGTTTCCGCCGGGTCGATCACCGCATCGACCTCCAGCGTGGCCGCCATGTGCATGGCCTCGCCATGCGCGTATTGCTGGGCCAGCAGCTTCTGGAACAGCGCGTCGCGCTCGGCACCTTCGGGCAGGGCTTCAAGCTCCTTGCGAAAGCCCAGCCGAACCGCCCCCTCCAGCCCCATGGCGCCGAACTCGCCTGTGGGCCAGGCCACATTGAAGATGGGTGCGTGAAAGCTGCCCGCCGTCATGCCCATGGCGCCCAAGCCATAGCCCTTGCGCAGCACCACGCTGAAGTAAGGAACGCGCAGCTTGGCCGCCATCACAAACAAGCGGCTGACATGGCGCACCTGGGCAGTCTTTTCAATCTCCGGCCCCACCATGAAACCGGGCGTATCGACCAGGCTGACGATGGCAATGCCATGCGCATTGCACAGCTGCATGAATCGCGCGGCTTTGTCAGCGGCATCGGCATCGATCGCCCCACCCAGATGCGCGGGATTGTTGGCCATCAGCCCCACAGGCCTGCCTTCAATGCGCGCCAGCGCCGTGTGTATGCCCAGACCGAAGCCGGTGCGCAGCATGAGCAAGCTATCCTCGTCCACCAAACCGGCCATTGCTGCGCGTGTGTCGTAAACGCGCAAGCGGTTCTCGGGCACGACATGGCGCAGCAGGCGCTGATCGGGCGCTGTCCATTGCTGCGTGCGGCCCTGAAAGAACGACAGGTAGTGCTTGGCCGCCGCCACCGCCTGCGCTTCATCGTCCACCAGAATATCGATCACGCCATTGGCATGCTGCACGCTGGCAGGGCCAACTTCTTCGGGCTTGAAAACACCCAGCCCACCGCCTTCAATCATGGCCGGGCCACCCATGCCGATATTGCTGCTGCGCGTGGCGATGATCACGTCGCTGCAACCCAGCAGCGCCGCATTGCCCGCAAAGCAGCGCCCATGCGTGATGCCCACCACCGGAACCTGACCCGACAGCGCGGCATAGGCCGCAAAGGTATGGACATGCAGGCCCGCGACCACGGGCGTGTCGGTATCGCCGGGGCGCCCGCCACCGCCTTCGGCAAACAGCACCACGGGCAGTTTTTGCTGCAGCGCAATACCCAGCATGCGGTCGGTCTTGGCGTGGTTGCGCATGCCTTGCGTGCCCGCCAGCACCGTCGCGTCATAGGACATGACCACGGCGCGGGAATTTTCATCGCCAAACTGCGCGGCGTTGATGGAACCAATGCCGGTCACCATGCCGTCGGCGGGCGTGTTGACCACCAGGTCGTCGATGCTGCGCCTGCGCGTTTGCGCCGCAATTGCCAGCGCACCATATTCGATAAAGCTGCCTTCGTCGCACAGGTCGGCAATGTTCTCGCGCGCGCTGCGGCTGCCCTGTGCATGGCGCTTAGCCATGGCCTCGGGTCGCGCCGCATCCAGCGTGAAGGCGTGGCGATCTTTCACACGCTGCAGATCGGCGCGAATGTGGTCGGGGTCCAGCGCCTCGGCGGCCAGCTCGGCATGGGCGGCATGGCCCTGCGCGGCCTCCAGCAGCAGCAAGGGCTGGCCCTGCGCCACATACGCGCCCGGCGGCACCAGGCACTGCTGCACCACGCCAGCGCGCTGCGCCAGCAGCACATGCTGCATCTTCATGGCTTCGAGAATGCCCAGCTCTGCGCCTTTGGCCACGCTCTGTCCAGCCTCAACACTCCACTGCACCACGCGTGCAGGCATGGGGGCCAGCAATGCGTTTTCAGGAGCTTCTAGCGCTTGCTGTTCATGATTTTCAGATGGTTTTGTATCTAAATTGCTTGCTTCACATACGCTAGCAGCTATTTTTTCAGAAGCACTGAGCAGCTCTGGCAACACCTCTTCCAGCCAGCGCGTATGCACTTGCTGCGACTGCATTTCGGCTCGCTGCGCCAGCGCCTGCAGCAAATGCAGATTGCTGGCCAGGCCCGCAATACGGCAATCGGCCAGCGCACGCTGAGAGCGGCGCAGCACGTCCTCAAAACGCGGCGCATGGCTGTGCACAATGAGCTTGGCCAGCAGGCTGTCGTAATGCGGTGAGGGGCTGACGCCTTGCTGCGCATGGCTGTCCACACGAATGCCCGGGCCCTGCGGCCAGCGCAGATGGCCGATGCGCCCGCTGCCGGGGCGGGACTGGCCTTGGGCGTCCAGCGTCTCGGCATTGATGCGCCACTGCATGGCATAGCCGCGCGGCATGGGCGGCGCATTCACATCCAGCCCCAGATCCGCAAAATGCTCGCCCGCCGCAATGGCAATCTGGGCCTGCACCAGGTCCACGCCAAACACTTCTTCGGTGATGGTGTGCTCCACCTGCAGGCGCGGATTGGCCTCGATGAAAACATAGGGTAGAGACTGGCTGCGCAAGTCCACCAGAAACTCAAACGTGCCCAGGCTTTCATAACGAATCTCGGCCGCCATGCGCAGCGCATCTGCCGTGATGCGCTCGCGCAGCGGCTGCGGCAAGCTGGGGCTGGGCGCAATCTCCACCAGCTTCTGAAAGCGCCGCTGCAGCGTGCATTCGCGCTCGCCCAGCGCCAGCGGCCATTCGCTGCCGTCGCCCAGAATCTGCACCTCGATATGGCGTGCGCCGGTCATCAGGCGCTCTACATACACGCCGTCCACGCCAAATGCGGCCTGCGCCTCGCTGCGGCAGCGCTCATAAGCAGCAGCCACCTCATCCGCATGCGTCACCGCGCGCATGCCGCGCCCGCCACCGCCGCCAATGGCTTTGATCATGATGCCGCTGGCACCATCGGCCTGCTGCTGCGCGAAGAACTGCTGGGCCTGCGCCAGCGTCACAGCCTCGGTGCTGCCAGGCATCAGCGGCACGCCGCATTGCTGGGCCAGCGCACGGGCCTTGGCCTTGTCGCCCAGCAGCACCAGCTGATCGGGCGTGGGGCCGATAAAGCGCACACCGGCTGCCGCACAGGCACGGGCAAAGTCGGCGTTTTCGCTCAAAAAACCATAGCCGGGGTGCAGCGCATCGCAGCTTTGTTCACGCGCAATCTGCAGCAATTGTGCGCCGTCCAGATAGGCAGCCGGGCCGCTGGCGTTCAACGCCACCGCTTCATCGGCGGCTTTGACATGTGCGGCATCGGCATCGTCTTCGGCGTAGATCGCAAGGCTGGGAATACCTAGCTCCTGCAAGGCACGAATGATGCGCAGCGCAATTTCACCGCGATTGGCGATCAGAACTTTTTCCAACATGAAGCTCTCGTTTTAGTAGCTGCTTGCGCTTTCTGTTAAATGGTTTCAGGCCTTTTTTCCTAAATCTCAGGGAATATCCTTGAGCAGGCGGCGCAGCACTTTGCCCGCGCCCGTGGCTGGCAGCGCATCGATAAAACGCAGCTCGCGCGGTACCTTGTACGTGGCCATATGCTCCTTGCACCAGACCAGCAGCGCATCGGCATCCACGCTCTGCCCGCTCTTGCAGACGATGAAGGCGCGCACCACCTCGCCTTTTTGCGCATCGGGCACGCCAATCACCGCTGCCTGCGCAACAGCCGGGTGCTTGATCAGAATAGTTTCGACCTCTTCGGGAAAGACGCTGTAGCCCGAGACCTTGATCATTTCCTTGAAGCGGCCGATGAAGGTCAGATAGCCGTCTGCATCGAACTTGCCCATATCGCCGGTGTATACCCAGCCGTCCTTGAGCGTCTTGGCCGTGGCCTCGGGCTTGTTCCAGTAGCCCTTGAAGTTGCCGGGGCCGCGAATGATGATTTCGCCCACCTCGCCCGCTGCCAGAGGCGCACCAGTTTCGGGGTCGATCACACGGATTTCGTTGCCCGGCACGGGCTTGCCATGCGTGCCCCAGCGGATGGCATCGCCGGGCATGAAGGTATCCATGGTGTGGGTTTCGGACAGGCCATAGGAGGCCTCGCTGGAGATGGCATTGGGTGCAAATTTGCGCCACTGCGTGGCCAGCTCCTCGGTGTAGGCAATGCCAAAGCTGGTGACGGTGTTGCGCCGCAGCGCGCTGAAGTCCATCTTCTCCACACCCGGCAACTGCATCAGCGCCACATTCATGGGCGCGATGCTGTACCACCAGCTCACGCGGTAGCGCTCCATGGCCTGCGCCACCGCCATCGGGTCAAAGCGGTGCAGCAGCACACAGGTCGCCCCCGAATGCACGGGCATGTTCACCCCCATGGACATGCCGGCAATGTGATAGAGCGGCGCCACGGCCAGCAGCACATCCTGATCGGTCACGCCGGTGCAGTCCGAAGCCCCCGCCGTCTTGCTCGCCGCGCTGCCGTAGCTCAGCATCGCGCCCTTGGGCAAACCGGTCGTGCCTGAGGTGTAGGTCATCAGCGCCACATCATCCATGCCCACATCCACGGGCTGGGGCTTGGCACCGCTGTGCATCAGATCCCAGAACGCCGTCACATTTTCAGGCAATGGCTGGTCGGGGATTTGCAGCTCTGGCGGCAGCGGCAGTGTGGGCGCTTGCGGCAGCCAGTCGCTATAGCGCACCGCCAGCACATGTTGCAGCGCCGTGCGGCTGCGCACCTTGTTCACCACAGGAAGCAGCACATCGGCTGCAATGATGATTTTTGCCTGCAGATCATTGAGCTGGTACTCCAGCTCGTGCTCTTTGTTCAGCGGCCCGCAAGGGCAGACGATGGCCCCTATTTTCTGCACCGCGTAATGCGCCACGATGTACTGCGGGCAGTTGTTCATGAACAGTGCCACCGGCTCGCCGGGCTTGACATCCAGTTGCTGCAAATAGGCCGCGACTGCATCACTGGCCTCATCCATCTGGCGCCAGCTGATGTGCTGCCCGTACCAGATATAAGCGTCGCGCTCGGGATGCTTGCGAGCATTGCGGCGCAAGGCCTCATGCAAGGGAATGAGGGTCTCGGATTCAGCCATGGTTGTCTCCTGGGAGTCTCGTGAAAACCAAGCACTGGAGCCACTTTGCGGGCTTTCTCAGGGATTGCCTTAGGGCAATCTGCAGCTCGGTGTCTTGCCAATGTATACCTGCGGGTAGAACAATGCTACCCATTGGTATAACGAATGCGACACACGCAAACCCTCATGTCTGCCACGCCCAGAAAGACGAGCAAAAAACCGGCTGCACCGGTCGCCCCGCGAGGTCGCCAGCGCCTGCCCACTGCCGGCTCCGACGAGAAACGCGAGCGCATTCTCAAAGCCGCCGAGGCCTTATTTGACCGCTACGGCTATGCCAACACCACCATCGAACAGATCGTGCAGGCGCTGGGCGTGACCAAGCCTTTCGTCTACTACTACTTTCGCAACAAGCAGGAGATTTTCGAGACCCTGTGCTGGGCACCTACCGAAGCCTGCTTCACGGTGCTGGACTTCGCGGCCGACGACCCGCGCCCCGCGCATGAGAAAGCCGTTGACGGCCTGCAGCGCCTGATTGCAGCCACCATTGCGCACTACCCGGCGGGCTTCTTTCCATACCGCGAACCACAGGCCTTCAGCCCCGCTTATCTCAAGGCCTCGCGCCATGTGGCCCAGCAGTTTTACAAACAGTTCTGCGCCCTGCTCGACGAAGGCCGCGCCAGCGGACATTTTGATTTTCGTGACACCCGCATCACCGCCCAGGCGGCCTGCAGCCTGCCCGGCTTTCTCTACAACTGGTACCAACCCGGCGGCAAGCTGGGACCCGCCGAGATGGTGGTGGAGCTGACCGATCTGGCCTCACGCGTGCTGGGCCTGCGTATTCAACCCACCCGTCCCTCTGCACCCCGCAAGCGCGCCGCCAAGGCCGTGGCCGCACAGTCTTTCGCGTCAGAAGAGTCCCCTCCTCCTACCAAGCGCCGCAAGAGCGCCCCATCCACCCGCAGCGCCACCACATAAGAGTTGAAACAGCCGAGCTGCCATTCCCTGGAGACAAACCATGTCCGTTCGTTTTTCAGCCATTGCACTGGCTGCCAGCCTTTGTACCGGTCTGTACGCTGGCGCCGCATTCGCCCAGACGCCAGAGCCGTTCAAGATCGCCTTCATAGATCCGCTTTCCGGCCCGTTTGCCAACGTGGGCGAGCTGATGCGCAACCATGTGCTCTACGCCGTCGATGATGTGAATGCCAAAGGCAGTCTCTACAACGGCGCCAAGTTTCAGCTGCTGCAGTTCGACAGCAAACTCTCGGCTCAGGAAAGCCAGAGCGCGTTGCAAGCGGCCATTGATCAGGGAGCACGCGTGGTGGTGACGGGAGGCTCTGGCTCATCGGTCGTCACGGCCCTGGTGCAATCGGCAACGCGCTACAACCAGCGCAATCCGGGCAAGGAAGTGCTGATACTCAACCACAGCTCCATCGACCCCGAGCTGACGGGAAAAGCCTGCAGCTTCTGGCATTTCATGTTCGATGCGAACACGGCCATGCGCATGCAGGCCGTTGCGAACTACATCCAGACCCAGCCCGAAATCAAGAAAGTCTTTTTGCTCAACCAGGACTATGCCCACGGCAAGCAATGGGCCAGTTTCGGGCGCAGCATGGTGAGCAAGGCCAGGCCGGATATTCAGTTCGTGGGCGAGACCCTGCACCCCATGGGGCGCATCAAGGACTTCGCGCCCTATGTCTCCAAGATGAAAGAGGTGGGCACGGACTCGGTGATCACCGGCAACTGGGGGCAGGACCTGGCACTGCTGCTCAAATCCGCTGGTGACTCAGGCTACAGCCTGCGCTACTTCAACCATAGTGCAGGCGGCATGCCAGGCACGGTGACGGCCATCTCGCAAGCCAAGATCGGCCAGGTCACCTGGGTGGCCGAATGGCACCCCGGCATGGCAGATCGCCCGCAGGCCGATGCCCGCGCCCGAGAATACAAAGCCAAGATGGGCCAGGACTTTCTGTCTCCCCGCATGGACCTGGTGCCGCGCATGCTGGCTGCCGCCATGGCCAAAGCCCAATCCACCGAACCCGTGAAAATTGCCAAGGCCATGGAGGACATGCAGATGGACACCATCTTCGGCCCCGTCAAGATGCGCGGCAAAGACCACCAGTTGCTGCTACCCCAGGTCGTCAACACCATCGCCCCCGTGGATGGCAAAGCCGTCAAGGCGGGCTGGGAAGGGACGAACTACGGCTTCAGAACCGATGCCGTCTATTCAGCCCAACAGGTTGAGCTGCCGAGCGAATGCCAGATGAAACGGCCTTGAGCGAAGCTGCGACACAGCCGCTAACGCTAATACCGGCGCGGCCCAAGTCAGAAACGCCGAGCAAGGGCCGCCCCGCAGGGAGGGCGTTGTCCCCCTCCCGCGAAGCGAGAGAGGGGGAAGCCGCGCAGCGGCTCAGGGGGGTCTTCAAGTTCTTCAGGGAGTGGGCGTACCGTAGGTCCGCCTTCCAAATATTCCACTGCCCACACGCACCATGGTGCTGCCCGCTGCCACGGCGGCTTCCAGATCACCCGTCATACCCATGGACAGGGTGTCAAACTGCTCCAGTCCCGGCAAGGCGCTGTCTTTAATGGCATCAAAAAGGGCTGCAGCCCTTTTATGGACTTCGCATTGCGCTGCAAAATCAGGAGTATCGTCAGGAATGCTCATGATGCCGCGCAGCACCAGATTGGGAAGCTTGGTAATAGCCTCGGCCAGCGCCAGCGCGTCCTGCGGCATCACACCGGACTTGGTCTTGCCGCCATCCACATTGACTTGAATGCAGACATTGAGCGGCCCCATACCGGCCGGGCGCTGGGCAGACAGGCGCTCGGCAATCTTGAGCCGGTCCACGGTCTGGGCCCAGTCAAAGTGCTCGGCCACCAGCTTGGTCTTGTTGCTCTGGATCGGTCCTATGCAATGCCATTGCAGCGCCTCGCCACCGGGCAGTGCCATGGCGCGCACCGCGGCAATCTTTTCCACCGCCTCCTGGATATAGTTCTCGCCAAAGCTGCGCTGACCGGCCAGCACGGCTTCGCGCACGACTTCTGCGCCAAAGGTCTTGGAGACCGCCAGCAGTTGCACCGATGTCACGGCCCGGTTTGCCTGAGCGCAAGCCGCAGCCATACGGGCGTGAATCTGCCCCAGATTGTTTGCAATCGTCGTCATAATTGGCGCCAGAGTATCAAACCAGAGAGGGTTCTCCGTGGATATCACGCAATTGCTGGCTTTCAGTGTCAAGAACAAGGCTTCGGACTTGCATTTGTCTGCAGGACTGCCACCCATGATTCGTGTGCACGGCGATGTGCGCCGCATCAACATCGACCCTCTGGATCACAAGACGGTTCATGCCATGGTGTACGACATCATGAGTGATGCCCAGCGCAAGCAGTACGAAGAGTTTCTGGAAGTGGACTTCTCCTTCGAGATCGAAGGTCTGGCCCGTTTCCGTGTCAACGCCTTCAACCAAAACCGCGGCTCGGCGGCGGTGTTTCGTACCATTCCCAGCAAGATTCTGACGTTGGAGCAGCTCAACGCACCCAAGATTTTTGGTGAACTGGCGCTCAAGCCACGCGGTCTGGTGCTGGTGACGGGGCCTACGGGTTCGGGCAAGTCCACCACGCTGGCTGCCATGGTCAACTACCTCAACGAGACCGAGTACGGCCACATTCTGACGGTGGAAGACCCCATCGAATTCGTGCACGAGTCCAAGAAGTGCCTGATCAACCAGCGCGAAGTCGGCCCCATGACACTGTCGTTCGCTGCCGCACTGAAGTCTGCTTTGCGTGAAGACCCGGACGCTATTCTGGTCGGTGAAATGCGCGACCTGGAAACCATCCGCCTGGCCATGACGGCTGCCGAAACCGGTCACCTGGTGTTTGGCACGCTGCACACCTCGTCGGCAGCCAAGACCATCGACCGTATCATCGACGTCTTTCCGGCCGAAGAAAAAGAGATGGTGCGCGCCATGCTTTCCGAGTCGCTGCAGGCCGTCATTTCACAGACGCTGTGCAAGACCAAGGACGGTCAGGGCCGTGTCGCCGCCCACGAGATCATGCTGGGCACCCCCGCTATCCGCAACCTGATCCGCGAAGCCAAGGTGGCTCAGATGTACTCCACCATTCAGACCAGCCAGAACATGGGCATGCAGACGCTGGACCAAAACTTGACGGATCTGGTGCGCCGCAACCTCATCAGCCCGGCTGAAGCACGGGCCAAGGCGAAGATTCCCGAGAACTTTCCAGGATAAACCATTACCCCCCTGAGCGGCTTTGCCGCTTCCCCCAAGGGGGACGACAGCCTTTGCTGCGGGGCGGCCCTTGCTGGCTGTCTCTCGCTTGGGTTGCGCCAGTTTTTAAGAGTGGCTCCTGCCTGGAGCCACTGCACAAGGAGTGATCATGGAACGCGATCAGGCCAGTAAATTTATCAACGATCTGCTCAAGCTAATGGTCAGCCGCAATGGCAGCGACCTGTTCATCACTGCAGATTTTCCGCCCGCCATCAAGATCGACGGCAAGGTCACCAAAGTCTCACCGCAACCCCTGAATCAGTTGCACACGCTGGCCTTGGCGCGCTCCATCATGAACGACAAGCAGATTGCCGACTTTGAGCACACCAAGGAATGCAATTTCGCCATCTCGCCTGCGGGCGTAGGCCGCTTTCGTGTCAATGCCTTTGTCCAGCAGGGCAAGGTCGGCATGGTGCTGCGGACCATTCCCACGACTTTGCCTACCATTGACAGCCTTGGCGTGCCGCAGGTACTCAAGGAAATCACCATGACCAAGCGCGGTCTGTGCATTCTGGTGGGAGCGACAGGATCGGGCAAATCCACTACCCTGGCCGCCATGGTGGACTGGCGCAATGAGCAGTCCTTTGGCCACATCATCACCGTGGAAGATCCGGTGGAATTCGTGCACCCGCACAAGAACTGCGTGGTGACACAACGCGAAGTGGGGCTGGATACCGAAAGCTGGGAAGCCGCACTCAAGAACACGCTGCGCCAGGCCCCCGATGTGATCTTGATGGGCGAAATCCGCGACCGCGAAACCATGGAGCATGCCATTGCGTTCTCGGAAACCGGTCACCTGTGTCTGGCCACGCTGCACGCCAACAGCGCCAACCAGGCCTTGGACCGCATCGTCAACTTCTTCCCCGAAGAGCGCCGCCCCCAGTTGCTGATGGATGTGTCGCTGAACCTGCGCGCCATCATCTCCCAGCGCCTGATCCCCAAGCAGGACGCCAAGGGCCGCGTGGCCGCCATTGAGGTGATGCTGAACTCCCCCTTGATTGCCGACCTGATCTTCAAGGGCGAAGTCGCCGAGATCAAGGAAATCATGAAGAAGAGCCGCAACATCGGCATGCAGACCTTTGACCAGGCGCTGTTCGACCTGTTCGAGTCCAACCTCATCACCTATGAGGACGCGCTGCGCAATGCCGACTCGGTCAACGATCTGCGCCTGCAGATCAAACTCAACAGCCAGCGTGCCCGCACGCTGGATCTGGCAGCCGGCACTGAACACCTGACGATCGTTTAACTCGCTTTCAAGGATTTCATGAGCACAGCCACCATCGCCTCTCGTAGCTACGAGCCCGTCACCTCCACACCTGTTGCCTTTCTGGGCTTGGGCGTCATGGGCGCCCCCATGGCTGGACACCTGGCGGCTGCCGGCCACTCTGTCACCGTCTACAACCGCACATCTGCCAAGGCCCAGGCCTGGGCAGAGGAGTTTCAGGGCTGCCGCCACGCACCAACGCCCCGCGAGGCCGTCAAGGGCGCACGCATGGTGTTTTGCTGCGTGGGCAATGACGACGACCTGCGATCTGTGGTCCTCGGCACTGACGGTGCTTTTGCTGGCATGGAGCCGGGCAGCATTTTTGTGGACCACACCACCGCCTCCGCCCAGGTGGCGCGTGAGCTATATGTCGAAGCCCAAAAGCAGGGCCTGCACTTTATCGATGCCCCGGTTTCCGGTGGTCAGGCAGGCGCAGTCAACGGCCAGCTCACCGTGATGTGCGGTGGCGACCAGGCGGTGTTCGATCAAGTGGTCCCTATAGCCAATGCCTTTTCTCGCGCCATCACCTATATGGGAGAAAGCGGCAGTGGGCAGTTGACCAAGATGGTCAATCAAATCTGCATTGCAGGCCTAGTACAAGGCCTGTCGGAGGCCGTAGCCTTTGGCCTGCGTGCCAATCTTGATGTAGAGAAGGTGCTGGATGTGATTGGCAAGGGAGCCGCTCAAAGCTGGCAGCTGGACAACCGCGGCAAAACCATGGCGGTGGGCAAGTTTGACTTTGGCTTTGCCGTGGACTGGATGCGCAAGGACCTGAGCTTGGTGCTGACCGAAGCACAGCGCAACGGAGCACGCTTGCCCGTCACAGCACTGGTCGATCAGTTCTATGCCGACATACAGGCCATGGGCGGCAATCGCTGGGATACATCCAGCCTCATACAGCGCCTTCGCTGAAGCGCCACAGCGCCTAGCCTAGTGCTAGGCTTGACCATAAAAAACCGGACTGAATGGAGTCCGGTTTTTTGATTTGCACAAGAGCGAGCTTAATTACTGATGGTCTTGTCTTCTGTCACCGGTGCTGGCTGGGGGCTCATGGCTGCCAGCTCCTCTTCAGAGATGACATCAAACACACGCACCACCTTGGCCACGTCATTGACGCCACGCGCAATCTCGGCAGCACGCTTGGACTCACGCGGCGTGACGATGCCCATCAGATAAACCACATTGTTTTCGGTCACGACCTTGATCGCAGACGCGGAAATATCTTTAGCGTTGACCAGACTGGCCTTGACCTTGGTGGTGATCAGCGAATCCTGCGAACGCTGGCCCAGCGTGGCTGTAAACGGGGCCACTTCAATTTCGTTATAGACCTCGCGCACCTGCGACTGCTCGCGCACCAGCTTTTCAATGGTGGCCTTGTCCGTGGCATTGCCTGCCTGACCAGTCAATAACACCACGCGGTTATAGCTGGTGACAATGGCTCGGGCTTTATCACCCATCACCTCAGCGATGCGATTGCCTGCGCGTAGCTCAATCCCCTGATCTTCAACCTGGGTGCCCGTAGTGCGCCTGTCCACCGCTGACATTCCTGCCACAGCGGCGCCACCGCCTACCAGCGCGACGCAACCACTCAAAGCACCGCCCAGAGCCACCACGCTCATGGCTGCACAAGCAACACGGCTCCACTGCAATTTCATAAAGGCATCTCCTGGTCACCAAGCAGTTGAGAATCCACACCATCTGCCAGACAGTGCAGGATCAAAGTATGGGTTTCACGCACGCGCGCCGCACGGTCATGAGGCACGCAGATCAGTACATCGGTCTCGCGCACGACAGCCGCCAGGTTGCCGCCTGTACGGCCCGTCAATACAACAGCCATCATGTCCCGCTCATGAGCCGCTTCCAGTGCATCCAGCACTGCTATGTCATTTCCAGTCACGGACATGAGGAGCAGTAAATCGCCGGGCTGACCAAGGGCACGCACCTGCCTGGCCAGATACTGGCTGGCATTGCCACCGGAGCCCGTGGCCCCCACGGAGCCCAGCAGCCCGCCATCTGACGTCAGGGCCACGGCCGCCAGCTCTGGCCGATCTCGCTCAAAGCCTGCGACGCACAGGGATGCAAATAATTGGGCATCGCTGGCCGATACGCCCGCGCCGCAAGCCAGTACCTTGCCGCCGCCCGTCACGCAGGCCAGCATGGCCTGTACGGCAGAAGCAATGGGTTGGCTCAGCGCCTGGGCGGCCTGGTATTTCAGGTCGGCACTATCGATGAAATGCTGTTGGATTCGTTGCTCAAGCATGGAGGCCCGATGATACCCGCCACCTGTTATCTCTTTGGTAGCAAACCGTTATTTGCACATCAGTGTTGTGCGTCAAATGTGACGCTGTAACTACAGTGCATCAAAAGCTGCCTGAAGCCACTCCACCGACCCTTTGTCGCCCTGTGTCTGAACCAGCACCACATCAAAGCGACAGGCTGGAGGCGTAGCCCAGCGCATCAGATAATGCCTGGCGGCCAGCACAATGCGCTGCTGCTTGGCATGGCCGATGCTGCCACCGGCACCGCCAAAGCGATCGGTGTTGCGGCTGCGCACCTCGACAAACACCAAAGACCCATCGCGATCACGCAGGATCAAATCGATTTCCCCGCCGCCCCGCCCTGGCGTCCGATAATTGCGCTCGACAAGCCTCAAGCCCCGTGCCTGCAAATAGGCCAGCGCCGTATCCTCGGCCTGCTTTCCGCGTGCGGTGGTGCTTTGCGCCGGCTCAGACCGCTTTCCAAGGAAATCCATTGACTACCTCTTTTGCCTCTGCACTGACTGCCGCACATGATGCGGCTGCTTCCCAGCATTATCCGCAGGGGGCGCTCTATGTGGTGGCGACGCCCATTGGCAACCTGGCCGACATCAGCCTGCGTTCGCTGCATGTGCTGCAAATGGTGGACTGTATTGCCTGCGAAGACACGCGCCACACCCAGGGCATGCTGCGCAGCTATGGACTGGAGCGCCCCGGCAGCCAGTTGCTGGCCGTGCACCAGCACAACGAGGCCGAAGCGGCCCTGCAAGTGATAGAGCGCCTGCAGCAGGGTCAGCGCATCGCCTATGTCAGCGATGCCGGAACACCCGGCGTCAGCGACCCTGGGGCGCGCTTGTGCGCAGCGCTGCAGGCTGTTGGTTTGCGCAGCATTCCGTTGCCCGGTGCCAGCAGCGTGACCTCGGCCATCAGTGTGGCGGGTGCCATCACACCCGCTCAAGGCGAGAGCGGTTTTCTGTTTGCCGGCTTTTTGCCCACCAAGAATGCCGAGCGCCTTTCCGCTGTGCAAAAGCTGGCCGAGCAGCCTCGCTGCACCGTCTTGCTCGAAGCTCCGCACCGCATCATCGAGCTGGCGCAGGCGCTAGCCTTGCTGGGCGAACGCCAGGTCACGCTGGCACGCGAGATCACCAAGCAGTTTGAAGACATTGCCACCATGCCTGCCAGCGAACTGACGAGCTGGTTGCAGGCCTCGCCCCAGCGCGTCAAGGGCGAGTTCGCCATCGTGCTGCACCCCGTGGCCGTGCAGCAAGAATCAGGCGAAGCCGAGCGCGTGCTCAAGCTGCTGCTGGCAGAGTTACCCACCAAGACCGCCGTGAAACTGGCCGCCGAAATCACCGGAGCCAGCCGCAATACGCTGTACGACCGCGCGCTGGAGCTCAAGCGCGCTGCCGAAGACGAATAAGAATCAAAAGTGCCTGCAGCGCTTAATCAATAAGCGCTAGCAGCTCACTTTTTGATATCAATCTTTCATTAAGCGTAGGCCAGACCGGTGGCCACACCGCCAAACAAATCACCTTCCACTTGAGGCGTATCAGGGAAGGCCATCTGCAGCGCATCACGCAAGGTACGCAAGGCCGACGAGCCGCCGGTCAGATAAATCGCATCTGGCGCAGCGACGCCCGCCTGCTGCACACATTGCTGCGCGCACTCAACCACTTGCTGCAGCAAGGCTTGCAACTGTTCCTGCAAGATCAGCGGAGAGATCTCGGCGGGCAAGCCCGCCTCCAGCCAGTCCAGCGCAATAGCCGCCCCCTGATCGCCTTGCGAAGCCGCAATCTTGGCTTGCTCCACGGCATCCGCCAAACGATGACCTTCACGCCACTCCAGCACCTTCATCAAGCGCTGATGCAGCTGCAGATCGCTGTAGTCGCTCTTGAGATTGCGCGCCGCCGCCATGGACTTGGCCGTATACAGCCATTGAATCAGGTGCCAGGTGGAGAGATCAAAAAACACACTGCTGGGCACTTCACGTCCGCTGGGGCCAATGTGCTTGTAGCCCAGCAAAGGCATGACCTGAGAGACATTGAGACGGTGGTCAAAGTCCGTGCCACCAATATGCACGCCGGTGGTTGCCAGAATGTCCTGCGTACGGTCTGAATGCTGGGCCTGCTGCGGGCCCAGGCGCACCACGGTGAAGTCGGAGGTACCCCCACCAATATCCACCACCAGCACGACCTGCTCTGCACTCAGGCGCTGCTCGTAATCCAGCGCCGCTGCAATCGGCTCCAGCTGAAAGCTGACCTCACCCAGTCCTGCCGTCTTGGCAGCTGCTGCCAATGCATCCTGCGCCTGGCGGTCACGCTCGGGATGGGCATCCACAAAATGCACGGGCCGCCCCAGCACCACGCGCTGCGGCAGGTGGCCATCCAGCGCGGCACGCGACTGATCGGCAACTCGCTTGAGGAAGATGGCGATGATGTCCTGATAACTGACCAGTTGCTCATGCACCGCCGTTTTCTCCAGCAGCAAGCTGCTGCCCAGCAGACTTTTGAGCGAGCGCATCAAACGCCCCTCTTCACCCGCCAGATACTGCTGCATGGCATCGCGGCCAAAGTGCGTGCTGCGCTCTTCCGTATTGAAGAACAGCGCAGTGGGTATTCCCGTTGCAGCGCCCTCCAGTGACAGCAGTTGCGCAGTCTGGCCAGGCACACGGTATGCCGCCGCCGAGTTGGAGGTCCCGAAGTCAATGCCTAGGGTTGTGGGAACAGTCAATGCAGTTGACATGAGAGTTCAAAAATAGAAGCAGCAATCGCCTGCTGCATATTGACTTGGAAATGCTTTTATTCCCAAAGCCTTCAAGATCAAGCGCTAGCAGCTCACTTCTTTAAGTGATTGCGCCTGAAAATATGTAGCTGCTCTCGGGTTCCGCTCAACGACAAGACACTGAAACGAAGCCCCAAAACAAAAACGCCTGCTGATTTCAGCAGGCGTTTTCAATTTGGTTGCGCGAGAAGGATTTGAACCTCCGACCTTTGGGTTATGAGCCCAACGAGCTACCAGACTGCTCCATCGCGCGGTATTTCCAAATTATAGCAGGCTTTTCAACCTGCCGTGGCTTATTCAGCTGCAGCGACTTCTTCAGCGCGCTCAACCAGTTCCACATAGGCCATGGGAGCGTTGTCGCCCACGCGGAAGCCCATCTTCAGGATACGTGTGTAGCCGCCGGGACGGTTAGCGTTGCGGGGACCCAGCACGTTGAACAGCTTGGTCACGCTATCGCGGTCGCGCAGACGGTCAAAAGCCAGGCGGCGGTTAGCCACGGTGTCAACCTTGGCCAAAGTGATCATGGGCTCGATCACGCGGCGCAGTTCCTTGGCCTTGGGGACGGTAGTCTTGATGGCTTCGTGTTCGATCAGCGAATTCATCATGTTCTGCAGCATAGCCTTACGGTGTGCAGAAGTACGGTTCAGTTTGCGGAGGCCGTTGCCGTGACGCATGGTGCTTTTCCTTTGACCCTAAGGTCATTTTTTAAAATTAAATCAGACAGCCGTATCAGGTACTGCCCGAGGCACTTGAGACTTTGCTCAAGTCGAGATGACCCAAGCAAAGCCCACTATTGTAGCAATTAACGCTTTTCCAAGCCAGCTGGTGGCCAGTTTTCGAGCTTCATGCCCAGTGTCAGACCGCGAGAAGCCAGAACTTCCTTGATCTCGTTGAGCGACTTACGACCCAGGTTAGGCGTCTTGAGCAGCTCATTTTCGGTACGCTGGATGAGGTCACCGATGTAGTAGATGTTCTCTGCCTTGAGGCAGTTGGCAGAACGCACGGTGAGTTCAAGCTCGTCCACGGGACGCAGCAAGATGGGATCGAACGAAGCGGCAGCACCACGGCCACCTGCAGGAGCGTCGAACACGCTGGCGATATCGCCACCGTCCAGCTGGGCGAACACGGCCAGCTGCTCCACCAAGATCTTGGCGGATGCGCGCACTGCATCTTCAGCGGTGATAGCACCGTTGGTTTCGATTTCCAGAACCAGCTTGTCCAGGTCGGTACGCTGTTCCACACGTGCGGATTCGACAGCGTAGCTCACGCGCTTGACGGGCGAGAACGAAGCGTCGAGCACGATACGGCCGATCGACTTGGTCGACTCGTCACCGTAGCGGCGCACGTTGCCGGGCACATAGCCACGGCCTTTTTCCACCTTGATCTGCATGTCCAGCTTGCCGCCTTGCGACAGATGGGCAATCACATGATCAGGGTTGACGATTTCAACGTCGTGGGGGGTCTGGATGTCACGTGCCGTGACAACACCTTCGCCATCCTTACGCAGGCTCAGGGTGACTTCGTCACGGTTGTGCAGCTTGAACACCACACCCTTGAGGTTCAGCAGGATGTTGGTCACATCTTCCTGGACACCGTCGATAGAGGAGTACTCATGCAGCACCCCAGCAATCGTCACTTCGGTCGCTGCGTAACCCACCATGGAGGAGAGCAAAACACGGCGCAGGGCATTACCCAGCGTATGACCGTAGCCACGCTCAAACGGCTCCAGAACAACCTTGGCACGATTGTGACCAAGTTGCTCGACATTGATTGTCTTGGGCTTCAGCAAATTCGTTTGCATGCAGACTTCCTCTCAATACCCCCGGCTCGTTACACCGGTAAGGCTGGTGAAGCACCCACGGCGCGATGCCTCGCGCCGTGGGAACGGTTTACAGAAATGTCGCTGCTAAAGATTAACGCGAGTACAACTCAACGATCAGGGATTCGTTGATGTCAGCTGCGAATTCGTCGCGGTCAGGAGACTTCTTGAAAGTGCCTTCTGCCTTGTCAGCAGCCACTTCCACCCAGGCGGGGAAGCCCACTTGAGAAGCCAGTTGCAGAGCTTCGACGATACGAGCTTGCTTCTTGGACTTTTCACGCACAGCGATCACGTCGCCTTCCTTCACAGAGTAGGAAGGAATGTTCACGGATTGACCGTTCACAGTGATGGCCTTGTGCGAGACCAGCTGACGAGCTTCCGAACGTGTAGAGCCGAAGCCCATGCGGTACACCACGTTGTCCAGGCGAGTTTCCAGCAGGGACAGCAGGTTGGCACCAGTGTTGCCACGCTTGCGCTCAGCAGCTTCGAAGTAGCGGCGGAATTGCTTTTCCAGCACGCCGTACATACGCTTGACCTTCTGCTTTTCACGCAGCTGCAGACCGTAGTCAGAAGTGCGCTGACCGGAAGTGCGGCCATGCTGACCAGGCTTGGTGTCAAACTTTGCCTTGTCAGCGATGGAGCGACGGGCGCTCTTCAGGAACAGATCGGTGCCTTCGCGGCGAGAGAGCTTGGCCTTGGGGCCGATATAACGTGCCACTTGATTTCCTTTGTGTCATCTACCGTGCACAAGCACGGGAGCCGCCCGCGATGCTAATGCACCTGGGCGGCGGTGGGCTTGATAAAAATTAGATACGACGACGCTTTTGAGGGCGGCAGCCGTTGTGGGGAACCGGAGTCACATCCGAGATGGATGTGATACGGATGCCCAGAGCACCCAGAGCGCGAACCGAAGATTCACGACCAGGACCGGGACCCTTGATTTCAACTTCCAGGTTCTTGATGCCCTGTTCGATAGCAGCACGACCAGCCACTTCCGAAGCAACCTGAGCTGCAAAAGGAGTCGACTTACGCGAACCCTTGAAGCCCTGGCCACCGGACGAAGCCCACGACAGAGCATTGCCCTGGCGGTCGGTGATGGTGATGATCGTGTTGTTGAACGAAGCGTGAACGTGAGCGATGCCGTCCGAAATGTTCTTGCGAACTTTTTTGCGAACGCGTGCTGCAGCGTTGTTTTGTGCCTTAGCCATAGTGATCTCTCAATCCCTTATTTCTTCAGAGCCGCTGCACCCTTGCGCGGACCCTTGCGAGTACGAGCATTCGTGCGGGTACGTTGACCGCGCATGGGCAGACCACGACGATGACGGAAACCGCGGTAGCAGCCGATGTCCATCAAACGCTTGATGTTCATCGTGGTTTCGCGACGCAGGTCGCCTTCCAGAGTCATGGGATTCAGGAAGTCACGGATCTTTTCCAGATCAGCGTCCGTCAGGTCCTTGACCTTCTTGGAATATTCGATACCGCATGCTTCGCAAATCTTGCGAGCTGTAGTACGACCGACGCCATAGATGGCGGTCAGGCCGATTTCAGCATGCTTGTGCGGCGGGATGTTAATGCCAGCAATACGTGCCATATTAGTCCTCTAATGCTTTCAATCAACCTTGGCGCTGCTTGTGGCGCTGGTCAGTGCAGATCACGCGCACAACACCTTTGCGGCGGATGATCTTGCAGTTACGGCAGATTTTCTTGACCGAAGCCGAAACTCTCATTCTTTTCTCCTAAAACTTTCCATCCACTATCGGCCAATCGACCGGGATCAATGCCCGCGATGGCTCGATGGGCGTCTACTAACTTTTGGCAGGCTGCCCTTTCAGGGCAGCCTTGTCATCAAATACCAGCCTTAAAGTTCGCTTTTTTCAGGAGCGACTCGTATTGCTGCGACATCACGTAGTTCTGCACTTGCGCCATGAAGTCCATGGTCACCACCACAATAATCAGCAGCGATGTACCACCGAAATAGAACGGAACGTTGTACTTCAGGATAAGGAATTCGGGCAGTAAGCACACGAAGGTAATGTAGATCGCGCCAGCCAGGGTCAGGCGAACCAGAATCTTGTCAATGTAGCGGGCTGTCTGTTCGCCAGGACGGATCCCGGGGATGAAAGCACCACTCTTCTTCAGATTGTCGGCAGTTTCCCGGCTGTTAAAGACCAGGGCCGTATAGAAGAAGCAGAAGAAAATGATTGCGGCAGCATAAAGGATGACATAGATCGGCTGACCGGGGGTCAACGTACTCGCAATATCCTTCAGCCAGCGCATGGATTCTCCCGCACTGAACCAATTCACCACCGTCGCAGGCAACAAGATGATCGAGGAAGCAAAGATGGGAGGAATCACACCTGCCATGTTCAGCTTCAATGGCAAGTGCGAAGACTGACCACCGTACACCTTGTTGCCGACTTGTCGGCGTGCGTAATTCACCAAAATCTTGCGTTGACCTCGCTCGACATACACGACGAAATACGTCACGGCTGCCACAACAAGGACAATGAAGATTGCAGCCAGAATGCTCATCGCACCGGTGCGCACCAGTTCCAGCAAGCCGCCGATAGAGCTCGGCAGACCTGCGGCGATACCGCCAAAGATCAGTATCGAAATACCGTTGCCCAGACCACGTTCCGTAATCTGTTCACCGAGCCACATCAGGAAAATGGTGCCGGCCGTCAGGCTGACCACTGCCGTGAGGCGGAAGCCAAAGCCTGGGTTCAAGACCAAACCTGCAGAGCTTTCCAGTGCAACAGCAATCCCCAAGGACTGAAACAGCGCCAAGCCCAGAGTGCCGTAGCGGGTGTACTGGGTAATCTTGCGACGACCCGCTTCACCTTCCTTTTTCATCTGCTCGAATGTAGGGACCACATAGGTCATGAGCTGCATGATGATCGACGCCGAGATGTACGGCATGATCCCCAGTGCGAACACTGTGAAGCGCGAAAGCGCCCCACCCGAGAACATATTGAACAGATTGAGAATGCCGCCCTGCTGGCCAGAGAACAGCTGCTGCAGCTGCGCTGGGTCGATGCCCGGCACGGGGATATGCGCCCCGATTCGGTATACGACCAGCGCAAGCAACAGAAAAACCAGACGACGACGCAGGTCGCCGAATTTTCCAGTCTTTGCAATTTGAGCTGCGCTAGTAGCCACGGATGTCTTCTTTCAGAACTTTAATCAGGCGATGCTGCCACCGGCAGCTTCGATGGCAGCCTTGGCACCGGCAGTAGCACCGATGCCGCTCAGCTTGACAGCCTTGGTGATTTCACCGCTCTTGATGATCTTGACGACCTTAGCGATAGAACCAACCAGACCGGCTTGCTTCAGAGCAGCCAGATCGACTTCGGCCAGGCCGAGCTGTTCCAGCTCGGTCAGGGTCACTTCTGCATTGAACTTCAGCAGATGCGACTTGAAGCCACGCTTGGGCAGGCGACGCTGCAGAGGCATTTGACCGCCTTCGAAGCCCACCTTGTGGTAGCCACCCGAACGCGACTTCTGACCCTTGTGACCGCGGCCGGCAGTCTTACCCAGACCAGAACCGATACCACGACCCACGCGACGCTTGGCGTGCTTGGCGCCGTCTGCAGGCTTGATGCTATTGAGTTCCATCATCAATCCTTTCAGAGAACCTTCACCAAGTAGGCGATCTTGTTAATCATGCCGCGCACTTCAGGAGTGTCCTGCAGTTCGCTGACGCTGTTCAGCTTACGCAGACCCAGGCCACGCACAGTCGCACGGTGCGACTCTTTTGTGCCGATGGGGCTACGAACCAGCTGAATCTTGACAGTTTGTTGTGTTGTCATGTGCTGGACTCCGATCAGGCGGTGAAGAGGTCTTCAACCGACTTGCCACGCTTTGCAGCCACGTTCGCAGGGGTCGTGGAGTTCTTCAAAGCGTCGAAAGTTGCGCGAACCATGTTGTAGGGGTTCGACGAACCATGGCTCTTGGCCACGATGTCGGTGATACCCACCACTTCAAAAACAGCGCGCATAGGGCCGCCAGCGATGATGCCGGTACCCTTGGGAGCTGGGTGCAGCTCCACCTTGGCAGCGCCGTGATGGCCCTTCACCGAGTGGTGAATGGTGCCGCTCTTGAGTGCAACCTTCATCAGGTTGCGACGGCATTCTTCCATCGCTTTTTGCACAGCAGCGGGCACTTCCTTGGACTTGCCCTTACCCATGCCAACGCGACCGTCACCGTCGCCAACCACGGTCAGTGCAGCGAAGCCGAGAATACGACCGCCCTTCACAACCTTGGTGACGCGGTTCACCGCGATCATTTTTTCGCGCAGACCGTCGTCATTACCCTGGTCTTGCACTTTGGGGGAAAATTTAGCCATTTGTATCCGCTCCGCTTAGAACTGCAGGCCCGCTTCGCGAGCGGCTTCTGCCAAAGCCTTCACGCGGCCATGGTATGCAAAACCGGCGCGGTCGAAAGCCACTTTCTCAACGCCAGCAGCCTTAGCCTTCTCAGCAATACGCTTGCCGATCAGTGTGGCGGCAGCCACGTTGCCACCCTTGCCAGCGGCGCCGAGTTGCGAACGCACTTCGACTTCTGCAGTGGAGGCCGAAGCCAGCACCTTGGTGCCGTCTTCCGAAACCACGGAGGCGTAGATGTGGAGGTTGGTGCGGTTCACGCTCAGACGTGCAACGCCTTGCTGGGCAATGCGGATGCGAGTCTGACGGGCGCGACGCAGACGCTGCTCTTTCTTGTTCAACATCATGCAGCTCCTTACTTCTTCTTGGTCTCTTTGATCGTGACCTTCTCACCCGCATAGCGGATGCCCTTGCCCTTGTAAGGCTCGGGAGGACGAACGGCGCGGATCTCAGCAGCCAATTGACCGACGACTTGGCGGTCAGCACCCTTGATCACGATTTCGGTCGGAGTGGGGGTTGCGACAGTGATGCCAGCAGGCATCTCGAAGTTGACGGGGTGCGAGTAACCCACTGCCAGGTTCAGCTTGGAACCTTGTGCAGCGGCCTTGTAGCCAACGCCAATCAGCGTCAGCTTCTTCTCGAAGCCTTCAGACACGCCCTTGACCATGTTGTTGACCAACTGGCGGACAGTACCGGCCAGAGCATCAGCTTCACGGGAGTCGTTGGCGGGAGCAAAGGACAGCTTGCCGTCGTTGTTGCCGATAGTCACCAGGCCGTTCAGAGCCAGCGACAGATCGCCGCCCTTGCCCTTGACCTTGATGGATTCAGCGTTGATGGACACATCCACACCAGCGGGGATGGTCACAATAGCTTTTGCTACGCGAGACATTTCAGTATTTCTCCTTCAATGTCCGTTAGGCCACATAGCACAGCACTTCGCCGCCGATACCGGCTGCACGTGCCTTGCGGTCGGTCATCACACCCTTGGGTGTAGTGACGATGGCCACACCCAGGCCGTTTTGGACCTGAGGGATTGCGTGACGACCCTTGTAAACACGCAGGCCAGGACGGCTAACGCGTTCGATACGCTCGATCACAGGCTGACCGGCGTAGTACTTCAGGGTAATTTCGAGTTCGGACTTGCCACCTTCGGTCTTGACTTCAAAACCGTCGATATAGCCTTCTTCCTTCAGCACTTGTGCGATGGCAACCTTCACCTTGGAGGAAGGAGCCGACACAGTGGCCTTGGAGACCATTTGTGCGTTGCGGATGCGTGTCAGCAAGTCAGCGATGGGATCACTCATGCTCATGTTTAATCTCTCCTGCTTGCTTACCAGCTGGCCTTGGTGACACCGGGGATGTCGCCAGCAAAAGCCAGTTCACGGATCTTTGCACGACCCAGACCGAATTGGCGGAAAGTACCGCGAGGACGGCCAGTGATCTCGCAACGTGCACGTTGACGAGTGGGGTTCGAGTTACGGGGCAGCTTTTGCAGGCCCAGGCGAGCGGCATCACGCTCCTCGTCGGAACGCTTTGCGTCGCCGGCGATTGCCTTCAGTTCTGCATACTTGGCAGCATACTTGGCTGCCAGCTTTTCGCGCTTGATTTCGCGCTGAATCATTGCTACTTTAGCCATGCGCCACCTCAGTTCTTGAAGGGGAATTTGAAAGCGGCGAGCAGTGCCTTGCACTCTTCGTCGTTCTTCGCTGTTGTCGTGATGCTGATGTTCAGACCACGCAGAGCGTCCACCTTGTCGTACTCGATTTCGGGGAAGATGATTTGTTCTTTGACGCCAACGTTGTAGTTGCCGCGACCATCGAACGAACGGCCCGAGATACCACGGAAGTCACGCACGCGGGGCAGAGCCACGGTCACGAAACGGTCCAGGAATTCGTACATCTGAACGCCACGCAGGGTCACCATGCAGCCAATAGCTTGGCCTTCGCGGATCTTGAAACCAGCGATAGCCTTCTTGGCCTTGGTCACCACAGGCTTCTGACCAGCAATCTTGGTCAGGTCAGCCACGGCGTTGTCCATCACCTTCTTGTCGGCCACGGCTTCGCTCACACCCATGTTCAGAGTGATCTTGGTCAGACGGGGCACTTCCATAGCGGAGGTGTAGCCGAACTTTTCTTTCAGTTCAGCCGCGATCTTTTCGCGATAGAGTTTTTGCAGTCGTGCCATGTGTTACTCCTTAGGCGGCGATTTCAGCGCCATTGGACTTGAACACGCGAACACGTGTGCCGTCGGCGTTCACCTTGATGCCCACGCGATCGGCCTTACCGGTCGCTGCATTGAAGATAGCCACGTTGGATTGGTGGATAGGCATGGCCTTTTCCACGATGCCGCCGGTGGTGCCCTTCATGGGGTTAGGCTTGGTGTGCTTCTTGACCAGGTTGATACCTTCCACGACAACGTGGGAGTCATCCTTGCGCAGAGAAACAATGCCACGCTTACCCTTGTCACGGCCGGTCAGCACGATAACTTCGTCGCCCTTGCGAATCTTGTTCATGGTGCTATTCCTTTAGAGAACTTCAGGGGCCAGCGACACGATCTTCATGAACTTTTCAGTACGCAGTTCACGAGTCACGGGGCCAAAGATGCGGGTGCCGATAGGCTCCAGCTTGGCATTCAGCAGCACGGCGGCATTGCCGTCGAACTTCACGAGCGAACCGTCTGCACGACGGATGCCCTTGGCGGTGCGCACCACCACAGCACTGTAGACCTCGCCTTTTTTGACGCGACCACGAGGAGCTGCTTCCTTGACGCTCACCTTGATGATGTCGCCAACACTTGCGTAGCGGCGATGAGAACCACCCAGCACCTTAATGCACTGGACAGACTTCGCGCCGGTGTTGTCGGCAACCTCTAACCGAGATTCTGTTTGGATCATTTCAATATTCCCAACTTGCTCCAGCAGACCCGGACAGCCCCAGAGAACTTCTCAAGGGCCGAACGAGCAGCCGGTCAGTCTTGGGCCCGTCGTCCACCTCCCGGACCATTCCGGAGGGCTTCCCGCTGGGCAGAAAGTTCCACGCTTTTACACGTGAAGCAGGAGAGTATCGCAGGAATTCCTTTGTGCGTCAAGCGCTTAGCCTGCAATAACCGCACTGATTTCACTGCTGCCAAGGCCTATTCCACGACCTCTTACCTTCGCACCCAAAACAATAGCAGCTAGCGCCTTTATTTCATTGATTTCAAACAAAAAAGTATTTGAAGTCTTTGAAAGAAGAGCGCTAGCTGCTCATTTTTTTGCAATTGCGCCGCCCTGCGGGTGTTGCTCACCTGCCACACCCGCAGGGCGCTTACATCATCAAGCCTGCACGGGCAGATATTGGCGCGAGAGTGTCAGGAAGTCGTTGAGATGCACATCCTGGCCCAACTCCTCGATCAGGATGGCCGCGACGCGAGGCGCAATCTCCGCCGCCTTGCGGGCATCGAGAAAGAGCAGGCGACTGCGGCGCGCCAGCATGTCTTCGACGGTGCGGGCGTACTCGAAGCGGGCTGCGAAGCGCACCATGGCTTCCGACAAGCCATCCGCCAGCCAGTTCTGCGCACCGGGCAGATCCGCTACAGCCGATGCATCCGTGCCGTAGGAATGCAGACCCTGGACCTGGTTCATGCGGTGCGTGACAGCAGCCTCGGCCGGCGCGCCGACCAGGGGCAGATTCACGGTCACGCCGGCGGGGCGACTGGACAGGGCACCAATCTGGAAGCATTCGGCCAGCACATCCTCGGACATGGCGCGGTAGGTCGTCCACTTGCCGCCCGTCACCGTCACCAACCCGGTTTTGCTGGACATCACCGTGTGCTCGCGGCTGATCTTCTTGGTGTTCTCGCCATCGTCATCCTGGGGCTTGACCAGCGGACGCAGGCCCACCCACATGCTGCGCACATCGGCCAGCGTGGGCTGACGGCTCAGATACTTGCCGGCCTCGCCAAGAATGAAATCCAGTTCTTCGGGGAAAGGCAGAGGCTCGCGCGCCAGATCATGGCGAGGTGTGTCGGTCGTGCCCAGAATTACCTTGCCCAGCCATGGCACGGCAAACAGCACGCGGCCATCGGCTGTCTTGGGAATCAGCAACGCGTGATCGGTGGGCAGAAAGTCGCGATCCACCACCACGTGCACGCCCTGGCTGGGCGCCACCATGGGCTTGACAGGCTTGCCCTGGGCCTCGGCATCCTGCTGGCGCAGCAGATCCACCCAGGGACCCGTGGCATTGACCACGCATTGGGCACGCACGGTAAAGCTCTGGCCCGACTCGGCATCGCGGCATGTCAGCCCAGCGACTTTGCCGTCTTCGTAGATCAGCTTTTCCGCAGGGCAGTAATTGATCAGCAAAGCCCCCTTGGACGCCGCGGTACGCGCCAGCGCCAATGCCAGACGGGCGTCGTCAAACTGACCGTCCCAGTACTTCACGCCGCCCTTCAAGCCCTTTTGCTGCACAGTCGGCAGGTATTGCACCGTCTTGGCCGCAGAAAGAAACTCGGTGGAGCCCAGACCCGCCTTGCCGGCCAGAGCGTCATACATCTTCAGGCCGATGCCGTAGAACGGCGTATCGAGCAGCCTGTAGGAAGGCATGACGAATGCCAGCGGCTGAGCCAGGTGCGGCGCGTTGTGCAGCAAGGTCGTGCGCTCGTGCAACGCCTCGCGCACTAGCGAGATATTGCCCTGGGCCAGATAGCGCACGCCGCCGTGCACCAGTTTGGTAGCGCGCGACGAGGTGCCTTTGGCAAAGTCCATGGACTCCAGCAGCACCACCTTGAATCCACGCGCCGCGGCATCCACGGCCACGCCCAGGCCGGTAGCCCCCCCACCCACGATGGCCAGATCGAAGGTTTCCGTCTGCGCCAGACGCTCCAGCAGTTGCGAGCGCGTTGTAGCCAAAGCTTGAGTGGACTGATTCATGGGTGGGTTTCAGCGGTGTCCGCCTGCGCCGCCGCGCTGCCTCAAACAACGCGTCATGCCAGACATAAAAACAAAATTCGAATTCCGCATTTTCGCTCTTTTTCGTTTTTCGCGCACAAAAATGCATAAACACTGTTTCGTTTTAGCGCGATTTACATCACCTCGTTGCAAAGTGGCGTGCACAATGCGCCCTACTTTCACCCGACAACGCTATGGCACAAGCAGAGTTGGTCGCGCGTTTGATGACCGCAATCACTTCACAACAGCGAGGCCGCCTTGCGTCTTCGGACCACAATCCGCCGAGCTTTTGGTCAGCACTAGCGGTCTGAGTAGAACCACAAGCGTTCATTTTTGATTCTTACGAAGCTATTGCGTAGAAAATCACCCTATTAGAGGTTCGTTTGGATTCGCTCACAATCCTTGCATTTACTGCGGCACTGCGGCACCCCAAGGTCGGTCGCACAGCAATGCGCGAAAGACATCAAGCTTCATAACTACTACACAGCCATGAACAGCAATCCACGTCAGTTGCAGCTCGTCGAAGAAGTTCGCTCCCGCCAGTCTGCATCTGTAGAGCAACTGGCCGACATCCTGGGGGTTACGCTGCAAACCGTTCGCCGCGATATCCAGAAGCTGGCCGATGCCGGCTTGCTGGTGCGCTTTCACGGCGGTGTGCGCGTCCCTAGCGCCACCGTAGAAAACCTGGCCCACACCCAGCGCCAGGTCTTGCATGCCGAAGGCAAGATGCGCATTGCCCGCACCATTGCCGAAGCCATTCCCAACGGTTGCTCGCTGATTCTCAATATCGGCACCACCACCGAGGCCGTCGCCCAGGCCCTGCTGCAGCACAAGGGCCTGCGTGTCATCACCAACAACCTCAACGTGGCGGCCATCCTCAGCAGCAATGCCGATTGCGAAGTCATTGTTGCGGGCGGCGTGGTGCGTACACGCGACCGCGGCATTGTGGGCGAGGCGGCCGTGGACTTCATGCGCCAGTTCAAGGTAGACATTGCCGTGATCGGCATCTCGGCCATCGAGTCGGACGGCAGCCTGCGCGACTTCGATCTGCGCGAGGTCAAGGTGGCTCAGACCATCATCGGCCAGTCACGTGAGGTCTGGCTGGCCGCCGACCACAGCAAGTTCCGCCGTCAAGCCATGGTGGAGCTGGCCCGCCTGAACCAGATCGACCGCCTGTTCACGGACATTCCGCCTTCAGCCCCGTTCGACGTCCTGCTGCGTGACGCCGAAGTGCAATGCACGATTGCGCAATGAGCGCGACCTCCTACCAGATTCGCCCCGCCCGGCCGGACGATGCACAGGGCATCGCCGGGCTGCTGCAAGGCATTGGCTGGTTCAAGGCCTATGAGGGCCGCAGCAGCGCCGAGAACACGCAGGCCGTAAAAGCGCTTTTGGATAGCCTGCAGGCACCGGCCACCGAGCGCGGCCTGCTGCTGATCGCCGAAGATGAACAGCAACGCATCCACGGCTACTGCGCCGTGCACTGGCTACCCGTCGCTGTGCTGCAGGGCTGGGAAGCCTATCTGAGCGAGCTTTTTGTGGCCGAAGCCGCACGAGGAGAAGGCCTGGGCCAGCAATTGCTGGACACCGCCACACAAGCGGCGCGCGAGCGCGGCTGCCTGCGCATCTGGCTGGTCAACAACCGCGAGCGCCCATCCTATGTGCGCGGCTTTTATTCCCGACAGGGCTGGAGCGAACAGGCCGAGATGGCCCGTTTTGTACTCCCGCTCAATACGACGAACCAAGCATGACAACCTATCTGCTCGCCCTAGATCAGGGCACTTCCAGCTCTCGCTCCATCGTGTTTGATACACAGGGCCGCATCGTCGCCTCGGCCCAGCTGGAGCTGCCGCAAATTTATCCACAGCCCGGCTGGGTGGAGCATGACCCACGCGAAATCTGGCGCACCCAGCTGAGCACGGCCAAAGAAGCGCTGACCAAGGCAGGCCTGAAAGCCAGCGACATCCGCAGCGTGGGCATCACCAATCAGCGCGAAACCACCATCGTCTGGAACCGCAAGACAGGTCAGCCCATTCACCACGGCATCGTCTGGCAGGATCGCCGGGCCGAGCCCACCTGCCAACAGTTGCGCGATGCCGGTCACAGCGATGCCATCCTGCAAAAGACCGGCTTGCGCATCGATGCCTATTTTTCAGGCACCAAGCTCAAATGGCTGCTGGATAACGTGGCTGGTGCGCGCGCAGCGGCACAGGCCGGCGAGCTGGCCTTTGGCACCGTGGATTGCTGGCTGATCTGGCAGTTGTCGGGCGGCAAGCGCCATGTCACTGACGTCAGCAACGCCAGCCGCACCATGCTCTTCAATGTGCATACCAATCAATGGGATGCCGACTTGCTGGCCCTGCTGGATATTCCCGCCAGCCTGATGCCCGAAGTCCTGCCCTCCGCAGCCGACTTTGGTCAGACGGCGGATGATGTGCTGGGCGGAGTCATCAATATCGGCGGCGTAGCGGGTGACCAGCAAAGCGCCCTCTTCGGCCAAGCCTGTTTTGAGGCCGGCATGGCCAAGAACACGTATGGCACGGGCTGCTTCATGCTGATGCACACGGGCCAGCAATTCCAGACATCGGCCAACGGCCTGCTGACCACTTCTGCCGCACAGCCCAATGCGACGCCCCAGTTCGCACTGGAAGGCAGTGTGTTCGTCGGCGGCGCCGTGGTGCAATGGCTGCGCGACGGCCTGCAAGCCATCGAGCACAGCGGCCAGGTGCAGCAACTGGCCGAGTCCGTGCCCGACAGCGGCGGCGTGATGATGGTGCCCGCCTTTACCGGCCTGGGTGCCCCTTACTGGAAGCCCGACGCGCGCGGCACCATCACCGGGCTGACGCGTGGCACAACCATTGCCCATATCGCCCGCGCCGCGCTGGAATCCATCGCCTACCAAAGCGCGGCCTTGCTGCAGGCCATGAGCCGCGATGCCGTGGGCAACGGTGGCCGTCCGGTCAGCGAGCTGCGCGTGGATGGCGGCGCCAGCGTGAACAATCTGCTCATGCAGTTCCAGGCCGACCTGCTGGGCATCCCCGTGGTGCGCCCTGCCTGCGTGGAGACCACGGCGCTGGGCGCGGCCTATCTGGCCGGTCTGTCCTGCGGCGTGTATCAAAGCACCGAGGAGCTGTCTGCCCTGTGGAAGGCAGAGCGCCGCTTCATGCCCACCCTGAGCAAGGAGCGCGCCGATGAGCTGATGCAGCGCTGGGAGCTGGCTGTGCGCCAGACCACGGCTCTGTAAGCATCGAAATCAATAGCTAGCAGCGCTTTACAGATAAGCGCCAGAAGGCAAAAAAACCAAAAAAGGGATGCCATTGCATCCCTTTTTTGCGCACCCTTCAGAGGCGGTCAGTCGTCATCACCCAGCAGCGCCTTGTGAATCAGCGCGCCAATGATCGCTCCCACGATAGGCGCCAGCCAAAACAGCCACAACTGCTCCAGCGCAATCGAAGGGCCGAACAGCGCTGGACCGGTGCTGCGTGCAGGGTTGACCGAAGTATTGGTCACGGGAATCGAGATCAGGTGGATCAGCGTCAGGCACAGGCCAATGCTCATGCCCGCAAAGCCCACCGCAGCCTTTTTGGTGGTGGAGCCGAGAATCACCAGCAGGAACACCGCCGTCAGCACCACCTCGGTCACCAGTGCGGCCGTCATATTGAACTTGCCGGGTGAATGATCGCCAAAGCCGTTGGTAGCCAGATCGGTCACATTGGCACCAGCCTTGCCCGTGGCAATCAGGTACAGCACTGCGGCGGCGGCAATCGCGCCCAGCACCTGCGCGATGATGTAGCCCGGCAGCTCTGCCGCACGAAAGCGCCCTGCCACCATCAGCCCCACGGAGACCGCAGGGTTGAAGTGGCCGCCAGAAACAGGGCCGAATGCGTAAGCGCCGGTCAGCACCGTCAAGCCGAACGCCAAAGACACGCCCAGCAGGCCAATGCCCACCTCCGGAAAGGCCGCCGCCAGCACCGCGCTGCCGCAGCCACCAAACGTGAGCCAGAAGGTCCCCAGAAACTCCGCTGACCATTTTTTGACATTGGATGCCATGATTACTCTCCCCTCTTCGATGGATGCAGTCCATACGGCCCTGCGCCGTACCAAGCGCACCGCCGAGCATCTTAAAAAGTGCAGCCAGAAGCGCACAAGACATAAATGTGAACAATCCACGACTCAACTTCTCGCTGTCAGCCTTGCTGCTGACGAGCGGCCTGGCCTTGCTGGCCGGCTGCGCTGCGGGGCCACAGCGCCAGCAGGTGATCTGCAGCAGCCCTGAAGCCACCCCGTGGACGCTGCTGGGCGAGCTGCGCTGGCCCCATGATCTGCAATTTGCCGGCACCACGGTGGGGGGCCTGTCCGGGATGGATTACGACCACAGCAGCGGCCTGTACTACCTGATCAGCGATGACCGCTCGGGCCACGATGCAGCGCGCGTCTACACCGCCCGCATTCGCTATGACGCTGCCGGGCTGCATGAGGTCAGCCTGCAAAGTGCCACGCGCCTGCTGAGCCCAAAGCAAAAGCCCTTTGCCAGCAGCAAAACGCCTGAGTCCGGCATTGCCACACCCGATGCCGAAGCACTGCGCGTACTGCCCGGCGGGCAGTCTTTGCTCTGGAGCTCGGAGGGCGACTTTGCGCGTGGCTTTGGCCCGCAGCTGATTCAATCCAGCACCGATGGCCACTGGCAGCAAGAATGGCCGCTGCCACCCGGCCACGCCTTGAGCTCCCACAAAGCCGAAGGTCCACGCAACAACTTCACGCTGGAAGGCATGGCGCTCAGCGACGACGGCCGCACGCTGTGGACGGCCATGGAAGCCCCACTCAAGCAGGATGGCCCCATGCCCGCCCCCGGCAAAGCCGGCGGCCCCATCCGCATCACCGCCTATGACACAGCCACGCGCCAGCCGCTGCGCCAGCTCGCCTATCAGCCCGATGCTTTGCCCACCGACCTGTGGATCAAGCGCAGAGCGCTCAACGGCGTCAGTGAAATATTGGCCGACGGGCCTGAGCACCTGCTGGTGCTGGAGCGATCCTTTGCGCCGCCGCTGCACTTTGGGGCTCGCATCTACCGCATCAGCACGCAATCAGCAGTCAACACGCTCAACATGCCGCAACTCAATCCAGGCCTTCCTCAAGCGCTATCAAAAACGCTAGTGCTGGACTTGGCTGACACAGGCCTGCAATCGGTGGACAACATCGAGGGCATGAGCTGGGGCCCGCCCCTGCCCGATGGCCGCCGCGTGCTGCTGCTGGTCAGCGACAACAACTTCAACCCCGCCGAAGTCACGCAGTTTGTGGCGCTGCGGCAAGAAACAGGTAGTTGCGCTGCGGGTTTATAGTTGCCGGCAACCTCTTTTTGCAGACTCCATCACAAGACCATGAGCCAGACGAACACCTCGCAAACCGCTTTCCCTCCCATTGCCTTTATCGGCGGCGGCAATATGGCCAGCGCCATCATGGGCGGGCTGATCCGCCAGGGTGTTCCGGCCAGCAGCATCATTGTGGTCGAGCCTTTTGAAGCTGCGCGCGAAGCGCTGAAAACCAACTTCGGCATTGAAGCCCTGCCCGCTGCCACCGACGCACTGCAAAAAGCGCAACTCGTGGTCTGGGCCGTCAAGCCCCAGAGCTTCAAGGAAGCTGCGGCGCCCGTAGCCGCTTTCACCGGTAGCGCCCTGCACCTGAGCGTGGCCGCCGGCATCACCACCGACAGCATCGCCAGCTGGATTGGCACGCAGCGCATCGTGCGTGCCATGCCCAACACGCCAGCGCTGGTGGGCAAGGGCATGACCGGCCTGTTCGCCCGCCCCGAAGTCGATACCGCAGGCAAGGCCCTGATCGAAGCCGTGATCGGCAGCACGGGCGAATTCACGTGGGTGGACAAGGAAGAGCAGCTGGACGCCGTGACGGCCCTGTCCGGCTCCGGCCCCGCCTATGTGTTTCTGTTCCTGGAAGCCATGACGCAGGCCGGCGTCAACATGGGTCTAAGCGCCGAGCAAAGCTACCAGTTGGCCGTGGCCACCTTTGCCGGTGGTGCCGAGCTGGCCGCCCGCTCCACAGAGAGCGCCGCAACACTGCGCGAGCGCGTGACCAGCAAGGGCGGCACCACGTACGCCGCCATCACCCATATGCAAGCGCAGAAGCTGCCTGAGCATTTCATTGAAGCCATGCGCCAGGCCCAGATCCGTGCGCAGGAGCTGGCCGCCGAGTTTGGCCGCTAAGCAACCACGCCCCCAAACAAAAAGGCTTCTGCGATATTGCAGAAGCCTTTTTTGATAGCTGCTTGCGCTCGATTGGTAATGATTTCAGATACAAAACACTCTGAAGTCATTATCCATCCAGCGGTAAGCGCTACATCTTTACAAGTTCACAGCGAGATCACTTCAGCAAGAACCCAAGGGCTACGCCCGCAAAAATACTGGCCCCGATCCAGTGGCTCTTGCTAAAGGCAACAAAGCAGCCCTCACGGGTGCGATGGCGAATCAGCGTGTAGTGCCAGGCGATCTGCGCTGCCGCCACGGCCATGCCCAGCCAGAAGGGCCAGCCCAGCTGATACGGTGCCAGCACCCAGGCGATCAGGCCCCAGCACAGCATGAAAAAGCCCATCACGCCCGCCACATCAAAGCGGCCCAGGGTGATGGCCGAAGTCTTCATGCCGATCTTCAGGTCATCGTCGCGATCGACCATGGCGTATTCGGTGTCATAGGCCAGCACCAAAAACATATTGGCCAGCCACAGCGTCCAGGCCGTGGCGTTGACCTCGCCGATCACCGCCGCAAACGCAATCACGATGCCGAAGTTGAAGGCAATGCCCAGAAAGGCCTGGGGCATGGAAAAAAAGCGCTTGGTGAATGGGTAGAGGATGGTGAACAGCACCGCAGGCACCGACCAGGCCACGGCCTCCCAGCGCGTGGACAGAACCAGTCCGAACGAGACCAGCGTGAGCACCAGACCCACCATGGCCGCCTCCTTGACGCTGATCTGTCCGCTGGTGATGGGGCGCTGCGTAGTGCGCTTGACGTGCTTGTCAAAGTCGCGGTCTGCAATGTCGTTGATGGTGCAGCCCGCACTGCGCATCAGCACCGTTCCCAGCACAAAGACGATCAGCAGATGCCAGCCCGGAAAACCATTGGAGGCCACCCACAGCGCCACCAGCGTGGGCCAGACCAGCACCAGCCAGCCGGCAGGACGGTCAAAACGAATCAGATCCAGATACAGCGACAGCTTGGAGCGCGACGAAGCAGGAATGGAGGCGGACATGGGAGGGGTTCCGGAAAGCAGGGGTTCAGGACCGGGCCCGCAGGCCACGGTCAGCGCAGCGGTAATTGTGCCTTGGCCTGTGGCGGCGCGATGGTACTGTCCCCATGCTCGACACGGTCTGTCAACCAGAGCAGCAGAGCCGTCCAGCCCAGACCCAGGCACAGACCTGCCATCACATCGCTGGCATGGTGCACGGACAACAGCACGCGGCTCAGGCCTATGCTCAGGGCCAGCAGCACCGCCACCGCAAACACCCCCGCCCGCCAGCGCGGCGACAGACGACGTGCCGCCAACCAGGCCAGCATGCCGAAAATCGCGGCCGTACCGGCGCTATGGCCGCAGGGAAAGCTGAAGCCGGCCTCATGCACCAGTCCGTTCAGCAGATGCATGCGCTGCATGGTCGCCTTGATGAAACCTACCCACAGACCGGTGCCCGCAACGGCCACCACCCAGTTCAGCAACTGCAGACCCTGGCGCTGCCACAGCAGCCACAGCAGCCACAGCAGCCACAGGCCCACGACCAGGCTCAGCAGGGCCAGAAGCACAGCCGCCAGTGCTGCCACCGCCATCAGCCAGCCGCCATCCAGCCTGAAGTCCGCTCTGCGGTCCTGCCACAGCCATGCGGCCGGCCGCGAGCAGCAACAACAGCAGCAACGCCCAGATGGCATGGCTGTCCACCCACTGCGCCAGCAGGACCACGGAAGTTGTCGCAGAAAACACAGGCATTCCTTTCAGGTGCAAAAGCGACCAAGCCCTGACGGGCCTTTGGAGGCAGGCCCGTCAGGGCTTGGGTAGTTCGCAAGAACGGGGGACTGTAAGCAGCTCACTCCTCAAGCAGGGAGCGCAGCATCCAGGCGGTCTGCTCGTGCACGGCCAGGCGCTGTGTCAACAGATCTGCCGTGGGCTCGTCTCCGGCCTTGGCGGCACGGGGAAACAGCTGGCGGGCCGTGCGCGCCACGGCCTCATGGCCTTGTACCAGAATGCGCACCATCTCCAGAGCCTTGGGCGGCTGCGCCGGTGCATCGGGCAGGCTGGTGAGCTTGCCGAATTGGGCATAGGAGCCGGGCGCATGGTGGCCCAGTGCGCGGATGCGCTCGGCCACGGGATCCACGGCATTCCACAGCTCGGTGTACTGCGCCATGAACATGGTGTGCAGCGTGTTGAACATGGGTCCCGTGACATTCCAGTGGAAGTTGTGCGTGGTCAGGTACAGCGTGTAGGTGTCGGCCAGCAGCGCCGACAACCCCTTGGCGATGGCGGCGCGATCCTCGTCGCTGATGCCGATGTGGATGCCTGCGGGCATCTGCGGCGTAGCGTCCGACTTCTGTTTCTGCGATTTGTCCTTGCCTTGCTTGGTCATGCACTCACCTTTCATGTTTAACGAATCCAGACTCCCGCCCTCATCGAGCCGCTGAAGCCACGCTTACTCCGACAGTCGCTTCACCCCCGGCAGCGGGCTGGCATACACCGCATTGCGCAAGGCGGCAATGGCTTCATAGCGGGTAAAGCTGCGGCGCCACGCCAGAACCACACGGCGTGTGGGGGGCGCAATACCATCCTCTTCATGGATGGGCAGATAGCGAATATGAGGCTCATCGGCACGGCGACGGCGCTCGGTCGTGACCAGCGCCTCTTCCGGCACGGACAGGCGCGGCACCAGAGTCACACCCATGCCTGCAGCTACCATGTATTTGATGGTTTCCAGCGAGGAGCCTTCAAACGTGCGGCGAATGCCTTCAGAGTTGCTGGCATAGCGCGCAAACTCGGGGCAGACCTCCAACACATGGTCGCGAAAGCAGTGGCCCGCGCCCAGCAGCAGCATGGTCTCGTTCTTGAGTTCGGAGGTGGAAACGCTTTTTTTCGCCGCCAGCGGGTGGGTGCTGGGCACGGCTGCCATGAAGGGCTCGTCATACAACGGTGCCAGCGCCAGCCCGGTATCCGGGAAAGGCTCGGCCATGATGGCACAGTCGATTTCGCCCGTGCGCAGCATCTCCAGCAGCTTGACGGTGAAGTTCTCCTGCAGCATCAATGGCATCTGCGGCGTCATATTGATGGAGTTGCGCACCAGATCTGGCAGCAGATAAGGGCCAATGGTGTAGATCACGCCCAGGGTCAGAACGCCTGACAGCGGATCCTTGCCGCGCTTGGCAATTTCCTTGATCTCGTTGGCCTGCTCCAGCACGCTTTGTGCCTGGCGCACGATTTCCTCGCCCAGCGTGGTGACCGAAACCTCGCCAGCGCTGCGCTCGAAAATCTTGACGTCAAGCTCCTCTTCCAGCTTCTTGATGGCCACGGACAACGTAGGCTGGGAAACATAACAAGCTTCGGCGGCTCTGCCAAAGTGCTTTTCCCGTGCTACAGCCACGATGTACTTCAATTCGGTAAGCGTCATAAATAGTCGGTGATGCAGTTCACCAATAACAGCATTGATTCATCTAATGGAGTGCATTCAAACACAGATCGACCCCACCAGAAATTACAAACACATGAGCAAAAGCAGCATCGCCAATGCTTTGCGGGTATTTGCCCCCAAGAGGCGCCATCAAGCCTGAGCCAGGCAAGAGATCAGATCCCTTCCCCCTCACCAGAACATGCGTCAGCCCACCTAAGCCTTCAGGTATTCAGCCTTGCCCCCCAGCCAGCGACTGACATGGCGTGCTGCCAGTGCCGGATATTGCTCCAGCATGCGCGGTGCCAGCTCTCGGGCCCAGTCCAGCAGCAATATGTCTTGCTCCAGATCGGCAAAACGCAGCATGGGCGCTCCTGACTGCCTGGCTCCCAGAAATTCTCCCGGGCCACGAATTTCCAGGTCACGCCGGGCGATTTCAAAGCCGTCATTGGTCTCTGCCATCGCTCGCAGTCGTTCTTTGCCGGTATCCGACAGCCGTCCGTTGTCGTTGACGGAATACAGCAGGACGCAGGCCGATGCAGCAGCTCCTCGGCCAACCCGGCCGCGCAGCTGGTGCAGCTGCGAGAGCCCAAAGCGCTCGGAATGCTCGATCACCATCAAACTGGCGTTGGGCACATCCACCCCCACCTCGATCACGGTGGTGGACACCAGCACCCCCATGACACCGGCGGTGAACAGCTCCATCACGGCTTTTTTCTCCGCCACCGGCATGCGCGAGTGAAGCAGACCGACCATGACGCCCGGCAGCATTTCACTCAAATATTCGTGGGTCGCCGTGGCGTTGGACAAATCCAGCGCCTCGCTCTCCTCGATCAGTGGGCAGACCCAATACACCTGCCGCCCACTGGCAACCTGTGCGCCAATGCGCTCGATCACCTCATCCTTGCGGCTGTCCGAAATCAGCTTGGTGACAATGGGAGTTCGCCCCGGCGGCAGCTCATCGATAGTGGAGACATCCAAGTCGGCGTAATAGCTCATGGCCAGCGTACGTGGAATGGGCGTCGCGCTCATCATCAGCATATGCGGCTCAAGCCCTGTTGCCGCCAGCTTTTGCCGCAGCGCCAGTCGCTGCGCCACGCCAAAGCGGTGCTGCTCATCAATCACGGCCAGAGCCAGGTTCTTGAACTGCACCTGCTCCTGAATCACAGCATGGGTGCCCACGACCAAGGCCGCTTCACCGCTGGCAACCAGCGCCAGCATTTCAGCGCGCTCTTTCTTTTTCTGCGCGCCCGCCAGCCAGGCGACTTTCTTGCCCAAAGGGGCAAGCAAAGCCTCCAGCCAGCCCACCATCTTTCCGAAGTGCTGCTCGGCCAAAATTTCCGTGGGTGCCATCAGCGCGCATTGCCAGCCGGCCTCAATACAGGCCACCGCAGCCAAAGCAGACACCACGGTCTTGCCGGACCCGACATCCCCTTGCAGCAGGCGGTGCATGGGCACATGGCGTTCCATATCGGCACAGATTTCAGCCACTACGCGCTGCTGCGCCCCCGTCAAGCCAAAGGGCAGTTGGGCCAGGAATTGCTGCGTCAGCCCTTGTAGACCTGCCTGCGGCCTAAGCTGTGGCGCACGCAGCCTAGCCCGCTCACGCTTGGCCTCGTACTGCGAGAGCTGCTGCGCCAGCAGCTCCTCTGCCTTGAGCCTCTGCCAGGCCGGGTGCGAATGATCTTCCAGCGTCACCAGGGCCACATCGGGTGTCGGATGATGCAGAAAAGTAAGCGCATTGCGCAGGTCATACGCTGCCTGCAGCCCATTTTCACTATAAAACTGAGCAATCGGTGGCTCTTGTCCCGGCGGCAAAGTCTCCGAGAGGTCTGCGCGCAACAAGGCCGATGCAATGGCCCTGCGCAGATAAGCCTGGGGCAGGCTTGCCGTTGCGGGGTAGACGGGCGTCAAGGCCGTCGGTAGCTCGCCGCCAGCCACCCGAAAAGCAGGATGCATCATCTGCCTCCCCCAGAAGCCGCCCTTGACCTCGCCTCGGATACGCAGACGTGCCCCGGGAGCCATGGTCTTTTGCTGTGAGGGGTAGAAGCTAAAGAACGTCAGCACACAAGTGCCAGTGCCATCATCCACCGTGACCTTGAGCATGCGCCTAGGCCTCAGTTGCACTTCGCTGTGCGTGACGGTTGCCTCTATCTGAACAGTGTCGCCGTCGCGGGCATTTTTCAGCGCCACGATGCGCGTCTCATCCTCGTAGCGCAAGGGCAGATGCAAAGCCAAGTCGATATCGCGTGTCAGCCCCATCTTCTGCAACGCCTGCTGTGCAGGGCTGATCGTCTTTTTAGGTGTGACCGCCTTGTCTGCATCGGCCTTTTTGACGCGAGTGCCGCTGCGCTTGACAGCAGGCTTGGACTCCTCGGCAGGCTTTTTTGACACAGACAACTCACGCTCCTTATCTACACTGTGTTTGCGGAATAAACAGTGTATGTATGTACAGCATGTTCGAGTTTACGACAGCGGGCCGTTAGCGAGGGCTCCTCAAAATCGCTCACATCCTTTTTTGTTACCTTTTGTTTCCATCAATAGCATGTTGAAGCGAGTCAATGTTGAGCATCTGCGTCTAGGAATGTTTGTGCATGGGTTTTGCGGCTCGTGGATGGAACATCCTTTTTTGCGTTCCCGCTTTCTCCTCGATCAACCACGCGACCTGGAGCGGCTGCTCGCCACCACTGTTCGCCAAGTGTGGATTGATACCAGCAAGGGAGCGAATCTTGACTCCGATGCAGAAACAGTGGAGCTTGCAGCCGCCCCCAATACAAAAACTGCCCCCCTCCTGCAGCACAGGTCTCGCCCACGTCAACCCGCGTGGAGTTGCAGCCGGCCCAGCAAATCATCAACCAGGCTTGTGATGTCCTCAAGGACATGCTTCACGATGTACGCCTTGGTCATCCCGTGGACCTTCCTGTATCCGGCCTGCTGGTCGAAGAGATGACGCAGTCCATTCAGCGCAATCCACATGCACTGATCAGCCTGGCGCGCTTGAAGACTGCGGACAACTACTCCTATATGCATAGCATCGCTGTGTGCGCTCTCATGATTGGCCTGGCCCGCCGCATGGGTCTGAACGAGCACCAGAGCCATCAAGCAGGCAGGGCAGGGCTGATGCACGACATTGGCAAAACGCAGATTCCACTGGAGGTGCTGAACAAGCCTGGCGCCTTGGACGCCCAGGAATGGGACATCATGAAGTCCCCCCCTCGCAGGGGCTATGAAATTCTGCAGCCTCAAGGGCTGGATGAAGCGATCACCGACGCCTGTCTGCATCATCACGAAAAAGTCGATGGCAGTGGCTACCCCGATGGCTTGAAACTCGACGAGATCGGACTGCTCGCCCGCATGACGGCCGTCTCCGATATCTATGACGCTGTCACCTCAGATCGTCCTTACAAAAAAGCCTGGCCACCGGCAATCGCCCTGCAGCGCATGGCGCAATGGGCACCCCAGCACTTCGACAAAGCCATCTTTGAGCAGTTTGTTCAGACCATTGGTATCTACCCTCTGGGATCGCTGGTACGGCTTCAATCGCAGCATCTGGCAGTGGTGACGGATAACTCTCAGTCCCGTCTCTTGACGCCTCAAGTGCGGCGCTTTTATTGCCTCCAGCAAAAGCGCCGCATCACCCCTGAGATCGTGGACCTTGCCGCCCCCCCATGCCAGCAACGCAATCATCGGTCGCGAAGATCCTTGCGACTGGCCGTTTCGCAACCTCGAAGACCTCTGGACTCCCCTCAGTGCCACACAGCCCTGAGTCGGGCAGCCCTAATACCGATTTGCGACAATCAGCCCCTTGTTTGATTGAACTTGGAACGGGCCCCGTACGGCCCTCAAGCAGCACATGTCTTCCTGCACCCGTGAATTCACTCTCAGCGATTTCGACTTCGACCTGCCCGAATCCCTGATTGCCCAGCATCCCACAGCCGTTCGCAGCGCCTCGCGCCTGCTTGATGGCCGCAGCCTCCCCCCTACCGACCGCATCTTCCGCGAGCTGCCAGATCTGCTGCAACCGGGCGATCTCTTGGTCTTCAACGACACCAAGGTCATCAAGGCCCGTATCTTTGGCGAGAAAGCCAGCGGCGGCAAAATCGAGCTCTTGGTCGAGCGCGTGCTGCAGAACAACGAAGTTGTCGCCCATATGCGCGTGAGCAAGAAGCCCTTGCCCGGCGCCAAAATTCACCTGTGCGGTGGCCTCAAGAACGGCGGCTTTGAAGCCACGCTGCTAGGCCGCTGGCCTGACGAAAACGGGCCCCTCTTCCACCTTGCCTTCAAAGGCAACAACGCAGAGTCCCCTTACGACTTGCTGGAGCAGTTTGGTCACCTGCCGCTGCCTCCGTATATCGAGCGCCAGCAAAACGCAGAGCACGACCCTGACGAAAAAGAAGACAGCGAACGCTATCAAACCGTGTTTGCTGCCCACCCTGGCGCCGTAGCCGCTCCCACTGCCGCCCTGCACTTTGACGAGACAGTGCTCGCTGCTCTCGAAGCAAAGGGCGTGGAGCGCGCCAGCGTCACCCTGCACGTAGGAGCCGGCACCTTCCAGCCAGTGAAGACCGAAAACATCGCCGAGCACACCATGCACAGCGAGTGGTACGACATCCCCCTGCCCACACTGGCGGCCATGGAGCGCTGCCGCAAGAGGGGGGGCCGTATCGTCGCTGTGGGAACGACTACCGTTCGAACACTGGAATCCTGGGCGAAATACGGCAATATCAGCGGCGATACCAGCATCTTCATCACACCGGGCTTTCAGTACCAGGTGGTCGACATGCTGATCACTAACTTCCACTTGCCCAAGAGCACACTGATGATGCTGGTCAGCGCGTTTGCCGGTTACGAACACATCATGAACATGTACCAGCACGCCATTGCCCAGCACTACCGCTTCTTCAGCTATGGAGACTCCATGCTGCTGGAGCGCAAACGCTGATTGGCTGTACCACACCTGTGCATTTCATGAATTCAAAAGAAAGCGTTACATGAAATGCACGGGTGCATCAGTGCCAGGTGGTAGATTTACAGGTTTAATCGAATTACTTGTTCATTCATAAACATTCAATGGAAATACAAAACCAAAACCCACAGGATGAAGAGCTCGACCTACTGGATCTGCTGGTCACACTGGCGGAGAACTGGAAGCTTTTAGTTTTTGCGCCATTGCTTGCGGGTATTGCGGCATATGGCATTGGCTTTGTCATTCCCAAGACCTTCGAAAGTAGCTCATCGGTTCAGGTTGAGCGCGCAGGATCAAGCTTTACCGCCCCCATTGCCGCCAGCTTGGCGGTATCAGCAGACGTGCTGCATCAAATTGCACCAGTTGCCGGACTGGACGACAAGCTCACTGCCGAAGAAATCTATAACAAATTAAGCAAGCGCATCAGTGTCAGCGTCGGCAAGCAGGACAAGCTGCTGAGCATTGAGACGCAGGCGAGATCCCCCGAAGCAGCTCAAAAGTTGAACCAAGCGCTGCTTGACACTTTATTTCCCCTCAGCAAGCCACGGGGTCTGGAAAAAAAGCAGCTGGAAATACAGCTGGCGACCGAAAAAGAGCGTCTACAAGAATCCGTCAAGCTTGAACATGACACTGCCGCTAATCTTGCATCCGGCAAAAGCATGAGCGAAGCAACCAGTCGCCTCTACGGCGAGCTGCTCGCCGCCAATAGCACTCGCCAGCGCGCCATTCTGGATATGGAGCGCCGCCTCGCTGGCTTGGATCAAGACGATGTGATTCAGATGCCCACTCTGCCCGAGCAGTCCATCAAACCGAAAAAATCCTTGCTTGCAATTGGCAGCGCAGTTGCTACCGGTTTCGTGCTGCTGCTGTTTGTTTTCATCCGTCAGGCAGTGCGTACCGCAAAAGAGTCTTCACCCGAGCAAGCCGAAAAACTCGCCCGTATTCGCAAGGCCATGCCCTGGTAAGGCAAAAATATCCGCATCAAAAACCGCGTGGCAGCACGCGGTTTTTTATTTTCATAAGGGACTGCTGAGCCGCACACCAGAAATCTCTTCAGGCTGAAGCCGATTTTCTTTAGCCTAGGTCATCTCAATAGCCGTGTTTGACCTTGAACTCCCTAGCCTTGCCAAAGTGCCCATTGCCGATAAATGGAACCGGTGGACGCAGAGCCGAGAGTGGTGAGGGGTGATTGCTCATAAGCACTAAGTGCCCACGATCCTGAGGGATGAAAGCGCGCTTGGACTGGGCATGTGCACCCCAGAGCATGAATACCGTTGGGCGCCCCTGCTCAGCAACCTGCCGGATAATGGCGTCCGTCAACTCCTCCCAACCTTTTTTGGCATGGCTTGCCGCCTGCCCCTCCTCCACCGTCAAGCAGGTATTGAGCAGCAAGACACCATGCTGGGCCCAGCTCACCAAGCTACCACCCGGATGAGGAAAAGCAGGGAATGGAGTCCCCAGATCACGCTGCATTTCCTTGAAGATGTTTTGCAGCGAAGGCGGTACCCGAACACCAGGTGCCACGGAAAATGCCAAGCCTTCAGCCTGTCCACGTCCGTGATAGGGGTCCTGCCCCAAGATGACGACACGTACCTCCTCGGGCGGTGTCAGCTCTAAAGCCCTCAAAGGACTTGGCGGAAAAATCACAGCACCAGCATCGATTCTTTGCTTCAAAAATTGCAGCACCCTGCCCCCAGTAGCTCCGGCAAAAAAAGCATCCACTATCGCCTGCCAGCCAGGCGCTACCCGCCAGTTTGCGGGGTCAGCACTCAGCAACTGCTGCGCTGCAGCAGAAGCCATGGGGTTTGCACCTTGGTTGATGTCATTCATTGCGCAATTCTTTCAGCTCCCCTCGGCATTCAGATGGAAAGCCAAGGGTTTTTGCTTATTTTTCGTCATCAAAATACCTGATTTCAGTGAGTGACAAATTCTGACAATTTGCAAAAAAATCGACACCAACATAGCCAACCACTTGATGGCTCAGGCTAACAAGGAGTTATTCATGCAAACATCGTCCACCAGTCATTCCCACACATCGGCAGCTCAGGCTTTCTTCACTTCTGCGCGCTCCGCTTTCAACCTGGGCCCACAAGGCTTTCGGTTTGCTCATTGGGAGCTGCGCCTGCGCTCGCGCAGCCTGATCAGCGATGCTGGGCAAGAAGTGGGCCTGACCAAGACCGAGTTCTCCCTGCTGCTCGCCATGCTCAAATGCCCCAAGCAAATCATGAGCCGCGAGCAAATCATGGACATGACACAGGCCGAAGACGATGTCTTTGACCGCGCCATTGATGTGCAAATGCTGCGCCTGCGTCGCAAGATCGAGGCATCCAGCCGCACTCCCACCTTGCTCAAGACCAAGCGTGGCGCTGGCTATTTTCTGGATGCCGACGTGCAGCTGCTGGCCTGAGCCTGCCCTGCACCCATCGCTTACTGAAACAGCTTGGCCAGTGCCTCGCCTGGCTCGCGAGCACGCATAAAGGCCTCGCCCACCAAAAAGGCATCAATGCCCGCATCGCGCATGGTCTTCACATCGGCCGGCGTCATGATGCCGGACTCGGTCACCAGCAGACGATCGGCCGGCACATCCTTCTTGAGCGCAATCGTGGTCTGAATATCGACCTCAAACGTGCGCAGATTGCGGTTGTTGATGCCCACCAGCGGTGTCTTGAGTTTGAGGGCGCGCTGCAGCTCTTCGCCATCGTGCACCTCCACCAGCACATCCATGTCCAGGCTGTGCGCAATCTGCTCCATCTCCGCCATTTGCGCGTCATCCAGGCAGGCAGCGATCAGCAGCACACAGTCGGCGCCCATCACACGCGACTCGTAGATCTGGTAGGGATCGACCATAAAGTCCTTGCGCAGCACCGGCAGCAGCGTGCTTGCGCGCGCCTGCTTCAGGTAATCGGGCTGGCCCTGAAAGAACTGGCGATCGGTCAGCACCGACAGGCAGGCTGCGCTGATCTTGCCGTTGCCCACCATATAGCTCTGGGCAATGTCGGCGGGGTCAAAGTCGGCGCGAATCACGCCCTTGCTGGGGCTGGCCTTTTTCACCTCGGCAATCACGCCCGCCTGACCCTTGGCGATCTTGGCGCGGATGGCCCCCACGAAATCACGCGTGGAGACGCGGCTTTCCGCATCGCGGCGCATCTCGGAAAATGGCACGGCCTTCTTGGCGGCTGCCACTTCCTGAACTTTGACGTCGCAGATTTTTTTCAGAATGTCAGACATGGTTTTCCTTGTTGCTTGCGTCATCCGCAGGGGCGCGCAATACCTTCATGATGACGCGGTGCATGATGATGCCAACCACGATGAACAGCAAAGAGATGCCCAGCACAATCCAGGTGCCGGCATCGTTCCAGATAGGAGCATCGAGCAGACTCATGCCGCAGTGCTCAGCTTTTGGGTGTAGCCCACCAGCTCATGGAGCTTGGCCAGTGCCGCACCGCTGTCAATGGCCTTCTGAGCACGCACCAGCCCATCTGCAATCGAGCTGGCCACATTGGCCGCATACAGCGCCGCGCCTGCATTCAGGCAGACGATGTCGCGCGCCGGGCCTTGCTCACCTTTCAGCACGCCCATCAGCATGGCTTTGGATTCTTCGGGGTTCTCGACCTTGAGCGAGCGCGTACTGGACATGCGCAGACCAAAGTCCTCGGGATGAATTTCGTATTCGCGTACCACGCCGTCTTTGAGCTCACCAACCAGCGTGCCTGCTCCCAGGCTGATTTCGTCCAGACCGTCGCGGCCATAGACCACCAGCGCATGCTCGGCGCCCAGGCGCTGCAGCGCACGCACCTGAATACCGACCAGATCTTCGTGGAACACGCCCATCAGAATATTGGGGGCCGATGCCGGATTGGTCAGCGGCCCCAGAATATTGAAGATGGTGCGCACACCCAGCTCCTTGCGCACGGGCGCCACGTTCTTCATGGCCGGATGATGGTTGGGCGCGAACATGAAACCAATGCCCACATCGCGAATGCAATCGGCGATGCGCGTCGATTCAAGGTTGATGTTGACGCCCAGCGCTTCCATAGCATCGGCACTGCCCGATTTGCTGCTGACGCTGCGCCCGCCATGCTTGCTGACCTTGCCGCCCGCTGCCGCAATCACAAAGGTGGAGCAAGTGGAGATGTTGAAGGTGTTGGCGCCGTCACCGCCGGTGCCCACGATATCGACCAGGTGCGTCTTATCGTGCACGTTCACCTTGTTGGAGAACTCGCGCATCACCTCGGCAGCGGCCGAGATCTCGCCAATGGTTTCCTTCTTCACCCGCAGGCCCACGACGATGGCCGCGGTCATGACGGGGGACAACTCGCCGCGCATGATTAGGCGCATCAGGTGCAGCATTTCGTCGTGGAAGATTTCGCGGTGCTCGATGGTTCTCTGCAGCGCTTCTTGGGGGGTAATCATTGCAATATCCTTCTATGCTTTTGAGAGCTGCTCACGCAATAGCTGCATTGATTTCCTATCGTTTTCATTCTGAAATCAAGCAGTGACAAGCGCTGGCAGCTATCAATCATTCAACGGTTATTTCTGTTCCAAAAAATTCTTCAGCATGGCATGGCCATGTTCGGTCAGGATGCTTTCGGGGTGAAACTGCACACCCTCGATGGCCAGCGTCTTATGACGTACGCCCTGAATCTCACCATCCTCGCTGGTGGCAGTCACTTCAAGGCAATCCGGCAGCGTGCTCTTGTCAATCACCAGCGAGTGGTAGCGGTTGACCGTGAACTCTTGGGGCAGATCGGCAAATACGCCCTTCTGATCGGTGCTGATCACACTGGTCTTGCCATGCATCTGCTGGCCCGCACGGATGATGTCGCCGCCAAAGGCCGCGCCAATGCTCTGGTGCCCCAGGCAGACACCCAGAATCGGCAGCTTGCCCGCAAAGTGCTTGATGGCACCGACCGAAATGCCTGCCTCGTTGGGTGAGCAGGGGCCGGGCGAAATCACCAGACGCTCAATGCCTTCACGCGCCATCAGCGCCTCGACTTCGGCCACCGTGGTTTCGTCATTGCGCACCACGGTCACCTCGGCTCCCAGCTCACCAAAGTACTGGACGATGTTGAAGGTAAAGCTGTCGTAGTTATCGATCATCAGCAGTTTCATGCTCATCCCTCCTGGTGAGAATTTCCGCGCAGACGCGCAAATTCCTGGTGTTCGTAAGCAATGCAGGCCTCCATCAACTCGCGGTACACAGCTTCCATCACGTCGGGCTGACCGCCCTCCGCCACCGTGCGCTCACGCACACGGCTGACAATGGCTTCGATACGCGCTTCATCGCGCACCTGGCCCACATCGCCCTTGATGCGCGCGGCCTGCTGCATATAGCCAATGCGCGTGACCAGCAGCGGCACCAGCACATCGTCGAGCGCATTCACATTGCGGCGCACATCTTCCATGGTGGTGCAGTGCTGCACCAGATCAATTGAACGAGTCACTTCATATCTCCACAGCTTTGGAAAGCACGCGTGGCGCTGGATACCAGCACAGCACTATGCGCGAGACGGCCAGCAAGGGCCGCCCCGCAGCAAAGGCCGTCGTCCCCCTTCAAGGGGGAAGGCGCGCAGTGCCTCAGGGGGTGGTCACTCTTCATTCCAGACCTTCCTCAACCAGTTCTGCAGCACGCAGCAGGGCGCGGGCCTTGTGCTCGGTCTCTTTCCACTCCAGCTCGGGCACGGAATCAGCCACCACACCGGCAGCGGCCTGCACATAGAGCACGTTGTCCTTGATGACGCCGGTGCGAATTGCAATCGCCAGATCCATGTCGCCGGCAAAGCTCAGATAGCCGCAGGCGCCGCCGTAAATGCCGCGCTTGGTGGGTTCGAGCTGGTCGATGATCTCCATGGCATGCACCTTGGGCGCCCCCGTCAGCGTACCTGCGGGAAAGGTGGCCTTGAACACGTCCATGTTCTCCATACCGCCCTGCAAAAGGCCTTCGACGTTGCTGACGATGTGCATGACGTGGCTGTAGCGCTCCACCGCAAAAGCCTCGGTCACTTTTACGCTGCCGGTCTTGGCAATTCGGCCGATGTCGTTGCGCGCAAGATCAATCAGCATGACGTGCTCGGCTCGCTCCTTGGGATCGGCCACCAGCTCTTTTTCGGTCGCTTTGTCCACCTCGGGCGTGTTGCCACGGGGGCGTGTGCCGGCCAGCGGACGAATCGTCACCTTTTCGCCGTCGGGCGTAGTCTCTTGGCGCACCAGAATCTCGGGGCTGGCCCCCACCACATGGAAATCACCGAAATGGTAGAAGTACATGTAAGGGCTGGGGTTGAGCGAGCGCAGCGCGCGGTACAGGCTCAGCGGCGAGGCTGTGAAACGCTTGTGAATGCGCTGGCCCACCTGCACTTGCATGAAGTCGCCTGCGGCAATCAGCTCCTTGGCCTTTTGCACCGCATCCAGATAGTCCTGCTTGTCAAAGCTGCGCTCTGCAGGGTAGCTCTCGCCGGCGCGAATCTGCGGTGCGCTGACCGAATAGCGCAGTTGGTCCTTGAGCTGACGCAGACGCTTTTTGGCACGGGTATAGGCTTCGGCCTCGCCAGGGTTGGCATAGACGATGAGGTAGAGCTTGCCCGAGAGGTTGTCGATGACGGCCACTTCTTCGCACTGCAGCAGCATGATGTCGGGCGTGCCTAACGAATCGGGCGGGCAGCTGCTCTCGAGCTTCTTCTCGATGTAGCGCACGGCGTCATAGCCGAAGTAGCCGGCCAGACCACCGCAAAAGCGCGGCATACCGGGCGTAATCGCGACCTTGAAGCGCTTTTGATAGGCAGCAATAAAGTCCAGCGGGTTGCCACTGGCGGTCTCGACCACGGCGCCATCCGTCACGACTTCGGTTTTGGCTTCAGCGCCAAAGCCCGAGGCTCGTACAAAGCTGCGGGCGGGCAGGCCGATAAAGCTGTAGCGGCCAAAGCGCTCACCACCGACGACGGATTCCAGCAAGAAGCTGTACTTGCCATCGCCATTGGCATGGGCGAGCTTGAGGTAGAGAGAGAGCGGGGTTTCGAGGTCGGCAAAGGCCTCGGTCAACAAGGGGATGCGGTTATAGCCTTGGGCCGCAAGAGATTTGAATTCCAGTTCCGTGATCACGGGAGAAGCTCCGGGAGTCAGGGCGCATGGCATACCTGCTGGGTTTGCGTGTCAAAAGCAGGGGAAGCAAGAGTGCTTGGGGAGATGCGCCGGTTCATTCCAGTTGGCCTGTGAGATATGCCCAAAAGCATATAGGCCGCGGGTGCACGCCGGGCTCGTACCGGAGTGCTTCAGCAGTTCAAATGTGCAGGCTTACGCCAGGGCCAGGCTCCCCGGTCTCCACAACCTGCATTGAACGTGCGATGAATGAACATGATTGGGACAGTGTAGCGCATACAGCGGCAGCCCAAGAGCCACCGCTTTTTTACACAACGCAAAAGCTCCAGAGTGCAAAGACTCACATGCTGGGGAGAGTCCTGATTGCAGGCATTGCTGACAAATTCAAACATACACCTCCCAACCGGCAGCGCCTTGGCGCAAAGCACCCAAGGCCGCCAACAAAGCCGCCTGACCAGAAATCACGAGGAGACACCCATGCACCGCTCTCGCCTAGGTCCTGCGCTGCTACTGGCCACAGCGCTGACCAGCTCTGTCGCACTGGCGCAGGATTCGCCAGCCAAGCCACTCCATATCCACGGCATCAGCTATGCGCCGTCCCTGCAACTGCAGGGCAAGCCTTTGCAGCTCAATGGCGCAGGCACGCGCTACAAAGCCGTGTTCAAGGTCTATACCGCCGGTCTGTACCTGGAAAAGCCAGCGCACAGTCTGCAAGACATTGCTGCACTGCCCGGCCCCAAACGCATCAGCGTCACCATGCTGCGTGACATTGACTCCGCCGAGCTGGGCAAGTTGTTCTCTCGCGGCATGGAGGACAACATGGAGCGCTCAGCCTTCTCCAAGCTGATCCCCGGCGTCATGCGCATGAGCGATATCTTCACACAGCACAAAAAGCTGCATACCGGGGAGAACTTCACGGTGGACTGGGTTCCAGGACAAGGCACCCTGGTTTCCGTCAAAGGTCAGCCGCAAGGCGAGGCCTTCAAGGAGCCGGAGTTCTTCAACGCCCTGCTGGGCATCTGGCTGGGGCCTCAACCGGCAGACCAGCAGTTGAAGAAGGCGCTGCTGGGCAAGACCAGCTAGCGCTGTCCGGCAAGCCAAGCCTTACAGCATGCGATATTGCGGTGCCAACAGGTCGCGGTAATAGCCCGGCAGCGCAAACAGGCCGCCGTGCGTTTGCGCGTTGTAGTACTGCAGATCCTGCACCTTGCGCTGCTGCAAACGCTCTGCCACCTGCTTTTCTGTCAGCTGCAAAGGGTCCAGGCGGTCAGAGGCCACCGCCAGCCCCCAGTAGGCACCGTACAGAGGAATGTAGAGGCCGTAGCAACGCACGACTTCAAACTGCTCGCGCAGGCTGCGCGCCAGCTCCGCAACTTGTGCGCCATGAAAGACAGGGCTGCCCAGGTGCAGCACCAAGGCTCCATCCGGCGTCAGCACGCGCTTCATGCGGGCCAGCGACTCTGAGGCATACAGCGCGCTGGCGGGGGTATCCGGGTCGGTCAGGTCCATGAAGGCCAGATCAAAGCGTTCATCCGTGCTATCCACCAGCGCCATGCCATCGCCGATGCTGACCTGCACACGCGGGTCATCCAGTGCACCGCGATGCACGGCCTGCAAGTGCTCACGCGAGAACTGGACAACGGTCTCATCCAGCTCAGCCAGCACCACGCGTTCAATACTGGGGTGCTTGAGCAATTCTTCCGCAGCACCACCATCACCGCCGCCCAGAATCAAGGCCTTGCGCGGCGCGGGGTGGGCCATGGCCGCAGGATGCACCATGGCTTCGTGGTAGAAAAACTCCTCTTTTTCGGAGGTCATGAAGCGCCCATCCAGGCGCAGCACCTTGCCGAATTCCAACGTCTCCAGCAGCTCCAGCTTCTGGAACGGGGTCTGACGCTTTTCAGTGGCCGTAGCGCGATAGCCAAAGCGGCTGTTGGGCGTGAGCTGCTCCTGCACCCAGTTGGCATCGGTCTCGGGCTGCTGCTCCTGGGCCGCCTTGTCGCAGGCCGTAGCCATGCTGATATCGCCCCGCATCAAATGCTGACGCAGCACGCGCTTGGGCGCGAACGCAGTGATCACGCCCTCCATCAACTGACGCGCCTTGCCGGAGTTGTCATCGGAGAAGTTGCAGACATATACGTCGATGGTGACGCTGCCGGTCTCCGGCCAGGTGTGGATTGCCAGATGAGACTCTGCCAGCAGCACCGTGCCAGTCACCCCGCCAGGTTGACCTTCGTATGGCGGGAACTTTACCCAGGTGTCATCCACCAGAGTCAGACCAGAGGCCGCGGTCTGGTCGCGGCACAGTTGAGCAATGGCGTCGGCGTCGAGCATATAGCGCTCGTCGCCAGAGCATTGGTAAAGGTCGGCGGTCAGGTGCAGTCCGTGCATGTGGCGTGAGTCCCCCTTCGTTCTCTGCCGGACATGCACCTCAGCGGTGCTCCGACATGGTTAAAACAAAGTCAAAGACTCTACCAAATAAGCTTATCCGCACTCATTCCTGCCAGAAATGCATACAACTTCACCCCATCACACAGCAAGCTGCGAAAGCGAGCTCAGGTGAGCGCTAGCATCCACAGCAGTAATGGGCAACCCATGGTTGTAGCCATAAGTCATCAGCACAACAGGGCAGCCGGCCGCATGGGCTGCCTGGGCATCGTTGCTGGAGTCACCCACCATCAGCGTGCGTGCAGGAGAGCTGCCCAGCGCCTTGCAGGTTTCAAGCAGTGGCATGGGGTCGGGCTTTTTGCGGGGGAAAGAGTCACCGCCAAACACGCAATCAAAAAAACCATCCAGCCCCTTGGTTGCCAGCAGGGGCAGGGCAAAGGACAAGGGTTTGTTGGTCAGGCAAGCCATGCGCAGACCTTGAGCCTGCAACGCGTTCAGCCCCTCGACCACGCCCGGATAGACATCGGCGAACTGGCCATTGATGTCCAGGTAGTGGTGCTCATAACGCTGCCAGGCTTGCGGATACAGAGCGTCAATATCCTGCGCGCCCACATGGGCCAGCACGGAGCGGATCAAATGCTCGCTGCCCTTGCCGACCATGTGTTCAATGGCTTGGGGCGCGATCGCGGGCAGTCGCAGGTCCGCCAGCATGCGATTGAGCGATTCTGCAAAGTCACCCAAGGTGTTCACCATGGTGCCGTCCAGATCGACCATCACGGCGTCAATTTCAAGGGCTTGGGCAGGTGCGGGCAGAGTCAGCTTCATACAACTATCAATTCAATAGCTGCATGCGCTTTCCAGCATTAGGCTTGCAGCCAAAAACGTTAAAAAAGGCCTGCATGATGCGACCATGCAGGCCTTGGGTTTCTCCGGCTCGCTCAGGCGGCCAGGTTCTTGCGCATCTGATCGATCACCAACTTGTAGTCCGGCTTGCCAAAGATGGCGCTGCCCGCCACAAAGGTGTCGGCACCAGCATCGGCCACGGCGCGGATATTGGCTTCCTTGATGCCGCCATCCACTTCCAGACGGATATCCTTACCAGAGGCTTCAATACGTTTGCGGGCGTCTTCCACCTTGCGCAGCGTGCTATCAATAAAGCTTTGCCCCCCGAAACCGGGGTTCACGCTCATCAACAGGATCAGGTCGATGTCTTCAATCACCCAGTCCAGCACATCCAGCGGCATGGCGGGGTTGAAGGTCAAGCCAGCCTTGCAGCCATGGCTCTTGATGTTCTGGATGCTGCGGTGCACGTGCTGCGAAGCATCGGGGTGAAAGCTGATGTAGTCAGCACCAGCCTTGGCAAAAGCAGTGGCTAGATCGTCCACCGGCTGCACCATCAGGTGTACGTCGATAGGCACGGGCTTGCCATCGGGAGTGACTGCATGGGGCTTCAAGGCCTGGCAAACCATGGGGCCGAAAGTCAGGTTGGGCACGTAATGGTTGTCCATCACGTCGAAGTGGATCCAGTCTGCACCGGCAGCAATGACGTTGCGCACTTCTTCGCCCAAACGGGCAAAGTCGGCTGACAGGATGGAGGGGGCAATACGGTAGGTGGGGCTCATGAGGTGCAATTGTCGCAGTTACCATTGCGCCATGCCAATGAACGAGTTTCTGGTCCAAGTCCAGCCCGCCTACCTGCCCGAGCAATCCGCTCCGGCAGCCGGTGTCTATGTGTTTTCCTATTCCATCACCATCACCAACACCGGTGAGGTGCCGGCGCAGCTGATTGCGCGGCACTGGATCATCACCAATGAGCTGGGCCATGTCGAAGAGGTCAAGGGCCTGGGCGTGGTGGGCCGCCAGCCTCTCTTACAGCCCGGTGAGTCCTTCGAATACAGCAGCGGCTGCCAGCTGCGCACTCCCACAGGGACCATGCAGGGCAGCTATCTGTGCGTCACCCATGAGGGAGAAACTTTCGAATGCGAGATTCCGCTCTTTGTGCTGCAGACCACCGATCCCGGCGAAGTCATGCCCATGACTGAAAAGCGCGTGCTGCACTGAAAGATTTGCCCCCTCTTACATGAAAAAAAACCGAACAACCCTGCCAGAGCTGATCGCAGCTCTGGACCCCGACGCCGGGCTTGCGCAACGCCACCTCTGGCTCATTCATTTGGCGGAATGGATACGGGCAGCCCAGCCCTCGGTGGAGGGCGCGGTTCAGCGTGTCAGGCAAGTCGTCGAGGCCTTCGAGACCGACCCGGAAGCCATGGCACGGCTGCGCCGCTGGAGTCAGACGCTGATGGAGACGGTGGACATCACCGCCTTGCTGGCCGACTTCGGCTTTGCGCCACGCACCGCCATGGCCAGCGAAGTGGTTGAGCGCCTACGCTATAAGCTACCAAGCACTCCCGAGACCGTGGATGCGTCCGAGCTGTTCATGCTGGTTTTTCCCGACCGCTTTGATGCCCGCTGGCTGCATGCCTTAGACAGCCAACTCATGGCTCGCATCACGCAGCTGCTGCGCCCTCACGAGGCACAAGCAGAAGGCGTCAGCTTCTGGGAGCGCAGCCTGCTTGACGCCATCACTTATTGCTCCGGACAGATTCTCTCCACCGGCTTTGCACCCGAGCTACGCCTGCGCATGAGCGAACAGGCCCGTGATGAAAAGCCCTTCCATGCCTTGATTCATGATGTGGAAAACCTGCGTGTGGAAGTCATGCTGCCACTGCGCACCACAGACCGGCGCGACGCAGCCGCCGCCCAGTTGCGCGAACGCCTCGAAGCCTGCCGCGCTGCCGTGGCATCGGTCTACTCCTATGTCGAGGCCGAGGGCATCTCGGTAGGACTGATCTTCCGCCTGCGCCAGGTGAGGGCGCGCATTTTGCGCATCCGCCGCCTGCTGGACTGTCTGCTTTCCGATGACCGCGCCTACGAAACCTCGGAGCTGCTCTCCAACCTAGTCGCCGTGGGCATAGAGCGCCGTAGCGTACGCGCGCTGATGTCCACCAACTCTTCGCTGCTGGCCGCCAAGGTGGCCGAGCGCAGCGCCGAGACCGGCGAGCACTACATCACCCGTGACGGCAGTGAATACCGCAAGATGATGGCCAAAGCGGCCGGTGGCGGCTTTGTGATGGCCTTCACCACGCTGGCCAAGTTTGCGCTGTACGCACTGGGCCTTTCCGTCTTCTGGTCCGGACTGGCTGCAGGCTTGAACTACGCCATCAGCTTTGTCCTGATACAGATGCTGCAGTTCACGGTGGCCACCAAGCAGCCAGCCATGACGGCTCCGGCCATGGCCGCCAAGCTCAAGGACATTCAAAGCGATGACTCCATTCAGGAGTTTGTCGACGAAGTGGCCCACCTGGTGCGCTCACAGGTGGCAGCCATTCTGGGCAACGTGCTCATCGTTTTTCCTGCCGCGCTGCTGCTCACCATGGGCTATGCCTATCTGGTCGGCCATCAGGCACTGAGCACCCAGCACGCCGAGCAGGTGCTGGATTCACTGAGCCTGCTGGGTCCATCGGTGCTGTTTGCCGCTTTCACAGGCGTTTTGCTGTTTGTCAGCAGTCTGATCGCTGGCGGTGCAGAGAACTGGTTTGTATTGCGCAATATCGATTCGGTGATTCGCTATAACCCGCGAATCACACGCCTCCTGGGCTCGGTCCGCGCCGATCGCTGGGCTCGTTTTCTGCGCGAGAACGTCTCCAGCCTAGCCTCCAATATTTCGCTGGGTTTCATGCTGGGGCTGGTGCCTGCGTTCGCGGCTTTTTTCGGCCTGGGTATGGAAGTGCGTCACGTCACCCTGTCCACCGGTCAGATCGGTGTCGCCGTGCCTTCGCTGGGCTGGGAAGTGCTGCACTCCAATCTGCTGTGGTGGGCCGTTGCCATGCTGCCCTTCAATGCGGCACTCAATGTGGGCGTGAGCTTTTACCTGGCCTTCCGCCTGGCACTACGAGCCCACAACGTCAGCGTGGGTGACCGTTCACGCATCTACAAGGCCATACGCCAGCGCTTTTGGCGCAGGCCTCTGAGCTTTTTCTGGCCTTGACCTTTAACCGCCGCTGACCAGCGGCCCACCAGGCCGCAGCATTGCGGGCGGCCAGAGATTTCATGGGTGAATTTGATCTGATCCGCCGCTACTTTCAGCGGCCCGTGCATCGCGCTGCTCTGGGCGTCGGTGACGACTGCGCACTGCTGGCACCGGCCGCCGGAATGCAGCTGGCCATCTCCAGCGACATGTTGGTTGAAGGCCGCCACTTTTTTGCCGACGTGAGCCCGCGCCTACTCGGTCACAAAGCACTGGCAGTGAATTTGAGCGACCTGGCTGCCAGTGGCGCCAAGCCTCTGGCGTTCACTCTGGCCCTGTCTTTGCCCTGCGCCAACGAAGCTTGGATCAGCGAATTTGCCACCGGCCTGCTGGAGCTGGCCGATGCCCATGAGTGTGAGCTGATTGGCGGAGACACCACAGGCGGTCCGCTCAATATCTGCATCACCGTGTTTGGTGAAGTTCCGGCAGGCCAGGCTTTGCTGCGCAGTGGTGCCAAGCCTGGCGATGAAATATGGGTCAGCGGAAACCTGGGCGACGCCCGGCTCGCTCTGGAGGCACTTCTGGGCCATGTCCAGCTCCCCGCTGACCTGCTTCAACAAGCCCGGCAACGGCTGGAAGCGCCCACGCCGCGCGTAGCTCTGGGCCTGGCACTTCGCGGCCTGGCCAGCAGCGCGCTCGACATCAGCGACGGCTTGCTGGGAGACCTCGGCCACATTCTGGAGCTCTCCAAGGTAGGTGCCACGGTCGACAGCCGCCTCACAACAAATTTGATAGCTGCCAGCGCTTATCCACAAAGCACTTTATGGCAGTTTGACTCAAAACTTCGGCAGCAGTGCACGCTGGCCGGCGGCGATGATTACGAGCTGTGCTTTACCGCTCCTGCCGACCGTCATGCCGACGTTCTGTCTGCGGGTGCCGCTTGCGCCACTTCCGTTCACTGCATCGGTCGCATTGAGGCGGAGCCGGGCCTTCGTGTGCTGGATGCCAACGGAGCCCTGCAAGCCAATCATTGGAAATCATTCGATCACTTTGGCTCAACGGCGAGTGAAGGCAAATAAAAGAGCGCAAACGCCTTGGGTTAAGCTCCAAGCCTGTTCACTGCCCACAAGAGCTTTCCATCATGCGTTCAAGCCGTCTTCTGCCCGTGTACATATCCTGCCTGGCGACCAGCCTGCCCGGGCTGGCCACTGCTAACAGCAGCCTCAGTGTTTCAGGCAGCCGCGCTCCGATCACCGAAGTCACGCTCTACCCCGGCATTGCTGCCGTGCAGCGCGAGGCGCGCATCGATGCCCAGACTCGCCAACTCAGCTTTGAATGCCTGCCTGCCAGCATCGATACGCAAAGCCTGCAGATCAGCGGCGATGAGGGCGTTCGCGTGGGCGAAATCAAGACACTGCTGCAAGCAAGACACATGGCCGCCAAGGACTGCACCAGCCCGCTGGATCAGCAAGTGCGCAGTCTTGAAGATCAGCTTGCCAGCATTGAAGCGGAAGAAAACGCTGCCAAGCTCGTGGACGATTTTCTGCAGGGCGTGAGCAAGCCTGGCGACGAGGGCAAGACCAGCGCCGCGCAGATTGCCAGCACCAGTCAGGCGCTGCGCCAGACCAGCCGTGACAACAGCGTGCGTGCCCACCAGATTCAGCGCCAGAAGCAGGACTTGCTGGCGCAGCTGCAGCCGCTGCGCCAGGAGCGCGACCGCACAGGTGCCGAGCGCTCTCAGGTGATGAAGGTCACAGTCCAGTTGGCCAGCGCCCGCCCAGCCAATGTGCGCCTGAGCTATCAGGTGCGCGGCCCTAGCTGGCAACCCAGCTACCGCGCACAACTGAACACCGCCAAACAGCAAGTGCAGCTGGAGCGCCAGGCTCTGGTCGTGCAAGCCAGTGGCGAAGACTGGAGCAATGTGAGCCTGCGCCTGTCCACCGGCCAGCCCACGCGCAGCACGCAAGGCGCCATGCCACGCCCTTGGACGGTGGATATTGCCGAGCCTATGGCCCCCATGGCGCCAGCACCCGCGCCTGTATCCGCCTCGTCGATGCGCCTGAGTGCCAAAGCCAGGACCGAAGGGGCTCCCGTCCCCGCCTTGCCCGCACTCGATGTCTCCAGCATCAACACGGCCTACAGCACGCAATTTGTGATTCCCTACAAGATCAGTGTCCCGTCCAGCGCTGAGCGCATCACGCTGACGCTGGGTCAAGAAAGCCTGCCGACCACCTTGCTGACCCGCACCGTACCTGCCATGGAGGAGGCAGCCTACCTGATCGCCACACTGCAAGCGCCGCAAGGTATCTGGCCCGCAGGCCCTGTCGCACTGCTGCGCGATGACGCTCTGGTGGGCAATGGCCGTCTTGACTTTGGCAATGCCCAGGCCCTGGCGCAAGGCCTGTCTTTCGGCCGCGATGAAAAAGTCGTGGTGCGCCGCCTGCCTGCTCAGAGCAATATTGGTAGCAGTGGCTGGGCCAGCAGTAAGACCGAACGCACCGTGACTCGAAGCTACTCCGTGGAGAACCGCCACGACCAGCCCATTGCGCTGCAAGTGCTGGACTCTGCACCGGTCTCTCGCAACGAGCAAATCAAAGTGCAGTCGCAATACAGCCCTCAACCCGCGACCACTCGCTGGAATGCCCAAAACGGCATGATTGCCTGGGAGCAAAACCTGGATGCCCGCAGCACCGCGCAATTCCAGGCCACACACCAGATCCGCTTTCCTGAAGGTGAAGCCATCACGGGCCTTCAATAAGGCTGCGCGTATCATCACGCCATGACGGATGACTCATCAAATAGCGCCGTAGCGCATACTGGTATTACGCAAGCAGCTATCAATAACAAAGCAAGCAACGCAGCAAGCCCGGCTGGCATGGCCTACCCCAGCGTGAAATTCATGCTGCAGCACCCTGCCCACATGATTGCGCTGGGCTTCGGCTCTGGTCTGCCCCGCATTGCCCCTGGCACTGTGGGCACGCTCTGGGCCTGGCTCGCCTATCTGGTGCTGGCCCTGTGGCTGACACCCACTCAGATCGGCTGGGTCATCGCAGCCAGCATTCCCGTGGGCTGGTGGGCCTGCACCATCACCGCAAAGCATATGCGCGTCGCCGATCCGGGCCATATCGTCTGGGACGAAATCGTGGCCATGTGGATCATTCTGTGGCTATGCATGCCCATGGGCTTCTGGGGCCAGCTCGTTTGCTTTGCGCTGTTTCGCTTCTTTGATGCCGTCAAACCCCAACCTGTCAAATGGGCTGATCAGTTATTCAAAGGCTTCGGCCCACGCGGCGGCTGGGGAATCATGTGGGATGACCTGGTAGCGGCGTTCTGCACACTGCTGGTCATTGCCCTTTGGCGACATTTTTTCTAACCTCCTGAGTCGCTTCGCGCCTTCCCCCGAGGGGACGGATGCCATCGCCGCGTGGCGGCTCTTGCTCGGCATCCCTGCCTTGGGGCGCGGAACAACCTCAGGCTAAATTCACAAGGAGCAAGAGCCCCATGGTCATGGAATCAGAAACCAGCATCGAAGAACTGGTGCAAAAACTGGCCGCCAACCTCATCGAGAAGAATTGGATGCTGACCACCGCCGAAAGCTGCACCGGCGGCATGATCGCTGCGGCCTGCACCGACCTCGCCGGCTCCAGCCAATGGTTTGATCGCGGCTTTGTGACCTATTCCAACGAAGCCAAGACCGAAATGCTGGATGTTCCCGCCGAACTGATCGAAAAGCACGGCGCCGTCAGCGAAGAGGTCGTGCGCGCGATGGCCGAGGGGGCGATCCGCCATTCACGCGCCCAGGTCAGCATTGCGGTGACTGGGATTGCCGGGCCTGGAGGTGGGTCTGTGGAAAAGCCCGTGGGGACGGTTTGGGTGGGGTGGTGTGTGCCACAGCAGACCTTGGAGAAATGCCTGCATCTCGGAGGCCACCGAGCTGCCGTGCGCAAGGCCACAGTTACTAAGGCACTGGATGCACTGCTGGCAACTCTGTCATAGACAGCTAAAGGATCAGAACACCAGCTCTGGATGAGCTCCACAGGTCATGCGCGCTCCTACTTCGGTCTGCGCCAAATCAATGCCCAGTACCTTCAACAGAGCATTCACCAAAGGATCAAGCAAAGGCGACAGCAAGCCGCTGATGATGCCCTGCACCAAGGACAGCAAGCTTCCCAAAACACCCTTAACGACATCCAGCAGTGCCTGAATACCGCCGGGTTTGGCCCGCGGGTCTGGCGTCAACGTCTGCAAAACATTCAGGCTGCCTACGGTAGCTGAGAGACTGCCGATGATGTTGCGCGCAGACAAGGCTTTCCAGGAGGGATCGCTGCTCAGCGGCGGTGGGGCGTTGAAAGTGAAGTTGGGGTCTGTATTGGCCGCCACCGGTGTCTCCACTTGAACACCAAGACCACCGAAATATTGCTGTGTGCGCTTGCCAAAACCATCGCAACCGATGCAGTCCAGCCGCAATATTGGCAGCGGGGCCATCTGAACAGGCGCACGTGTGCCAAATGCCTGGGCCTTGGCCTCGCCTAGAGAATCCCCCATACGCCCTAGCCGGATATCTGCCAGCGCGCTTCTGGTGTTCGTCACCAGTTTCTTGCTACCCGCATTGCAGTCGTAATCCGTGACGTAGGACTGCCCTCCACCTACATCCAGACTCAGATCAATTCGTGTAGGTGTCGGCAGGATGGTCATATCCGCATAGCCGTCCACATTGCCCAGCAACACATTGAGCAGCGCAATGACAGGAGACAGCGGCTTCAGCAGCGCATCGACGGTCTGAAACAGGCCGCCCAGCACCGGCGCTTCAACTGAAACCAGCACACGAACCTGAGCAGTACGGACATAGATCCGGTTAGCGCCTAGCGGATCGAGCTTGGCCAGCTGCGGGTCACCGATGGAAGAAATCTGCGGCGGCTCTATGACCTTCAAAAACACATTCAGATTGACCAGCCCGGGGATGGGAACAGCCACTGCAGCCGACAAAGCACTGTTGCCGTTTCCAACCTGGATGGCACCTTGAACCAGATCAAAAGCGTTCAGCCCCAGATCCAGAGCAGAAAAGTCAAGGCCAGTTTGCAAGTTCAGAAGCTGAGAGAGCTTCAGCGTCAAAGCAGGCACACCGAGAGCCGCCGTCACAAGCTGGTTCAGAGCCTGCAGCGCAACACCGGCTGTATTACCGCTTTGCTGTACCACATCCACCATGGTCTGCAGCAGCACTCCCACAGTCACATCGGCGCTTAGCAGTTTTGCGTAGTCCCCCACATTCACACCGACTCGTGGTGCAAGAAAATCCAGGAACTGCAGCAGGTTGATCTGCGTTCCCAGTATTCCATTCCAACCTACGGCGTCCAGTTTGATGTTCGAGCCCAACAAACCGCCGAGAACCGCATTCAAAATCGCGGACTGTGTTGTATCCACCTTCAGCAAAGTAGTACGAATCGATAGCGCAGCTGCTGGCTGAGGCCGCCACGCAACCGCGCTTGCTTCAACGTTCCTGGACGAGTTACCTGATGTCTGCCAAATAAAAAAAAAGGGGACCGCCCGCATCATCTGTACTCTGCTGGCATTGAACGGGTCTTGCCCGGCAACGAACATGTCACTGGCAGAGGAGCCAGCCCGAGATTTTTTCCAGTTGCCACACTCCACGGCCACTTCGCTGGCAACTGCGCCGTTTTGCTGCGCATTTCTTTGCGCACTCGGTCCGCAGTCCCGCAGTGAGGTGGCCGATGCTCCCGCCAGTGCCGCCAGATCCGCAATCTTCTGCAATTCCCGCTTTTGCCAGAACACATTGCCAATATCAATGGTCGCCAGGCAAATCACGGCAATCATCAGCCATAGCGCGCCCAGCATCGCCACGGAGCCCGACTGGCGACGGATGCGTTTATGGCTCAAGCCCTTTGCAAAAGACTGCATGCAGATACACCTTCAGACGGCCACTGCCGCGGCTTAGCGGCTGCCGCCGGATTTGTTGCCCACTTGCGTTTCAGAGCTTTCGGGAATCTTGTGGGTAAAGCTTTCGAGGTAGCGCTGATAGGTGCGCTGAGCCACATCGCTGGTCACAGGGTAGGCATTGCGCGAGGCGTACTGGCCCTCTGCCTGCAGCTTGAGCAGGTGAGTGGTGGCATCCCCTCCCCGGTTCGTCGCAACTGGCGTCAGCGATGCATTGCTGGGGGCTGGCGTCTGGGTTACTGCCGCCTTTGCGGCTGCAGAAGATGCTATCGCAGTTGACGTACCTGGCCCGGTCGCTGCAGTGCTTTTGGAGGCGCTCAGATTGGTCACCCCTGTAGTGTTAGCAGCAGTGCTGCTGGTCTGCGCCGTGACAGCCGAAGCGGCCATTGCCATGAGGATCAGAGCCACTGCTCGCAAGCGCTTGATCGAGGAAGTCTGGTTATTCATAAGGGGCTCCGTCGCAGTTCAGACAAGGTGTTCAAGGCCAGACACGCTCTGGCATCGCCGCTTTGGCAGCAGGTGTGGATTTGCTGCCGGCTTCTTCGTCGGGCGATTCAAAGAACAGTCCCCCAGTTGCAGCGCGTCTAGGCAGCATGGCTTGCACTTCCTGCTTGCTGCTGCCGGCATTGCCACCTTGACGAACTACCGCAGGACAGGCTACAGCCATCACCACCGCGCCTTCTTGCAACGATCGTGCCGGGCCTGAGGGCTGGCGTGGCACCGTCGGCTGTGGCGTGCTGGGCGCAACGTGCGGCACCGATGCTGGATGCACGGGTGCCAGCTTCGGTAGTGGGAGTTCTTCCGTCATCAACGGTTGTGCAGGCTTTGTCTCTTCCCGCTTGGCAGGCTGAGATGGAGCGCTGAGCGCGATCTCTTTCGGTATCGCTTTTGCTACGGATACAGAAGCTGATGGCGCCTTAGCAGAAAGCATTTCAGAGTGTTTTGAGTCTGAAATTGTTGGTAATGTTGCAACAGCTGCTACAACAGTAGGAGCTGTGGAAGCACTAGCACTTCGCTCTGCCTGTCGTGACTCAGGCAGTGCGTATGCATAGGTTTGAGCATGTGCTGAATCCTGCGGAGTTTGACCTGGGTAACGTGGGCGACCTGCATCAAAGCTGCCGCCTGAAACCATCCACTGCCCACCGCTGGGCATACGCTCTGCACTCTGCGCCATCACCGGCTGAGCCAGAGGCAATGGCGGTACAGCTGAGGAGTCTGCCGCGCCCAGTGCCTGCATTGACTCTGGTGCTTTTGTCACAACGACCTCCGGAGCCTGAGCACTCTCAGACTCCGGCGTGGATTTTTTTGTGGAGGTCTCCTCCTGCACTGCAGCGGATGCCGGTGTGGAAGCCGTCGGCATGACACTCTTGCTCATGCCCATGTCGGGTACAGCTGCCTCGGGCCTTGAGAGGTTGACGACTCTACCCGTTGCCTGCGTTGCCGGATCGCTCCCGGCCAGTCTGGCCGCCTGCTTGGCCCCCTTCAACCACTCACTGGCTTGCTCTTTGACAGCCTGCTGGGTCTGCCCATCCAGCTTGCGCTGACGCATGAATTCCTCAGCCTGCGCACTCTGCCCGCTGACCATCATGAAAAGACTCAAGTTGACGTTTGCCTGCGCATCTTCAGGGTTGAGCTGCGCCGCCTGCATCAAAGGAGTGCGAGCAGCATTGAGGTCATGGGCACGCAGATACGCATAGCCCAGATCAGTCAGCAGACGGGAGTCCACAGGGTTGCTCATGCGAGCCTGCTCCATCTGCAAGGCAGCCTGGCGAAAGTTGCCCTTCTCGGCGGCAACACGGCCCAGACCATAGCGTGCTGCTCCGTCATTCACACTACCCAGCAGTCCTTGGTACATCGTGACGGCAGCGTTGAGTTGCCCGGTCTGCCTCAAGGCATCGGCACGCAGCAAGCGTGACTCGCTGGACACACCCCACTGCTTGTCCAGCGCATCAAGGTGGGCGATGGAGGCATACCAGAGCGACTTGGCCTGCATCTGTTTGACCAGCGCCAGATAAGTGTCCTGCGTGTTGACCACCGGGTCTTTTTCCAGTGGCATCTCTGCAGCGGCCTTGGCCGCGGGCGACAACACGGGCTGGTTGGAGCCCAGCAGATTGCCCATGCTGGAGCAACCTGCGAGCATGGACATGGCTACGGCTGCGACAGGCAGCATCAGGTACTGACTTTTATAGGTCATTTGCTCATCCCTCCCAATGCCCGGATCACGGCGAGAAAGCCGGGTCCGGCAGTAATGATGATCAGGGCCGGAAGCAGCGTCACCACCATGACGCCAGTCATCTTGACCGAGATCTTTCCTATCATCTCTTTCATCCTGGCTTTGCGCTGTTCACGTAAACGCTCGCCAAAAACACGCAATGGCTCCTGTACCGCGCCGCCATATTGATCGATCTGAATCATCAGCGACGTCAGGTTCGCCAGGTTTTCGTTTTGGTAGATGTCACTCAGACGACCGAAAGCGCGCTCACGCGTACTGCCTCTGCTGTATTGCTGATTGGCCAGCAAGATCTCGCGCGAGAGCACAGGCATGACATTGCCAAAGTCAGAGCCTATGACCTGCAAGGTCTGATCCAGGCTCATGCCCGTGCCTTGCAGCAGCCCCAGCAAATCCACCAGCAAAGGCAGCTCCCGCACCACGCTGCTGCGACGACGACGGGCCACGCTTCGCAGTACCCATTTGGGCAGCAAGAAGCCGATGGCAAAGGCTGCAAAGAGGTAGAAAAAGAGATTCTTGCTTCCAGCCAATATCACCGCAAAAACGACTGGAAGCGTTATTGCACAAACACAGCGCGCTATTAAATATTGAACCTGTGCACGCGTAGAGCCCCAGCCACACTTGCCCAGCAAGATGCGATCTTCATCGGCAACCAGAGCTTTACCGAAGGAGCCTTCCAGCCAGTGAACAGGCAATGCGTCTTCGCCCTTCAAGGCCTTGAAAAGGCTCACGGGCTCGGATGGCGCAGAGGGAGCATTTACCACTGCACCACTGCGCCCCAGTGCGTCTTGCACCACCTGACTTCTGCGCTCGCGCCGCTGATGCGCATAGGCAATCACGCCTGCCCCAATCAAGGCAGCCAGCGCCAGCAGCGCCACACTCAGCATCAGAAGAAGGCGTGAGGTTTCCATCATTCAGCCCCTTCATCAAGCTTGGCCATACGGTATAGCAGCACCACCCCGAAGACCTGCAAAGCAGCTGCAGCCCAGATGATGTTGCGACCGGTTTCATCGTTCCACATGCGCAGGAAATAGCCTGCATTGAAAGAAATGATCATTCCGCAAACAGCCACTGGCAGCAGGCTCAGCACCCAGGCCGACATGCGCGTCTCAGCGGTCATGGCAGACAAATCCTGCTCAGCCTGCTCACGATCTCGCATGAAGTTGGCTACGCGCTCCAGCAGCAAATCCACGCGGCCGCCGTAGCGCACACTGATGCGCAAAATGGCTGCCAGCAAATGCAGCTCATCCAGCCTTGTCTGCCGCGCAACATGGGCTACGGCGTTCTCTAACTCCATACCTGCGCGTGCCAGACTTGCGGCCTTCTCCATCACCGACTGCAAGGGCTCTTTTGTATTAGCTGCGGCCAGCTGAAAAGCCGCTTGCACTGAATTGCCAATGCTCACCAGGCGCACGGCGTTATCCAAAAAGCCAGGCAGTTGCTGCGTAAGGCGCACCCGATATTTTTGCGCCCGCGTATAGAGAAAAAAGAAAAAACCGATGCTGAGTACCACCAAGGCCGCACTTGCCGCCAGCCAGCTTGCAGCCAGGCCAGCGATGAAAAACACCATTGCAATCAGCACCAGGCCGCCATAGAACAGCCTGGCGCTGACCGTACCCAGCAAGATCGCAGGAACTTGCCACACCGACTTGTCATCCTTACCCAGCCCTGCATCCGCCACTGAACTATCAAAGGCAGAGACACCGGGATCCTTGAGCCCTGCGCCTAAGGCTGCAGCCGCACTTTGATCAAGGCTCCGAGTCAGGTGCTCGGTCATCTGACGCATCTTCTGTTTGCGACTGACAAGCAGCCAAAGAGCAATCGCCGCCGCCGCAACCAAGAGGGCCAGACTGAGCATCAAGAATGCACGGCTATCCATGGCGCCCTCCAGGCGCAGCATTGTTGCCGGCATGTTGCAGAACCGCCCTGTAGCGAGCCAGCTTGGGGGTGTGAGGTACCAGTCCCAGCGTGACCCAGCGCTCCTGGTCTTCGCCATCCGCCTGTGGCAGCAGCTCGTGGCGGTACAGCTCCTGGGTTGCAATCACACTGTCGACAATGCCTGTCACCTCCGTAATAGAGGTAATGCGCCGCTTGCCGTTGGGCAATCGACTAATCTGCACAATAAAGTCCAGCGCATTCGAAATCTGGCGACGCAGGCTGACCTCACTGCCCTGAAAGCCGGCAAAACCCGCCAGCATCTCCATGCGGTGCAGACATTCACGTGCAGAGCTGGCGTGAATCGTGGCCATGGAGCCGTCATGGCCGGTATTCATGGCCTGCAGCATCTCCAGCACTTCGGCGCCACGCACTTCCCCTACCACAATACGGTCAGGGCGCATGCGCAAGCTGTTGCGCAGCAAGTCTCGAATGGACACCACCCCTGCGCCTTCAAAGCCACCAGGACGGCTTTCCATGCGTACTACATGCGGGTGCGGCAGTGTCAGCTCGGCCGTGTCCTCAATGGTCACCACCCGTTCATTGGCCGGAATGAATCCGGCGATCGCATTGAGCATGGAGGTCTTGCCACAGCTGGTTCCGCCACTGATGAGAATGTTGCAGCGCTCACGCACCGCCAGTTCCAGCAAACGGGCCATGCCTTCGTCCAAGGTGCCAAAACCGACCAGGTCCTGCACCTTCAAGGGGTCGTTGCGGAACTTGCGAATGGAGACCGCGGGCCCGTCCAGTGACAGCGGTTCGATCACCACATTGATACGCCCACCATCGGGCAAGCGCGCATCCACCATGGGAGTCGATTCGTCCAGGCGCCGCCCTAAGGGTGAGATGATTCTGCGCACAATGCGCAGCACATGGGCGTTGTCGGTAAAGTGCAGTGTCTCCTGCTGCAAAACCCCTTTGCGCGAGACAAAGACACGCTGGTAGCCGTTGATCAAAATGTCTTCAACCTCCGGGTCTGCCATCAAGTCATCCAGCGGCCCAAGACCTGACAGCTCCTTGTTCAGCGCCTGCGCAATCCATTGCACTTCCTCATCGTTGACCGGAAAGCGCTGCTGACGCACGAATTGCTCCAGCTCCTGACTCACAAACTGACGCACGCGACTGGTCGACCATTTGGCGAATACCGCTCCCAGCTCCTCGACCCTTGTCAGCAGGTGTTCATGCGCCACATTTTTGATCAGCAAGAGCTGCTTGGAGTCCGAAAAATGGTTGCTTTGTTCTGAAAAAACGATGTCCATGCTCATTCGCCTCTCCTCAGGCGCTTAGCCCATTGACTCAGAACGCCTTGCTTTGGCGCTGTCGCTTGCTCATCTACCGCCGCCTCCCCCAGCAATGCTCTGGCCATGCTGCGTATGCTCGCCACATAAGGGTCCCCGCGCAAAGACTGCGACAGCAGCTGCCCACAACTGGCCGCATTGAGCAGTACCGTGGAGCGATCTGGAATGACATGAGCCAGCTCTATCCCCAGTCGCTGAGCCACATCTTTGGCCGGAAGCCCAGCCTGCACATTGAAGCGATTGAGTACCAGCTTGAGCGAGCTGCGAGCGACACCTTTACCCTCCAGCTCCTTGAGCAGATGTGCGGTGGAGACAATGCCCCCCAGGGACTGATCGCACACCACCCACCCCAGCCCGCACTCCCGCAGTACAGGCGTCAGAAAATCTGCCTGAGTCATTCCCCCCAGATCAATCACCTGCGCACGCAGCAAGCCCCGCAGCGCCCCGACCACCCCTGCCGCCGCCGAAGGACTGACTTCGCGCAGCAACCCCAGGTCTGCAGGCCAGGCCAGTGTCGCAGTGCCGGAAGGGTGCTTGGCAAACGCCGAATTGATCAGGGTGGCATCCAGACGTCGTGTGTTCTGGACTGCATCGACGAAGGAAAAGTCCCCAGTCAGGCTCAAATACAGCAGGCCATCGCGCGCAGGCAAACCCAGGTCAAGCAAGGCCACATGAACCGCTTGCTCGTCGGGAAGCTGGCTGGCTCCAAACGGCCTGGAGACCTGCCTTCTACGCTTCGCTCCACGCTCGTCATGCGTCTTCATTTCCTGCAACATCACCGCCAAGTGCGTGGCCAGCGTAGTCACCCCCATGCCTGCGCGAGCACCCAGCAAAGGCAGTGTTAAGCTTTTGACAACTTGCTCCATCGCAACTGTTGCCGGCAGGCTATTGCTCTCCTGCATCTGAAGCTGAATAGCTTCGCGAGCCTCACTCTCCGGTGCATCCCAGTCGATGAATTCAGCAACGCCGCAGCGCAATGCCGCACGCATGGACGCCGAGTCAGAAGAGGAGCCCGCGCCCATCATCACAACCGATGGAAAAGCACTGCGCAAATCTCCGACCAAAGCAACCGCGTCATCCATCATCGGAGCAGAGAAATCCACCACCACAACCCCCAGGCCATTGGCAGATATCGCAGACTGCAACGCTGTGAACTCATGTGCCACCGGAATCACTTCCGCATCGTTGCTCATGGCACTTGCGAGCCAGAAAGCATGCGCAGAAGAATGCGTCACCAACACCACACAAGCACCTTTGCTCGCAGGACTTCGCTGCGCGGTATTGAGGTGGGAAGAATCCATACGCATATTCATGCCTCTACCCTGGCTCTCAGCGAGAAAAACCTGGCGCTACACTGCCTGACAGGCCTCCTGCCATCCAGGGGCCCCACACCGAAGGATCACGCTGCTCCGTTCTGCCGGGTAGCAATGGCTCGACATTCACATCGCGAGCCAGCGGCTTGACCAGGCGCGGGGTGACGACGATGGCAATTTCCTTTTCCTTCTGGCTGTACTCCTGCTGCTTGAACAACACCCCCAGAATGGGCAAGTCACCCAGCAGTGGCACTTTGTTGGTGCTCGATGCCGTCGTTCGGCTCACCAGTCCACCAATCACAAAGCTCTCTCCATCCCCCAGCTCCACAGTCGTGTCCGCGCGGCGTGTAGAGATGGAGGGAACAGAAGCGCCATTGAGCGTGAGCACATTCGCATAATCAAGCTCGCTGGCCTCTGGAGCGACCTTGAGAACGATGCGCTCGTTAGACAACACGGTGGGGGAAACCGTCAGGCCAATGCCATAAGGCTTGTATTGAATCGCCACAGTGCCATTCCCTGCAGGCACTGGCACTGGTACCTCACCCCCCGACAGGAAGTTGGCGCTCTGCCCCGACAGCGCCACCAGCGTGGGTGCTGCCAAGACTCTCGCCAGACCATTACCCTCCAACATGCCAAGGTTCAGCCCAAGGCCTGCCTTGTCAAACTGCATGAGCAAATTGAATGCAGCGCTCATGGGTGATGAACCAAATCCAGAGTCCACAGTGCCACCGCTTCTGTAAACACCTTTGCTCAGAATGCCGAAGCTGAATCCGTGACTGTTGACCGCTGTACTGAACAAGTTGATGCCGACGTTCTTCATCAGCGTCTTGTTGAACTCAACGACCTTCACATCGACCTGCACCACATTGCTCTTGAGTTGCACGCTGGACAGATCCACGGTCTTGACCTTGTCACCCGTCTGTGCGTTGGCCAGCTCATTGGCAAACTGCTGCTCGATCAGGCTGGAAGCCTTGGCGGTTCGCAGCTCTACGCGCTGCTGCACATTGAGCATATAGTTCTGCACCTGCGCTTGACCACGCGGCCAGACCATGAAAGAGGTGGTGCCGGGCTTGAGCGGGCTCAGCAAAATCTTGGCAGCAGCTCCCTTGCCTCCGCGCTTGATATGCACACCGGCAATCGTGTCGTCACCAATCGCAATGCGCTCCACGCCACCGGGCAGGCTCAGCTCATGTTGCGCCCCCATGACCAGCTTGATCTCCCTAGCCCCAACTGCCTGCTGCGCTTTTGATTCAATAGCACCCAGCGCTTGTTGAGTAAAGGCTGGAGTACTAAAAACACCCAAAGACAGGCCGCAAAGCAGAGTCAAAGACTTCATCGAAGAAGTGCGAATAGAGGGAGACAGAATCTTGTTATTCATAGCTCAGTACCGCACTGTTTGAGAATTGGCGCCACGCACAAATTCAACGGCCAAAGAAGAGTCGGATGACGCGGTACGGGTACGCGGTGCCGCTGGCTTGGCAACACCCGCTGTCATGGGCTTAGGTGCGCTCATGCGTGTTGCAGTGGCACCAGTGGCGCCGGCCAGACTGCTCATGGCCACACCCGCCTGCGCGGCATCAGCTCCCGCCAGTGGAGCGGCTGCACCGCCCTTGGGTATGGCAACGGCCAGCACGCCAGGCAGAGGTGCAAACCTCTCCATATCAGGCTCTGTCATATCCGTAGGGTTGCGCAGTGCCAGAAGCAAGCTGCCGTTGCTTCCACCCAAGGCCAGCTGGCTGACTTCAGCCACAGGCACCGCCAGCACGGCTGTGCGTGCGTTGTCAGGCCCGTTGGCCTGCTTGCCATCTGTTTTTTCTCCGGTAGTCAGTGCATCGACCGACGCCGCACCATAGGCCAGCACGCGCTTGCGCGAAAGCAACAAGCGGGCTTGGCTCTGCTCAACTTCAGTGCCATCGCGGCGCAGCACAAAGAACACATCGACAAAATCGCCAGGGCGTATGCGATTGCCGGCTCCAATGCTTTCGTCCACCTTGACGGCCACGGCACGCTCTCCTTCAGCTACCTTGAGAGCCAGGCCGGTGACCATCTGCCCCTGCAACACGGGCGCGCCCTTAGGGATGTCCACTGCTGGTACAGACCCCACGGCAGCAGGCACATCGTCATAAGCGCCATCGGGCTTGGAAGGGAGGGCCGAAATTTGCAGGTCTTCAGTCTTGAGCGACTGCCCTGCAGGTATGGCTTGTGCAGCTACCACCACGTTCACATTGGCGCTGGACTTGCTGTCGCTATGGATGACCTGGGCCTGAGAGGCTGTGGTTTGAGGAGTCTTGGCGAGCATCCAGCCATAAACACCCAAGGCCAGCGCAATGGCCAGCAAAACACCGACCGCGATCTTTGCGACATTCACCATAACGTCCTCTCTTATTGCCTTGTTTATTGAGACAAGGCTTTATCGTTGTAGTCAGTCAATCAAGCTAATTTGCGCAACCGCTCTTCCCTGCAGAAGATTTGGCGTGGGCAGACTCAATAAGGGGCCAAACAGTCTGGGAATCAGTGGTGCAGAGGCATAGTTGTAGTTCAACTGCATGCTCACGCAATTCACCTGACTCGCATCATTAGAGGCAGTAAACGAAGCAGATCCTGTGCCGCAGATACCAGGCGTGGCGTAAAGGCCCGCATCATTGCTAATCTCTTGGCGACATGAAGCCAAGCCAAAGCCGCTACCGATTTTGGAGAGCCAGTTCGTCGATACCATCGCTGCAGCGCAGGCTGCAACACGGCGGGCGTCCAGCTGCTCAGCCTTGGTCATTGGTTTTCCCGAAATAGCTGCCGGATAACGGACAGCTGCTCGAGCACCTTCTGCTGCAGCCAAGGTCAATGTCTGTTGAGCAGCAAAAATCAAACCATAGGTAATGATGGCGTAGAAAATCAGAAAGAAGATTGGAAAGAGAACGGCAAATTCAATCGCTGCAGCACCTTGCTGTTTTTTGAAATGCATGACTCCTCCTTTCTTTTTCTCTATTTATTCAACATCAGAACGATCACCGTCGCTATTGAGAGATAGGTGACATAGGGAATAAATCTTTTCCCCTTTTCCCGCCTGCCGTCTTCCCAATTCATAGAGGCAGAGAAAAAATACTTCAGATTGCTTCTTACGACCAAGCCATGAAGCACTGCAAAGCCACAACTCAAAGCCCAGATAGGCAGAAGCAACTTCCAGCCTACCCAAGCTCCTAAGGCTGCCGCGAACTTCACATCGCCAGCCCCCATCACACCTAATTTATAAAAAATCAAAAGTACAAAAAATCCAGATAAACATCCAACAACACCATCCCATGGCCTTGTTGAAATTGGTTGCATCTCAGGCCATATATACATAAATAAAAATGCTAATACAAAACCTGAGACTGCAATCCAATTAAAGATTTTTCTATATATTGCATCACATGACGCAGCAATACAAAGCCAGAGCAAAAGTATCACTGCCATATTTTATGTAGGCCGTACACCTAGCGCCTCTGTAATATCCTCAAAAAGAGTCACAATTGCATCTCTCACACCTCCAAGAGATACCAAGATTCCAACAGCAATTACTCCCGCAATCAGCCCATACTCAATCGCTGTTGCACCTTCTTCATCGCGCCAGAATTTAACGATTTGGTCTTTCATGATCAGCTCCTTGAACAATCAGGTTGAAGAATCGCCGTGGCGACCTTTTCGACCACCGCGGAACTGATCTTACGGAATCAAGAAACATCTTGAAATGTTTGAAATAGCTATCAACAAATTGGCAAAATAGCTCTTGGCAATTTCCAAACCTGAGAAAGCGCTCACTCAACCCACAAAAACTCAATAAAAACAACGACATTCAAATACAGCATGGATTCATCTCACTTGCCTTAAAGCTTTCCTCACGTGCAACTTCCGATTCAATCTACGCAATCTTCATTCGTTTCCTACAGATTAATAGATTTAGTCCTACACCCATTAATCGGGTTAACCCTGAACTCAAGCCATGAAAACAAAAAGGCCTGCAAATAGCAGGCCTTTTTGAAACTGAATTGAGCACGCAATGCTTTCATCCAAGCATCACTGCAAAGCTTTAATCAGTTTGAGAGCAATATCCCGCAGCGGCGGCTGCAACTTTCGATAGCAGTCCAGCAAGCGTTGTTCATCGCTGGGCAAAGAGGTCGTCGGCGCATGCAGGTCGGCCATCAACTCCAGCGCCGTAGTCTGCAGCGCCAGCGCCAGCCGCTCCAAGGTATCGTTTTTGAGGGATCGAATCGCACCCGATTCGATCTGCGAGATGGCTGATGCCGTGACCTCTGCCATCTGCGCCAGCCGCCCCTGACTCAAGCCCAGCTCCTGCCGCCGGGCACGTATGCGCTCACCTAAATGCGTCATCTATCCCACTAACTCACTGCCACGGCACAAAAATCAACTGGCAACCGCTCGCTAAAGCTTGACCACAAGAAAAAGCTGCTCCCAAGAAAAGGAGCGGCATTTAATGTTTTCCAGCAAGCCGCTGCAACGTCGCTGCCTCAGACCAGAGACAGCCAGCAAAGGCCGCCCTGAGGCGAGGCTTCCGTCCCATCCGCGAAGCAGAGCGGGGGAAGCGGCGCAGCCGCTCAGGGGGTGCTTCTGGTCAAGCGCCGTGGCACTTTTTGAACTTCTTGCCGCTACCGCAGGGGCAAGGGTCATTACGACCAGGTTGCTCACCCTTGACGATGGTTTCCTGGCGGGGGCCCATGCTCTTCCACAGCCGGTACAGGTCATACACAGCCCAGATGGCCTCGCCGAAGGCATCCACACGTTCCTGGCTGGTCGATGCAGGGCCGGACTCTTCGTACAGGTTCAGCGCAGGCTCGTCCGTGTCGTCTTCGGTCAGGTTGACGATGAACTCCATGGCGGCGTCCAGCATCTGAGCAGCTTCCTTGTCGCGGGGAGCGGCCCATTCGTCGGCCCAGTTTTCCACCACGAACATGAAGCCCAGTGCCCACACTTGCGAGAAGGAAGGCACTTCCTCGCCTTCCAATTCGGCCTGTTCGGCTTCGGGCAGCATGGCGATGGCCCCACGCGTGTCCAGCGCTTCGGGCTGGAAGGCCGCGTCATCCGCCAAAGATTTGATGTCGGCATCAAGCTGCTCGCGCACTTCGGCCATGCGCAGCTCGAACAATTCCATGAAGCGGGCCTGCTGGGCTTCGTCCTTGAAGACGTCCAGCTTGGGCAGGGGCTGGCCTTCAGCCACTTGCAGCGCTTCACCATCGCCCAGCAGCATGGGCATATATTCAGCAGCAGCAATGGGGCGGCGTGTGCAGACCAGGGCCGTCAGGAAGCCGTCACAGAACTCCCACTGAGGGATTTCATCGCCACGGGTGCGCAGCTCGTCGAGCAGATTGTCCAGCTCTTCGAGCTGGTCGTTGCTCAGTGCACCCTCGGGCATGTCGGCGGAGGCCGCGTCTTCTGCGGCGGTATTAGGTGCTTGTTCTTGCATAGGGAAAGGCTTTTATGATGGCCCGGACTGTTTCATCACTATCGAAGTGCAGGGCCGGACGATGGGCTGAGGGCGAAGCATCCAAGATGGATGCCCCCGAACGGGCTGAATTTTAGCGGGCCACCATCAACACACCCTGCCAGGGGAGTATCTGCTGTGCATCGCTTCTTCAATAGTCTGCCTCTGCGCTACAGCGCATTGGCACTTTGTGCACTCGTACTGTGCATTTCCAGCTACACGCTAGCCACTTCTGGCAAAGGCCTTTGGTGGTTGATTGCCGCAGCCTTGCTGGTGCTGCTGGGCCTGTGGGACATGCTGCAAAAGCGTCACGCCATTTTGCGCAACTACCCGGTCATGGGGCACTTTCGCTTCATCTTCGAGTTCATCCGGCCCGAAATTCGCCAGTACTTCATCGAAGGCGACACCGAGGCTCTGCCTTTCTCACGTGCCGAGCGGTCTCTGGTCTATCAGCGTGCGAAAGGTCAGGTCGATAACCGCCCCTTCGGCACTCAACTGGACGTAGGAGAGCAAGGCTACGAATGGGTCAACCATTCCATGCAACCCACCAAGCTCAGCTCGCACGACTTTCGCGTCTGGATTGGCGGCTCGCCAGAGCAGGGAGCGGAAGGGGCGGAGCCTTGCACCAAGCCCTATCACGCCAGTGTCTTCAACATCTCGGCCATGAGTTTTGGCGCCCTGTCTGGCAATGCCATTCAGGCGCTGAATCAGGGAGCCAAGATTGGTGGCTTCATTCACGACACCGGTGAAGGCTCGATCAGCCAATACCACCGCATGCATGGCGGCGATCTGATCTGGGAAGTGGCATCTGGCTACTTTGGCTGCCGCAATGCGGACGGCACCTTCAGTGAAGAAAAGTTCATCGTCAACGCCACAGATCCGCAGGTCAAGATGATTGAGCTCAAGCTCAGCCAGGGGGCCAAGCCTGGCCATGGCGGCATGCTGCCCGGCGCCAAGGTCACGCCTGAAATTGCAGCAGCACGCGGCATCCCTGTGGGTGTGGACTGCATTTCTCCCTCAAGTCACAGCGCCTTCTCGACTCCCGTTGAGCTGATGCACTTCATCGCCAAGCTGCGTCGCCTGTCTGGCGGCAAACCCACGGGTTTCAAATTCTGTGTGGGCCACCCCTGGGAGTGGTTTGCCATGGTCAAAGCCATGCTGGAGACCAATATCACGCCCGACTTCATCGTCGTCGATGGTGCCGAAGGCGGCACGGGCGCTGCCCCCGTGGAGTTTGTCGATCACGTGGGCGTGCCACTGCAGGAAGGCCTGCTGCTGGTACACAACAGCTTGCTGGGCGTGAACCTGCGCCACCGCATCAAGATCGGTGCAGCAGGCAAGGTCATTACGGCCTTTGACATCGCGCGCATGATGGCCCTGGGCGCCGACTGGTGCAATTCAGGCCGTGGCTTCATGATGGCGCTGGGCTGCATTCAGGCCCAAAGCTGCCACACTGGCACCTGCCCCACAGGCGTTACCACCCAGGACCCGGTGCGCCAGAAAGCACTGGTTGTGCCCGACAAGGCCACACGCGTGGCCAACTTCCACCGCAACACCATGCATGCGCTGCAAGAGCTGGTGCAGGCGGCCGGGCTCAAACACCCCAAGGAAATCACCGCCCACCACATTGTTCGGCGCCTGAGCGATACGCAGGTCAGCCTGCTGTCCAACCTGATCATGCGCGTGGAGCCAGGCAGCCTGCTCAAGGGCCTGGAGGACCAGCACAAGGTGTTTCAAACCTACTGGCCACTGGCAAGCGCCCAGAGCTTCCAGCCCCTGCATGAGCCCGTGCTCCAGCCTTCTGCTGCGGGCAGTGCCGTCAACACGGCACAATCGCAAACTTTGCCTTTGCGCAACGGCATCTGGACCTGAGAAACCAGAGCCTCGCGCCCGACCGACCATAAGCCGTGCAATTTCAGGAAAAAACAGCCAAAGCCGATATGCAGCCTGCGCATGAAGCTATCGATTACGAAGCATTCTTGCGCAGCCATCTGAGTCAGCCGCACAACATCATGCGCTACGAGTTGGCACATGAGACCCTCTGGGTCAAGCGCGCCAGCCAGGGCAACCCGGCCTTCAATTACTGGCTGCTGAGTGCACTGTCAAAGCTATTGGGAGCTCCGGTGCTGCAGCCCGTTCCCAATCCGGGCGGGGCAGAGACCCTGCAGACCGAAGTACGTCGCCTGCGCAGCTTTCAAGCCAAGGGTCTGCGTGTACCCGAGGTGCTGGCAAGCAATGAGCAAGCCTTTGTAATGCGCCACCTGGGCCGGCCCGACGAAGAATCGCCATCCCTGAGCAATGCCATCGAAGACGCCATTCCCCTGGGGGCGCAAGCCACGCTGCAGCTGTGGCAAAAAGGCTTGAATGCCATTGCACAAGCCCATGCACAGGGCGAGGTACTGAGCCAAGCCGTGGCCCGCAATATGGTGGTGTGCGCCGACGGCGTGATTGGCTTTATCGACTTTGAAGACGACCCCGCCGCCCACCTGCCCCGCGCCGTGTGCATGGCTCGCGATGCGCTCAACTATGCGCAGTCCACCGCTTTGTTTCTGGAGCAGGCTGGAGCCCTGCCAGCGGCGTTCCCGCACTGGACGGCCTTTGTGCAACAACTACCGGATGATGCACAGCAGGTGCTGCAGCGCACCGTCAAAAAACTGGCTTGGGTTCGCTTTCTGCCACGCAGCAAGCGCCTGGGCCGTGACACGCTGCGTGTGCTGGCAGCACACGACTTGCTGACCGCCACACAGGCTTTGCAAAAGCAATAGCTTCATCCGCTTGCAGGCATTGGGTTTAAAGCTCAAAAGACATAAAAAAGCCCCAGCCATCAGGCTGGGGCTTTTGCTTTGGGCAGGCCCAATATCAGGCATGCAGATGGGCTGCTCCCTCATCCTTGCCAGCCAAAGCGGCATCCAGCTGGTCGTGATCCAGTGCGTTTTCCCACTTGGACACCACCACGGTGGCCACAGCGTTGCCGATGAAGTTGGTCAGCGAGCGGCATTCGGACATGAAGCGGTCCACACCCAGAATCAGCGCCATACCGGCCACTGGCACTTCAGGCACCACGGCCAGGGTTGCGGCCAGGGTGATGAAGCCCGCGCCAGTCACACCAGCCGCGCCCTTGGACGACAACATGGCCACCAGCAGCAGTGCGATCTGGTGACCCAGCGTCAGATCGGTGTCCGTTGCCTGGGCAATGAACAGCGCAGCCAGCGTCATGTAGATATTGGTGCCGTCCAGGTTGAACGAGTAGCCGGTAGGAACGACCAGACCCACCACAGACTTGCTGCAACCGGCCTTTTCCATCTTGTGCATCAGCGAAGGCAAGGCCGACTCGGAAGACGAGGTACCCAGCACCAGCAGCAGCTCGTCCTTGAGGTACTTGATCAGCTTGACGATGGAGAAGCCGCAGTAACGCGCCACAGCGCCCAGAATCACCAGCACAAACACGGCAGCCGTGATGTAGAAGGTCAGCACCAGCTCGGCCAGATTGACCAGCGAGCCCAGACCGAACTTGCCGATGGTGAAGGCCATGGCACCGAAGGCACCGATGGGGGCGGCCTTCATCACGATGTTGACCAGCTTGAACACGGGCTTGGTCATGGCTTCAAAGAAGTTCAGCACGGGCTTGCCGGCCTCGCCCACCATGGCCAGAGACACGCCGAACAGCACCGCCACCAGCAGCACCTGCAGGATGTTGTCACCCACGAACGGGCTGATCAGGGTCTTGGGGATGATGTCCATCACAAAGCCGGTCAGCGTCATCTCGTGGGACTTGGCCACATAGCCCTTGACGGCCGTCTGGTCCAGGTCCGCAGGATTGATGTGCATGCCAGCACCGGGCTGCAGGACGTTGGCCACCACCAGACCAACGACCAGCGCCAGCGTGGAGAAGGTCAGAAAGTACGCCATGGCCTTGCCGAAGACGCGGCCCACCGAGCTCAGGTGCGTCATGCTGGCGATGCCGGTGACGATGGTCAGGAAAATCACCGGCGCGATGATCATCTTGATGAGCTTGATGAAAGCATCGCCAAAGGGCTTCATGGCCGCGCCGTACTCGGGCTCGAAGTGACCCAGCAGCACGCCGACGATGATGGCGAACACCACCTGGAAATAGAGCTGGCGATAAAACGGCAGATGCTCGCGCGGAGCAGTTTCTGTGGGCAGAGTTTGCACGCTGCGACTCCCAAAAAAGCAAACGCACCACCGTGGTGCGCTGTGTTGTTTCCGTTTGTACTGCTGCGCCGTTTTTGTGCCGATAGCCCATTGGTATTAGTCGCGGCAAGCCCCCTAGGGAGAGCATGCGCCAACCTAGGGTAATCCCTAGTCGCTCACAATCGCTTTAGCAACGCCTCAGCCCGACACTGAGGCTCTCTTTCCTCACCCTTGTGCACGCGCTTGTGCCCAGCCCTTGTGCCGAAATTTCTACGCTCTCGCTTTTTTCTGACCCTGCTACTCGTGTTCAGCGGCATGGTGCTCTGCATGTGGGCGGCCAGCCGCATCGCGTTGCAGGCCTCGCTCAGTGATGAAAGCGAAAGCGTGCAGCGCCAGCTCAGTCTGCACGCCCAGGCCATGGTGCAGCGCGTGGACCGCTACCGCACCCTGCCCGAGGTGCTGGCGCTGGATGCCCAGCTCAAGGATGCGCTCAGTCGCCCGCTGACTGCTGCCGATGTGACCCGCCTCAACCGCAAGCTGGAGCAGGCCAACGGCGCCAGCCGCGCCTCCACACTCACGCTCATCGACAAAAACGGCGTCGCTCTGGCCGCCAGCAACTGGCGCGACGAACACAGCAACGTGGGAGAGAACTACAGCTTTCGCCCCTATGTGCAGCAGGCACTCAAGCAAGGCAGCGGGCGCTTTTACGGCATTGGCATGACCACGGGCCTGCCTGGCTACTTTCTTTCACAGGCTATTCGCGCCGAAGACGGCACTGTGCTTGGGCTGATAGCTATCAAAATCTTGTTTCAAGAGCTGGAAGGCGAATGGCGCCAGTCCCCCGACATCGTGCTCGCCACGGACGAACATGGCGTGGTCTTTCTCTCCAACGACGATGAGTGGCGCTACCGCCTGCTGGAGCCCCTCTCCCCCCATGCCCAGCAGGAAGTGCTGGACACCCACCAGTACGCCGATCAGGCCCTGCAACCGCTGAGCTACCGCATTCACCGCCAGCCCGCAGGAGCGGGCTGGCTGGCCCGCTTCAGCCAGCCCCGCCTGAATGAGCCGGTGCTGTGGCTGAGCACGCCGCTGCCCGAAAGCCCATGGCAGCTGCACCTGCTGCACAACATCAGCCACAGCCAGACCAGCAGCCACTGGGCCGCCATTGCCGCCGGGGGTCTGTGGCTGGCCGCGGCTTTGCTGGTGCTCTACATACGCCAGCGCCAGCGCCTTGCCGCCCTGCGCCAGCGCAGCCGCCAGGAGCTGGAGACCGTGTTGCACCAGCACGCGCAGGAGCTGCGCACCGCACAGGACGGCATTGTGCAAGCCGCCAAGCAGGCCGATACCGGCCTCTCGCGCAGCCTGCAGCATCTGCCCCAAGGCGTGGTGGTGGTGGACTCCCAGCTCAGGCTGGTGGCCTGGAACTCACGCTATGTGGAGCTGTTTCGCTATCCGCCGGATCTCATGTGCGTGGGCCAGCCTATCGAGGCTCTGCTGCGCCACAACGCCCGGCGCGGTCTGCTGGGCAAAAGCGATGTGGAGCAGGCCATACAGCGGCGTCTGGAGCACCTGCGCAGCGGCAGCCCGCATCTGCACGAAAGCGCCAAGGGCGATGGCACGGTGCTGGAGATTCGCGGCAACCCGCTGCCCGATGGCGGATTTGTCACCAGCTACGCCGACATCACCAGCTACAAGAACACGGCGCGCGAGCTGCGCAATCTGGCCGATACGCTGGAGCAGCGCATTGCCGAACGCACCCACGATCTGGCCCAGGCCAAGCAGGAGGCCGAACGCGCCAACCGCTACAAGACCCGCTTTGTCGCCTCGGCCGTGCATGACCTGCTGCAGCCGCTGAACGCCGCACGCATCTTCACCAGCCTGCTGCCCGGCTACCTGCACGACGAGGCAGGCCGCCAGCTGGCCCAGCGCGTGGATCGCTCACTGGCCTCGCAGGACGCCATCCTCACCAGCTTGCTCGATATCTCGCGCATGGAATCGGGCCAGCTTGAAGTCCATATCCGCGACTTCGCGCTCAACTCTTTGCTGGAAGTGGTGCACAACAACTTTGCACTGCAGGCCGAAAACGAGGGGCTGAAGCTGCACTGCATTCCCAACCGCCTTGCGGTGCGCAGCGATGAAGCGCTGCTGCGCCGCATTCTGCAGAACTTTGTCTCCAACGCCATCCGCTACTCGCGCCAGGGCCGCATCGTCATGGGCTGTCGCCGCGACGGAGAACATGTGCGCATTGAAGTGCATGACCAAGGCCCCGGCATTCCGCCCAGTCTGCAAAAAGAGATTTTTGAAGAGTTCCGCCGCCTGGACGAAGGCCATGCCGACGACCGCGGCACCGGGCTGGGGCTGGCGATTGTGGAGCGCCTGGGCAAGCTGCTGGGCCATGAGATCGGCCTGCGCTCCACGCTGGGCAAAGGCAGTGTCTTCTGGGTCAGAGTTCCTCTCGGTGAAGTCGCGACCATAGAACCAGCATCACCGGAAGCCGCGCCGGGCACGCATCACGACAGCCCCCTGCATGGCGGCACCGTCTGGTATGTGGAGGACGACCCGGCCACGCGTGATGCCACCTGCGCTCTGCTGGAGCGCTGGGGCTGCGATGTGCCGCTGGCCGCCAACGCCCCCGAGGCCCTGGCTTATGCAGCGCCCGGCAATGCACCGCAGCTGGTGCTGCTGGACGTGCATCTGGGCCAGCATTACGGCCCCGATGTCTATGCCCAGCTTTGCGATCGCTGGGGTCAACAGCCGCCCGTCATCTTGCTCACCGCAGAGGGCGACAGCACCTTGCGCCGTCAGGCCGCCGAGCGCGGCTGGGGCTTTCTGGCCAAGCCCGTACGCCCACCGGCGCTGCGGGCGCTGATGAGTCAGACATTCTTGCGCGGCTGAGAAAAACTTGAAGTCAAAACAGCATCAAGCCCAATACCCGAAAGCGCCTGCAGCTATCAAAATCAAGCGACGCCATGCGGCGATCACACCTCGTGATCGTTTTCCAGACTCTTGACCAGCACCGCGGCCTGGGTGCGTGAATAGCATTCGAGCTTTTTGAGAATGGCCGTCACATGCACTTTGACGGTGTTCTCTGCCAGGCCCAGCTCGTGCGCAATCTGTTTGTTGAGCAAGCCGTCCGCCAGACACAGCAGCACACGAAACTGCTGGGGCGTGAGTTGGGCCAGCCGCGCCGCCAGCGCCGCATCGGCTTCGGAGCGTTCTGCCACCATGGTGGGAAAGCTGATGTCGCCATTGAGCACCGCATCAATGGCAGCACTCATATCCTCCGCCGCAGCGGACTTGGAGATAAAACCGGCCGCGCCGAACTGCTGGGCGCGGCGGATGATGCGCGGGTCGTCATTGGACGAAATGATGATGACCGGCACCTGCGCGTATTCACCGCGCAGATGCAGCAGCGACGAAAAGCCGCGTGCGCCGGGCATGGCCAGATCCAGCAACACCAGCTCGATTTCGGGGTGTTCCTGCATGGCAGTGCCCACGGTCTGGGCGCTGGCCGCCTCCACAATGCGGTATTGCGGAAAGCGGTCGTGCAGCACCTGGATCAGCGCTGCGCGAAACAGCGGATGGTCGTCGGCAACGAGAAGGCTGGGGTCGGGCATGGGCGCAGTCTGCCACGACCGGGATAGCGCTGCAGCTGCGAAAGCGCATATCCCGCCGCCAGCGCTGACTCTGTCCGAGGCTTCTCAGTCCAGCGTGATGTTGTTGGCCTTGATCACCCGGCCCCACTTGTTGCGCTCGGCCGTGACGAATTGCGCCATCTGCTCAGAGCTGCCGGGCATGGGCTCCACACCCATGGCCGACAGACGGGCCTTGGTGCGTGTGTCGGCCAGCGCAAACTGCAGCGCCTGGCTGAACTTCTTGACCACCTCCTCCGAGCTGCCCTTGGGCACCACCACGCCCTGCCAGGCATAACCTTCAAAGCCCTTGAGGCCCTGCTCCTGCAAAGTTGCCACCTTGGGCAGCACATCGATACGCGAGGGGCTGGCCACACCAATGGCCTTGAGCTTTTTCTCGTTCAGGAAGGGAACAATGGTGGCGCTGTCGGCCCACATGGCCGGAATCTGGCCCCCCACCACATCCTGCACCGCCGGTGCCGCGCCGCGATACGGCACATGGGTCATATTGCTCAGGCCAACCTGCTCGCGAAACAGCTCGCCCACCAGATGGTGCGGACTGCCCAGTCCGGCCGAGCCCCAGCTCACGCCCGCCTTTTGCTGCTTGGACCACTCCACAAACTCCGTCAGATTGCTGACCGGCACATCGTTGTTGACCACCAGCAGCATGGGAAAGCGCACCAGCATGCCCACGGGCTTGAAGTCTTTTTCGGCGTTGTAATTCAGCTTGCGAAACAAAAACGGATTGGCCGCCAGCGTGGCGAAGTCGGCCGTGAACATGAGGTTGCCGTAGTCATGCGAACGGGCGCTGTACTCCGCCGCAATATTGGTGCCCGCACCGGGCTTGTTGTTAATGACAATCGTGCGCTCCAGATTGCGGCCCATGGCCTCGGCAATCACGCGCCCCACCACGTCGGAGCCACCGCCTGCGGCGTAGCCAATCACCCACTCCAGCGGCTTTTCCTGGGCTACGGCAGCAGGCCCTGCAGCCCATGCCAGACCTGCACAGGCCATGGCGGCCAGAAACTGTTTGCGTTGCATCATCCTTGTCTCCTCGATTGGCGGCCCCTTGAATAAGTGTTGGTGCGGGGCCTGTAGGGGATGTGGTGCAGCTGCCGCCCATCAGCGGCGTGCTGCGTCTCAAGCGGCAGCGTGCACCGGGGCAACCGGCGTCACGGCACCACGCTCTTGCAAGCCTTCCCCGGCAGGGGCGAACCCTGCGCTGGTGCGGGCCAGTTCAAGCGCATGCAGCAAGGTCCCTTGATGGCCAATGTGATTGGCCAGCAGCAGCACCAGGCGGGCATTGAGGGCATGGCTTTGCGCGGTTTCCAGCCCCTGATGGGTGGCGATCAGCGCCTCATAGAAATCGTCGCAAGCCTGCAAATTGGGGTGAGTGGACAGCAGCATGGCGGTCTCCTGAAAAAAGGGGAAATCCTCTGAAAACGCTTTACCAGAGACAGCAAGCAAGGGCCGCTCCGCAGCCAAGCGGTCGCCTCCCTCGCGCATAGCGAGAGTGAGGGAAAAGCACGCAGTGACTCACGGGGTGCTTCATGCCACGCCACCGCAGGCGCGCTGCAAGGCGGCACGCACCGAGGCTGCATCGGCCTGGCGCCAGCGTGCGCAGACATGCTGATCAGGCCGCAGCAAATAGCTGGTGCCGGGTCGCGCATCCAGGCGCTGCGCCGCCAGCCCCTGCACATCCAGCAGATCGGCCTGCGCCGCATGGGCGTCATCCGATCCGGCTATGGAGAGGTTGAGCACGCCCGCCAGCTGCCGCGCCCAGTCTGGTGTGGGGCCGAAGTGCAGCAGCGTGAAATCGTTGCCCAGCTCGCGCAGCAACCAGGTCGGCTGGTTCTTGCTGATGCGCTGCATGGGCGCATCGCTGAGCACCGCTCCCGGGCATTGCGTGCCGCTGAAGACATCAGTATCCGCCGTGTTGAGCGGCGACTGGTGCAGCGTGGCAGGCACCGACAGGCGTCCGCTGTTGACGATGCGGCGGGCAAACTCATGCTCGCGTGCCAGCTCCAGCGCCGCATCGCGAAACAGGCGGCTGATCTCGCTCTTGGGCGTGATGAAGTCGGTGGCGCGTGTGGAGTTGCGAATGTTCTCGTCGGCTGCGTATTCGCGCTCTGCGCCGTAGCTGGCAATCAGCGCCTCGTCGGCCTGACCGCGCAGTACGCGGTCCAGCTTCCAGGCCAGGTTTTCGGCATCCTGCACACCGCTGTTGGCACCGCGTGCGCCAAAGGGCGAGACGCCATGCGCGCTGTCGCCCGCAAAGACCACGCGGCCATGGACAAAGCGGTCCATGCGCAGGCAGGCAAAGGTGTAAACGCTGGCCCATTCCAGCTCGAATTCGGCATCCTTGCCCAGCAGCGCACGGATGCGCGGCAGGATGTTTTCGGGCTTTTTTTCTTCTTCGGGATCGGCATCCCAGCCCAGCTGAAAATCGACGCGCCAGACATCGTCGGGCTGGCGGTGCAGCAGCACGCTCTGGCCTGGATGAAACGGCGGATCGAACCAGAACCAGCGCTCGGTCGGGAAGTCCGCATGCATCTTCACATCGGCAATCAGAAAGCGGTCGCGGAAGATGCGGCCATGGCTTTCCTGACCCAGCAGACCGCGCAGTGGCGAGCGCGAACCATCGCAGGCCAGCACCCACTGGGCATCAATTTGATAGTCACCCTCGGGCGTTTCCACTGTCACCAGCGCCCCATCGGAGCGCGGCGCCAGCGCCGTGACTTTGCTGTGCCAGCGCATGTCAATCAGCGGCAGCTGCAGGGCGCGCTCGACCAGATAGGCCTCGGCGTAGTACTGCTGCAGATTGATGAAGGCCGGACGCTCGTGACCGTCCTCGGGCAGCAGGTCGAACTGGTAGAGCGACTGATCCCGGGCAAACACCTTGCCCAGATTCCAGGACACGCCCTTGTCCACCATGGGCTGGCCCACGCCCAGGCGGTCCCAGATCTCCAGCGTGCGCTTGGAAAAGCAGATGGCGCGCGAGCCTGTGGAGAGTTTGCAGTCGTTGTCCAGCACCACCACGCGCTGGCCGCGCTGCGCCAGATCGATGGCCAGCGACAGGCCCACGGGACCTGCGCCCACGATGACCACAGGATGCTGCACAGGCGCCGCTGCATCCTGGTCCGCATGACGCTGATAAGGAATCTGGATGGCCTGAATCTCTGCGCCGCTGCCGCGCAGGGCTTCGGGGGAAATGGCAGTGTGGGACATGGCGTTCATCGATGCACAAACGGTTGAAAGGGTGAAGGCTCAAGGCCTTTTTTGGACAAAGGCCGCCCCTCCGGCTCTGGCGACCGGATTCAAACTCTTTACTTTTTTGATAGCTTCTAGCGCTTGTCAAACAATGATTTCAGACAGCTTTCCACCTGAAATCATTGCCAATAAAGCGCTGACAGCTGCTGATTTAGAAGAGTTGCAGCGTTGCATCAGCCTTCCAGCGCCAGCCACATTTCGCGGTCACGCTCGGCCGTCCAGATGCGCGGATCGGCATGGCCCGATGCCTCGTCATAGGCGCGTGTCACATCGAAGGGCATGCAGTGGTTGAAGATGACCCAGTGGCCATACTTGGGCTGCAGCTTGGCAAACGCGGCTTCGTAGACTTTGCGCAAATCCTGCTTGGCATCGGCGCCGGCTTTGACCTCGGTCCACAGTTCGCTGATGAAGTTGCGCGTACCTGCCAGTCCGGCCTGCACTTCCTCGGGCGTTTGCAGTGCCGCACCGCGGCCGGGAACCAGCTTTTCGGGCTGGAGCGCGGCAATCGCATCCAGCGTTTGCGGCCAGTCCTGAAAGTAGGCATCGCCCGCGTAAGGCGTCGCGTCGAACTCCACCAGGTCGCCGCTGAACAGAACCTTCTCCTGCGGCAGCCAGACCACCGTATCGCCCTTGGTATGGCCACGGCCCAGTTGCAGGATCTGCACTTCGAGCTTGCCCAGCCACAGCGTCATCTTGCCGGTGAAGGTGATGGTGGGCCAGGTCATGCCATCGGGCACGCTCTCGACGTTCTGGAACAGGCGCGGAAAGCGGCCGATTTCGCTGGCCTTGTCCTGCTCGCCGCGCTCGACGATGAGGTCGTAGGTGTCCTGGCTGGCAATGATGTGCTCGGCACCATAGGCCGAGGCTCCCAGCACGCGCACCGCGTGATAGTGCGACAGCGTGACGTATTTAATGGGCTTGTCCGTCACCTCGCGAATGCGGCGGATCACATCCTCGGCCATCACGGGCGTGGCCTGGGTGTCGATGACCATCACGGCGTCGTCGCCGATAACGATGCCGGTGTTGGGATCGCCTTCGGCCGTGTAGGCATAGGCATGTTCGGAGAGCTTGTCGAAGCTCACCTTCTTGACTTCGAGGTCGGCGGCAGAAGCAAAGGTCTTGGTACTCATCGTTGATGTCTCTTTGTTTTAAACAAACGCATTAGGCTTTATTGAATTTTTAAATCCTAAATACGAATTCGTTATTGCACAATTGATTTGTCATAGTGAAAAACCCTTGCGCTTTTGCCGCTGTTTTTCACCCGCACAATGCGCTCATGATCGATGCCATCTCTTCTTTGAAAGCTGCCCGTTTTTCCACAGGTGTCAGTGATGACGAGCCCACACGTGCACCGCGTGGCATTCAAAGCGTGGAGGTCGGAGGCCAGTTGCTCAAGGTGCTAGCACGCACAGGCCGGCGCATGGCACTCAAAGATCTAGCGCGTGAAGCCGAAATGACAGCTGCCAAAGCCCACCCTTATCTGGTGAGCTTTTGCAAGCTGGGCCTGATGGAGCAGGACCGTGCCAGCGGTCATTACGGCCTCGGGCCGCTGGCCATTCAGATGGGCCTGATCAGCCTGCAGCAGGCCGACCCCGTGCGCATGGCCGTTGCCGAGCTGCCCAGCCTGGCGCAAGAGGTGGGCTATACCGTGTCGGTGTCCATGTGGAGCGGCCAGGGGCCGACCATCATCCGTGTCGAGGAAGGTCCGACCCATGTCTATGTGGCCATGCGCCACGGCACGCCGGCCTCGCTGCGCCATACGGCCACAGGCAAAATTTTTGCGGCCTTCGGCGACCCCGCTCGCATCGCACCGCTGCTGCAGGCCGAAGGCCATCGCCTGGACGAACCGGCGTTTGCGCAAGAGCTGGAAGCCATCCGCTGCCATCACCTGAGCGTGGTCGAGAACCAGCTGCTGTCGGGGGTAAGCGCGCTGGCGGTGCCGGTGTTCGACGGCTTCGGCCAGCTGGTGCTCGCGATTGCCGCCATCGGCCCCTCGGTCACGCTGACGCTGGACCCCGCGGGCATGCCGGCACGCAAGCTGCAGGCCCAGGCACGCCAGCTGTCGCAGCGCCTCGGAGCCCCGGCTGCCCTGACTGAAGCCTGAGACCTAGTCCCGGTAGCCCAGCGAGGCGCTGATGGCGAGCGCCTGCTCGCACACGGCCTGGGCAATCCGGCCTTGCGGATCAGGGTCGAAGCCACCGCTGGCACCCAGCGCGCAGAGCACGGCCACGACATGGCCGTTGTAGTCGCGCAAAGGGGCCGCCACGGCGCTGATGCCGGGCAGATTCAGGTCACGGATCGCAGCGCAACCGGCTGCGCGAATCTCGCCGCGCAACTGCTCCAGCGGCCTGCTGGCATGCAGCAGACGGCGCTGCTCGGGGCCGGCGGCCTCCAGCTCGCGCGCCAGCAGCGCCTCGACCTCGGGCTGCGGCTCCATGAAGGCAAAGAAGGCTCGCCCCGTGGCCGACCAGAGCATGGACATGACCGAGCCCACCCGCACATTCACGGTGATGGGCAGGCTGGGCTCCTCGAAACGCACGATGGTCGGCCCCATATTGCCCATCACCGCCACAAAGCTCGTGACCTGCAGCGACTCGCGCAGCTGCTGCAGGGCCGGCTCGGCCATGCGCACCGGATCGTTCTGGCGCATCGCGGCCAGGCCGATATGGATGGCCTCGCGTCCCAGCGCGTACTGGGTGCCGCCGCGATCCTGCTCCACCAGACCTTCGGCCATGAGACTGGCCAGGTAGCGGTGCACCTTGGCCGGACTTTCACCGACGGCCGCACCGATGGCCGTGAGGCTGGCACGCCCGCCCAGACCGGCCAGCGCCTTGAGCACGGCCAGGCAGGTCTCTGCCGCCTGCACACGCTGGCGGCGCTCGCGCCCGTCCGCAGCTTCGACGGCAGCACCGGGCTGGCGCGCCTTCCTGGCGCGCGGCTCGTGCGCCGCAATGGTCGGCAGCACGACGTCCGTAGTCTTCTTGTCTTTTTTCATGTCTGTAGCGATTGATGGCAGGGCTTGGACCGGCATTCTGATTCAAGTTCATGACTCAAGTCATGGAAATCCCTCGGGCTGAATTTACGCAATGCGTATCAAAATTACGCAAATATCCCCTATTAAAGCGCAACCGCAGGCGGAGTGAAGCTGGGTCAACCCGCAGGCACACAACACCACAGACCAGGAGACACCCTCGATGAAAAAACGCCTCTTCACCGCCTCGGTTCTGGCCACCAGCGTGCTCTGGCTGGCCGCAGCCCCCGGCATCGCCATAGCCCAGGACAAGTTCCCGAGCAAGAGCGTGCGCTGGATCGTTCCCTACGCCGCAGGCGGCGGCTCGGACTTCCTGGCCCGCACCATAGGCCAGGCCTGGGGCGCCCAGGCCCACCACCCCATCGTCGTGGACAACCGCCCGGGCGGCAACACGGCCATCGGGGCCTCGGAGACCGCGCGCGCTCCGGCCGACGGCTATACCGTGCTGTCGGCCGACAACGGCACGCTGATCTTCAATCCGGTGCTCTACAAGAGCCTGAGCTACAACCCCGGCAAGGACCTCGTGCCCGTCACGCTCATGGGTCGTTTTCCGATGATTCTGGTAGCGGGTCCCGCCGAGAAGGCCAAGACCGCCAGGGAGTTCATTGCCGCCGCCAAGGCCAGCGCCGAGGGCGTGAATTACGGCTCCGCCGGTGCGGGCAGCCCTCACCATCTGGCCATGGAGCTGCTCAAGTCCGAGGCCGGTCTCAAGCTCGCCCATGCGCCCTATCGCGGCGCGGCCCCGGCGCTGGCCGATGTGGCGGGCGGCCAGATTCCCGTGATGATGGTGGACCTGGCCGCCGGCGCCGGCTTCATCAAGGGCGGCAAGGTGCGCCCCCTGGCCGTGGCGAATGCGACGCGTCTGCCACAGCTGCCCGATGTGCCCACCTTCGGCGAGCTGGGCCTGCCCGGCGTGCAGGCTGCGGCCCTGGTCGGCATGGTGGCCCCGGCCAAGACCCCGGCCAATGTCGTGACCGCGCTGAACAAGCAGGTGGTCGCCGCCATCAACGAGCCTGCCGTCAAGCAAAAGCTCGTGGACTTCGGCGTGGAGCCCGTGGGCAACACGCCCGAGCAGTTCCAGGCGCTGATCCACAGCGAGAGCGCACGCTGGCAAAAGCTGATCAAGGATCTGAACATCACGCTGGACTGAGACTGACACCCTGAGCCGCTTCGCACGTTTCCCGAGCGGGGGACGACAGCCTCGCTGGGGCAGCCCTTGCTGGGGCAGCCCCCGCTGCGAGGCGGCTCTTGCTCGCTGTCTCTCTTGTGCGAGCGCGCCAGTTTTGCAGACCAGGAACTACTTTCGTAGCGCAAGCTTTGCAAGCGCAGAGGCTGGCGGCAGGCCTCCTTTGCATGCCCTACGGATGGTTGCCCCATCCACCTGCCCCCATGAGATCGCCATGACCATTTCCACCCCCAGCCGTTGTCCCATCGATCACAGCCAGTTCGGCAAGCCCACCGGCCAGAGCGGCCCCACGGGCTGCCCCATCAGTCACGGGGCGGCCAGCTTCGATCCCTTTGCCGACGGTTACCAGCAGGACCCGCCCGAATATGTGCGCTGGGCGCGCGAACAGGAACCGGTGTTCTACAGCCCGCAGCTGGGCTACTGGGTGGTCACGCGCTTCGACGATATCAAGGCCATCTTCCGCGACAACCTGACTTTCAGCCCCTCGATCGCACTGGAGAAGATCACGCCCACGGGCGACGAGGCGAATGCCGTGCTCGCCAGCTATGGCTTTGCACTGAACCGCACCCTGGTCAACGAGGACGAGCCCGCCCACATGCCGCGCCGGCGTGCGTTGATGCAGCCCTTCACGCCCGAGGCACTCAAGCACCACGAGCCCATGGTGCGCCGGCTGGCCCGCGAGTATGTGGACCGCTTCATCGACGACGGCCGCGCCGATCTGGTCGATCAGATGCTGTGGGAGGTACCGCTGACGGTGGCCATGCATTTCCTGGGCGTGCCCGCCGATGATATGGACACGCTTCGCCGGTACAGCATTGCCCACACCGTCAACACCTGGGGACGCCCCCGGGCCGAGGAGCAGGTGGCCGTGGCCCACGCCGTGGGGAACTTCTGGCAGCACGCGGGCCGGATTCTCGACAAGATGCGCGCCGACCCCGACGCCGAAGGATGGATGCAATACGGCATTCGCAAGCAGAAGGAGCTGCCAGAGGTCGTCACCGACTCCTATCTGCACTCCATGATGATGGCCGGCCTCGTCGCGGCGCACGAGACCACGGCCAACGCCTCGGCCAACGCGATCAAGCTGCTGCTGCAGCACCCCAAGGCCTGGCAGGAAATCTGCGACGATCCCTCGCTCATCCCCAACGCCGTGGAGGAGTGCCTGCGCCACAACGGCTCGGTGGCGGCCTGGCGACGACTGGCTACCAAGGATGTGGTGATCGGCGGTCAGGCCATTCCAGCCGGCAGCAAGCTGCTCATCATCACCTCTTCGGCCAACCACGACGAGCAGCATTTCGTCGATGCGGACCTGTTCGACATCCACCGCGACAATGCCAGCGATCACCTGACCTTCGGCTACGGCTCCCACCAGTGCATGGGCAAGAATCTGGCACGCATGGAAATGCAGATCTTCCTCGAGGAATTCACGCGCCGCCTGCCCCATATGCAACTGGCAGAACAACGCTTCACCTATGTGCCCAACACCTCGTTCCGCGGCCCCGAACATCTGTGGGTGCAATGGGACGTGAGCCGCAACCCCGAGCGCGCCAATCCCGCCGTGCTGGCCGCGCAGCAGCCGGTGCGCATCGGCGAATCCTCGCAAGGCGGCGTCAGCCGCACCATGCGGGTGGAAAGCACCGAGCTGATCGCGCAGGATGTGCTGCGCGTGCGACTCAAGGCGCCCGACGGACGCGATCTGCCACGCTGGACCCCGGGCTCGCATATCGACCTGCACTGCGGCGACACGGGCATCTCGCGCCAGTACTCGCTATGCGGCGATCCGCAGCAAGCGGATACCTACGAGATCGCCGTGCTGCGCGAGGAACACAGCCGTGGCGGTTCGGCCTGGATCCATGGATCGCTGCGGGCCGGGATGAAGGTGCAGATGCGCGGCCCGCGCAACCACTTCAAGCTCGACGAAAGCGCGCAGCAGCTGATTCTCGTCGCCGGCGGCATCGGCATCACGCCGGTTGCGGCCATGGCGGCGCGTGCCCAGACCTTGGGCATCCCCTATGAAATTCACTACAGCTGCAGTCAGCGCGAGCGCATGGCGCTGTTGCATGCATTGCAGGCACGGCATGGCGAGCGTCTGCAGATCTATGTGGGCGCAGAAGGCCAGCGAGCCGACTACCAGGCGCTGCTGGCCCAGGTCAGGCCCGGCGCACAGATCTATGCCTGCGGTCCGCAGCGCATGCTCGACGGCCTTGCCCAGGCCAGCCAGCACTGGCCCGAGGACAGTCTGCGCGTGGAGCATTTCTCCAGCACCCTGGGAGCGCTGGACCCGGACAAGGAGCACGGCTTTGAAGTCGAGCTGCGCGAATCCGGCATCACGCTGCAGGTGCGCAATGACGAGACCCTGCTCGATGCACTGCGCAGCGCCAATATCGATATCGAGAGCGACTGCCGCGAAGGCCTGTGCGGCTCCTGCGAGGTGCCGGTGCTGGAAGGCGATATCGATCATCGCGACATGGTGCTGACCCGTGCCGAGCGCACGGCCTGCACCAAGATGATGAGCTGCTGCTCGCGCGCCAGGATGCAGGAGTCCAGAATCGTTCTGGCGCTGTAACCACGGCGGACTGCTCCCGCCAGGCCATGCATGGCCTCTGCCTAGAATCACTGCCCATATGGGCCTGTTGCAAATACTGCTGATTCTTGTGTGGGCGCCGACTGCAGCGCTCATCGCCTTCATGGCCACCACCTGGCTGAGCCATGGCGCGCAAGCCATCTGGAGCGCCATGACTGGCACTCGCGCTGACGAGCGTTCGACCTGGCCGCTGGTGCTGGGCGGCGTCGCGGCCCTGGCGGGCCTGGTGGGGGCAGTCATCACTTTTCCGAATCAGGCCCGTCATGCGCCACGCGTTCGACAAGCTGCTGGGCTATGGCTCGACACGCGTAGAGATCACACTGCGCCAGGACGATGCCGCCACACGCCAAGCCCTGCTGGAGACGCTGCGCCCCTTCATGGAAATGGGCGAACGCGAGATCCGCTACCGTGTCTCCACGCGCCACGGCAGCTATACCGAGACCGACGAAGTGCCCAGATACTACCGCTTTGCGGACGGGCGCCTGGAGATCGCCACAGGCGGTGTGGTCGGCAACGACAGACTGTCCGTGATGCAGCCCGGCTTCAAGGCACTGGCGCAATTTTCCACAGCCGACTCTCCATCGACGCCAGTGTGGCGGCCACCGTAAACCTGGACAAAGCACGAATAGCCGCGGAGATGCTGCCGCGCACGGCCATGCTGGTCCAACGCGACGCAGCCAAGGACTGGTCAAGCGTGCTGCGTCCCGCCGCCCCGGCCCGTTGCCATCTGGAGGTGCAGGCGCTATTCTCCACGGATGCCTTCAGGCTGCTCATGTTCGCGGGCCGGGCCCCGGGCGAGGTCGAGATCCACACCGGCCCCGATACCGCCCTGCGCGACACGCAGTACCAACTGGTCGGCATGGGCTTGGTGCCGGGCAGCAACGGACGCTGCGTCAAGGAGCTGGAAACCGATGCCACCCGCATCTATGGTGTGCTGAGGCTGTTGCCGCCGGGCCTGAATCCCGATGTCATGGACTGCGATACCGCCCTGGGACGCATGAGCGACTCGGCCTTGGTGGCAGCCGCCATGCTGTCCACATTTCCCGGCTTAGAAGAACGCGTGAATGACATAGAGATCACGCCTTCAGACTCCTTCTCGCCCTGGCACAACCGGGGATGGACGGCCGTGCCGCCCGGTACGCGCGCGCAAGGCGGAACGCGAGCCGAGGCAGGTACGCACGCCTGCCCCCTGGAGCAGAACCGCCACACGCGCACCCTGATATCCATGGTCGAGGAGCACTGCACGGGACGCGAGCCGCAAAACGCCGGTGCCGCCTGCCCCCAACTGCGCGAACGCCTGAACTGGACCGAGGCCGAGCTGGCCCGATGCAGAAAACAGTTGGCGCGCTGAAACGGCGCCGAGGCCCGCGCAACAGCGATCACATGGACCAGATTCTCGGCGTGCCTCCCTGCAGGCTCCAGAGTTCTTTTCTCCAAAAACTCCACACTGTTTTACACAGCATCATCACATTCGACACCACAGGTTATGCACAGCACAGAACCAGCATGTTTTCATTGGGAACGGTGACACCGCTCAACACCGCCGGAGCGGCCTTGGCAAGCAGCTCCTGCGTGCCTTCCAGCAAGGCTTCGCGCTGATGGCGCGCCATGGCTGAGCCGCTGGCAAAGATCAGACTGCCCAGACAGCGATGCCCTGTCAGCCCCAGATCGCCGTTGAGCAGCAGTTCGTCCTGTGCATCGATCACGCCGCGCTCCAGAAAACGGCCCGGCCATTCGATGTGCTGCTCGAACCTGCCGCAGGTATAGGGCTGGTCCGCCAGCGGCAGGCCCAGCGCCGTCACATCCCAGGTCAGCAGTTGCGCGTCTTCGGCGAGGTCGAACTTCAGCTGGTTGACGGCATCGCAGGCGTTGTAGGCAATCGCCTCCAGCGGCAGCCACTCCAGCCTCGCACCGGGGTCCAGACGCAACCGGGTGCGTTGCATGGCCTGCTGCCCGTTGCTTTTGTAAAAGCGCGTGGCACCGAGCGTGGTGACCAGCGCATGCGCACCTTCTGCGACATGGACATCAATGTCCAGCACATCGCCGCCCACCAGCCCGCCCGGTGGGTGCACCAGCACGTTGCGACAGATGGCAGGACCTTCGGGATACAGACTTTTGAGGATGCGCAGCGGACCATCGTGCGTGAAATGCACCGAGGTCTTGCCGGCCTGCAGAGAATAGTTCAGCGCCAGTTGCGCATGCCAGGTCATTGTCTTTTTCGCCTCTTCAAGCAGGCCTGCCGCTCAGGCCCGGGTAGCTCAGCTCTTTTGCTTACTAACTCATGAAAATTCATTCGTTGCTGCATTGCAGCAGCGCTTCTAAAGTTCCAGTCAAGCCATGCCAACAGAGCGCATGGCGACTGACTTCAGGAGGTTTTTCATGTCTGCCAGCACGGCCCATTCATCACGCACTCACCAGACCCTGGCCCCTTGGCTGACATCGGTGGCGATGATGTGCTGCAGCATGCTGGGCAGCGCCGCCAGCGCACAAACGCAGCCGGCAAGCGCCACCGCCTGGAAGCCCAGTAAATCCACGGAATTCATCGTCCCCAGCGGTGCGGGCGCAGCACTGGATGTGGCTGCCCGCAAGCTCACCGAGCTGCTGGCACGCGATGGTTATGCGCCTCAGTTTGTGGTGAGCAACAAATCCGGCGCGCACTCCATTGCGGCACTGGAGAGCCTGCACCGCCGCCCCGGCGATGCACACACGCTGATGACTCTGAGTACCAGCTATGGCAACAGTCTGGCGCAGAACGCATTGCCCACTCATCTGCAAAAAGGCACGCCGCTGGTCACCTTGTTTCGAGAATTCACCACCGTCGTCGTGCGCGCCGACTCACCGCTGCGCAGCGCTCAGGATCTGATCGCCGAGTTGCGCAAGGAGCCCGAGAAATACGCCATCGGCATTGCCACCACACTGGGTAACCATATCCACCTCGGCATCGCCCAGCCGCTGCAGCAAAGTGGCGTCAACATTCAGAAGCTGCGCATTGTTCCTTACAAGTCCTCGGCGGAATCCATGGTGGCACTGGCGGGCGGGCACCTGGATGTGGTCTCGGCCACCACACCGAATCTGCTGCCCTATCTGCAATCCGGTCGCGTGCGGGTGCTGGCGATTGCCTCCGACAAGCGACTCGACGGCGCTTTCGCACAGGCGCCGACCTGGAAAGAGCAAGGCATTGACTACGTCAGCGACTCGTTTCAGGGCGTGATGAGCGCCCCAGGCATCAGTGCAGCCCAGCAAGCCTACTGGGTCCATGCCTTGCGCAAGGTTTCAGAGACCTCTGAGTGGAAAGCGTTCATGGCACTGAACCAGTGGGAGCCCTTCTTTCTGGGTCCCCAGGAAACAGCTACTGCACTCAACACCCAAGTCACCCGCAGCCACGCCCTGCTGACCGAACTGGGCTTGCTGCCCAACACCCCACCATTACGCACTGCCCAAGCCCGCTAACGCCCGCACTTACCGGAGAACACCATGAACATGCCTCTGCCCCACGCCCCCACACAACGCCTGGACGAACAACTGAGCGCCGCGCAAAGTGCCACGCCACATATCCGCATCAGCCCGCAATCGGCTCACATCGGCGCACTGATTGGCGGCGTCCATCTGCAGCAGCCGCTGAGCGCTGCGGAAGTTCACACCATCCGCTCAGCCCTGCTGCGCTGGAAGGTGGTTTTCTTCCGCGATCAACACCTGAGCCATGAGCAGCATCTGGCTTTTTCTCGCCAGTTCGGCCAGCTGACTCCAGGCCATCCGGTGTTTGGTCATGTAGAGGGCTATCCCGAGCTGTACTCGATTGCCAAGCATCGCAAAGCCAACAGCCACAACGGCCAGGCCGAGCAGCGCCCGTGGACAGGCTGGCACGCCGATGTGACGGCTGCACACAACCCGCCTGCGGCATCCATTCTGCGCGGCGTGACGATTCCGCCTTATGGGGGCGACACACAGTGGACCAATCTGGCCGCCGCCTATGAGGCACTGTCCAAACCCTTGCAAGCGTTTTTGCAAGGCCTGCGCGGCGAGCACCGCTTCAGCCCTCCGCAGGGCGCAACGGCCTCGCCGGAATACCTTGCCCTGGTCAAAGACAACACGCTGATCAGCGAGCACCCGCTGGTGACCATTCACCCCGAGACCGGTGAAAAAGTGCTCTACATCAGCCCCGGTTTTCTCAAATCCATCGTCGGGCTGAACACCCGCGAGTCACGTGTGCTGCTAGAGCTGCTGTGGGAGCATGCAGTTGCCAGCGAGTTCACCGTGCGTTTCAAATGGGAGCCCGGCTCCATCGCCTTCTGGGACAACCGGTCCACGGCGCATGTGGCACCGCAGGATATTTTTGCGCTGGAATTTGACCGTCAGCTCTATCGCACAACGCTGGTCGGAGAGGTGCCGCAAGGCGCAGATGGCCGCGCAAGCACCGCCATACAGGGCAATCCGGTACTGGCTGCGCACAGCGCCGCCTACTGAGTCAGTCAGGAAGGAAGGAAGGAAGGAATGAGGAGCCTGAGGCCTGAAATGTCTATTCAGGCTTCTTTCTGACAGCACACGGCAGCGCCTGCACCTTAGGGTTTGCCATCACCCTGGCTGTTGAGGGCAAACGCTTTTTCAGGATATGTCAGCCCCTTGGCTTCAAACCATTGCAGCCAGTCATGTGTCGCAATCTGCGGTGCATGTTGCACCGTCGCTGGCAAAGCTTCGTATACCAGCACAGTCAACACTTGCTGAGCACCCCCACTCAGATTCACAGTCAGCGTCAGCAGACGCTTGCGGTACTCACCCAGATCTTCAGGCCATAGGCCCTCGATGCGATCCATGGCCTTTTCCAGCGCGGCATCCATGGCATAGACCTCGGCCAGCACAGGCTGCTGACCATCAAGCGTCAAGCCCGGATACCAGCCCAGATCATGCAAACGACCACGGAGCAAGGTTGTTCCGCAGCAGGCCAAGCCTGGCTGAAGGCGCGCAATGTCATTGATACCACCTGCCCGCAAAGTGCCATACACCGCCACGTAAGCCGCCCCGCAGGCTTGCCAGCCAGTGGTGTCTTGTATGGACACGGATGTATTCAAAGAGTCCGTCATGCTGCCTCAAACCTTTCAGTTTCCAAGACTGCAAAGCATGCAAGAAATGCGCCAGCCTCAGCGGACTCACCAGAGTACAGACGAAATACAGACAAAAAAAGCCGCCTCAGTCGGCGGCTCAGCTTTCAAACCAGCTTGATTACTGGTTAGCCAGATCCAGGTGGAACTCGCGAGCTTCTTGGATGAACTCAATCAGGGAGTTGATAGCTTGGCGCATGATGAACTTTCTTTGAAATCAAGAGATGCACTTCAAGCGATGGACAGCACGCATCTCATGTACTGTCATTCGCGGTCAAATCAGAGGGTTTGACCTTAAGGGTTATCCCTTGGTTCTAAGTATAAACCACAGGTTCCATTTTTGCAAAGCACATCTTGCGCGAGACCAGTCAGTACCGCACCGATGAAGCATCAGAGTACGCACTCACGCACGTTAAAAATGCTTGCAACCCCACATTTGCGGGATTCCTGCAGGATATAGTCCTTGAAACGCTGTACTTTTTACCAGTGCTGCACCGAATCAGCACGCTGACTGCTACGCTATGGGCTGTTGACAATATTTGTGGCGGGCTTGCAACTCCCGCTGGTGGAAAGTGGAAATGGCGCGAGATTGTGGTTTGCAGCAGATAGATGAGCGCAGGCTCCATCGAATGAATGCCGTCACACAACCCGGCGGTCATGCCACGCCCTCCCTTGGCCGGCAAAGGGGGAATGCATGAGCTCCTCGCTGACCGGCTCGAGCACGCCCGCCTCCTGGCACATCACCACCATGAACCCGGCCGAGGCCCCCTGGCACTTGCTGCTGCTGGCCGACCCTTCCCGTGAGCGGGTCAAGCGCTACCTGCCCGGCTCGACCTGTTTTGCCGCGCGCCAGACGGCCCACTTCACCCCCAGCGGTCTGGGAACACTGATTGGCGTGTGCGTGCTGACGCCTGAAGACGATGGCCGCCGCAAGTGGGAGCTGATGAACATGGCCGTGGCCACAGCCTGGCAACGCAACGGCATTGGCTCGGCATTGTTGAACCACGTCATCCGCGCCATGCGCGCGCGTGGCGTGCAGCAGCTGGAAGTGGGCACGGGCAGCTTTGGCGATCAGTTGCTCTTCTACCAGCGCCTGGGCTTTCGCGTCACCGATATCGAGCGCGACTTCTTCCTGCAAAACTACACCACCCCGCTGTGGGAGCGCGGTGTGCAGCACAAGGACATGCTCAAGCTGACGCTGGACCTTTGAAAAGATAGCGCGTGGCGCTTGTCAGTCAACAAATCTGCACTGATTTCATGCTGATTTTCAAACCAGACAAGCGAGTCCAGCTCATATTTTCAAAGCAAGCAAGGATGGCTTGGCATTGCATACGCCTCTTTCCTACGTGCATTGCCAACCGAGATCCAGGCGCTGCCACGCTGCTTTTGGCTACAAGAGGGTTCGACTTGAATAACAGGAGAACCATCGATGACGGCCTCACAGTCCAGCGCAAAGAGCAGCACTCCTCGCAAGCAACCGGCCCCGGCCAAGACGGCTATGAAAGCCGCCACGGCCCGCGCCAAGAAGCTCGCCCCGGCCGTTGCTGCGCAGATCGGCAGCACGCCGCGCACTTCATTTCGTGGCAACCCCGACATCTTCGGCCGGCTGGTCGAAGACCATGACCACCACCGCGCACTGCTGGCCATGATTTCCAGCACCAAGGCGGGCAGCAGCGAGCGCAAAAAGCTGTTCAAGGAGCTGTACAAAGAACTGAGCAGCCACGCCGCCGCCGAGGAGCAGGCGCTGTGGTCCAGCGTCATGCGCAACCCCAAGACCACACCCGACGCACGCCATGCCGTGGCCGAGCACAAGGAGATCGACACCATGCTGGCCGACCTGGCCGCACGCGACATGGCCAGCCCGGCCTGGCTGCGCCGCTTTTCCAAGCTGCACGAGGAGTACCTGCACCATATCGGCGAGGAAGAGCAACAGCAGTTTGTGGCGGCCCAGAAACATCTGACGCCCACCGACATTCGCTATATGCAGCAGGTCTTCAACCGCCGCAAGCGCGAGGAGAAAGCGGCGGTCAAAGTGGTCAAGAAGATCAAGCTCAAAACCTGAAGATCCGCCCTGCGCCAGCAGGCCCTGGCGCAGAGGTCACACCAGTCAAAAAAGAGGTGTCATGGATTCCCAGGCACCTCTTTTTCAACACATGGCTACGCTGATGCTCAGGCCTTCTTGGCGTGGCTGGCGCGGCGCGTGCGCACGGCCTGCGCCAGCTGCTGCAGCACAGGCACGGTCTGCTCCATGCTGATGCAGGCATCGGTCAGAGAGACGCCGTACTCCAACTCCTGGCCTTCCACGATGTCCTGGCGGCCTTCGTGAATATGGCTCTCGATCATCACGCCGGTGATGCGTGCATCGCCGCCTGCCACCTGCTGGGCCACATCGGCCGCCACATCGATCTGGCGACGGTGCTGCTTGCTGCTGTTGGCGTGGGAGAGGTCGATCATCACCTGCGGGCGCAGGCCCGCTTTTTCCAGCATCTCGCACGCGGACTGCACATGGGCTGCGTCGTAATTGGGCGCCTTGCCGCCACGCAGAATTACGTGGCAGTCCTGATTGCCACGCGTCTCAAAAATGGCGCTCTGGCCCATCTTGGTCATGCCCATGAAGGCATGTGAAGACTGCGCCGCCAAAATGGCATCGCTGGCCACCTTGACGCCACCGTCGGTGCCGTTCTTGAAGCCTACGGGGCAGCTCAGCCCACTTGCCAGCTGACGGTGGCTCTGGCTCTCCGTGGTGCGCGCGCCAATCGCGCCCCAGCTGACCAGATCGCTGATGAACTGCGGCGACAGCAGGTCGAGAAATTCCGTGCCCACCGGCAGGCCCAGCGCCAGCACATCGAGCAGCAGACGACGCGCCAGCTCCAGCCCTTCGTTGATGGCAAAGCTGCCGTCGCGATAGGGGTCGTTGATATAGCCCTTCCAGCCCACGGTGGTGCGTGGCTTCTCGAAGTACACGCGCATCACGATCAGCAGATCGTCCTTAAGCGCATCGGCTTGCACCTTGAGTTGGCGTGCATAGTCCATGGCCTGCTCGTGATCGTGAATCGAGCAAGGGCCGACCACCACCACCAGCCGGTCATCCTGAGCATGAAGCACGCGCGAGATGGCCGCGCGACTGGACTCCACCAGCGCATGGGCTTCCTCGGTCACCGGCAACCACTCTTCGAGCAAGGCCGGGGTGAGCAAGGGGCGCACGATCTTGATGCGCGTGTCATCAATGCGCGTCTTGTCCAGCGTGGTCAGCTTGGGCGAGGCAGGCACCGCCTTGCGGGTAGCGGCGGCAGAGGGAGGCAAAGGCGTCGAGGATGAGGTCATCCCGCTATTGTCGCGCCGAGCACGCTCACCGTGGACCACTGGGCTTTATTGGCCGCACGTCATCGGCTGTCGGACAGCTCCCATCGCCAGCTCAGCGCTCCTTCCTCAAGCCCCTGAAAGCCTTTGCCTTAGGATAAACAGCCTCAAGTTGTATGGAGTGGTGATGAAGCTCATCAAATGGGGAGTGCTGGGCGTCTTGCTGTTCATGCTGCTGTCCTCACTGGTGCTCTGGTCCTGGGGCAAGTTTGCCAAGCGCGCCATGGGCGAGCCCAGCTACGCTCTGCCCGTACAGCCGGAGCAGACGGATATGGACCGGTGGATTGCTCCCATGCTGGCGCAGCACCCTCAGCAAACCGGCGTCAGTCTGGTGTCTGACAACCTCAAGGCCTTTGCCGTCCGTGCCCTCACCGCTCAGCAATCGCAGCGCAGCATCGATGTGCAGTACTACCTCTGGCATGACGACCTGACCGGTCGCATGCTCAAGGACGAGCTGCTGCAGGCCGCCGAGCGCGGCGTGCGTGTACGCATGCTGATCGACGACATGAACGGCATGGGCATTGACGACAGCCTGGTCGCCATGGCCAGCCATCCCAACATCGAAGTACGCCTGTTCAACCCGGCTCGCAACCGCAACACCATTTTGCTGCGCGCCCTGGAGATGGGTTTGCGCGTCTTCAGCTTCAGCCGCCGCATGCACAACAAGGCATGGATTGTGGATGGGCGACTGGCCATTGTGGGAGGGCGCAACATTGGCAATGAATACTTTGATGCCGCCCAGGTCAACTTTCACGACGCCGATCTGGTCCTGCTGGGCACAGGCGTAGAGCAGACCAGCACCATCTTTGACAGTTTCTGGAACAGTGATGCAGTCATCCCCATCACGGCCTTGCGAGCCCCTCTTTCCGCTCAGGAGCTGGAGACCTATGCCCAGCAGCGCGAAGCCTGGCGTAACACCGTGCAAGACTCGCCTTATGTGCAGGCCATGAACAATCGGCTGAACGACCCGCAGGCCTTGTTTGCCCAGCTTCGCCACCACTGGGTGGACAAGCTGCAGGTGCTGTCCGACCCGCCCGCCAAGGCTACCCCTGTCGCCCGCGACCGGGATGCCAAAAGCTGGCTCACCTTTGACATCCTGCAAACCCTGTTCACGGCCCGCCAGTCCATGTGGGTCATCTCTCCGTACTTTGTGCCGGGGAACACGGGCGTCACCCTGTTTGCGGGCATGGCAGCTCGTGGCGTCAACGTGAACATCATGAGCAACTCTCTTGCCGCCAACGATGTGCCGATGGTGCACTCCGGCTACGCCCCCTACCGCAAGCCTTTGCTGGAGGCCGGCGTGAAGCTTTGGGAGCTCAAGCCCGATGCCCGTGTTGAGAAATCCGGTCTGGGCGACAGCGGCATGCTGGGCAGCAGCGGTGCCAGCTTGCACACCAAGGCCTTTGTCGTCGATGGGCTCCGTGGCTTTGTCGGCTCCTTCAACTTTGACCCGCGCTCGGCAGCGCTGAACACCGAGATGGGCGTGCTCTTCGAGCATCCTGAGCTGGCACACGATGTGCAGGAAGTTTTCTCGCAAGCCAAGCAGCCCCACAGCAGCTATGTGCTGCGCCTTGAAAACGGCGAGCTGCGCTGGGATGACAAAGCCGCCGACCAGGTCTGGGAGCATGAACCCAACACCACCTGGCCCAAGCGCGCCCTGACCCGCATACTGGGCTGGCTGCCTCTGGAATCCCAGCTGTAATGGACCTGCACAGATTGCCTGCCGCAGCTTTCAGCAGCGCTCGGTCTCTCTGGTCATCGCCTCGTCCAAGTCAACGATGCTGACAATCTTCCACCCCCGCAAAGTGGATCGTCATGAATCATAAGGAGAGCCAAGGAGATGAACCGCTTACAAGACCGTGTTGCGCTGATTACCGGCGCTGCTGCAGGCATTGGCAAAGGCGTAGCACGCCGCTTTGCCGCCGAAGGTGCCAGCCTCTGGCTGGCCGATATCAATATCGCAGCCGGCGAAGCCACCGCCGAAGAGATCCGCACCGAGTTCGGTGTTGAAGTGAACTTTGCCCCCGCCGATGTCAGCCAGCATGCGGCCGTGCTGGCCATGGTGGACGGAGCCCAGGCCCGCTTTGGACGCGTGGACATTCTGGTCAACAACGCCTGGGGCCGCCGCCCTGGCAGTGCACCCGGCTTTGCCAAGGTCGAAACCCTGAGCGATATCGATGCCGACTGGGCCTGGCGCATAGGCACGCAATCGGCCCTGTGGGCCATGCAAGCCGTCTTCCCCGGCATGAAGGAGCGCGGCTGGGGCCGGGTCATCAATATGTGCTCACTCAACGGCGTCAACGCCCACCCCTATTCGGTGGACTACAACATGGCCAAGGAAGCGTTGCGCACCCTCACCCGCTCCGCCGCCCGCGAATGGGCGGCCTTTGGCATCTGCTGCAACGCCATCTGCCCCGGTGCGGCCACCGAAGCCTACAAAAAATTCGCCACCGCCCAGCCCGAAAACGCCGCCGACATGCTGCGACTGAACCCCATGGGCTATATGGGCGACCCCGAGCGAGACATCGGCGGCGCAGCGCTATTCCTGGCCAGCGAAGACTGCCGCTATGTGACGGGCAACACGCTGTTTGTCGACGGCGGCAGCCATATCAATGGCATTCCGTGGCTACCCAAGCAGAAATAAACACCACCAACAAAAGAGCGCCCAGCGCTTGATGGACAAGCGCTGGCCGCTCTTTTTAATGAAGAAAGAATCAGGCTTCGGCCAGAGTCTCTTCCAGCACCACCACATTTCCCACCGTCGCGCCGTAATGCGTTGCGACGCGCTTGCGCTGCTTGAGGACGGCGCGGTCTTTGCTGACCAGCACGGCCTTGTGCAGACTGGCCAGGTCGAGAAAATGCTGGTCGTCGGGGTCGGTGCAGGTAAAACGGATTTTGGGCGCTGCGGGCACATATTCCACCGCAGCGTCAAAAGCGGCCATCACGCCCTCGGCAGTCTTGCCATAGAAGCTGACGCGCGGGGCGATTTGGCTGTAGTGCAGCACACGGCCCAGCTCGATGCGCTGGGCTTCGTCGGCGATCCAGCGCACCTCGCCACGGGCAACCAGCTCGCGGATGGTGGGGATATCCGGGTCGTCAAAGATCAGCATGTCCAGCACCACATTGGTGTCCAGAATCATGGGGCGCGGCAACGGGCCGTCGTAGCCGGCGTTACAGGCCGGCCAGCGCAGGGGGGCGATCTTCATGCCTCGCTGCCCTCGGCGGGCTTGCGAGGCTTGACCGCACCCTTGATCATGTCGAAGCGGAACAGACGACATTCGATGGGTCCGTTCCACATGGGCGTGCGGCGCGATTCCTTGAGGCGCATCTTGCCGGGCAGCTTGAGGTCAGGTGTGAGCATATAGGCGCTCCAGCCGCTGTAATTCTTCTTCCAGTGGCTTGCCAGCTGATTGAAAAATTCACCGCCGTCTTCGGTCTGCGCGGTTTCGCGGCCTGCACGTTCGACCTGGCCCATGCGCTCTGCGGCATTGCGACCCGATGCCCCGGCAGCTGCAATACGCTCGCCATAGGGTGGGTTCAAAATCATCATGCCGGGTTGATCGCAAGGCGGCATGCGCTGCAGGGCATCGCCACCGCGCAGGTTGACGGTGTCGGCCACGCCGGCACGTTCGGCATTGCGCTGGGCAAAGTCCACCATGCGGAAGGCGATGTCCGAGCCGTAGATGCCCACCGGCGACTTGGGCAGGATGGCGGCCTCGGCCTCATCCAGCATGGCTTCCCACACATGGCGCTGGAAGGGCACCAGCTTCTCGAACGCAAAGCGGCGCAGGATACCGGCCGGAATCCTGCGCGCAATCTGCGCAGCTTCAATCACCACGGTGCCGCTGCCACAGCAAGGGTCGTACAGCGGCTGGGGATTGTCACCATGCGGGTTCCAGCCCGAGGCGGCAATCATGGCTGCGGCCAGCGTTTCCTTGAGCGGGGCATCGCCCTTGTCCTCACGCCAGCCGCGCTTGAACAGCGCCTCGCCCGAGGTGTCGATATAGATGGTCGCGCCGTCCGTGGTCAGGTGCAGGTGCACGCGCACATCGGGGTGGTGCGTCTCCACACTGGGGCGCACGCCGTTGCGCTTGGCGCGGAAGCGGTCGGCAATCGCGTCCTTGACCTTGAGGGCGGCAAAGTTCAGGCTGGTCAGCGGGCTGTGCTGGGCCGTGACTTCAATCTTGAAAGTCTCCTTGGGCGAGAACCAGATCTCCCACGCCACCTCGCTGGCAGCGCGGTACAGGTCGTTCTCGCTGCGGTACATGGTGTGCGAGAGCTCGATCAGCACTCGCTGCGCCAGGCGGCTGTGCAGATTGAGCAGCATGGCATCGCGCCACATGCCGCGCAGCATGACACCACCGCGGCCCACGAGCAGGTCTTGCCCGGTGGCGCCGGTGATGGCGTGGACTTCGTCGGCCAAAAAGCCCTCTACGCCGGCGGCGCAGGGCAAAAACAGATGCAGTTGGTTCATAGCAATTCGGTGCGCAATCGCTGCGCGCAGGGCCCGAGCATACGCGCTAGGCCTTTTCCAGTGCCTGCGCACGACAAGCGTTTCTCTACAGATTCATCTCTGGGCAAGGGCATGATGCCCTGCCAAGGAGACCCAAAACATGGAAGAAATCAGCTGGAACGACTTCATGAAGGTAGAGCTGCGCGTAGGCCGCGTACTGCAGGCCGAGGTTTTTGCCGAGGCCCGCAAGCCCGCCTACAAGCTGCTGGTGGACTTTGGCCCGGAGATCGGCCAGCGCAAGTCCAGCGCGCAGATCACCGAGCATTACCAGCCCGAAGAGCTGGTAGGCCGACTGGTGGTGGCCGTGGTCAATTTTCCGAAAAAACAGATTGGCCCGTTAATGAGCGAATGTCTGGTCACCGGCTTTCACGACGCCGATGGCGCCGTAGCCCTGTGCATACCCGACAAGGAGGTGCCGCTGGGCACACGCCTGCTGTAGCAGGCCCCTGTTCTGGCGGCCTTTATATAATTCGCCGCGATATCAATTACGAGAGATCGCCATGGCTTTTGCCGGAGTTGGACTGCACGTCATCATTGCCCTGTTCTTTGCCGTGCATGCGGTGCGCACGGGGCAGAACAACTACTGGCTGTTCATTCTGCTGGCCTTTCCCTTTCTGGGCAGTGTGGTCTATGCGCTTGCCATCTACCTGCCCAACTCACGGCTGGAGCGTGGTGCGCGCCAGCTGGCCCGGCAGGCCGTCAAGTCGCTGGACCCCACCCGCGATCTGCGTGACGCGCAGGCGGCGTTTGACTACTCGGCTACGGCCCAAAACGAAATTCGTCTAGCGCAAGCCATGCTGGAAGCTGGCCAGCCCCTGCAAGCCTTGCAGCACTTCGAGGCCAGCATGAAAGGCCCGTTTGCCAACGACCTGGAAATCCGCTGGGGCGCAGCACGTGCAGCTTTTGATGCAGGCCAGCCACAAGCCGCGCTGCAGCACCTCAAAGTCATTGCCCAGACCGATATCCACTACCGTGCGGACGAAGTGGGCCTGCTGATTGCCAGAGCCTACGCTGCGCAGGGCGACAACGCCATGGCGCGCCAGTCCTTCGAGTTTCTGCGTGAACGCTCGAGCAGCTTTGAGGTACTGGCCGAGTACGCCATCTGGTGCACCGAATCAGGCGACTGGGGCACCGCACAGCGCCTGAAGAACGAACTGGACAAAGCCCAGACCCACTGGAGCAGCCACCAGCGCAGCCTGAACCGCGAACTGCTGCAGCGTGTGCAATCTGCTTTTACTCAAAAATCACAATAAAAGCAGCCTCTAGCTCTTATTCAAGAAGCGCTGAAAGCTATCAATTTCAAAGTACATCAAAGGCTTCTGCACTGCCGTTTGACCTGAGCCATGACCTGTTTGAAGTGGCCCCGGTAAAATTGCAACCTATGGCAAAAATCATCGTTCTGGCCCTGGTGCTCATGTTCTTCGGCTGCGCGCTGTACATGCACCTGCGCGGCAAGGTGCGTCACAAAGTGGTCAAGCAATTGTTTGACCACTCCACGTTCACAGCGCCATTCAACGTCTTCATGCTGATGTTCAGCAAGGTGCCACGCACGCCCTACCTGCCCACCAGCACCTTCCCCGAGCTGGCCCCGCTGCAGGCCAACTGGCGCGAAATCCGCGAGGAAGCCGTCAATCTGCAAAAGAACATGCAGATCAAGGCCGCCGCCAACAACGACGATGCAGGCTTCAACTCCTTCTTCAAAACCGGCTGGAAGCGCTTTTATCTGAAGTGGTACGGCGATGCCCACCCCTCGGCCATGGAGCTGTGCCCCAAGACCACGGCGCTGGTCAAATCCATCCCCAGCGTGAAAGCCGCCATGTTTGCCGAGCTGCCCCCCGGCGCCAAACTCAATCTGCACCGCGACCCCTATGCCGGATCACTGCGCTACCACCTGGCTGTGCTGGCACCCAATGACGACCGCTGCATGATCGAAGTCGACGGCACGCCCTACAGCTGGCGCGAAGGCGAAGGCGTGATCTTTGACGAGACCTATATGCATTGGGCCGAAAACCGCTCTGAAGGCAACCGCATCGTGCTGTTTTGCGATGTGGAGCGCCCCATGACCAATGGCTTTGCCCAGTGGCTCAACCACTGGCTGGGCAAGAATGTAGTGGCCGCCGCCAGCTCCCCAAATAGCGAGGGCGACCCTCGCGGCATGATCAGCAAGCTGTTCAAGGTTTCGTTCTACATGGGCAAGTACCGCCGCAAGTTCCGCGACTGGAATCCGACCTTCTACAAGATTTTGAAGTTTGGCTTGATGATTGCAGTTCTGGCGCTATTCATCTGGTGGCTGGTTCCCACGAAGTAAGGTCAAGCCAGACGCAACAAAAAAGCCGCTGTGCATTGCATCAGCGGCTTTCTTGTTTACAGCGTATTTACAGTGCCTTGCGCAACGTAGTCGTTGGTATCTTGAGCTGCTCGCGGTATTTGGCCACGGTGCGACGCGCGCATTCGATGCCTTGCTCCTTGAGCATGTCGGCCAGCTTGGCATCCGACAGCGGCTTTTTCGGGTTCTCGGCATCGACAAACTGCTTGATCAGCGCACGCACGGCCGTGCTCGAGGCACTGCCGCCGGTTTCCGTGCCCAGACCCGAGCCAAAAAAGTATTTGAGCTCGAACGTGCCTTGCGGCGTGGCCATGTACTTGGCCGTGGTCACGCGGCTGATGGTGGATTCGTGCAGGCCCAGCTGATCGGCAATGTCGCGCAGCACCAGCGGGCGCATGGCCAGTTCACCATGCACAAAGAAGTTTTTCTGCCGCTCCACGATGGCTTCGGACACCCGCAAGATGGTGTCGAAGCGCTGCTGAATGTTCTTGATCAACCAGCGCGCCTCCTGCAAGCGCTGCTGCAGCGCAGCATGTCCTTCGCTGCCTTTGTGACGGCGCAGCACGCTGGCGTAGATGTCATGTACACGCAGCTTGGGCATGACTTCGGGATTGAGCTGCACCGAAAAGTCCACCCGGCCCGAGCTGGCTCGCACCGGGCGCACGATGACATCGGGCACCACGATATTGCGCTCCACGTCGACAAAGCGCCGACCCGGTCGCGGCTCAAGGCGGGCGATCAGCGTGATGGCCTCGCGCAGCTGCTCTTCGCGAGCGCCGCACAGGCTGGCAAGCTTGCGCAAATCGCGCCGCGCCAGCAGGTCCATGGGCTGGGCACAGATGGACTGCGCCAGCAGCAGGCGGCTCATATGGGCCGCTGTCGTGCCCTCGTCCTCGGCTTCCCGAATCAGATCGCGCAGCTGCAGCTGCAGACACTCGGCCAGATCGCGTGCCCCCACGCCCACGGGCTCCAGGCTTTGCAGCAGCTTGAGCGCAATGGCAAAGTGCTGCTCCAGCTCTTCGCGCTCTTCTAGGTCGTCGCCCGCCAGACTTTGCGCCAGCTCTTGCAATGACTCTTCGAGATAGCCGTCGTCGCTGAGCGACTCGATGAGAAAGCGCAGCGCCGCCGTATCTGCCGCGCCCAGATGCAAACTCAGCGCCTGGTGGTGCAAAAAGTCGGTCAGGCTCTGGTGTTCGCGTGCGAGATCGATGGCATCGGTCTCGTCATCGCCATCACGGTTGTGCGTGGAGCTGCGGACCGATGGCGCATCCCACTCGCTGCTGGACTCGCCGCCCCATTCGCCGTCCTGGCCGTCAATGCCGTCGGTTTCCCAGTTCAGGGTTTCGGGTGTCTCGAGGTTAAGAGCTTCCGCTACCGTTTCCGTAGCTGATTGCGCTTTCTGGAACTCATTATCAGCATGAATTCCATCTGAAGTACTGTATTCACCAGCGCTAGCCGCTATTTCTACAGGAGCATCAGCCGTGGTGTCTGCCTCGTCGCTTGCTCGCTCCAGAAAAGGGTTGTCGATCAACATCTGCTCGACTTCCTGTGCCAGCTCCAGTGTGGACAGCTGCAGCAGCTGAATCGATTGCTGCAGCTGCGGAGTCAGCGACAGGTGTTGCGATACGCGTAGCGACAGCCCTGGTTTCATCGTGGCGAGGCTCCCGCGCTATCAATAGCCGGCTGATTTCGCCGCCGGGCCGCCCCAAAGCAAGCCCGGGCGCAGCCGGTCAGAGCCCCTTGTACCCAAGGCTGGGGCAGGGACCACACGAAATGAGGAAGCATGGGAGGCATAACCATCACATCCGGAAATGCTCACCCAGATAGACACGGCGCACGTCAGCGTTCTCCACAATCTGCTCTGGTGTGCCTTCAGCCAGCACATGACCGTCGCTGATGATGAAAGCGTGGTCGCAAATGCCCAGGGTTTCGCGCACGTTGTGGTCGGTAATCAGCACACCGATGCCGCGCTCCTTGAGGAAGCCGATGATGCGCTGGATCTCGATCACCGCAATCGGGTCGATACCGGCAAATGGCTCGTCCAGCAAGATGAAACGCGGCTGCGTGGCCAGGGCGCGGGCGATTTCCACACGCCGACGCTCACCACCGGACAGCGCCAGCGCCGGCGACTGACGCAGGTGCTCGACACGTAGCTCCTGCAGCAGACCGGTCAGGCGCTTTTCGATTTCATCACGCGTGAGCGTCTTGCCCTGCTCGTCTTTTTGCAGCTCCAGCACGGCGCGCACATTGTCTTCCACGCTGAGCTTGCGAAAGATCGAGGCTTCCTGGGGCAGATAGGACAGGCCCAGGCGCGAGCGCTGGTGGATCGGCATGCCGCCCACAGCCTGGCCGTCGATAAAGATCTCGCCGCCATCACTGCGCACCAGGCCCACGATCATGTAAAACGAGGTGGTCTTGCCCGCGCCGTTGGGGCCGAGCAGACCGACGACCTCGCCTTTTTGCACGGACAGCGACACATCCTTGACCACCTTGCGGCTGCCATAGGACTTGGCCAGATGCTTGGCTTCCAGGCGGCTGCTCGCCTCGCCTGTGCGGCCGTGACCAGAGTCAGAGAAAGTCGGTTCGATCATTTTTTCTCGTCGTCTTTCTCGCCACCCAGAGTCATGCTCTGGCGCATTTCCGTTGCGGGTGTGGCGGGCTTGGGCTGTGCACCCGGTGAGCCCTCCTTGGGTGCCATGATGGCGCGCACACGGCCGCCCTGCCCCACGGAAGAGCTGGGCAAGCCGCCGCTGGTCTTCTGGCCATCGACCGTGTAGACATCAGTGATGTTGTTGTAGACGATGACGGAGCCTGTGACCTGATCGCTGAGCTGACCACCACGATAGCGGCGCATCTCGCCACGGCGAATAAATTTGACGATATCGGCCTTGCCGTCGTATTCGATGACTTCGCCCTCGCCTTCGATGAACTCTTCAGGCTGACCGGCAACGGTATCGCGCTTCTGGCGGAAGAAAGCGCGCTTGCCAGCCTCTGCCTTGATCACTCCGTACTGATAGCCCTCGGCGTCCTGACGCACATCGAGCTGCGCACCACGCAGCACGATGGAGCCCTTGGTCATCACCACATTGCCGGTGAAGACACTGGTCTGCTGCAACTCGTCGTGACGCAGTGCATCCGCCTCGATATTCATGGGCTTGGCGCTATCGGCCTTTTCAGCATGGGCCATACCGGTCGCTGCTGCCAGGGCACAGGCCAGGGCAAGAGGAAGAAGTGATTTTTTCATAGAAGGCACGTTTCTTGCATTCGCTGCATTGTAGTCATTCCTTTTTTACAGGCTGCGTAAAAAGCACTCACAAAAAAGCCCGCTCAGCGGCGGGCTTGTCAGGCATCAGATACCCGTGCAATCGATCATTGCCGATCAGGCCTTGCGACTGGAAGCGATCAGCGCATTGACGACGCGCAGCACGTTATCCATATTGCCGGCCTTGGTGCCATCGGTGTAGTAGCGGCCTGCCACACCCATGGCAGGCACGCCTTCCACGTCATATTCATTTTGCAACTGCGCAGCCTTGCGTGACTGGTTGGCCACGGTGAAGGAGTTGTAGACCTCCTTGAACTTGGCCAGATCCACGCCCTGCTTGCCGACCCAGTCAAAAATGGCGTCATCGGTCTTGAGCAGGTTGCGCTCCACATGAATGGTGCGGAACACCTTGGCATGCAACTGAGGCAGCAGATTCATGCCTTCCAGTGCGAAATACAGCTTTTGCTGGGGCACAAAAGAAGCATTGAACGCCACGGGAACGCGACGCACCACCACATCGGCAGGCTGTGTCTTGGCCCAGGCCTCGAACTGCGGCTCAAACACGTTGCAGTGGGGGCAGCTGTACCAGAAGAACTCCACCACTTCGACCTTGCCGGCAGGTGCGCTCACGCTGGCAGGCTTGCCCAGCTTGACGTAGTCCTTGCCTTCCCTGGGCGCAGCGCCCTGGGCCCAGCTGGAGGAGGTGCCCAAAGTCAGAGCACCGGCAGCAGCTGCCGAGGCAGCCAGAGAGAATTCGCGACGTTTCATCTAAACAAACTCCTGTATCAGGTCTGCAGTATCAGAGCATATCGGCTCCAAAAAGTTCAGCCAACACTAAAACGAACAGCGGGGCAGGCCAGAAGCATCAAGCAAGGGACTCCCCGCAGCGATATGTTGTCCCCATTGGGGGAAGGCGCAAAGCGCCTCAGGGGAGCCTCTTACTTCGCCGCTCTCACCAGCGTCGAGTCCACACCCGCGCCATCGAGCTTGCCCTTGAGCTGCTCTGCATCATCACGCTTGCCGAACGGGCCGACACGCACGCGGAAGACGGTGATGCCGTTTTGCTCACGTTCGCTGATACGCGACTCCCAGCCCAGCATGGCCAGCTTGGCGCGCTGGGCTTCCGCCTCGCTCTGGCCCCGGAAGGCACCCGCCTGCACAAAATAGTTGAAAGCCGAGTCAGACGAGGCAGCCTGAGCGGCCTTCTCTCTTTCTGCCCGTGCCTTTTCTGCCTTGTCCGCAGCGGCCGAGCGCTCCTTGACCAAGTCACCCAGCGGGTCACCCGAGGCCGGTTTGGCCGGCTGCTCCGACGAGGCAGATACGGGCGGTGTAGCAACTCCGCCGGTTGCCGTAGGTTGTACCGCTGGTGTTGGAGGCGTCACGGTCACATCACTGGGAGGCGCAGCCACCGCAGGCGGGGCAGGCTGGCGGCCTTGCAAAGGCGCATTGGGGTCCCAGTTTCTATTGCGCTCAGCCTCTGCCGCATCTCTTTCGGTATTGTTGCCCCCCTTGTTCAGGAAAGGCACTGGCACCTTGGTCACATAGATGGCAACGGCCAACGCCGCCGCCAGGCCGATGACCATACCAAAGATCAAGCCCAGGATGGTTCCACCGCGTTGCTGGTTCTTCATATCAGTCGCTTAACGCTTTCTGCTTCAGTTATGCCGTTTTCAGAGCCTTCAGCGGCCCTGAGAACGGGATTACATGCGCTCAGGTGCGCTCACACCCAGCACAGCCAAGCCATTGTGCAACACCTGGGCGGTGGCGGCGACCAGTGCCAAGCGTGCCAGCTTGACCTTCTCGTCGTCGACCAGAATGCGCTCGGCATCGTAGTAGCTGTGATAGGCCGAGGCCAGATCACGCAGATAGAAAGTCACGTCGTGCGGAGCATTACCAGCGGCAGCTGCTGTCAGCATCTCGGGGTACTTGGCCAGCAGCAGCATCAGGGCTTGAGCCTGCGTGCCTTCCAGTGCCGACAAATCGACATCCTTGAGCACCGCAACGCCTGCACCACCAGCTTCTTGCCAGGCGCGCAGCACGGACTGAATGCGGGCATGGGCGTACTGCACGTAGTACACGGGGTTGTCGTTGTTCTGGGCGACGGCCAGATCGACGTCAAAGGTGTACTCGGTGTCAGGCTTGCGGCTCAGCAGGAAGAAGCGCACAGCGTCCTTGCTGGTCCACTCGATCAGGTCGCGCAGCGTGACGTAGGAGCCAGCGCGCTTGCTGATCTTGACCTCTTCGCCGTTGCGCACCACGCGCACCATGGTGTGCAGCACGTAGTCAGGGTAGCCTTCGGGAATACCGACATCGGCAGCCTGCAGGCCAGCGCGCACGCGGGCAATGGTGCCGTGGTGGTCGGTGCCCTGAATGTTCACCACCTTGGTGAAGCCGCGCTTGAACTTCTGGATGTGATAGGCCACATCGGGCACAAAGTAGGTGTAGCCGCCGTCGGTCTTGCGCATCACGCGGTCTTTGTCGTCACCGTAGTCGGTGGACTTGAGCCACAGCGCGCCATCCTGCTCATAGGTCTTGCCGTTGGCGATCAGGCGGTTGACGGTTTCTTCGACATAGCCGTTTTCGTACAGGCTCGATTCCAGATAGTACTGGTCGAACTTCAGATTGAAGGCCTGCAGATCCTTGTCCTGCTCGTTGCGCAGATAGGCAACAGCGAACTGGCGGATATTGTCATAGTCGTCCACATCACCATTGGCGGTGAACTCGCGGTCATCGGCCTTGATGGTTTGCTTGGCCTTGAAGGCTTCGGCAATATCGGCAATGTAGTCGCCGTTATAGAAATTCTTGGCCAGCGGGTTGTCACTGTCGGTAGGCCAGCACTCGTCGCCGGGCTTGTGCCCCTTGGCGCGCAGCTGAGTGGACTTGGTCAGGGTGTCGATCTGCACGCCCGCGTCGTTGTAATAGAACTCGCGGTGCACCTTCCAGCCCTGGGTGGAGTACAGATTGCTGATGGCGTCGCCAATCGCCGCCTGACGGCCGTGACCCACGTGAAGCGGGCCAGTGGGGTTGGCCGAGACGAACTCGACCAAAATGTTTTCGCCGCGGTCGGCCTGATAGCCGAACTTCTCGGCCTGACCCAACACTTCACGCACCACTTCCTGCTTGGCAGCGGGCTTGAGGCGGATGTTGAGAAAGCCAGGGCCTGCAATTTCAATCGCATCCACCCATTGCTGAAAGGCCGCCGTAGCCTCCAGTGCGGTCTTGAGCTGCTCACCCAGAGCGCGAGGATTGGCCTTCAAAGGCTTGGCCAGCTGCATGGCCGCCGTACAAGCGAAGTCGCCATGGGCTGCCACTTTGGGGTTTTCAAACGCAGCGCGTGCGCCAGCGCCGGGCGAGAGTGTTTCGAGCTCAGCAGCCAGAGCAGCGAGCAATTCTTGTTTGACGGAAAGCATTGCGGGATTTTACGTGGCTACCTCTATCCGCGCAGCCAAGCTGGATTGCGTGCCCGCAACAAGGCATTGCAGCGTGGCGGCCGCGCATCGCACAAGCAAGCAAGCAAGCCATGCAAGCACAGCAACCGCTCTACATGCCGCGTGCCCAGAAAACAGCGATCACGGCGATCACAGGCACCAGATGGCCTTGCCACATCACCCACTTGCGGGTCTGCTTGACCTCTTGCGGCGCGGGCAGCTGGCCGGTGGCATCCAGCGTCTTCTTCCAGCGACGGAAGGTGAACGTTGGCTTGAGCGACAGCAGCACGGCCACGACAAACAGCGTCATCTTGATGTGAAACAGCGGCGAGGCCACATAGCCACCCATGCCTTTGACGCCCCAGACCAGACGCGCAATACCTGTCAGCAGCAAAGCAAGGGCGGCAATGCCATAAATCATGTCCAGGCGGGCCAGGCGCTGCACCACGGCAGCACTCATCCACTCGACCCGGCACAAAGCCGCCTGGCTCGTCAGAAACACCACCAGAGTCAGAATCGCCAGCAGGTGGGCGCTGGCAAGCACAGCTTCAAAAGTCATGGTTTCGCAAAAGAAAAAGGACGGATTCTGCAGTCCGCCAAGAACTGCAACGACCCGCCCATTGTCTACCGATTCAAGATTGCTCAGGCATCCACACCCAGGCGAAAGAAATCCGGCTGGTTGTAATGGTGCTTGAGGTAGTCGATCCACATGCGCACGCGCAGCGGCATGTGCTTGCGCTGAGGGAAGACCACAAAGATACCGTTGGGAGGTGCCGCAAAGTCTTCCAGCACCGGCACAAGACGGCCTGCGGCGATCTCGGCCTCGACTTCCCAGGTGCTGCGCCAGGCAATGCCCCAGCCACCCAGACACCAGTCGTGCAGTACCTGTCCGTCCGAGCAGTCCAGCGGGCCACCGGGTTTGAAGTGCACTACCTCGCTGGTACCGCTTTCGGGATGCGGGATGCGAAAGGCCCAGCCACGCGTTTGCGAGGCATCGGACGAGAGCGTCAGGCAGTCGTGCTGTGTCAGTTCGCTGGGGTGTTTGGGGATGCCGCGGCGCTCCAGATAGGCTGGTGTCGCCACGCACAGGCGACGGTTGTCAGCAATGCGCACGCTGACCAGCGCCGAATCTGCCAAATCGCCCACCCGCACGGCGCAGTCAAAGCCTTCGCCGGCCAAGTCGACCACACGATCGCTGAGATTCAGGGAGATAGTCACATCGGGGTGCAGATCGCGAAAGCGCGGCACCAATGGAGCGACATGACGGCGGCCAAAACCGGCCGGTGCCGTGATGCGCAGATGCCCCGTAGCCTTGACGCCACCGGCGCTGACGCTGGCCTCGGCATTGCACACATCGGACAGCAAACGCTGGCAATCCTCCAGAAATGCACTGCCCTCGTGGGTGAGGGAAATGCGGCGTGTGGTGCGCACCATGAGCTTGACGCCCAGGTGCTCTTCCAGCGCATCCAGCCTGCGCCCCATGATGGCGGGTGCCACGCCCTCGGCCTTGGCAGCAGCTGTCAAGCTGCCCCTGGTCGCTACCGATACAAAAGACTCGAAAGCCTTGAGCTTATCCATGACCGCTGCTCCTGTCTGGTCCGTGTTGTCTCCTGCTGCGGCGAGCCTGAGCTCCTGAATCAGAAGCGCAAACCGATTGAGCAGTCTTGATTTAGTAATGTTTTTTATCGAAATCCAATACAGCGACAACGCTAAGCGCTATGACTTTAGATTCGTTGATGCACCTTATATGCTGTCATAGCATATGACCTTGCCGCGTTATACCGCAACTAGAAGTCACAAGTTAACAATAGATATTGGATATTTATATACGTTTATATCAAAATTTACCGTTTTTACGATCCAGGAATATCGGTTATTCGCCCCGACCATGAAGCACCACCCCTCCAGTGCTTTCCTCCTATGATCGCGTTCAGTCACATCTACCAAGCCCTTGCGGCTGGCCTTCATGAGCGCCCCTTCTTTTTCCGCATCCCAGCTTCTCGACCTGCTCAGCCGCACCGATCAAGGCTGCGCCATCTGGAGCGCCGAAGAACAGCTGATCATGGCCACGCCCGCCTGGCGTCAGTGGTTTGATGTGGTGCCACAGGCAGTCATCGTCGGCAGGCCCTTGCAGCAACTGCTGTCTGCGCAAGACTGGCATTTCCACGGCCCGCGCTTTGCCGCCGCAGCCCAAGGCCTGCGCCAAGAATATGACGAGACTCGGCAGGATGAGTTAGGCGCACAGCGCCACCGCCGCATACAGCTCACTCCCGGCTCCCCCGATGCACAGGGCCGGCATGACGTACTGATGCAGTTTTTCGATGTAAGCCGGGAGTACGCACGTGGTGAAGTCATTGCCCGTCAGCACGCTCAGCTGCAAACCCTGCACCAGCAGCTGCGCAGCAACCGCAGCGATGCCGGCGAACTGGACAAGCTGCGCACCCTGCTGGACTGGCGCACCGCCATGCTCACCGAGCACAACGAAATGCTGCAACTGCTGTCGCATGAAATTCGCCAACCCTTGAACAACGCCTCGGCAGCCATGCAGGCCACGCTCAAGGCCATTGATGACCTTCACATGGCCGATGCCGCGCCCGCCACCAAAGCCCTGCACAGAGCAGAGCATGTACTGCAGCAAGTCATCAGCACCCTGGACAACACCCTGGCCGCCGGCACCATCCTGGCCGTGGGCGGCAAGGCCGGAGCATCTACAGAGACTGACCTGCCCACACTCATCAAGCTGGTGCTGCACGATATTGCGGCCGATCTGCGCCCTCGTGTCAATGTGCAATGGTTGACCCAGCCACGCACAGTGCAGCTGCATCCCGCGCTGATGCGACTGACGATTCGCAACCTGCTCAACAACGCCTTGGCCTATGCGCCTGTCGATACGCAGGTGCAACTGAGCATTGCAGAGTCCGATGAGCCACTGGCACTGATCTTGGAAGTGCGAGACCTCGGCCCCGGCATCCCCGAGGAGCTTCGCCCACGCCTTTTCGACAAAGGCTCACGCGGCAGCAACAGTCATAGCCGCCCCGGTGCAGGGCTGGGCCTGTTCATCGTGCGCTCGGTGCTGCAGCTGCACCAAGGTACAGTAGAGGCTCTGCCTCACAGTCCGCATGGCACGATCATGCGCCTGGTCATTCCTCAAGGCCTCGCCGAATAAGAACCGCCCATGCTGCCTGCCACTCTTGCCCTGGTTGACGACGACACCGAGTACTGCGAATTTCTGGCTCAGCACCTGCGCAGCCAGGGCGTGGATGTCACGGCTTACAGCGACAGCAGCGACTTGCTGGCCGACGAAGCGCCCTACCGTTTCGACTTTTATGTGCTGGACCTGATGCTGCCCGGTGTGGCAGGAACCGAGCTGCTGCGCATCATCCGCAAACGCACCCAGGCTGGAGTGCTCATCGTCTCTGGCCGGCTGGGCTCGGAGGTCTTTGCCGAAGTCATCAACGCGGGCGCAGACATGTATCTCACCAAACCCGTGACCTTCGAGCAGGTGGAGCTGGCAGTGCGCGCTGTGCACCGCCGCATCATGACCACGGCCAAAACGGCCACAGCCTGGAAGCTGGACAGCCGCCGCAGCCTGCTGATTGCCCCTGATGGCCAAAGCGTGGAGCTGAGCGCGACAGACCTGATGCTGATGGAGTGCTTTTTGCAGGCCCAGGGCGAGACCGTCAGCCGTGAACACATTCGCAGCCTGCTCGGCCACACCAGCGCAGCGGAGTCTGACAACAGCCTGCACGCCACCATCTACCGCCTGCGCCGCCGCATCGAGCGCGCCACCCCCGTAGCGGTTCCCTTGCAGTCTCAGCAAAAAGTGGGCTATCAGTTTCGCGCACCGCTGATTGCAGCCTGAGTGAGGCGTTGGCCGCTGCACACCAACACTTTCTAAAAGCAAAACGGGCCTTGAGGCCCGTTTTTCGCATTCAGCTTGCGCTGAATTACATGGTCATCTTGGATTCCACATCGGAAATCTTGCGACGCGCCAAAGCCAGGTTCGCGCGGCCGCTGTCCAGCACGTAGTACACAAAAATGCCGTTCAGCTTTTCTGCGGGGCGCAGGATGTGGTACTGCTTGCCCAGAGTGATCAGGATGTCTTCAATCGTGTCCTGCAGACCCAGAGACTTCATGGTCTTCATCTTGGCGCGCACCACTTCAGTGTTACCTGCAGCAGCCAGTTCCAGATCAACGCCAGATCCCACGCTGGCCAACAGCATGCCGCTGTTGTAATCCACCACCGCCGCGCACAGAGCGCCGTCGAGGGTCATCAGATCTTGCAGGCTTTCGTTCAGATTTGCCATGAGGGCTCCTTGATAAAGATTTACTGATTGAGATCAAAAGATGATCAGATGTTTCAAGTCTAACAAATCATTTCTGATTTCAATTGTGAATTTATGACAGACAACGCCTCGTCATCAGGTAGCCGATTTTTCGACAATGAAAGATGCTCCTTTTTCTTAACACCCTGAAAAAATCTTTCAAATCAGCGTCTTGCATCGCTCCTCAGTGAAAAACCAAAGTACCTCAACATCTCAGGCCACGGCGGAAGAGGACTTCTCCCCTCCTTCCACCCTCGTTCATCTTGCTTTCTTGCATCAGAACTGATCAGAAGCCAAAGACCCAAGCCTTGGGTCTTCAATGAAACCCGGAGATTACATACATAAATATCATCAGTTTTAAACTTTTTAGGCTATTTATGTACTCAAATAATTCAAATACAGTGTCATGACACGCTGCCCATGATGGGCAACGACTACTGAATATCTAGAGACATCAACCAGAGGTTTCCTATGACTGATCGCACCCAAGTCCACGGCCTGCAAGTAGCCAACGAGCTGTACAACTTTGTGAATGCACAAGTGCTGCCCGGCACTGGTGTAGATCAAGAAGTCTTCTGGAAGGGCTTTGATCAGATCGTCGCCGACCTGGCCCCCAAGAATGCTGCTCTGCTGGCCGAGCGTGACCGCCTGCAAGCCGAGCTAGACACCTGGCACAAGGCCAATCCCGGCCCCATCACCGACATGGTGGCCTATCGTCAGTTTCTGACCACCATCGGCTACCTGGTCGAGCAGCCCGCTGGCGCCAAGGCCACGACCGAAAACGTGGACGCCGAGCTGGCCGTTCAAGCCGGCCCTCAACTGGTCGTACCTATCCTGAACGCCCGCTACGCACTGAACGCTGCCAATGCACGCTGGGGCTCCCTGTACGACGCGCTGTATGGCACCGATGTCATCAGCGAAGAAGGTGGTGCTGAAAAGGGCAAGGGCTACAACCCTGTGCGCGGCGCCAAGGTGATTGAGTTCGCTCGCAACTTCCTGGATCAGGCGGCCCCTCTGGCCTCCGGCTCGCATAAGAATGCCGCCGGCTACGCTGTTGAAGGCGGCAAGCTGGTCGTGACCTTGAAGGACGGCGGCAAGACCGGCCTGAAAGACGAAGCCAAGTTCGTTGGCTACCAGGGCTCTGCAGCAACACCCTCCTCGGTTCTGCTGAAGAACAACGGCATCCACATCGACATCATCATCAACAAGGCAACACCCATCGGTGGCTCTGACGCCGCTGGCGTGGCCGATGTGGTGGTCGAAGCCGCTCTGTCCACCATCCTCGACCTGGAAGACTCCGTGGCCGCCGTGGATGCCGAAGACAAGGTCAACGGCTACGCCAACTGGCTGGGCATCTTGAAGGGCACGCTGACCGAGTCCTTCGAAAAGGGCGGCAAGATCGTGACCCGCGGCTTGAATGCCGACCGCGAATACACCGGTGCCGATGGCCAGCCCCTGAAGCTGCATGGCCGCTCGCTGATGTTCCTGCGCAACGTGGGCCACCTGATGACCAACCCGGCCGTTCTGTGGGGCGCGGACAAGAAGGAAATCCCCGAAGGCATCATGGACGCCATGATCACCACCGCCATCGCCATACACGACCTCAAGGGCAATGGCGCCAATGGCATCCAGAACAGCCGCACCGGCAGCGTCTACATCGTCAAGCCCAAGATGCACGGCCCCGCCGAAGCTGCTTTCGCCAACGAACTGTTTGGCCGCGTTGAGCAAGTTCTGGGCCTGCCCGAGAACACCGTCAAGCTGGGCATCATGGACGAAGAGCGCCGCACCAGCGTGAACCTGAAGGCCGCCATCGCCGCTGCTCCTGCACGCGTGGCTTTCATCAACACCGGCTTCCTGGACCGCACCGGCGACGAAATGCACACCGCCATGTATGCCGGCCCCATGGTTCGCAAGGCCGACATGAAGACCTGCGCCTGGCTGCCTGCTTACGAAAAGAGCAACGTGCTGGTTGGCCTGAGCATGGGCCTGCGCGGCCGCGCTCAGATCGGCAAGGGCATGTGGGCCATGCCAGACCTGATGAAGGCCATGCTGGAGCAAAAGATTGCCCAGCCCAAGGCTGGTGCCAACACCGCCTGGGTGCCCTCGCCCACCGGTGCCACGCTGCACGCTCTTCACTACCACCAGGTCAATGTGGCCGAAGTGCAGCAAGAGCTGGAAAAGACCGACGCCGATGCCGCACGCGACGATCTGATCAACGCCATCCTGCAAGTGCCCGTGTCCACCAACCCCAACTGGTCCGACGCTGAAAAGCAGCAAGAAGTGGACAACAACGTTCAGGGCATCCTGGGCTATGTGGTGCGCTGGATTGACCAGGGCGTGGGCTGCTCCAAGGTGCCCGACATCCACAACGTGGGCCTGATGGAAGACCGCGCCACGCTGCGCATATCCAGCCAGCACATTGCCAACTGGCTGCAGCACGGCATCGTGACCGAAGCCATGGTGCGCGACAGCTTTGCCCGCATGGCCAAGGTGGTGGACGAGCAAAACGCCGGCGACGCCGCCTACAAAAGCTTGGTGGCCAACCCTGACGGCGCTGCTTACCAGGCCGCTCTGGATCTGGTCTTCAAGGGCAAGGAACAGCCTTCTGGCTACACTGAACCCCTGCTGCATGCTTGGCGCCTGAAGGTCAAGGCCGGCGCTTAAACGCTAAGCCCGCCTGCCCAGCCGCTCCTTCAATCAGAGCGGCTGGCGCATGTCTTCCCTAGGTTTCAGATCAGTTTCATGATCAAACTGAGGAAAGGCAAGCGCAAGCAGCTATCAAAAATGCACTCCATGTCTGCGCATCGAGTGCATTTTTCTTGGCCGTGACCGGATCAATGCAAGCGGGCTTCTACACTGACGCCATGCCCATCCATCCCGCCATAGACACCAGCCGCTGCCCCCTGTGCGGCCAACCCAACCAGTGCGCCATCAGCGCCGGTCTGCCGCCAGAAAGCTGCTGGTGCATGCAGACGGCCGTGTCACAAGACGCACTGGCCCAGCTGCCTGCCGAAGCACGCGGCAAAGCCTGCATCTGCCCCCTCTGCGCACAGCCCGGCCCGAACCTACCGATGCCATCCAGCACCTGAGCGCACCTGATTTATCATCGGCGCTTCATTCAGCAGGAGAGAACCATGCCCACCTACCACGTAGAAATGATGGAAGGCCGTACCGTCGAGCAAAAGCGCAAGCTGGTCGAAGAAATCACCCGCGTCAGCGTGGAAGTGCTGGGCGGCTCACCCGAGTCGGTGGACATCATCATCACCGACATCAAGCGCCACGACTGGGCCACCGGCGGCAAGCTCTGGCTGGACCGCGAATAAGCCACCGCCATGCACTGGTGCCAAGCAGCTTAGGCTGCTTTTTTCATGCCTGTTGCTGGCAACTCATATTTGATAGCGAGCAACGCTGCTGCATGCGCCGCTAGAGCGAACGCCATCGAGCCCGTATTCTTAAGCTATAAACCTTTTTTGCTTGAAAGATATGACGACGCCATGTGCCAGCTGCTTGGAATGAACTGCAACACGCCCACCGATGTGCGCTTTAGCTTCTCGGGCTTCACCCAGCGCGCAGGCAATACCGGGGACCACACCGACGGCTGGGGCATCGCCTTTTTCGAAGACAAAGGCCTGCGCCACTTCGTCGATCACGAACGCGCCGTAGACTCCCAGATCGCCAAGCTCATCCGTGAGTACCCGATCAAGAGCACCAACGTCATCGCCCATATCCGCAAGGCCACCCAGGGTGTGGTCAGCCTGCAGAACTGCCACCCCTTTGTGCGCGAGCTCTGGGGCCGCAACTGGGTGTTTGCGCACAACGGTGACCTCAAGAACTTCGCCCCCAAGCTGCATGCCCATTTCCAGCCCGTAGGCAACACCGACAGCGAGCAAGCCTTCTGCTGGATCATGCAAGAGCTGTGGAAGTCCCACGCCGGCGTTCCCAGCATCAAAGAGCTGACCCACACCCTGCGCGAGCTGGCCGCCAAAATAGCCCCGCACGGCACCTTCAACTTCCTGCTCTCCAACGGTGAAGCGCTCTGGGCCCATGCAACCACCCACCTCTGCTACATCGAGCGCCAACACCCCTTCGCCCAAGCACAACTCTCCGATGAAGACCTGAGCGTGGACTTTTCCCGCGAAACCACGCCCCAGGACAAAGTTGCCATCATCGTCACCGCCCCGCTCACCCAGAACGAACAGTGGACATCCTTCCAGAATGGCGAGCTTCGGGTATTTGTCAAGGGCCAGGCTGCCCCCTATTAAGAGATCAGCAAAGCCTGCATAAAAAAGAGAGCGCCAGGCGCTCTCTTTTTTTGGATATCCGGTATTTATAAGCCTCAAGTCTTTAGCAGACGTGCGCTATGCGCTCCCACTTTCGAAGCATCC